>NZ_FPJP01000050.1:0-10074 GCF_900119325.1 Burkholderia sp. NFPP32 | reverse complement strand
GTTGCGTGTCCTTGATATCCGACTCGGCTATCTCAGCCTGCAGCAATGCCGATCGCCCAGTGATGTCGCGTACGCCCATGTGATGTTCTCCAATAACGTGAACCGAAGATTTGTCCATTCGCCTGGCGGCGAGCCATTCGTGCATCGCGATCGTATCGACAGGGGAACCGCACCGGCAATTTGATTAGTCAGATTCCCGACCGAAAGTCGCGGCGATATGCGCGTTCCCGCGCTATATGGCGCACGGAAGCCGCCTCTTCCACAAGTTCCGCACCACGCTCACCGTGCATCGGCCACGAACAATCGGCATAGGCGCTAGCTCAATGGCTATGCCCCTGGCACACCACCCGGCATGCGGTTCCGCACCGCGCGGTGCGAGAAGTTGAGATTAGGAGAGACGGGGAACGTCCAGACCGTCGCATCACGCGACCGTGATCCCCGTAGTTGAGCATCTGTCCGCTGTTGCGCCACCAGAAGCAAGCATTCGCCGCAGTGCGCCGCGCCACATCGATATGGCACGCCGAGCGCCCTCAGTTCCCGGAGCATGGTCGTGCCGCGTTTCCAGTGCTTGAGTTGCAAGGCTCTCAATCGACAACGCCCCAACTCATCCAGCTTGCGCCAGACTCCGGGCGTTTGCGCCAGTCGGACATACCCCTTCCCGCCAGCATGGGGGACCGCAACCGCTCCACTACCTCCGGCACTCTGTGTCCGCACGAACGGCGCGCGTCAGTTCGTCGTGCCATCCACACGGCAGATACAGTCGATATGACACCGGGCGGCCCGCGCCTTCCGTCGCCACCGCAGGCTCACCGCAACGGTCGATTGCCCTGCGTGCCCAACTGACCTCAGTATTGCAACGCATCATGCCTCAATTTCGCATTTCGAGCCCCAGACGGACCGAGATAACGCGCGCGCATGCATCCGCATCGGAAAGAGTCGTTTAACGCCTCGAATCAGTTGTCGGCAGATTGACCAGAAGGACCACAGGCTCCGCATGCCTGTCCAACTATCGATCAGAATAACCTCATATCAATCGCATATCTGATTAAATCCACGTCCCGCCCGATCCCGAGCTTGCGCATCGCGTTGTGCTTTTGCGCACTGACCGTTTGCTTTCGTCGATTCAAACGCGCAGCGATCTCGTTGATCGTCATGCCGGATACGAACAGCCGCGTGACTTCCAACTCTCGTGGCGTCAATGCCTGAAAATCGCCCGACGATGCCCCGTCCGTCTCGTTCCTTCGAATGATCGAAGCAATCGCAGGCGACAAATACCCCCCCCTCGCCCTCGCCACCCGAATCGCCTCCGGCATCTTGTCGAGATCATCCCGCTTGCTGAACACGCACGAAATTCGCTGCGCCAGTAGAGACGCAATCACACCGGGGTTGTCGATCATCGTGAAAATAACTAGGCCGATATCCGGATGCTGGCTCTGCAACGACGCCAGCATTGTGATGCCGGCGCAGTGATCGCCACTGTCTGGTAAGGGCATCAGATCGGAGATGATCACATCGCAATCGCCTCGCTCCAGTGCCTCTGCCAAGCCCTCCCGGCTCCGCGTCGTGCCGACGATCTCTATATTCGGTTCCCGCCGCAGTTCATACGCCACCCCGGAAATCACCACAGGCTGGCAATCGGCAATCACAATCCTCGTTGGTGTAGCGCACATGAGCCTTCCTCCGTATGGAAGCCGTACCGCGAATTGAATTGACGTATCGTGCGGAATTCTTTCGCCCTTCTTCACGACGAGCAATCGGACTGGCATGCTTTTCAATCGTCGAAGTCCGAAGCTCGATCGCCAATCCTCATTGCCCGTCATTGCCAGGAGCGACATCTCCAGCGAAGGACACGCTGCCCATTGACCTCAACACCGCATCAGCGATCTCCTCAAGCCGGACGAACCCCTCCGCAATCGGCACCGCATCGCCTTCCCGTGCCAGCCGCTCGACTTCCCGGCACAGTTCGACGACGGCCCATTCGCCGATCATCGCGAAGGCCCCTTTCGTTGCATGCGCATCGGCACGTATGCCGTCGAACAACCGCTCGCCGACGCCGCGGCTCATTCTGAGCAGCAAGCATGTCGATTCGCGTGCGAGTGTCGCAATGCGGTCAGCTGACAACGACACAATTTCGCCCGCCTCTGCCGTCCCAGCGCGTGTCGCACGACGCGCCGGATCGACATGTTGCCGAATCGCACGATCGAGCGTGGCCATGGAGAGCGGCTTCCGCATAGTATTGACCGACTCTGCCCCGCTTACATGCGGCAAGATCCGCCACTTCCGTCGCGGCCGTATTCGCGATCACCGGCAGCCCCGGGTGATCCTTGCGTGCGACTTCAAGCGCTTCGAGCACCTCGTCCGAAGACGGCGCGGACGTGCTCGAATCGATGCTGAATCCCATTGTCGGACGGTGTCGGCGGGAGGAATTACCCGGCATGGAAGCGCAATTCGGGGGCAGGATCGGGACGTCGGTACCACGGGCGCAGCAAGGGGGCGGGCCGGGTGTCGGTGCGCCGGGCAGGCCGAATTTCGGATTGGACCGACCGCGTGATGAACCCGTCCCATGTTCGGCAGTCCGGCGAAGCCGCATACTCCGCATATCGCATGTCGCTCCGGGAAACGCCCGGTCCAGCGCGCATCGCGACGGGCCTCTAGCTCATGCTGGTTAGAGCAGTGGACTCATAAGTGCGCCATGGATAGGGTGCACTCTCGTTGTGATAGCAGTATCACCCCACTGAAGCGTTGTGGGTAAAACAGCGGCTTACCTCAGTGGGAACACTGCGGGATACCTGAGGGGGAAACCTTGAGGGGACAGCAGCATGCCGCCCAAAAGGCAGATGAGAGCAAAATATACAAGCTCGATAGGTCTGTCAGTTAGGCCAGTCATGGTGAAGGCTGTATTGCCAGAAGCCAAATCCGATCGGGGTATCACGGCAACCGGCGGTCACGCATATTTACGACCGTTTCGGCGCATGGAGAGCAGCGGTTATGAATGCCCTCCAAGCTTCTCCGCCGACCGACGCCCAAGTAGGGACGAAAAGGATGAGTTGGACACCTAAAACTGGAGCACGAGAGCGCACTAACCATGGGATTGCCTACGGGGAGTAATCCCTAAAAGTCTGGGTTGAGACATGCAACTCTAGGCAGGAGCGGTAAAGCCGTGGCAACATGGCAGCCTGCTCCGGCAACGGACTATTCGGTAGTACCCGTTGTGGAAGAAATGTTGGGCCTTTAGCTCAGTCGGTTAGAGCAGAGAACTCATAATTCTTTGGTCGCAGGTTCGAGCCCTGCAAGGCCCACCAAAGTACGCCCTATGCTGCCCCGGTAACGCGGGGTAAGGGGAAGCGAAGATGCAAGGATGTTCTCAGGAAAGTGAAAAGTTTGCTCGGATGAGCAGCAAGGACTTGGAACGCCTGGAAACACTACGTAGGTTGAACCCAAACCTGGTTGGATCAACGGCGACCTGTACAGGCTGATGTACAAGCACGACCTCTTCGTCGTGGCGTACGAAAAGCTGAAGAGCGTCCCCGGAAACATGACCCCAGGGGCTGACGGGACGACGCTCGACGAGTTCTCAACGAAGACTATTGAGAATATCGTCGCGCAACTGAGGAACGAGTCGTTCCGGTTCTCGCGCGCACGCGGCGTGTCCACATCCCGAAAGCCAACGGAAAAACTCGTCCGCTGGGTATTGCCCCTCCACGAGACAAAATCGTACAAGAGGTCGTGCGAATGATCCTTGAGGCGGTGTACGACAGTCCTCATGGAAGCAGTTTCAGCGACGATAGTCATGGGTTCCGATCCAACCGCGGCTGCCACACGGCGCTAAAGTCTATCCGCACTCACTGGAGCGGGGTAACGTGGGTCATCGAAGGCGACGTCAAAGCCGCCTTCGACTGTATTGACCACGATATTCTGATCCGCATCCTCCGTCACCGAATCAAAGACGAAAGATTCCTGAGCCTGATCAGAAAGGCGCTGACGGCTGGCTACTACGAGTTCAAAAGACCCGTGGAAAGTCTCGTCGGTACACCACAAGGATCTATTGTTTCCCCAATCTTATGCAACATCTTCCTGCACGAACTCGACATGTTCGTGTCGGACCTGATGGCACGGCACGAGGTGGGTGATAGGAGACGGACCACGACCGAGTACAACTATCGTCAGAAGCAAATAGAGAAGGTGCGCTCGAAACTGAGCGCTAGTTCGTCAAATGCTGAAGGACGGAAAGAAGTGGTCGCGGAGTTGAAAGCACTGCTGTCCGCTCAGAAGCGCTCGAGCACGACACGGAATGATGGGTCGTTTACTCGAGTGAAGTATGTGCGGTATGCCGACGACTGGTGCGTAGGAATCAACGGCCCGAAACATCTTGCCGTACAAATCCGTGACGAAGTGAAATCCTTCATGACGGGTAAGCTCGGACTAACCCTTAATATGGAAAAAACCCACATCAGGCATGCCAAGGACGAAGAAGCTTTCTTCTTTGGAACCCGGATCAAGGTGGGTTGTGATGCTCAGAAAATTGTTCGCATAACTGATAAAAATGGGCGCAGTTACCAGAAGCGGGTTACGGGATGGTTGCCTCAGATGCGCGCCCCCTGCGACAAACTGGTGGCACGACTGAACTCCAGAGGGTTCTGCGACAAGGGCGGATCACCCATCGCCAAAAGCGCTTGGATTGCCCTCGACGATGACCAAATCGTCGCTATGGCAGGAGCGGTGCTGAGAGGACTGGTTAACTACTACAGTTTCGCAGACAACTACGCTGATCTGCGCAGGATCGAATACATCCTGAAATACTCGGCAGCGAAGACCTTGGCTGGGAAGCACAGGACTTCGGTAAGACGGATCTTCCTCAAGTGCGGAGATCGGTTGACGATAAAGAAAACACACGCTGGGAAGTCATCGGCTACGACCTTCCCTACGGTCTCGGACTGGACGCGCAACCCTACCCGATTCAAAGTGGGGGAAGTGCCCTCACCGGACCACGTGTTCCAACGAAATCAACGATTGAGAACCCGCAGCAAGCTGGGGTCGAGTTGCGTCATTTGTGGCTCCGACGACAGAGTGGCAATGCACCACATTCGCCACGTTCGGAAGATGGGAACCACCGTTCAGGGGTTCTCGCGTCTGATGGCGACCCTGAACCGAAAGCAGATCCCGGTGTGTTCCCCGTGTCATACAAGAATTCATAAAGGGGAATACGATGGCCTCAAACTATCCGATCTGCATGATCCCATCACAGCGGCGAGATAGGTCAACATACGTAGGGCAAAAACGCGCCTTGCTGGAGAGCGTAATGCTTGGAAACTTGCACGTTGCGTTCGGAGGAAGGTAGTTGGTATCCTGAGGAGCGTAGAGTCAGCATCTTCGCGTCGCAAGGGGCTGGCTACCCATCCTACTCCATTGGTGCCGTGTTCGACTCACGGGGGGCCCACCAAACTTCCACGTACTTGTCCGGTGTTCATCGGCTTGCCATCCCATTCCTCCGGGCGATGGAAGATGAAACATTGGCGGGGCCCGGACGCGTTCGCGCGCCGTCACTGGTCGATCTCCCCTCTTTGCCGCCAGGTTTCCGGGCAGCTCTTTTTTGACTGCTGTTTGGCTGTTCGATTCAGCATTGCCTGACCGTCTCGACACGCGCGACCGTCTCCGCGCGTGCGATCAGCCGACCACCCAGCCCGGCCGTCACGATCACCGGATCGAGCGGCTTGCCATGCCGCCGCACCTCGAAATGAAGATGAGGACCCGTGGCCGAGCCCGTCTGCCCGACAGCGCCCACATAGCCCCCCGCCGCGATGCGCCGGCCGACGCGCAGGTCCGCGCCGAACGCGGACAGGTGAGCATAGTGAGTTTCCAGCGATGCGCCGTGGTCGACCACGACATACTTGCCGTAGCTCCGATGCGTCGCGATGCGCGACACGACGCCGGCCGCAGCCGCGTAAACGGGCGTGCCCGTCGGCGCGGCAAGATCGATACCGTTGTGTTCGTGCCAGCTTCCGCGGATTGGGTGCATGCGACCGCCGAATGACGATGTCGCGCGGATCATCCGAAGCGGCGGGCGCAGCTGCGGCGGCGCAGCGTCGACCTGCTTCGGCATCGCGCTGGCCGACTGGCTATGCGCAAACGCGACCCGATGCGCGTCGGCCGGCGTCTTGTAGGCGGGCAGCAGGCCGTTGCAATAAGGCGCGCTGGCATAAGCGTTCATGCTCACAATCAGTAGCGCCGCAAACGCGGCGGTAACGGTCAATGCAGCCCGGAAACGATGCGCGCGGGTCGCAAACAACGCGCGCGCCGTCTCCGTCTTCGAGTACGCAAACAGGTTCATGATCAGTGGGGCGTCCGGAAAGGTGGCCGGCCGATCGCATCACCGATCGATACGCACGGGCTTTATCGCATGCGTGTGTTCCTGGCCTAGAATGTCAGCAGGCATTCTAGGTTGCACGCGACGGCCAAAAAATCATGCCAGTACGAATTGCGCGTGGCTTTCATCTGACTGGTTCGGCACGCAATCGTCCTGGACCGAAACGCGCAACGCGCTGCAGAACGCTGTGCGTTTGGGACTGGTCCGATTCAGATTCCGTGTCCGTCTCATTGTTCTGCCTACCCTCGCTGCGCATAATTGTTCCTGCAGTGTGCCCCCAACACATTGTATCTATCTGTATCCCTTTTTATGACCGCCGGCTTCGGCGGTCTTTTTTTTAGTCATCCAGACATTGCACGATGGCACCAAGCCGGGCGACATGCGGTCCGCCCAGTCCGTTCGCGTGCGCAATTGCCTACCCCTTCGCCGGGGCGAGATCCTTCACGTCGACGGGCTGCTCGCCCATCTGCGGGTGCAGCCGTTCGCCAGCCACACGATCGTCTTCACGCGCTTGATGACGGACACCCAGAACGTCAACGCCCAAGCCGCGGAAGATCACGAGCAGCGCCGCATACGACGGCGCACTCGCATACTGCACACCGACTGCGCCGGACGCGCAGACGAGCAGCGCGAGCTGGATTTAGCAGCCGGTGGACGGCGCCGCGCGGTCGGTGCCGTCCACCGACGGCATGGCCACAACCGCGTTTCGGCCTGACACGCGCTCCTCCAGTGAATGGTATACCCGATGCCGCGAGACCGATCGAATACCCGGCTTGCCGGGCGGTACCGGCACCACGTCAAATCGGCATGTCCATTGATACGCTACTCTTACTGTGTCACACACGGAATACTTCGCTGGCGCGTCCGCCGCATGGACACTGGCCAAGTCGAGCAAGCAAATGGTAGCTCAAGCTATGCCGTAGGCTCGTGATTGAATGGGAACGTGACGCTGCGCGCGAAGGACTGCCGCGCAGGAGGTAATCTGAGGGAATGGCAGGCACTTGTGCGACGAAGTTTTCTTACTGTTGCCGGACTGTTCTGCGATGCGGCGTTCGGCCATCAAGAAGCCGTAAGCGGCAATGCTCAAGCTGGCGTGACGATGAAATCCTCGCCAGCCGCGCCCTTCGTAGTGGCCCAGACCGAAGTCTGACCTTGCCCCTGTTTCGCGAATCCCATAGCTGAGAGATTTATGCAGCTCGCCCCTGTTGAGCGGCGAACCAGTTTTTCTCGAACTGACCCTGCCTCGATTCCACGTACAGCAAGAAGTTTGATGACTTTTTGTGTGTACGGAGGGAAGCATGTCAGAGAAACGGGTACCGAGAAGGCAACACACGCCGGAATTCAAGATGGAGACGGTACGGCTGGCCGAGAGCGTCGGTCAGCATGAGGCCGCTCGTAGGCTAGGCGTGCCGGTGGCCACACTGGGGGAATTGGTGCCGTGATCATCGCAGCGGCAACACGGACACGGCGACAGGGCTGGCTGCCCGCACGCCGGCGTCCAGCCGTCGCCCGGTCAACGATCTGGAGGCCGAGGTCAGCAGGCTGCGCAAGTAACTGGCCAGCGCGAAGCTGGACATCGAGATCCTTCAAAAGGCGACGGCATACTTCGCGAAGGGGTCGCGATGAGGTATGCATGGATCGATCAGCATCGCGATCGCTACAGCGTCAGCCGACTGTGCCGAGTTCTGTGTGTGTCGCGCAGCGGCTATTGCCAATGGCGTGGCCGTGAGCCAAGCCGGCGGGCTCAGGCCAATGCCTTGCTGGACGCCGAGGTTGCCGCCATTCACCGCGCCAGCCGTGGCAGCTATGGCCGTCCTCGCATCGTGCGGCAATTGCGTTCTCAGGGCCACCCGGCGAGCGCCGAGCGCGTGCGCCGCAGCCGGCAACGTCGGGGACTGCGCTCGGTCTACAAGCGCCCGTATCGGGTAACCACAGATTCGACACATCACCTGCCAGTGGCGCCGAATCTGCTTGATCGGCGTTTCGACGGCTGGCGGCCCAATCAGGCATGGGTAAGCGACATCACGTTCGTCAGGACCGACGAGGGCTGGTTGTATCTGGCAGCGATCCTGGATCTGGCCAGCCGGCGCATCGTCGGCTGGTCGATGTCCGAGCGGATCAACACGAACCTGGTCTGCCAGGCGTTGCCCCGCGCGTGCTGGCAACGCAAGCCGGCACTTGACGTCATCTCCTTTCAGTGAACCGCCTATAAGGACCTCCCCGTTTTGACAAGCGGGTTTAATGCGTCACTGGTCAAGCTCCGGTGTCGTTCGAGACGTTGGCGGTGCGGACGGCGGCGAGACAGACTGCATGCCTATAAACGGCCTTGCTGGGCGCTGTGGTTGCTACGCCCGGGCCCGGATAGTAACCGCGCAGCGGGACTCCATCCCTGGGACGGCGAATAGATGCGATTTGGCGCCTTACGGTTCATCGAGTTCGCCCGCTGCCGGTCTGACCTGTCGCTATCCTTTACCTGTTGCGTCTTCGAGAGCATAGTGGATCCTGGTTGATGCCTGGATCAGCTGTTTGTTGCGCAAATCACCGCGCGCGGAGCAATACACACGTGCGATGGATCGAATTTCTCGCCTTTCGCGAGCACGGCCCAGAGAATACGCGCATGCTTGTTGGCGACGGCGACCAGCGTCTTGTAGTAGCCGACGCGCGCCTGGAGCTGGACAATCCAGCACGAGAGCCGGTCGTCACGTCGGTGTGCCGTCAGAACCGCTGAGCGCGCGCCCTGAAACAGCAGGGTTCGGAGATAGTCGTTGCCTTGCTTGGTGATGCGTCCGAGCCGCTGTTTGCCGCCGCTGCTGTTCTGTTTAGGTACGGTGCCGATCCAGGCAGCCATCTGCCGGCCGTTTTTGAATTGTCGCGCATCAACGACGGTCGCAACAGCGGCGGAGGCAGTCAGAGGGCCCACGCCGCACACGTCCATGCACCGTTGTGCCTGAGGATCATGACCGGCGTGTTCGGCAATCTGTTTGTCAAGCCACGCAATTTCCTCATCCAGTGCCTGGCATTGTGCCCAGCCACGCATCAGGGCCTGGCGTGCGGGACCAGCGAGTTCGTTGCTGCCGTCTTCGATACGGTCGACGATGTGTTGGTGTAATGTGCGGATGCCTTGCGACAGAAACACACCAAACTCGGCAAGCAGTCCGCGCAGGCGATTCACCAGCGCGGTACGCTCCTCGACAAACCCGGTCCGCATGCGGTGAAGTACAAGCACGCTTTGCTGGGCCGGTGACTTGACCGGCACGAAACGCATCTGTGGACGGCTAGCGGCCTCACAGATCGCTTCGGCATCCTGTGCGTCGTTCTTCACGTGGGGACCTCCCTTGCGATAGGGGGCCGCAAATTGCGGTGGAATGAGCCGCACTTCGTGTCCGAGCGTGCGCAGCTTACGCGCCCAATAGTGCGCCGCGCTGCACGCTTCCATGGCCACCAGGCACGGCTCAAGATTGGCAAACCAGATCACGAACCGTTCGCGGGCAATTGCCTTGCGTACGACGACACGTTCGGCAGCGTCAACCGCGTGGACTTGCATCACATTCTTCGCCAGATCCACGCCAACGCGAGTAATCTTTTCCATGACTTCCCCCTTCGCTGAAGGTTGTGTAGCACAGCCATGATGGCACCAACCGGTGCCGATCTGGCGATCGGGGAGGTCCTTACCAATTCCCGGGAATGTAGGAGACTTCGGATCTTGGCTG
>NZ_FPJP01000010.1:0-251445 GCF_900119325.1 Burkholderia sp. NFPP32 | reverse complement strand
CGTCGATCGCGGCTACAAGGGTGTCGCCGTCGAGGGCGTGAAGATCTACCACCCGGGATTGCGGCGCGGTATCACGCGAGGGCTGCGCGCGATGATTCGCAGGCGAAGCGCGATCGAGCCTGCCATCGGTCACATGAAGGCGGACGGCAAACTTGATCGGAACTGGCTCAAAGGCGCGCTCGGCGATGCGATGCACGCGGTGCTGTGCGGCGCCGGCCACAACCTGAGAATGATCCTCAGGAAGCTGAGGCTTTTTTACGCCCTTGTTCTGATCGCTTTGCTCAACCGCTCGACGGCTACCGTCGTCGCGACATAACAGCCAGCGTCGCACAAAACGAATTATTCAGGCCCGACGAAGTAGCCGTCGGGCCCGAAATCCATCTTCTGCAGCATCGCGAGCGCCTGCGTGCGCAGCAGCGCGTCGTCGCGCGCATTGCGGCCGCTCGCGTCGTAGAGCGGCATGATCGCGCTCGTCGCGAGCTCGACGTAGTGCTTCAGCTCGACTTCCTTGCTCGACAGGTACGCGGCCTGGATCGTCGCGTGCTGCGTGCGCGCGAGCGACGTCGCCTGCTGGCGCACGCCGAAGCCGATGCCGGCGATCGCGAGCAGGAACGGCACGATGGCCAGAAGGAAGATCTTTGCCTTGAGTCTCATGGTGGTGTGAAGCGGCCGCGAACCGGTGCGGCCGGCCAGGTGCGGCCGGCCAGGCGTGGACCGGCCGGGCGCGTCAGCCGCGCGGGGCGGCGTATCGAGCCGACATTGTCGGCGATTTTGCACGTGGGTGGCTGCGACCAGGCGGCCACCCCGCCACGGCTCGGGTGCACGCGCGCTCAGGCCCGCCGCGACTCGAGATTGTCGGGGGACGCGCCCGCCAGTACGACGATGCGGTTGCGCCCGCCTTCCTTCGCGCGATACAGCGCATCGTCGGCGAGCTTCAGCGCGGCTTGCATGTTGTCGTCGAGTTCGGGATAGCTCGTCGTCACGCCGATGCTCACCGTCAGGCGGCCGGCCGTGCCGGCGTCGTGCCGGATGCCGAGATCGAGGATGCCCGTGCGGATCGTCTCGGCGATCGTCACCGCGCCGTCGGTGTCGACGTCGGGCAGCACCACGACGAACTCCTCGCCGCCGTAGCGCGCCGCATAGTCGGCCGGGCGGCGCAGGCAGCCGCCGATGCAATGGCCGACCGCGGCGAGCGCATCGTCGCCGGCCTGGTGGCCCTGCGTGTCGTTGTAGCGCTTGAAGTAATCGACGTCGATGAACAGCAGCGACAGCGCATGCTGCGAGCGCGCGGCGCGGCGCCATTCGCGCGCGAGCGTGACGTCGAGCATCCGGCGGTTGTCGAGGCCCGTGAGGCCATCGGTGCGCGCGAGCGCCTGCAGCTCGGTTTCCGCGCGATGGCGCTTGCGCAGCTGCACGTCGAGCAGCAGCGACAGGCCGACGAAGCCGATCGCGAGCGCGACCATCGCGGAGCCGATCGGAATCGCACGGTCGTACCACGCGGCGTAGGTGTCCGCTTCCGAGCGCGCGACCATGACGATGAGCGGCAGGTGATCGAGGTGCCGGAACACGTACAGGCGCCGCACGCCGTCGATCGTCGCGGTGTCGGCGAAGCTGCCTTCGCTGGCGGTCATGAAATGCCTGAACGTGCTGGCGCGGCTGATGTCGCGGCCGACGATCTTCGGGTCGTACGGTTCGCGCGCGAGCATCAGGCCGCGCGTGTTGATCAGCGCGACCGAGCCGCGGTCGCCGAGCGACAGGCGCGAGAACAGGTTCTGGAAATATTCGAGCCGGATCGACATCACCGCGACGCCGCCGAACGACCCGTCGGGCTTCGTGATCCGCCGGCTGAGCGCGATGCTCGGCGAGCCGTCGCGCAGCCGCGAATGGTACGGGGGGCTGACGTACAGGCCGACGTCGGGCCGGTCGCGATGCACGGTGAAGTACGGCTCGTTGCCGAAGTTGGCCTTGCGCGGCACGTCGCCCTTGCCGTCGACCGCGATGTCGCCCTTTGCGTCGAGCACGTAGATGCCGCCGAGGTACTTGGCCGTCGTCGCGCGGTCGAACAGCACCTGGCGGCGCAGCGGCATCGGCAGCGCGATGACCGCGGGGTCGTTCGCGCCTTCGACGACGGCCTGCAGCGACAGCGAATAGATCTCGATGTTGCGCTCGATGTCCCACGACGCCATCAGCGCGAGGTTCTGCTGCATCGTGCGCGAGCGGTCGCGCGCGTCGATGCGGCCTTCGTACAGCACGATTCCGCACAGGAGCAGAAGGAGCAGCGCGATCAGCAGCCCCGTATAGAAGATCAGGTGCGGCAGCAGGAACCGGCGCAGATGAGCGGCGACACGGCTTGTCCGGCCGGATTCGCTGGGCATTGCGTAGTCGGTTTCTGCCATGGTCCGTGGATCGATGGGCATCGTCGCCAGGCGGCGGGCCGATGCGATTGTTCGTATGACGTGTCGGCAGCGATCCGGTGCGCGGCCCTCTTCCGGCGCCTTCTTCCCGCCCGGCGGAGAAAATGGACACCGATTATCTGTAATCGCGACCAGATATACCGGTAAATCATGCATTCATTGGCGGCATCTGCCGCGATTCGACGATCCGACGAATCGGGCGGCGCGGATTCAACGGAGTATAACGCGCGCATTCGCGTGCGCGGAAAATGTTGCGACCCGTTGATCGGGGTCAAATTACCGTGAAATCCCGGGCTTGCAAATATCGGGCAGAGCGTTACTGCGCAAGGTTTTGCCGCGTGGCGGGTGCAGCGTGCCGCGTACGGCCGCCGATTCAGGCGGATTAACGGCCGGCGCACGCGAAACTTGAAAGCGCGCGATATGTTCCGATTATCGGTTTCAACATACGGTTTCAACAGCCGCGCGAACGTAAAAATGAAAAACGGGCTGCGACGAGGGCCGCCCGTTTCGCGGAGCCGGCATGCGGGACGGGCCCGCATGCGCATGCTCAGGCGCCGTGCTGTTGCGCCTTGAACGCGAGCCGGAACCGGTGCAGCAGCGGCTCGGTATAGCCGCTCGGCTGCGACGTGCCCTGCAGCGCGAGCGCGCACGCGGCCTTGAACGCGGTCGACTGGTCGTAGCCGGGCGCCATCGGGCGATAGTTCGAGTCGCCGGCGTTCTGCTGGTCGACGACGCGCGCCATCCGCTTGAACACGTCGAGCACGAAGGCCTCGGTGATCACGCCGTGGCGCAGCCAGTTCGCGATGTGCTGGCTCGAAATGCGCAGCGTCGCGCGGTCTTCCATCAGGCCGACGTCGTGGATGTCCGGCACCTTCGAGCAGCCGACGCCCTGTTCGACCCAGCGCACGACGTAGCCGAGGATGCCCTGCGCGTTGTTCTCGACCTCCCGCAGAATCTCGTCTTCGCTCCATTCGGCACGCTCGACGACCGGCACGGTCAGCAGGCCTTCGAGCAGCGCGTCGCGTTCGCTCGCGTACGGCGTCTTTTCGAGCTCCTGCTGGACGGCCTGCACGTCGACGAGGTGGTAGTGCAGCGCGTGCAGCGTCGCGGCGGTCGGCGACGGCACCCACGCGGTGTTCGCACCCGCGCGCGGGTGCGCGATCTTCTGCTCGAGCATCGCGTGCATCAGGTCCGGCATCGCCCACATGCCCTTGCCGATCTGCGCGCGGCCGCGCAGGCCGGCCGACAGGCCCGCGAGTACGTTGTTGCGCTCGTACGACGTGATCCAGGCCGACGACTTCATGTCGCCCTTGCGGATCATCGGGCCCGCTTCCATCGCCGTGTGCATCTCGTCGCCGGTGCGGTCGAGGAAGCCGGTGTTGATGAACGCGACCCGCGCGGCGGCGGCCGCGATGCACGCGGCGAGGTTCACGCTGGTGCGGCGCTCCTCGTCCATGATGCCCATCTTCAGCGTGTTGCGCGGCAGGCCGTACAGATCCTCGATGCGCGCGAACAGCGTATCGGCGAACGCGACTTCGACCGGGCCGTGCATCTTCGGCTTCACGATGTAGATCGAACCCGTGCGCGAGTTGCGCTTCGCCTTCAGGTCGTGCAGCGCGCACAGCGTCGTGACGACGCCGTCGAGGATACCTTCCGGAATCTCGTTGCCGTCGCGGTCGAGCACCGCGCCGTTGGTCATCAGGTGGCCGACGTTGCGCACGAACAGCAGCGAGCGGCCGTGCAGCGACAGCGTGCCGCCGTCGGGCGTCGTGTAGTCGCGGTCGGCGTTCAGGCGACGCGTGAAACTCTTGCCGCCCTTCGCGACTTCCTCGACCAGCGTGCCCTGCATCAGGCCGAGCCAGTTGCGGTAGAGCTGGACCTTGTCGTCGGCGTCGACCGCCGCGACCGAATCCTCGCAGTCGATGATCGTGCTGACCGCGGCTTCGAGCACGACGTCCTTCACGTTCGCGAGATCGGCGCGGCCGATCGGCGTCGACGCGTCGATCTGGATCTCGATGTGCAGGCCGTTGTGCTTCAGCAGGATCGCGGACGGCGCGTCGGCCGTGCCCTGATAGCCGACGAACAGCGCCGGCTGTGCGAGATGCACGACACCCTTCGCGGTTTCGACGGCGAGCTGGCCGTCCTGCACGCGGTAGCGCAGCGCCTCGCGGTGCGAGCCGCTCGCGAGCGGCGCCGCGTTGTCGAGCACGTTGCGCGCGTAGTCGATCACGCGCTGGCCGCGCGTCGGGTTGTAGGTCGCGGTGCGTTCGGCGCCGCCGTCCTCGGGCAGGGCGTCGGTGCCGTACAGCGCGTCGTACAGGCTGCCCCAGCGGGCGTTCGCGGCGTTCAGCGCATAACGCGCGTTCGACAGCGGCACGACGAGCTGCGGGCCGGCCTGCGTGGCGATCTCGCTGTCGACGTTCGCGGTGGCTGCCGCGACGTTCGACGGGACCGGTACGAGGTAGCCGATTTTTTCGAGGAATGCGCGATAAGCGGCGTGGTCGCGCACGGGGCCGGGGTGCGCGCGGTGCCAGGTGTCGAGTTCCTGCTGCAGGCGGTCGCGTTCCGCGAGCAGTTCGCGGTTGCGCGGCGCCAGATCGTGCACCAGGGCCGAGAAACCGCTCCAGAATGCGGCCTTGTCGATGCCGGTGCCCGGCAGTGCTTCGTTTTCAATGAACTGGCTCAGCGCTGGCGCGACTTGCAGTCCTGCTTGGTCGATCATCGTTATCCTCCCGGGAAAAATGCGCGCGCGCGGCTAGAGGGCCTGTTCACGCTAATAACGGGCAAGGCTCGTTCCCCTGATCGGAAAATCATTTGTGGGGCTGGCCACCAGAAGGGCCGATCGCTGCGTCATGCTCCTTGCGAATACGTCGAGTATTCGCTTCGTCGCAGTCCTTGCGCTCGGCCCTTCTGGTGGCCAGCGCAAGCCCGTTATTAGCGTGAACAGGCCCTCCTATGTCGCGACGCTTTGTGTGCCGGCGCGGGCGATCTGCGCGTCCTGCTCGGACTTTACGCCAGACACGCCGATCGCGCCCGCAATCCGGCCGCCGACCGTGACCGGCACGCCGCCTTCGAGCAACCCCGTCAGCGGCACGCTGAGAAACGCGGTGCGGCCACCGTTGATCATATCCTCATAAGCCTTCGTCTCGCGACGGCCGAGCGCCGCCGCGCGCGCCTTGTCCTGCGCGATAGTCGAGCTGGCCGGCGATGCGCCGTTCAGCCGCGCGAACGCGAGCAGGTGGCCGCCGTCGTCGACGACGGCGATCGACACGGCCCAGCCGTGGCGCTCCGCTTCCGCGCGCGCGGCGGCGAGCATGCGGTCGGCATCGGCGAGTTCAAGTTCAGGTTTTGTCTGCATGGATGTCCTCCGGAACCAGGTCAGTTGACGAGCCGATTGTCGACGAGCTCGATCCAGTGGCGCACCGGCGTGCGGCCCGCGCCGTTCAGGTGAGTCTGGCAGCCGACGTTGGCCGTGACAATCAGGTCCGGCCGCGCGGCTTCCAACGCATCGAGCCGGTTGTCGCGCAGTTGCGTCGCGAGTGCGGGCTGCGTCAGCGAATACGTGCCGGCCGAGCCGCAGCACAGGTGGCCGTCGGCGACATTCGTCAGATCGAAGCCGAGCCGCGTCAGGATGCTTTCGACCGCGCCGCCGAGGCGCTGCGCGTG
Organism: Burkholderia sp. NFPP32; assembly: GCF_900119325.1. NCBI lineage: Bacteria > Pseudomonadati > Pseudomonadota > Betaproteobacteria > Burkholderiales > Burkholderiaceae > Burkholderia > Burkholderia sp. NFPP32. The sequence goes on along the minus strand of NZ_FPJP01000010.1, from coordinate 245,365 downwards.
CTGCAGTGTGCACGGGCAGTGGACCGCGACGCGGCGTGGCGTCGCATCGGCCAGCGCGTCGAGCGGCTCGGCCGCGATCACCTCGGCGAGATCGCGCGCGAGCGCGCTGACGCGGCGCGCCTTCTCCGCATAGACGGGGTCGGAGCGCAGCAGGTCGCCGTATTCCTTGACGAACGCGCCGCAGCCGCTCGCCGTCAGCGCGATCGCTTCCGCGCCGGCTTCGATCGCGGGCCACCACGCGTCGATGTTGCGGCGTGCGCGGGCGAGGCCGGCGTCCTGTGCGTTCAGATGATATTCGGTCGCGCCGCAGCAGCCGGCTTCGCGCGCCGGGCTCACGCTGATGCCGAGCCGGTCGAGCACGCGCGCGGCGGCCGCATTGGTGTTCGGCGACAGCGCGGGCTGCACGCAGCCTTCGAGCATCAGCACGCGCCGCGCGTGACGCACGGCCGGGCGCGGCGCGGCCGCGGGCACGGCGGCCGGGATCTTGTCCTGCAGCGCGCCGGGCAGCAGCGGGCGCAGCGCGCGGCCGGCCTTCAATAACGCGGCGAACGTCGCCGGGCGCGGCACCACGTGACGCAGCCCCGCGCGCAGCAGGCGCTCGCGCGCGGGACGCTGCGCGCGCTTCTCGGCTTCCGCGCGGCCGATGTCGAGCAGCGTGTGGTAGCGCACGCCGGACGGGCAGGTCGTCTCGCAGTTGCGGCAGGTCAGGCAGCGGTCGAGATGCTGCTGCGTGCGCTCGCCGCACGGCTCGCCTTCGAGCAGTTGCTTGATCAGGTAGATGCGGCCGCGTGGCCCGTCGAGCTCGTTGCCGAGCACCTGGTAGGTCGGGCAGGTCGCATTGCAGAAGCCGCAGTGCACGCACGCGCGCAGGATCGCTTCCGCTTCGTCGGCCCGGGCGAGGGCCTTGCTTGCTTCGCTGAGATTGGTTTGCATCGGCGGGTCGCTTCGAAGGTCAGAGGTCGGCGTACAGGCGCCCGGGATTGAAAATCGCGTGCGGGTCGAGTTGCGCCTTGAGTTGCCGATGCACCCGCAGCAGCGCGCTCGGCAGCGGCTGGAACGGCTCGTGCGTCGTGCCCGGCGTGAAGCAGGTCGCGTGGCCGCCCCATTGCGCGGCGAGCCGCTGCACGTCGGCCGGCGCGGCATCGCTTTTCAGCCAGCGCTGGGCGCCGCCCCAGTCGACGAGTTGCGCGCCGGGCCACGCGTCGAGCGGCGCGGCGCACGGCACCGACACGCGCCACAGCGGGCGCGGATCGTCGAAGAACGGCAGCGCGAGATCGCGCAGCCGTGCCCAGAACGCGTCGCCGATGTCGTCCATCCGGTCGCCGCCGATCGTGTCGCTCGCGGCTTTTACCGAGCCCTCGCCGCCTTCGATCCGCACGCGCAGCACGCCGTCCGCGTGGCACGCGCCCGCGAGCGGCAGCCCCGCGCGCCGCCACGCGGCGACGCGCTGCACGGCTTCGCCGGCAGCGAGCGGCAACGCGAGATCGCACGTCGCGCGCGGTTTCGGCAGCACTTTCAGCGACACCTCGGTCACGACGCCGAGACAGCCGAAGCTGCCGGCGAGCAGCCGCGACACGTCGTAGCCCGCGACGTTCTTCATCACCTCACCGCCGAAGCGTAGGTGCTTCGCGCGGCCGGTGATCACGCGGCAGCCGAGCACGAAGTCGCGCACCGCGCCGACCCACGGGCGGCGCGGCCCCGACAGCGCCGCCGCGAACATCCCGCCGACCGTTGCCGCGCCGCCGAACGCGGGCGGCTCGCACGGCAGCATCTGGCCGGCCGAATCGAGCATCGCTTCGAGATCGGCGAGCGGTGTGCCCGCGCGCGCGGTGACGACGAGCTCGGTCGGGTCGTACGCGACGACGCCGCGATGCGTGCGCACGTCGAGTGTGCGGCCTTCGACGGGGCGGCCGAGGAACGCCTTGGTGCCGGCGCCGCGGATGTGCAGCGGCTGGCGGTCGCGGAGCGCGGCGTCAACCTGGGCGACGAGCGCCGCGCTGTCGTCGATCGATTCGATTTCGCGTCGCATCAGAAGCGCTCCAGTTCGGGAAACGGCAGCTTGCCGTGATGGACGTGCATCGCGCCGAATTCGGCGCAACGGTGCAGCGTCGGGATGTTCTTGCCGGGATTGAGCAGCCTCTGCGGATCGAATGCGGCCTTCACTGCGTGGAAGAACGTGATTTCGTCGGCGTTGAACTGCACGCACATCTGGTTGATCTTCTCGCGCCCGACGCCGTGCTCGCCGGTGATGCTGCCGCCCGCCGCGACGCACAGCTCGAGGATCCGGCCGCCGAGCGCTTCCGCACGGTCGAGCTCGCCGGGCCGGTTCGCGTCGAACAGGATCAGCGGGTGCATGTTGCCGTCGCCCGCATGGAACACGTTCGCGACCGGCAGCCCGTATTCGGCGGACAGCGCGGCGATCCCTTCGAGCACGCGCGGCAGCTCGCGGCGCGGGATCGTGCCGTCCATGCAGTAGTAGTCGGGCGACATGCGGCCGACCGCGGGGAACGCGTTCTTGCGACCGGCCCAGAAGCGCTGCCGCTCGGCCTCGTCGCGTGCGACGCGGATCTCGGTTGCGCCCGCGTCGCGCAGCAGCGTGGCGACGCGTCCTGCATCCTCGTCGACGTCGCTCGCCGCGCCGTCGAGCTCGCACAGCAGGATCGCCTGCGCGTCGACCGGATAGCCCGCGTGGATGAAATCCTCGGCCGCGCGGATCGCGAGGTTGTCCATCATCTCGAGGCCGCCGGGAATCACGCCCGCGCCGATGATCCGCGCGACCGCCGCGCCGGCCTCGGCGACGTCGTCGAAGCTCGCCATCAGCACCTTCACGCACGGCGGCAACGGCCGCAGCTTCACGGTCACTTCCGTGACGATGCCCAGCATGCCTTCGGAGCCGGTGAACAGCGCGAGCAGGTCGAAGCCCGATGCATCGAGCGCATCGGCGCCGAGCGTGAGCGTGTCGCCGTCGATCGTCAGGATCTCGACCTTCAGGATGTTGTGCACCGTGAGCCCGTATTTCAGGCAATGCACGCCGCCCGCGTTTTCGGCGACGTTGCCACCGATCGAGCACGCGATCTGCGACGACGGATCGGGCGCGTAGTAGAGGCCGTGCGGCGCGGCCGCCTGCGAGATCGCGAGGTTGCGCACGCCGGGCTGCACGCGCGCGGTGCCGGCGTCGGGGTCGATGTCGAGAATCCGGTTGAACTTCGCCATCACGAGCAGGATGCCTTTTTCGAGCGGCATCGCGCCGCCCGACAGCCCAGTGCCCGCGCCGCGCGCCACCACCGGCACGCTGTGCGCGGCCGCGACGCGCAGCACCGCGCGCACCTGCTCGACCGTGTCGGGCAGCACGACCGCGAGCGGCACCGTGCGGTACGCGGCGAGGCCGTCGCATTCGAACGGCTTGAGCGCCTCGCGTTCGTGCAGCACGTCGAGGCCGGGCGCCGCGGCATGCAGCGCGGCGACGAGCGTGTCGCGGCCGACGGTCGCCAGCGGGCCGTCGATCCGTTCGTCATAGATGAAACTCATCGGTCAGTCTCCGTCTCCACCATGCGGGCGGCCGCGCGATGCGCGACACGCCGGATGGACGGGATTCTTGGCGGGCCAGGCGCGCCTGTCCAGACGTCTTCCATGTGGTCGTACCAGTTTTTATGAAGGCACCCGAAAGTCGCCGTGCGGAGAACCAGAAAACCGAATCAGGACAAGGGTTTGTGAGAAAATCGCCGATATCCGTCCAAAGTGGTCGTACCAGTATGGAAATGCAGGATCGAGAGGGGCCGGCGCGGCGCGTGGCCGACGTCGTCGCCGAGCGGATCGAGAATCTGATCGTCGACGGCGTGCTGAAGGCCGGGCAGGCGCTGCCGTCCGAGCGGCGGCTGACCGAGAAGCTCGGCGTGTCGCGCACGGCCGTGCGCGAAGGGATGAAGCTGCTGCACGCGCGCGGGATCATCGACACGATGCACGGCAAGGGTTCGTTCGTCGCGAGCCTGACCCCGCAGCGCGAAATCACGCCGATGATGCATCTGCTCGGCTCGCAGCCGCGCACGCTGTACGACCTGTTCGAGGTACGCGGGATGCTCGAGGCCGAGGCCGCGCGACTCGCCGCGCTGCGCGGCACGCCGGCCGATTTCATCCTGATCAGGCGCCGCTACGACGAAATGACGGCGGCCGACGCGCAGGATCTCGATCCCGCCGCGCGCGCGAAGCTCGATCACGCGTTCCATCTCGCGATCTGCGAGGCGTCGCACAACCCCGTGCTCGTCAACACGCTGCAGTCGCTGACCGACCTGCTGCTCAGTTCGGTGTTCGCGTCGGTGAACAACCTCTATCACCGCGAACCGCTGAAGAAGCAGATCGACCGCCAGCATGCGCGGCTCTACAACGCGGTCACCGGGCGGCTGCCCGAGCAGGCGCGCAAGGCCGCGAGCGAACATATCCGCCAGTGCGTCGAGTATCTGCGCGAGATCGAGCAGGAGGAACAGCGGCTCGTGCGCTCGACGTTGCGGCTCGAAGGGTGGACGTGAGCGGGCGCAGGTGCGTTCGCGCGATGACGTGCGTCAAGCGCGCTGTATTACCGATGCGCTCGTGGAATCCAATATGTCGCAATATGATCTATTCGATGCCCGGCCAGCCGTGGCCCGTGCATGCGGTCGGTCGACATTGACGTTTGGATCGTCGACAATTTCATTGTCGTCCGAACGCTTTCGACAACCGCTACATGACTCGCCCAATCCGACAGCCTGACCTGCTAGTGACGTTCACGCTGACCGCGCTTACGTGGGAGGGCACCTTAAAGCAAGTACGGACGGGCTACCGTCCGGTGTATAAAATTCGGCCAGACTATTGGTCGTCAGCCCATCACGAGTTCGCCGGGAGACGCAGCAACAACGGGTGAGCAATGCTTGGCCGAAGTCTGGCTGGTTACACCCGAGGCCTATCCGCATACGCTTTCGATCGGTCGTAGGCTGGACGTTGCTGAGGGGTCCCGAATCGTCGGTCAGGCCGAGATCGTGCAATCGCAGAATCGTGGAGATCGGCTATTGGAGTAACGCCCCTACGCTTCTTCGTTCTCCTCGGACTTGGTCCGCTGGCCCCGTTCAAGCTTTTCCCCGAAGATCCGTTAACGAGTGCGTCTTGTAAATATCTAGCCGACGAACAGGCGCGGAGATTGGACGCACATGTTACTGAACAAGAGAAGCTTCGCCGCTTTGATGCTCCTGATTTCTATCTCGGGCCATGCAAGCGATACGACGTCCGAAGTCAATAATGAACAACTGGGCGCGGTTAAAACCGTGACGGTGGTCTATCCGGGCAAGGCGGTTTACATCGCATTCGGACCGTCCGGCCCCATTCACATCCCGGTTCCAATTCCAGGTGCTGGCATAGTCGGAGCGCTCGCAACAGGAGCCGTCGCGGGCGCTGTCAACGCCGGGCTCAGCAAGAACGACAACGACTCGCCGACATCACTCAATGACCTTGTCACGGCCAAATTAGGTGATACGGGGCTTAATCGGCACTTCACCGACAGTATCGAAACGGTCCTGCGAAACCATGGCTTCACCGTAAAAGAGGTTGATGCGTCATCGCCAGGCCTCCCCACGATCAAACCGGACGGCCACCTCGTCTTGCACGCAAGCGGCTCGCCCTATCAAGGGAGCGATGCGGTCTTGTTCATTCGCGTCGGAACAGGATATGTAACGCCCGGCCGTTATCACGCGTATACACGCAGAGTGATCGGCGACATTGTCATGTTCAAGAGCGACACATACGATGCCATTCTCCGTCAACATGTCAGTTGGAAGCAGTCTGACGACCCATACAGCTATTCGTCGGTCGAGGCGCTGGAAAGCGATCTTCAACATGCAATCGATGGACTCAACGAAGGCCTGATGGCACAGGTTGATCCGTTCAACAAGTTGTTCGACACGCTTCAGCGCTAAAGAACATCGACGCGTTCGCACAAGATAAAATTGATGTGCGATGACCAACCTGATGGATGGAATGACGACTACATTCGACGAGGCGACAACGGCGGCGATCGCCGCGTTTGCCCAATTGGATTTCTACACCGCTGTGCAAGCGATGCGAGCCGAGGCCGATTACGACCACGAACGAGACCAGTGGATTTCGCGCTATATCGATGAGCACGGCGGCGGCGCGGACGATGCAGCATACGACGCCTTGCACGCGCAGGCCCAGGCAACCCCGGAATACGCTCAGTTCGTCGATGCGGTACGCCGGGACATCCTGGAATACTTCGGCGTGACCGACGATCAACTGGACTGCATGATCCTGCTGCGCAATGACGACAGCGATGAGCTTTGGGCGGAAGTCAACCGACGGCGAAGCGCACTGGGAACCGGTGAAGTGCGCGGGGATCTCTGATCATTGCTTGCCCTTTTGGGGTCTCAAGCCGTGCTGGCCGCGGGGCTCGAGTCAGGTCAGCCACGCGGTGCGCCGGGCTCCCGGTTGTTGCAACCGATCCAATCAAGCGGGGACAAGCTTTCGGATCTTCGGAACGAGTGAGCGTTGTCCCTTGAAAACCGCTTATATGTCGCGCTGGGTCGACCGGCCGCAACGGGTGGCGGACGCCGACTTCACACGGAAGCGCTCGTTCGGCGCCCGTCATGGACGAGATCGCGCCGATAAACGCAAGCGTTGAATTCCGGTCCCAGTCAAAACAGCGGCCGTCTAATCGTGGAGTAGTATTCTCCCATGTCCAAGTTATTGCTCGGCCGCTGCGGCGCACCGCCAACCATCCGTGACGAGGGTGGCAAGCTCATTAAAGGGTTTGGAAACTGCTTCAACAATACGTGCGATGGCGTCGGCCGTGACAACGGCATTGATGGGAATGCATCATGTCAACTGAATGGAAGCACCGTGCCAGGCTGTTTATCCAGCGTTTCTGGCAGCCGACCAGTGCGTGCATGACCTGCATGCCGGGGAGCTGGGGCAGTATTACGAGCGTTGCCCACTGGACGATTGCATTTCATACAGGTCTGCTTACTGGGCTCCTGGCTGTACTTTTGACTTTCACGCCTGCAGCGAAACTCTACGCGCATCGATACGGCAATGCGCTGGTCGTTGGCTTCCTGACAACGCTAGGCGACACCTACTCGCACACGAGTGACTACCGTATCCCCTATGTCGAGCACATCGCGACGGGTGCGATTTCAGGTCTCTTGACACTGGCCGCCTCATATCTCTTCGAAGACCGCGCGCGACGCCTTCGGGCTGTATGGGCTCGAGTTTTCAGATAGCTTATCCGGTGACTTTCTGAACCCTCCTGGCCGAACGGAAAGAGGCTCCCCGGTGTGGCCATGCTTCACGATTGGGAGACTGCGTATGGACAACGGGAGTTCGCGGCCGTTACTCGCATGCCGATTGCCTGGTGATCGTTTGGTCCCGGAAGCTGGCGTTCATTTCTCAAGTCCCGAATAGCAGAAAGGGGTCGTTCAGCGTCACCCATCGAAATCCGCGCCGCATGAAAAAAGCCCGCCGAAGCGGGCAACCTCACGATGCGGAGGAGGAGATGCGTGAGCGCGGGCGGCGCGCGTTCAGCCTTTCGTCGCGCCGAACGTGAGCCCTGCGACAAAATGCTTCTGCATCGCGAAGAACATCGCGACGGAAGGGAGCGCGGCAAGAATCGAGCCGGCCGACACGAGGTTCCACGACGTCGTCCATTGCCCCTTCAGCGCCGCGACGCCCGCGGTGATCGGCGCGGCTTCGTCGCCTTGCGTGAGACACAGCGCCCAGAAGTAGTCGTTCCACACGAACGTGAACACGAGGATCGCGAGCGCCGCGAGCGCGGGCCGGATCAGCGGCAGCACGATCCGCCAGAACACCGTCCATTCGCCCGCGCCCTCGATGCGCGCGGCCTCGATCAGCTCGAACGGCAGCTGCTTGATGAAGTTGCGCAGGAACAGCGTGCAGAAGCCGGTCTGGAACGCGACGTGGAACAGGATCAGCGCTTCGACGGTATTGAACACACCGAGCCGGAGCGACAGGTCGCGCACCGGGATCATCAGCACCTGCACCGGCACGAAGTTGCCGGCGACGAACGTGCCGAACAGCGCGGTATTGCCGCGAAACCGGTAGGTCGCGAGCGCGAAGCCGGCCATCGCCGCGAGCGCGATCGAGCCGAGCACGGACGGCACCGTGATCTGCACGCTGTTCCAGAAGTAATGCAGCATCGGCGACGTCGTCAGCGCGTCGCGATAGTTCTCGACCATCGCGAAGTGACGCGGCCAGCCCCAGTAGTGTCCTTCGACCAGTTCCTCGGTCGAGCGCACCGACGTGACGAACACCGCGATCATCGGCAGCAGCCAGATCAGCAGCGCGACGGGCAGCGACAGCTTGTACAGCCGGCGCGAGACGGGCTTCCATTGGGCAACGGGAGTCGGAAACATGATGGCCACCGGTCGGGTTATTGCTCGTTGCGCAGCATGCGGCGCAACTGGAACACGATGTAGACGAGCATGATCGCGAACAGCACGACCGCGATCGACGCGGAATAGCCGAGCCGGTAGTACTTGATCGCCTGGTCGTACATGTAATACGCGAGCACGGTCGAACTCTCGAACGGGCCGCCGCTCGTCATCACCGAGATCAGGTCGAAGCTGCGCAGCGCGCCGATCACCGTGACGACGATCGCCATGAAGGTGGTCGGCCGCAGTTGCGGCAGCACGACGTGCCACAGCAGCGCGAAGCCGCGCGCGCCTTCCATCCGCGCCGCTTCGATCTGTTCCGGGTTGACCGACGTGAGGCCGGTCAGGTACAGGATCATGCAGTACGCCGTTTGCGGCCACAGCGCGGCGAATACGATGCCGAACGTCGCATAGCGCGCGTCGCCGAGCACCGGGATGCCGTGCCCGGCGATCAGCGCGAGCAGCCCGAAGGTCGGATCGTAGAACCACGAGAAGATCAGGCCGACGACCACGCCGGACAGCACGAACGGCGCGAAGAACAGCGACTTCACGAGCCGGATGCCGCCGACCGCCTGGTTCAGGTACAGCGCGAGCGCGAGGCCGAGCGGCGGCGCGAGCATGAACAGCGCGAGCCAGATCACGTTGTTGCGCAGCGCGGTGTAGAACGTCGGCGCGTGCAGCAGTTCGGCGTAGTTCGCGAGCCCGACGAAGCTGCGCTCGGTCATCCCGTCCCAGTTGTACAGGCTCAGCCACAGCGTCGACAGGATCGGCCAGATCACATAGACGGCAACCATCGCGCAGGCCGGTGCGAGAAAGAGCCACGCGGCGCGCCGTTGCCGCCGCACGGCGGGCGACGGGCGGCGCGCGGGCAGCGCGGCGGCGGGTGCTCCGCGCGGCGGCGGCGCGGCGCCGGCGGGCGGGGTGGACGTGATCGGACTGGACACGGCAAGCCTCCTGTACTGACGCGGCGGCACAGGGCCGCCGGCTGGGTCACGCGGTCACTTCTTGTAGATCCGCTTGCGGGTCTGTTCGAGCTGTGCGAGCACCGTATCGAGCTGCGCGGGATTGGCCAGGAACTGCTGCATGCCCTTCATCCCCTCGTCGGCCATTTCCTTCGTCATGTCGCGGTCGTAGAACTGCGCGACGCCGCCCTTCGTGTCGGCGAGAATCCGGAAGCCGATGCGCGAGATCGGATCGGCCGGCTCGGGCGACTTGCTGTTGGCCGACAGCGAGCCGAGGCCTTCCGCGAGCTTCGCGCCCATCTCGGGGGTTTCCACGAAGGCGAGGAACGTGTGCGCATCGGCCTTGTTCTTCGCCTTCGTCGGGATGTGCAACGATTCGACCGGGCCGTCCTCGGCGGTCGGCACCTTCGGGTCGATGATCGGGAAGCGGTAGTAGCCCATTTCAGGCTTCACGTTCGGCGGGAAGCCGGCGGCGATGAAGGTGCCCATCAGCATCATCGCGGCCTTGCCCTGGAACAGGAACGGCTGCGCGCCGTCGAGATCGTAGGACAGCGCGTTGTCGATGAAGTAGCCGGCATCGATCAGCGATTTCCACGTCGTGTAGACCTTCTTCACGCGCGGGTCGGTGTACGGCACGTCGCCGGCCATCAGCTGCTGGTGGAACGCGTTGCCGTTCACGCGCAGGTCGAGATAGTCGAACCAGCCGGCGAGCGTCCACGCGTCGCGGCCGCCGACCGCGACCGGCGTGATGCCGGCGGCCTTCAGCTTCTTGCACGCATCGAGAAACTGGTCCCACGTCTTCGGCTCGTCGGCGATGCCGACCTTGCGGAACAGGTCCTTGCGATAGAACAGCCCCCACGAGTAATAGACGGTCGGCGCCGCGTACTGCTTGCCGTTATACGACGATGCGTCGCGCGTCGACGCGTACATCGCACCCCAGCCGTTCTTCGTCCAGTCGCCGCTCAGGTCCTCGAACAGCCCGCGCTTCGCGTAGTACGCCATCCGCTCGCCCGCGTGCCAGTTCACGACGTCCGGCGCGACGGTCGTGAGCCACGCGGGGAGCTGCACCTTGTACGCTTCCTCGTCGACGAAGGTCGCCTTCACGTCGATGTCGGGATGCGCCTTGTGGAACGCGTCGAGCGTCGCCTGCCAGACCGCGCGCTGGCTGGCGCCCTTGAACGCGATGTTGATGGCCAGCGTGCCGGCGTTCGCCGGCGCGGCGGCACCGAACGAAGCGAACGCGATGGCGGCGGCCGCGGCGAGCCGGGCGGCGGCGCGAAGGGGGCGATGTGTCATGGTTGTCTCCATTCCTGTGTGTCGTTGTGCGTGACCGGCGCGTCGCGGCGCCGGTGGCGGGTGCTACGAACGGCTTCGATACACGGCGACGCCTTGCGGCTCGACCTGCGCGGCGCCGAGCACGAACGCGGACGGCGGCACCGCGTCGATCGTGTGCGGCGTGCTTCCATAGTTGAATACGTAGGTCAGGCCGCCGCGCCGGCTTACGCGCACGCCGTCGCCGAGCGGCGCGGGCGCGAGGCCCGCTTCGGCCGCGACATCGGCGAACAGCCGCGCGGTGGTCGCGTCGTCGAACAGCGCGGCCCAGTAGTGCAGCGCGCCATGCGACACGCAGGCCGGATGACCGTCGGCGAAGCGCGCACGCACGACGCTGCGCGTAGCGTCGCGCAGCTCGACGAAGTCGCGCCAGTGGCGCGCATCGCCCGCGAGCGGCGAGCCGTCGCGCAGCGTGCCGTCGATCCGTTCGGTCAGGTTCGGCCGCAGCGATTCGACGCGCCACACGCGGATCGGCAGGATCGACGCGAGCGGGCCGGGCGGCAGCGCCGGCGGAATCTGCAGGTCGACGGTCTTCGAGCCGGTGCGCGGCCCGAACACGACCTGCGCACCCGAGGCGGCGAGCCGCGCCGCGAAGTCGTCCGGCACGATCGGCAGCGGCGGCACGACCACGAGCCGGTAGCCGTCGAGCGGCGCATGCGCGGAGATCACGTCGACGTCGAGGCCGAGCGAACGCAGCGCCGAGTAGTACTCGAATGCGAAACGCGGGTAGTGGAAATCGGCGCCCTGCGGCTGCACCTCGAACAGCCACTTCGCTTCGTAGTCGTAGATCAGCGCGACCGGCGCGCGCACCGGAGCGTCCGCATCCGCGCCGGCGTCGTGCACGGCAGCGATCTCGCGCGCGACGCGTTGCGCCTCGCGGCCGCCCTCGTCGAGCTGGTCGTCCGGCGTGTGCAGGCCCGCATGCATCTGCTCCTGCGCGAACGGCGCCTGCCGCCAGCGGAAGTACGACACGCAGCCGGCGCCATGCGCGAACGCCTCCCAGGTCCACAGGCGCACCATGCCCGGCAGCGGCGCGGGGTTCCAATGCGCCCAGTTCACAGGCCCCGGCTGCTGCTCCATCACCCAGAACGGCAGCTTCGACATGCCGCGATACACGTCGTGATTGAACGACGCGAAATCGGGATGGCCGGTGCGCAGCCAGCGCGCCTTCACGTCGGGCGCGAACCATTGCTCCTCGAGCGCGCCGAGCGGATAGCTGTCCCACGTCGCGATGTCGAGGTCGCGCGCCACCTCGTAGTGATCGAACTCGGTGAACAGCTGCATGAAGTTGTGCGCGACCGGCCGGCCCGGCGAATGCGCGCGGATCACGTCGACCTGCATCCGGTGATAGCGCGCGACCTCGTCCGACGCGAAGCGCCGGTAGTCGAGCCGATGCGACGGATGGGCCTCGGTCACGGTGCCGACGGGCGCGTCGACTTCGTCGAAGTGGCGATACTCCATGCTCCAGAACACGGTGCCCCACGCGCGGTTCAGCGCGTCGATCGTGCCGTAGCGCGCCTGCAGCCATTCGCGAAAACGCACGAGCGCGGCCGGCGAGTAGCTGACGACGGTCTGGTGGCAACCCAGCTCGTTGTCGGTCTGCCAGTAGCGCACGGCCGGATGGCGGCCGTAGCGTTCGGCGACCGCGGTGCAGATCCGGCGCGACGCTTCGAGATAGGTCGGCGACGAGAAGTCGTAGTGGCGGCGCGAACCGAACGCGCGCGGCCGGCCGTCCGCGCCGATCGCGAGGATGTCGGGATGACGGTCGACCAGCCATTTCGGCGGCGTCGCGGTCGGCGTGCACATCACGATCTCGAGGCCGGCCGCGCCGAGCACGTCGACCGCGCGGTCGAGCCAGCCCCAGTCGTATTCGCCCGGCGACGGCTCGATGCGGCTCCATGCGAATTCGGCGATCCGCACCTGCTCGATGCCGAGCGCTTTCATCCGGCGGGCGTCGTTCGCCCACATCGATTCCGGCCAGTGTTCCGGGTAGTAGCAGACTCCGAGGCGCATACGCGATCCTTAAGCGTAGTGATGGACGTGGACGTCGGCGCACGCGGGCACCGCGCGGCCGTCTTCGGTGAAGAGATGGCAGGCCGCGGCCGGCGCATGCACGGGCACGCGCTCGCCGCTGTGCACCTGTGCGTCGCCGGGCACCTTCGCGATCAGCGGCGCGCCGCCGGGCTGGTCGAGGTGCACGTAGGTCTGTTCGCCCAGGCGTTCGACGAGCGCGACGTCGCGCACGAGCGTCGTCGCGTCGCGCGCGGCGCCGAGCGTCAGGTGCTCGGGGCGAATGCCGAGCGTCACGGTTGCGCCGGCATCGAGCGCGGAGCCGTCGCGCGGCAGCGTGAAGGTTTCGCCGGAAGGTGCGACGGTGACGGTTATGCGGCGGGCATCGGACGCAGTGACGACGGCCGGCAGGAAGTTCATGCGCGGCGAGCCGATGAAGCCGGCGACGAAGCGGCTGGCCGGATGGTGGTAGAGGTCGAGCGGCGCGCCGACCTGCGCGATGCTGCCGTGCTGCGCGGTATCCGCGCCGGCGTGCAGCAGCACGATCCTGTCGGCGAGCGTCATCGCTTCGGTCTGGTCGTGCGTCACGTAGACGACGCTCGCGCGTTCGAACTGCCGGTGCAGCCGCGCGATCTCGATGCGGGTCTGGCCGCGCAGCGCCGCGTCGAGATTCGACAGCGGTTCGTCGAACAGGAATACGCCCGGCTCGCGCACGATCGCGCGGCCGATCGCGACGCGCTGCCGCTGGCCGCCCGACAGCGCCTTCGGCTTGCGCTCGAGCAGCGTGTCGAGCTGCAGGATGCGTGCGGCATCGCGCACCTTCCGGTCGATCTCGGCTTTCGGCACGCGCGCGAGCTTCAGCCCGAACGCCATGTTTTCATAGACCGTCATGTGCGGAAACAGCGCGTAGCTCTGGAACACCATCGCGACGCCGCGCTCGGCGGCCGGCACGTCGTCGACGCGGCGGCCGTCGATCGACAGCTCGCCCGCACTCAGGTCCTCGAGCCCGGCAATCATGCGCAGCAGCGTCGACTTGCCGCATCCGGACGGCCCGAGGAACACGCAGAACTCGTGCGCGCCGATCTCCAGATCGACGTCGCGAATGACCGGCGCGTGATCGCCATAGGCTTTCTGCACGCGTCGCATCGAGATGCTCGCCATTGTCTCCGCTCCATGTTTTAATGCGCCGTCGTGAATGCTTAAGCGCTTAATCATCGCGATCAAAAAAAGAGGCGATCCGATCGCGGCCGAGTCGCGCCCGATGGTCGGGCGGCAAGGTGTGCGGCGATAGTGCGCCGCTTCGGTAAGCGAAGCAAATACTGGATCGACGTCTCATATAGTGAGCAAACGATGGCGACACTGGATGAAGTTGCGCGCCGCGCCGGCGTGACGGCCGCGACGGCATCGAACGTGCTGCGCGACCGCGGCCGGGTGGGCGAAGCCACGCGTGCGCGGGTGCTGGAAGCCGTGCAGGCGCTCGGGTATCGGCCGCATCTTGCCGCGCGGGCGCTGGCGGAAGGGCGCGCGCCGACGGTCGCGCTGATGGTATCGAGCATCGCGAACCCGTTTTATCCGGAGTTCGCGCTGGCGGTCGAGCGCGCGGTGCGCCGCAACGGGCAGTTCCTGATCGTCTGCAATACGAACGAAGATCCGTTGCAGGGGCGCGCGTACCTCGACCAGATCGCCGGCACGATTTCCGAAGGCATTCTCGTGACCAACGCGAACCTGCATCTGCCGGATCTGCTCGACGTGGCGCGGCGCGGCGTGCCGGTCGTGCTGTGCCTGTGGGAGCGGCCCGACGCGCCGCCCGACGGATTGCCGTGCGTGGCCGTCGATTTCCGCGAGGCGGGGCGGATTGCGACGCGGCATCTGCTCGAACTCGGGCACGAGCGCATCGGCGTGATCGTCGGCGGGGCGGCGAGCGGCGTGCAGGCGGCGCGTTACGACGGTTTCGTCGACGTGATGCGCGAAGCGGGGCTCGACGCGTCGATCGTCGCGGCCGAGCACGATTCGATCGAAGGCGGCGTGCGCGCGGCGGGCCGGCTGCTCGACGCGCATCCACGGCTGACCGCGCTGGTCGCCACCAACGACCTGCCGGCGATCGGCGCAATGCATGCGGCGGCCGATCGCGGCAGGCGCGTGCCCGACGACCTGTCGATCGTCGGCATGACCGACATCCATCTGGCCAGCGACACGCGCCCCACGCTGACGACCGTCGCGATCCCGACCGCCGAGGCTGCCGGCCTCGCGGTCGAATTGCTCAACGCGCTGCGCGAGGCGGGCGGCCGCAGCGACGATGCGTCGCGCGTGCGGACCGCGTCGCTGCCGCGGCTGGTGGTGCGCGGTACGACAGGCCGCGTGCCGAGTGAGAGTGCGACGCGGTAAATATCGCGCGTGGCTGCGCCGAGTGCTTCGGGTTTGCCGACGGAATCGGCGCGACCCGGCGCGGCCCGGCGCACAGCCGCGTGCGGTGTGGAAAACGGCAAACGCGGCGCCGGCCTCAACCGCCTTCGACGAGCCGCATCACGATGCTTCTGGCCGATTCGAGATGCGCGACCGTCATCGAACGGGCGGCGCGCGCATTGCGCTCGCGGCACGCCGTCAGGATGTCGTCGTGCTCGACCTGGAACGACGGCGTATCCGCGAGCAGCGTGGCCTGCAGGCGCTCGTAGCGTTCGACCTGGCTGCGCAGTTCGCCGATCGTCTTCAACTGCCGCGCGTTGCCGCAGCACGAATACAGCAACGCGTGGAATTCGCGGTTCAGTTCTCCCTGCCGGCGCGGTACGGTCGCGTCGCCGAGCAGGCGATGAACGAGTTCGGCGCGCGCGAGCGTTTCGTCGTCGAGCCGCTTCACGCTTCGGTAGATCGCATCGCCTTCGAGCAGCGCGCGCAGATCGTAGATTTCCTGCACGTCCGACGCGCTCAGCATGCGCACGACGGCGCCGCGATTCCTGAAGATGTCCAGCAATCCTTCGCGTTCCAGACGCTGGATGGCCTCGCGCATCGGAATCCGGCTGATGCCGAAGCGGTCGGCCAGGTCGCGCTCGACGAGCCGCTCGCCGGCTTCCAGTTCGCCGTTGACGATCATGTCCCGTAGCGATGCGGCCACCGCGTCCGCCGTGGAGTCGAGTTTGGCTTCCATGCCTGCGTGTTCCTCACTTCATTTTGGAATAATGGTATACCAAATGGAATTCCGGTGCCACAATGGCGGCCATTGGCGGGCGTCGTGAAATGAAATCGAGCCCGGTGGAAGCAACCGACATCAATGGAGAGCGAGATGGCATCCGGCGAACACAAGTATCGCGTTGCAGTGCAGTGGACGGGCAACCGCGGCACCGGCACGTCGGGGTATCGCGAGTACGGCCGCGATCATGTGATCCGTGCCGGTTCGAAGCCGGACATTCCCGGTTCGTCGGATGCGGCCTTCCGCGGCGACGCGTCGCGCTGGAATCCCGAAGACCTGCTGCTGGCGTCGGCATCGGCGTGCCACAAGCTCTGGTACCTGCATCTGTGCGCCGAGGCCGATATCCGCGTGCTCGCGTATGTCGACAACGCGGAAGGGACGATGATCGACAGTCCCGAGCAGGGGCGCTTCACCGAAATCGTGCTGCGCCCGCGCGTGACCATCCAGGCCGGTGACGATCGCGAGCGGGCGGAACGCCTGCATCACGATGCGCATGCGAAGTGCTATATCGCGAATTCGGTCAACTTCCCGATCCGCTGCGAACCGGTGATCGAGTTCATGCAGCCTTGAATGTTGCCCGAGCGCTACACTAATTCTATCGTTGCGTTCTCAGTGCCAATCCTTTGGAATCAACCCTTCGCCCTCGTTTTTCCAGACCGCTACCTCGTGCATATAGCGGCCCCACTTTCCTTGCCCCCAAATCGATTGGTCAGCGTGCTCGACTACAATCGTCTGATACTTGAACTTGGCTCGCTCAATGCCTCTTGCCAAGGTTTTGAAGATAAGTTGAGTCTGCTCGATGTCCAGGTCCCGTTGGCCGCGTAGCTCCGTCGCCTGCTCGCGAAACTGGTCCAATAGATTGGTTCCTGAGAAGGTGCTAGGGAAATACACTTGGCTAGGCTGGTCAATTGCTAGGAAGCCGAAAACCGGCCCATTGATTCTTTCTTCTTTCGTGAAAAACTCATGGAGTGCAAGGAACGTCGCCAGGTGATATGCCATCCAGTTGGCTCCGCTTCCAATTTCCCACAAAAAATCCTTCCGATTCGTAACTGCTCTCGAGAAGCTAAGTGTCAGCTCCGATTGGTCTAGGGAAATTTTGCCGTTTTCCTTGAGCTTGAGATTGGCTGCGTATCCCTCGATAAGGTCAGTCAGCTCTTCGCCGACTGCCCGCTGACGAACTTCTCGTCCGGAGGTATTGATATAGCGGTCGAGCTCCTTTATTCGGCGCTCGGTTTCCCGAATACGCGCGGGGAGGTCACCACGGCCTTCTAGCGTCGCGAGTGCCATCAGCAGAGACTGCAGCCGCCCGAGAAGCACGAAGACTCGGCCCAGCGAGCCCAACGGAGCAAACTCGTCTGGTTTAAGCTGAATCCGCTTCAGACGGGCAGCGTGCAGCCTGTCACCAGCATCAGATAGGGTGCGCTTCAGTTGCTCGAGTTGCCGGTCGACGATTGGCCCCTCCAATAAAGCCTCAGAGAGCCGATTGACTTCGTTCAGCTTGACCGCAAGCTTATCGAGGACAACATGGCTGTGATTGGTCTTCGAGCCGCACACCACGCACCCTGAATCATTTACCAGACTGCGTTGCAGCCAATCCAGGTTTACAACGCGCGCTTGCTCTGTGTCCACCGCTTTAGCGAGGTCCTTTGCCCGGTCAGAGAGTCGTTCATAGTCCCGAAGCTCACGGAAAAGGTCATCCACTTCCCGCTGAGCGACTTCCTCGTCTGCTGTTGCCTGCCGAAACAGCTCATTCGCATATCCGTACTGCGGTGTCTTTAGACGTTCTAGGAGCGCGCCGCGCAGATACTCGTCGTTGAGCGCTTTAAGAGCCTCGACACGAGAGCCAAGGCTTTCATCGGAGGCCGCGTCTGACAAGCCGAGCTTGACCGATTCTTCCCAGATGACCCTGACGTCGGATTCCCACGAAGAAAACGCTCGATGGCGACCTAGCTCTTCCTTCTGGAGGCCGTCAAGCTGCTTCTGTAATCGGTTACGCTCGCGCGTCGCAGTCAGGTAATCCACATCCACAATGCCGAGTGCATACGGAAACACTCTCCGTAGCTTCTCCTTATGCTTGTACGAGTCTGACTTGTAGAAGAGAACGTTCGGGTTGGCAACGATATGCTGCGGTAGAAGATTGAACGATGCCAGGTCACGATACGACGGCGGATTCTCCGTGTTAGCAATTTCCTCGTCTTCCACGACAAGCGATATGTTCGTTACGCGCGCGATTCTGTTGAACGCATCTTTGAATTGGACGAGCGTATGAGTGCCCTTAAGATGGTCGGGAATCGGCGCGTCCTCCGTCGCAAGCCACGAAATGTGGCATTCCTTGGTGCCAGTGGCGCGTTCTGGAGTGCGGCGAGCTATCAAAATCCAAGTGTCTCGAATCCTCACCTTCAAACCGAACCATGCGGTCTTATCGCGAATCTGGCCAACCGGAATTGTGCAGCGGCTAGCGCCTAAGCAGTAGTCGATGATTGCAATGATGGATGATTTTCCGGTACGACTCCGACCGTGAATGATGTTGACCTTGTTGTCAACAAACGTCAGTGGTTGGATTCGATTATTGGGATTCTCGGGCCAGAGGATAAGTTGCGAAATGAAGAATTGCATAATCAGACGAGTCCTAACATCGAGAATAACTCAGCAGTACTAGAATTCTTAAACCAATTTGACAACCTCAGCACCGTACCGGTGATCTCTCTCGGGATGCTCGTCGGGCTGCTTCCTCTGGGCCAGTGAGTGCGTTCGAACGCAAACTGCTGTTCACCTTCATTTGAACGCTTCACAAGCAACCCTGCTTCACATGCAATGTTAAGTCCTTGGCAAGACACTGCAGCATGTGCAGACACGCGGTCCGCGAGCCCATCCAATATTCTTGGCTCTTCCGAGAGAACCGCATGAAATGGCGTGTCAAAGTTCCTGCGCGCGATACCACGACGACTTGGACCATGCCAGACGATAGGAAGAACAAGCAGCAGCTCCTCGAGTGAGGGATGTCGTGTGTTGGCAGTGAGCGTCTGATATTCTTTCGTGAAAATTGTCAGCACAAAGCATGCGAGCGCGCTGTTATGCATCAGTGAGCGGTCCTTGTAGCCTTCCATCATTCTTCGCCGCCTTCGTCGTCGTTCCCGAACGCCGGATGCCAATACACAAAAAACGGTTCACCTGGCTCATTCGCTAGTTGATGATAGTGGCCGTGAGTAAAGTACAGGTTCTCTGACTTGTATCGACCAATCGGTGCTTTGTACTCTCCGTCCAGTGTCAATCGCAGCGTATGCTTGGCGAGTGCCTCAGGTGTCGCGTCGTCCGCAGCAAGCTCAGCATTGTTTCGGCATGCCCGCCATCTTTGATAAAGCAGGTCCTCACGGGCGGTCCATTCCGCTTGGTGCACCCCTTCTCCTTCGAGCCTTACCCGTTCAACATAGAACGCCCAGAAATTGTCCAGTTGGTCGTCGATGAAACGTCGCTTCAGCCCAAGATGTACCAATTGTTTTAGGAAGAAGTGGTCTCGTCCGCCTGCTTGGACATACTCCTTAAATCCAACGGACATCATAGGGCGCTCAAGATAGTCCTTCAACGAACGACGACCTATCTCTTCGTGCAGCAGGTTTTTGAACATTTGTGGAGATAGCCACGCTGCCTCGCTCTTCTCCCATGCTTTACGGCATTTGTCGACAGCGACGCCAAGGATATGCTGGTAAATCTCATCCGCTTGCGCAGTCAATGTCGACGGCAGAAGAAAACGCTGTATGGTGTCCTCGCGTGGCGCCACACCGGAGGTAGTTCCCCCGCTGTCTGAGAGTGTCAACCTCGCAATCAGATACGCCAAATCTTCATCTTGATATTGCGCTACGACGCTTGCTTCCGCACTCGCCTTCGATTTCTCATTCTTAAGTATCTCTTCCGCCTGCTCGCGAAGCAACACGACAGCTTCTTCGACACTTGCCACCGATCTGGCATCCGCAAACCGGCGTACGATAGAACCCTCAGGAACCTTGACATTCGTCACAAGTCGGAACTCGACATCAGCATATTGCTTCAGGTTCGGAGCGTGACTGAGCCAGACGCGCAACGTATGCCACAGTTTGCGACTGCTATCCTGATATGGATGCCCGGTCGACTGAACCGTATGCGCATCTTGCTCAAGTCGCGCCATGACAGTTCCGTCTGGATTCGTGACGAGTTCCGCAACGTCGTCTAGTGTTTCAATGCCAACGCGCCTATCATGCGCCCCCGTTGAAAACAGCTCGTTTAATGCGCGATCGAACTGGAATGTGAATGCGACGATGGTGGACGCTGCATTTGTGTTGATTGGCGGTTCGACTTGCAGCTTTTGGTCTTCCTCGTTCATATGCTTCCCCGATGGAACCCCATAGTCTCGCCTAAAACCCCGTTTCATTGAATACTGTACAAAATTACAGTAAAAGACGAAGGGCTTGGTATTCGGATTTGCAGCTTTTCGGAGGACATCCGAATAATTTCTTGAAGGCTATAGAGAAAGATCGGCGAACGCATGTCTACGCGACTGATCTCCAAGAGTATTTTGTTTCTCTTAGGTGAAGCTATTCGAGATTGCTAGGTTTTTGGAGCCTGACGGGCCCTCACGTCAGAGTGCCAAGCCGCCGCGTCACAGCGCGATGCCGTAAACCTCGCGCGCAGCCGCGCGGATCGCGTCGGCCATCACCGTGGCGGCCGGCGAATGCAGCCGGTCGGTGCGCGTGATGATCCCGAAATCGTCCATCCGGCAATCCATCTCCAGCGGCAGCACCGTGACGATCCCGTGTCGCGCGTAGTAGCGCGCGACGTCTTCGGCCAGCACCGCGATCATGTCGCTCTGTTCGAGCAGCTGCGTGATGAACAGCAGCGCGGACGTCTCGACCAGGTTCGCCGGCGGCGCGAGGCTCGCGCGCTGGAACACGAGTTCGAAGCGATGGCGCAGCACGCTGCCGGCCGGCGGCACGACCCACGCGGCGCGCTGCACGTCCGCGAGCGACAGCGGCGCCTGCGCGAGCAGCGGATGGCCGGGCCGCACGACCGCCGCCACCGTTTCGCCGATCAGCGGCTCGTAGCGCAGCCGCAGCTTGTCGTGTTCGGCGGAGAGCCGGCCGAGCACGATGTCGATCTTGTCCTGCGCGAGATGTTCGAGCAGCACGTTGCTGGTGTCGATCTCGACCGACACGTGCAGGCCCGCATGCGTGCCCTTCACGGCGGCGACGGCCGGCGGCACGAGCCGCAGGCCCGGCGACGTGATCGCGCCCACCGCCACATGCCCGAGATGGCCGGCCTTCAGCGCGGCCAGTTCCTCGCGCGCCTGGTCGAGGCTGCCGAGCGCCGCGCGCGCGTGGCGGATCAGCGCGTCGCCGTACAGCGTCGGCCGCATCCCGCGCGGCAGGCGCTCGAACAGCACCGCGCCGATCGATTCCTCGAGTTCGCGCAGCAGCTTCGACGCGGCCGGCTGCGTCATGTTCAGCGCGGCCGCCGCGCGATGAATGCTGCCTTCGTCGGCGAGCGCGACGACCAGCAGGAGCTGGCGGGTTTTCAGGCGGCTGCGGTTTCCCCACGGGCTGGCGTCAGTCATCGTACGGGTTTATATCGATATCGGAATCGATATCGTAATCGCCTAAAACGTCATTAGCGAGTTATCAAAATTCTGCCTAGACTGCGCCGGTATCCCGTCACCACAGGACTGACGATGTCGGCAACAAAACCCAGGCTGCGCTCCACCCAATGGTTCGGCACGAATGACAAGAACGGCTTCATGTACCGGAGCTGGATGAAGAACCAGGGCATCCCCGATCATGAGTTCGACGGCCGGCCGGTCATCGGCATCTGCAACACGTGGTCCGAACTGACGCCGTGCAACGCGCACTTCCGCAAGCTCGCCGAGCACGTGAAGCGCGGGATCTCCGAGGCGGGCGGCTTCCCGGTCGAGTTCCCGGTGTTCTCGAACGGCGAATCGAACCTGCGGCCGTCGGCGATGCTCACGCGCAACCTCGCGTCGATGGACGTCGAGGAGGCGATTCGCGGCAACCCGATCGACGCGGTCGTGCTGCTCGCCGGTTGCGACAAGACGACGCCCGCGCTGCTGATGGGCGCGGCGAGCTGCGACGTGCCGGCGATCGTCGTGTCGGGCGGGCCGATGCTGAACGGCAAGCTGGAAGGCAAGAACATCGGTTCGGGCACGGCCGTGTGGCAGTTGCACGAGGCGCTGAAGGCCGGCGAGATCGACCTGCATCACTTCCTGTCGGCCGAAGCCGGCATGTCGCGCTCGGCCGGCACCTGCAACACGATGGGCACCGCGTCGACGATGGCGTGCATGGCCGAGGCGCTCGGCGTCACGCTGCCGCACAACGCGGCGATTCCGGCCGTCGATTCGCGCCGCTACGTGCTCGCGCACATGTCGGGCATCCGCATCGTCGAGATGGCGCTCGAAGGGCTCGTGCTGTCGAAGGTGCTGACGCGCGCCGCGTTCGAGAACGCGATCCGCGCGAACGCGGCGATCGGCGGCTCGACCAATGCGGTGATTCACCTGAAGGCGATCGCGGGCCGCATCGGCGTGCCGCTCGAACTCGAGGACTGGATGCGCATCGGCCGCGACACGCCGACGATCGTCGACCTGATGCCGTCGGGCCGCTTCCTGATGGAGGAGTTCTATTACGCGGGCGGGCTGCCGGCCGTGCTGCGCCGGCTCGGCGAAGGCGGGCTGCTGCCGAACCCGGACGCGTTGACGGTGAACGGCAAATCGCTGTGGGACAACGTGCGCGAAGCGCCGAACTACGACGACGAAGTGATCCGCCCGCTCGCCCGGCCGCTGATCGCGGACGGCAGCATCCGCATCCTGCGCGGCAATCTCGCGCCGCGCGGCGCGGTGCTGAAGCCGTCGGCGGCGAGCCCCGAGCTGCTCAAGCATCGCGGCCGCGCGGTCGTGTTCGAGAACCTCGAACACTACAAGGCCACGATCAACGACGAAGCGCTCGACGTCGACGCGAGCTCCGTGCTCGTGCTGAAGAACTGCGGGCCGCGCGGTTATCCGGGCATGGCCGAGGTCGGCAACATGGGGCTGCCGCCGAAGCTGCTGCGCCAGGGCGTGAAGGACATGGTGCGGATTTCCGACGCGCGGATGAGCGGCACCGCGTACGGCACGGTCGTGCTGCACGTCGCGCCGGAGGCCGCCGCCGGCGGGCCGCTCGCGGCGGTGCGCAACGGCGACTGGATCGAGCTCGACTGCGAGGCCGGCACGCTGCATCTCGACATCACGGATGACGAACTGCAGCGCCGCCTGTCGGACGTCGATCCGACCGCGGCGCCGGGCGTGGCCGGCCAGCTCGGCAAGGGCGGCTACGCGCGGCTGTACATCGATCATGTGCTGCAGGCCGACGAGGGGTGCGATCTCGATTTCCTGGTCGGCACGCGCGGCGCGGACGTGCCGAGCCATTCGCATTGAGCGGCAGGCGCGAAACGAGGCACAGGTGAAGCAGGACAGACCGGCGACGACACCGGCGCAGCCCATCCATGGAGACATGATGACGACGACGCAGCACCCGTCCGCGACACCGGCCGCGGCTCAAGCCGGACCGTCGGCTGCCGTCGACGAACGGCAGTTGATGCGCACGCTCACGCGCAGGCTGGTGCCGTTTCTTGCATTGATCTACGTGGTGGCCTATGTCGACCGCACGGTCGTCGGCTTCGCGAAGCTGCACATGAACGCGGCCGTCGGCCTGAGCGACGCGGCGTACGGGCTCGGCGCGGGCCTGTTCTTCATCGGCTATTTCCTGTGCGAGGTGCCGAGCAATCTCGCGCTCGGCCGCTTCGGCGCACGCGTGTGGTTCGCGCGCATTCTCGCGACGTGGGGCGTGATCACGATGGCGATGGCGCTCGTGCAGGGGCCGGCCAGTTTCTATGCGTTGCGCTTCCTGCTCGGCGCGGCCGAAGCCGGCCTGTATCCGGGCATCCTGTATTTCCTCACGCAGTGGTTTCCGATGCGCGGCCGCGCGCGCGTGATCGGGCTGCTCGTGCTCGCGCAGCCGGTCGCCGGCATCGTGACGGGGCCGCTCGCGGGTTGGCTGCTGTCGACGCATGGGCTGTTCGGGCTGTCGAACTGGCAGACGCTGTTCGTCGTCAGCGGCCTGCCGGCCGTGCTGCTCGTGTGGCCGACGCTGCGGCTGCTGCCCGAATCGCCGGACCGCGCGCGCTGGCTGAACGATGACGAGCGGCGCTGGATCGCGCGCCAGCTCGCCGCCGATCGCGACACGTACCGCCCCGACGCGCACCGCAATCCGCTCGCCACGCTGGCCGACCGGCGCGTGCTGCTGCTCGCGGCGCTGTTCCTGCCGTTCCCGCTGTGCATCTACGGGCTGTCGCTGTGGCTGCCGACGATCATTCACGCGTTCGGCGCGGGCGACGCGGCCACCGGCCTGCTGTCCGCCGTGCCGTACCTGTTCGCGGTGATCGGGCTGCTGGTCGTGCCGCGTCATTCGGATCGCACGCGCGAACGCTACTGGCACATCGTCGTCGTGTCGGCCGCCGCGGCGCTGACGATGGCCGCGAGCGCATGGGTGCGGCAGCCTGCGCTGCAGTTCCTGTTCATCTGCCTCACGGCGTTCTCGCTTTACTCGATCCAGGCCGTCGTATGGGCGCTGCCCGGCGAATTCCTGACCGGGACGAGCGCGGCGGTCGGCATCGCCGCGATCAATTCGCTCGCGAATCTCGGCGGTTACGTCGGGCCGTACGGCATCGGCCTGATCAAGCAGGCGACCGGCAGCCTCGCGGCCGGCCTGTATTTCCTCGCGGCGACGCTGCTGTTCGCGGTGCTGATCACGTTCGTGGTCCGCGCGACGCTGCGCGCGCCGCAGCCGGCCGCGGGCGCGCTTGCCCGCGAATCCTGAACGCTTTGTTTTCCGGCTGAACGCCGATTCGACCGACGCAGGACCAGAACATGACATCGAGCAGCACGCCGCGCTATCGCGGCATCTTCCCCGTCGTCCCGACGACGTTTTCCGACACCGGCGAGCTCGACCTCGCGAGCCAGAAGCGCGCGGTCGATTTCATGATCGACGCGGGCTCGGACGGGCTGTGCATCCTCGCGAACTTCTCCGAGCAGTTCGCGATCACCGACGACGAGCGCGACGTGCTCACGCGCACGATCCTCGAACACGTGGCGGGCCGCGTGCCGGTGATCGTCACGACGTCGCACTACAGCACGCAGGTGTGCGCGGCGCGCAGCCTGCGCGCGCAGCAGCTCGGCGCGGCGATGGTGATGGCGATGCCGCCGTATCACGGCGCGACGTTCCGCGTGCCCGAGGCGCAGATCTTCGATTTCTATGCACGCGTGTCCGACGCGATCGAGATCCCGATCATGATCCAGGACGCGCCCGCGAGCGGCACGGCGCTGTCGGCGCCGTTCCTCGCGCGGATGGCGCGGGAGATCGAGCAGGTCGCGTACTTCAAGATCGAGACGCCCGG
Organism: Burkholderia sp. NFPP32; assembly: GCF_900119325.1. Taxonomy (NCBI): domain Bacteria; kingdom Pseudomonadati; phylum Pseudomonadota; class Betaproteobacteria; order Burkholderiales; family Burkholderiaceae; genus Burkholderia; species Burkholderia sp. NFPP32. The sequence goes on along the minus strand of NZ_FPJP01000010.1, from coordinate 219,983 downwards.
TGCGGCGAACAAGCTGCGCGAGCTGATCCGGCTCGGCGGCGATGCGATCGAAGGGCCGTGGGACGGCGAGGAGGCGATCACGCTGCTCGCCGATCTCCATGCGGGCGCGACCGGCGCGATGACGGGCGGCGCGTATCCGGACGGCATCCGGCCGATCCTCGAAGCATGGCGCGAAGGGCGCCACGACGACGCGTACGCGCGCTACCAGGCGTGGCTGCCGCTGATCAATCATGAGAACCGCCAGTCCGGGATCCTCACCGCGAAGGCGCTGATGCGCGAAGGCGGCGTGATCGTGTGCGAACGGCCGCGGCATCCGATGCCGGAACTGCATCCGGACACGCGCGCGGAACTGCTCGCGATCGCGCGCCGGCTCGATCCGCTCGTGCTGCGCTGGGCCCACTGAGCGATATGCGAAGGAGGAATGCACGATGAGCAAGCAGGTTACGCTGGGCGTCGTCGGGATCGGCAAGATCGCGCGCGACCAGCATCTTCCGGCGATCGCCGCCGAACCGGGCTTCGCGCTGACCGCGTGCGCGAGCCGCCACGCGGAAGTCACCGGCGTGCGCAACTATCAGGACCTGCGCGCGTTGCTGGCCGCCGAGCCGGAGCTCGACGCCGTGTCGCTGTGCGCGCCGCCGCAGGTGCGCTACGCTCAGGCGCGCGCCGCGCTCGAAGCCGGCAAGCACGTGATGCTCGAGAAGCCGCCGGGCGCGACGCTCGGCGAAGTGGCCGTGCTGGAGGCGCTCGCGCACGAGCGCGGCCTCACGCTGTTCGCGACCTGGCATTCGCGCTGCGCGAGCGCGGTGGAGCCCGCACGCGCGTGGCTCGCGACGCGCACGATCCGCGCGGTGCAGGTGCGCTGGAAGGAGGACGTGCGGCGCTGGCATCCGGGGCAGCAGTGGATCTGGGAGCCCGGCGGCCTCGGTGTGTTCGATCCGGGTATCAACGCACTGTCGATCGTCACACGGATCCTGCCGCGCGAGCTCGTGCTGCGCGAGGCGACGCTGTTCGTGCCGAGCGACGTGCAGACGCCGATCGCGGCCGAACTCGATTGCGCGGATACCGACGGCGTGCCCGTGCGCGCGGAATTCGACTGGCGGCACGGCCCGGTCGAGCAATGGGAGATCGCGGTCGATACGGCCGACGGCGTGCTCGCGATCAGCCGCGGCGGCGCGCAATTGTCGATTAACGGCGAGCCGGTCGAGATCGGCCCCGAGCGCGAGTATCCTGCGCTCTACGCGCAGTTCCGCGCGCTGATCGCGCGTGGCGAAAGCGACGTCGACGTGCGGCCGCTGCGGCTCGTCGCCGACGCGTTTCTGTTCGGCCGGCGCGTCCAGACCGACGCGTTCGGCCGCTGAACGTGCCGGCGCGCTTCGCCGCGACCGCGCACGACAAATGATGAAGACCCAAATCGATACCAGGAGACACCACATGACCCGCACGACTCACACGATTCGCCGACACACCCTGCGCGCGCTGCTGGCCGCGCTTTGCATCGCGCCGCTCGGCATGCAGGGCGCCGCGCGCGCCGACGCGCCGCTGAAGATCGGCTTCCTGGTGAAGATGCCCGAGCAGGCATGGTTCATCAACGAGCAGAACGCGGCGTCCGCGCTCGGCCAGAAGGAGAATTTCTCGGTCGTGAAGATCGGCACGCCCGACGGCGAGAAGGTGTTGGCCGCGATCGACAACCTCGGCTCGCAGGGCGCGCAGGGCTTCGTGATCTGTGCACCCGACGTGCGCCTCGGCCCGGCGATCGCCTTGCGCGCGAAGCGCTACAACATGAAGTTCGTGACCGTCGACGACCAGCTCGTCGATTCGAGCGGCAAGCCGCTCGCGAACGTGCCGCACCTCGGGATGTCGGCGACCAAGATCGGCAACCAGGTCGGCCAGGCGATCGCCGACGAGATGAAGCGGCGCGGCTGGAAGCCCGAGGAAGTCGGCGCGCTGCGGGTCACGAACTACGAGCTGCCGACCGCGAAGCTGCGCACCGACGGCGCGACGCAGGCGCTGCTCGCGAACGGCTTCCGCAAGGAGAACATCTTCGACGCGCCGCAGAAGACGACCGACGACGAAGGCGGCTTCAGCGCGGCCGCGCCGGTGCTCGCGCGGCATCCGAACGTGAAGAAATGGGTGATCTACGCGTTGAACGAGGAAACCGTGCTCGGCGCGGTGCGCGCGACCGAGCAGCTGCACATCCCGGCGGCCGACGTGATCGGCGTCGGCATCAACGGCGCGGGCGAAGCGTTCGCCGAGTTCCAGAAGAAGGAGCCGACCGGCTTCTACGGGACGATCGCGGTCAGCTCGACGAACCACGGCAAGGACAGCACGCAGAACCTCGTCGACTGGATCCGCAACGGCAAGACGCCGGCGGCCGACACGCAGACGAGCGGCAAGCTGATGACGCGCGCGAACTGGCAGGCCGTGCGCGCCGAGCTGGGCATCTGAGCACGCGGGGCGAAAACGCAATGACGATGCAGACGATGACGGCCGTGTCCCGCCACGACGACGCTGAAGCCGGCGCGGCCGCCGGCCCGCTGCTCGCGCTCGACGGCATCACGGTGACGTTCCCGGGCGTGCGTGCGCTCGACGCCGTGTCGCTGTCGGTGCGCGCGGGCGAAGTGCACGGGCTGATGGGCGAGAACGGCGCGGGGAAATCGACGCTGCTGAAAGTGCTGTCCGGCGTGAACCAGCCGCAGGCCGGCACGCTGACGCTGAACGGCACGGTGCAGCGCTTCGCGTCGACGCGCGCCGCGCTCGAAGCCGGCATCGCGATCATCTACCAGGAGCTGCATCTGGTGCCCGAGCTGACGGTCGCCGAGAACCTGATGCTCGGGCAGTTGCCGAGCCGGCTCGGCGTGGTCGACGAGCGCGCGCTCGCCGCGCGTGCGCTCGATGCGCTGGAGCGGCTCGGCGAGCATATCGATCCGGGCATTCCGGTGAAGTATCTGTCGATCGGCCAGCGCCAGATGATCGAGATCGGCAAGGCACTGATGCGCGACGCGCGCGTGATCGCGTTCGACGAACCGACGAGCTCGCTGTCCGCTCGCGAGACCACGCAGCTGTTCCGGATCATCCGCGCGCTGCGCGCGGAAGGCCGCGCGATCATCTACGTCACGCACCGGATGGAGGAAGTCTACGAACTGTGCGACCGCGTGACCGTGTTTCGCGACGGCCGCCGGATCGACACGTTCGATTCGGTCGCCGATCTCGATCGCGACCGGCTGATCGGCTGCATGGTCGGCCGCTCGATCGAGGACGTGTACGGCTACCGGCCGCGCGCGGCCGGCGACGTGCTGATCGAGGCAAAGGGGCTGGCGGGCCCCGGGCTGTCCGAGCCCGTGTCGTTCACCGCGCGACGCGGCGAGATCGTCGGCTTTTTCGGGCTCGTCGGCGCGGGCCGTTCGGAGCTGATGAAGCTGCTGTACGGCGCGGCGCGCCCGAGCGCCGGGCACGTCGAGCTGGGCGGGCGGCGCGTCGCGTTTGCCAGCCCGCGCGACGCGGTGCGCGCCGGCATCGCGCTGTGCCCGGAAGACCGCAAGCAGGAAGGCATCGTCGCGATCGCGTCGGTGGCCGACAACCTGAACATCAGCGCGCGCCGGCATTTCAGCCCGGCGCGCATGCTGCTCGACGAGCGGCGCGAGCGCGAGCTCGCGCAACGCTACATCGAGCGGCTCGCGATCAAGACCCGCGACGGCGACACGCCGATCGGCGCGCTGTCCGGCGGCAACCAGCAGAAGGTCGTGCTGGCGCGCTGGCTGGCCGAGCGCATCGACGTGTTCCTGATGGACGAGCCGACGCGCGGCATCGACGTCGGCGCGCGCGCGGAAATCTACAACCTGTTCTACGAACTCGCGGAAGCGGGCCGCACGGTGATCCTCGTGTCGAGCGATCTGGCCGAAGTGATCGGCGTGTCGGACCGGATCATCGTGATGAAGGAAGGCCGGGTCGCGGGCGAAGTGGAGAAGGCGCAGGCGACGCCCGACGCGCTGATCAAGCTCGCGCTGCCGCGCTAGCGGCTTGCTGTTCAACCGGAATGCAAAAGATATGAGCCAGGCAATGCAACCCCAACGTACTTCCCCGTCCCCCGATGCCGCTCCCATGAGGGCGCGCGGAGGCGTGTGGCAGCTGATCAACCGCTCCGGCATCGTGATGGTGTTTCTCGTGCTGTTCGCGACGCTGTCGCTGACGGTGCCGGACTTCCTCACGCCGCGCAACATCCAGGGCCTGCTGCTGTCGGTCACGCTGATCGGCTCGATCGCGGTGACGATGATGTTCGTGCTCGCGCTCGGCGAGGTCGACCTGTCGGTCGCGTCGATCGTCGCGTTCTCGGGCGTCGTCGCGTCGACGCTGATCACCGCGACGCACAGCGTGCTGTTCGGCATCGTGGCCGGCGTGCTCGCGGGCGGCGCGGTCGGGCTCGTGAACGGCGTGCTGATCGCGCGCTACCGGATCAATTCGCTGATCGTCACGCTCGCGATGATGGAAGTCGTGCGCGGGCTGGCGTTCATCACGTCGAACGGCGACGCGGTGATGATCTCCGAGGAGCGTTTCTTCGACCTCGGGGCCGGCTCGTTCCTCGGCATTTCGTATCCGATCTGGAGCAACATCATCGGCTTCGTCGTGTTCGGCTTCCTGCTGCGCAAGACGGTGTTCGGCAAGAACGTGCTCGCCGTCGGCGGCAACGGCGAGGCCGCGCTGCTCGCGGGGCTGCCGGTGATGCGCATCAAGATCACCGTGTTCGTGCTGCAGGGGCTCGTGACGGGATTCGCCGGCGTGATGCTCGCGTCGCGGATGAGCCTCGGCGATCCGAAGACGTCGGTCGGCCTCGAACTCGGCGTGATCTCCGCATGCGTGCTCGGCGGCGTGTCGCTGACGGGCGGCGTCGCGACGATTTCCGGCGTGCTGGTCGGCGTGCTGATCATGGGCTCCGTGCAGGATGCGATGAGCCTGCTGAACGTGCCGACGTTTTACCAATATCTGATACGCGGCGGAATTCTGTTGCTCGCGGTGCTGTTCGACCAGTATCGTCGCAACCAGCGGCGCGCGATGAAGATCTGACCGGTAGCGCGTCGCCCGCGAAAGCGATGGATCCATGCGACAGATATCGGGAGACGGCATGCAACAGACTCATCCGGCCGCGTCGGCGACGCTGCTGGCCGACAGCCGCAACGCGCTCGGCGAAGGCGCGACGTGGTGCGATGCGACGCACGCGCTGTACTGGACGGACATCGAAGGCGCGCGGTTGTGGCGATGCCGCGCGGACGGTTCGGACCTCGCGCACTGGCCGATGCCCGAGCGGCTCGCGTGTTTCGCGCTGACCGGCGATCCGGACGTGCTGCTCGTCGGGCTCGCGACGCATCTCGCGTTCTTCGACCTGCGCAGCGGTGCGTTCACGCGCATCGTCGACGTCGAATCCGATCTGCCGACGCGGCTGAACGACGGCCGCTGCGATCCGTTCGGCGCGTTCGTGTTCGGGATGAAGGACGAAGGCGGCGAGCCGCCGCGTGCGGTTGGTGGCTTCTATAGGCTCAATGTCGACCTTACGCTCGAACGGCTCGCGTTGCCGGCGGCGGCGATCGCGAACAGCATCGCGTTCTCGCCGGACGGTTCGAAGATGTATTTCTGCGATTCGCTGGTGCGCGAGATTTTCGTCTGCGATTACCGCGCGGGCGGCGACGTCGCGAACGTGCGGCCGTTCGCGCGCCTGACCGATGCGAACGGCGACCCGGACGGTTCGACGATCGATCGCGACGGCGGCCTGTGGAACGCGCAGTGGGGCGGCAGGCGCGTCGTGCGCTATGGGCCGGATGGCGTCGAGACGGAGCGCGTCGACGTGCCGACCGCGCAGCCGAGCTGCGCGGCGCTCGACGGCGAAGGCCGCCTGTACGTGACGAGTGCGCGCGTCGGGTTGAGCGACGACGCGCTGGCCAGCGACGCGCATGCGGGCGGCGTGTTCGTCGCGCAGACGCGGCACGCGGGGCTGCCGACCGCGCGGTTCATGCCGACGCGCGCAACCTGAGCGCCACGGTGCGGCCGGCGGACGCGGCATCGGCGCGTGACCGCGCCGGCCGCCGCGCCGCGATCGGTGCATTCACCACTCGGCGCGTCACTCGCGCGGCGCGTCGAGCCCCAGCCCCAGCCCCAGCAACGCCACCGCGTTGTCCTTCAAAATCAGCGGGTGCACGTCGGGCCGGAATCCGGCGCCGTGGAAATCCTCCAGCCATCTATCCGGCCGTATCAGCGGAAAATCCGACGCGAACAGCACCTTGTGCCTGAGCAGCGTGTTCGCATACTTGACCAGCTCCGGCGAGAAATACTTCGGCGACCATCCCGACAGATCGATGTAGACGTTCGGCTTGTGCAGCGCGATCGACAGCGCCTGCTCCTGCCACGGCCACGACGGGTGCGCGATCACGATCTTCATGTCCGGAAAATCGGCGGCGACGTCGTCGAGATGGATCGGTTCGGAGTACTTCAGACGCAGCCCGCCGCCGCCGCGCATGCCCGATCCCATTCCAGAATGACCGCTGTGGAACACGGCCGGCAGCCCGTGTTCGGCGATCACCTCGTAGATCGGATATGCGAGCCGGTCGTTCGGAAAGCACCCCTGCATCGTCGGGTGGAACTTGAAGCCCTTCACGCCGTGTTCTTCGATCAGGCGGCGCGCCTCGCGTGCGCCGAAGCGGCCCTTGTGCGGGTCGATGCTCGCGAACGCGATCATGACGTCGGCGTTGTCCTGCGCGAACTGCGCGATCTCCTCGTTCGGAATGCGGCGCCGGCCGATGTTCGTCTCGCAGTCGACGGTGAACATCACGAAGCCGATGCGGCGCTCGCGGTAATACGCGATCGTCTCCGGAATCGTCGGCCGGCGGCCTTGTTTCAGCACCGTGCCGAAGTACTTGTCGGCCGCGTCGTCGAATGCCTTCGCGAACAGGTCGGGCGGCTGGCAGCACGACACTTCGGCATGCACGTGCGTGTCGATGGCGATCAGGTTGCGGATGTCCAAGCGTGTCTCCTCATGTCGTGAAGCGCAGGCGCCGCGCGGCGCGAAACCGCGCGTTCGCGCCCGTTTAGGGGTTTGTCCCGAGCCGCTTCCATTCTACTTTACATATCAGGCTACCTGATAGTAAATTGGCGTCGAGTCGCGCAGGGCGGCACTGTCATTGGAGAACGAAGATGAGTTACGAAGGTCGCTGGAAAACGGTGAAGGTCGCGGTCGAGGGCGGGATCGCGTGGGTCACGCTGAACCGTCCGGACAAGCGCAACGCGATGAGCCCGACGCTGAACATGGAGATGATCGACGTGCTGGAAGCGGTCGAGCTCGACGCCGAAGCGCAGGTGCTCGTGCTGACCGGCGAGGGCGACGCATGGACGGCCGGGATGGACCTGAAGGAGTATTTCCGCGAAGTGGACGCGGGCCCGGAGATCCTGCAGGAAAAGATCCGCCGCGACGCGAGCCGCTGGCAGTGGCAACTGCTGCGCATGTATTCGAAGCCGACGATCGCGATGGTCAACGGCTGGTGCTTCGGCGGCGGTTTCTCGCCGCTCGTCGCGTGCGATCTCGCGATCGCGGCCGACGAAGCCGTGTTCGGGCTGTCGGAGATCAACTGGGGCATCCCGCCGGGCAACCTCGTCAGCAAGGCGATGGCGGATACGGTCGGGCATCGCGAGGCGCTGTACTACATCATGACCGGCGATACCTTCACCGGGCCGCAGGCCGCGAAGATGGGGCTCGTCAACAAGAGCGTGCCGCGTGCGCAACTGCGCGACGAAGTGCTTGCACTCGCCGCGAAGCTGCTGGACAAGAATCCGGTCGTGATCCGCAATGCGAAGCACGGCTTCAAGCGCTGCCGCGAACTGACGTGGGAGCAGAACGAGGACTACCTGTACGCGAAGCTCGACCAGGCGAACTACCGCGATCCGGAAGGCGGCCGCGAGCAGGGCCTCAAGCAGTTCCTCGACGACAAGAGCATCAAGCCGGGCCTGCAGGCGTACAAGCGCTGACGCGCGACGCGGCACGCAACCGGACTGAGCGGAGACAGCGAAATGCACGAAGTGAGTTTGTTGATCGACGGCGTGTCGCGCGGCGCGTCGGATGGCGGCACGTTCGACCGGATCGATCCGGCGACGGGACAGGTGGCGTCGCGCGCCGCCGCGGCGACGCTCGCCGATGCGGATGCCGCGGTCGCGGCGGCCGCGCGCGCGTTTCCCGCGTGGGCGGCGCTCGCGCCGACCGAGCGCCGCCGGCGGCTGCTCGCGGCGGCCGACCGGATGGACGCGCGCGCCGGCGAATTCATCGAGACCGGCCGCGCGGAAACCGGCGCGATGGCGAACTGGTACGGCTTCAACGTGATGCTCGCGGCGAACATGCTGCGCGAGGCCGCCGCGATGACGACGCAGATCGACGGCGCGGTCATTCCGTCCGACGTGCCGGGCAACCTCGCGATGGCCGTGCGCCAGCCGTGCGGCGTCGTGCTCGGCATCGCGCCGTGGAACGCGCCGGTGATCCTCGCGACCCGCGCGCTCGCGATGCCGCTCGCGTGCGGCAACACGGTCGTGCTGAAGGCGTCCGAAGGCTGCCCGGGCGTGCACCGGCTGATCGGCAGCGTGCTGCACGACGCGGGGCTCGGTGATGGCGTCGTCAACGTGATCACGCATGCGCCGCAGGACGCACCGGCGATCGTCGAACGGCTGATCGCTAACCCGGCGGTGCGGCGCGTCAACTTCACCGGGTCGACGCGCGTCGGCCGGATCGTCGCGACGCTCGCCGCGCAGCACCTGAAGCCGGCGCTGCTCGAACTCGGCGGCAAGGCGCCGGTGCTCGTGCTCGACGACGCGGATCTCGATGCGGCGGTCGACGCGGTCGCGTTCGGCGCATTCTTCAACCAGGGCCAGATCTGCATGTCGACCGAGCGCGTGATCGTCGACCGGAAAGTCGCCGATGCGTTCGTCGAGCGGCTCGTCGCGAAGGCGCGTACGCTGAAGGCCGGCAACCCGGCCGCACCGAACGTCGTGCTCGGCACGCTGGAAAGCGCGTCGGCCGCGCAGCGCATTGCGGCGCTGGTCGCCGACGCGCGCGCGCACGGCGCGGCGTTGCCGCTCGGCTGCGAAGTCGACGGCGCGGTGATGCAGCCGATGATCGTCGACGGCGTCACGCGCGACATGAAGCTCTATGCGGACGAATCGTTCGGGCCGGTCGTGACCGTGCAGCGCGTCGATGGCGACGAAGCGGCGCTGGCGGCCGCGAACGACAGCGAATACGGGCTGTCGGCCGCGGTGTTCAGCCGCGACATCGCGCGCGCGATGCAGGTCGCGAAACGGATCGAGTCGGGCATCTGCCACATCAACGGCCCGACCGTGCACGACGAGGCGCAGATGCCGTTCGGCGGCGTGAAGGCGAGCGGCTACGGCCGGTTCGGCAGCAAGGCGTCGATTGCCGAATTCACCGACCTGCGCTGGATCACCGTGCAGACCGCGCCGCGCCACTACCCGATCTGAGCGGGCCGCCGCGCAGCGGCTACGACAACGACACAATGAAGTTCCCGCCGCGCGCTGCAAGCGCGCCGGCGGAACCGACTGGAGACAGACCTTGGATGCGGATCCGACCCAACTGCGCGGCATCGCCGCCGCGCAGCCGGCCCCCGCCGGCTACCGCCCCGTCGCGATCGGCGCGGCGCCGCCCGACATCGCGCAACGCGACGGCTGCTGGACCCTGCGTGCATCGACCGCGCTCGGCGCATATCCGCGCCGGCTGACCGACCGGCTCGTCAGCGGCGCGCAAGCGCACCCGGACCGCTGGCTCGTCGCGCGGCGCGGCCCCGACGGCGCGTGGATCGGCATCAGCTATGCGCAGATGCTCGAACGCGCACGCGCGATCGGCCAGGCACTGCTCGATCGCGGGCTGTCGGCCGAGCGGCCGGTCGCGATCCTGTCCGGCAACGATCTCGAACACCTGCAGGTCGCGTTCGGCGCGCTGTGGGCCGGCATTCCGTATGCGCCGCTGTCGCCCGCGTATTCGCTCGTGTCGAGCGACTACGGCAAGCTTCGCCATGCGCTGGCGCTGCTGACGCCGGGGCTCGTGTTTGCCGCGGACGGCGACGCGTTCCGTGCCGCGCTCGATGCGACGGTGCCGCCCGACGTCGAGCGCGTGGTCGTGTCGGCTGCGGACGGGATGCGCGGCGTCACGCGCCTCGCGTCGCTGCTCGACACCGTGCCGGGCAGCGTCGACGCCGCGCACGATGCGATCGCGGCCGATACGATCGCCAAGTTCCTGTTCACGTCCGGTTCGACGCGGCTGCCAAAGGCGGTGCCGACCACGCACCGGATGCTGTGCAGCAACCAGCAGATGCTGCTCGAAACGTTTCCGCAATTCGGCATCGAGCCGCCGGTGTTGGTCGACTGGCTGCCGTGGAACCACACGTTCGGCGGCAGCCACAACGTGGGGATTGCGCTGTACAACGGCGGCACGCTGTATATCGACGACGGCAAGCCGGTCGCCGGCAAGTTCGACGAGACGCTGCGCAACCTGCGCGAGATCGCGCCGACGGTGTACTTCAACGTGCCGAAAGGCTGGGAGGAACTGACCGCCGCGCTTGAAACGGACGCGGCGCTGCGCGAGACCTTCTTCTCGCGCGTGAAGATGTATTTCTTCGCGGGCGCGGGGCTGTCGCAGGCGGCATGGGACCGGCTCGAGCGCGTGACGCTCGCTCACTGCGGCGAGCGGATCCGGATCATGGCGGGCCTCGGGATGACCGAGGCCGCGCCGTCGTGCATGTTCACCACCGGGCCGATGTCGGGCGCCGGGTACATCGGCCTGCCCGCGCCCGGCTGCGACGCGAAGCTGGTGCCGGTCGACGGCAAGCTCGAGGCGCGCTTTCGCGGGCCGAACGTGATGGCCGGCTACTGGCGCGCGGGCCGCGACGACGCGCGCGAGGTGTTCGACGAAGAAGGCTATTACCGCAGCGGCGATGCGGTGCGCTTCGTCGACCCGCAGCGTCCGGAGATCGGGCTGATGTTCGACGGCCGCATCGCCGAGGATTTCAAGCTGTCGACGGGGACCTTCGTGAGCGTCGGGCCGATGCGCGCGCGGATCGTGTCGAACGGCGCGCCGTATGTGCAGGACGCGGTCGTGACCGGAATGAACCGCGACGACGTCGGCGCGATGATCTTTCCGCGCATCGACGATTGCCGCCGCCTCGCGGGCGCGGGGCCGGACGCCGACGTGCGCGCCGTGCTGCAGGCGCCGGCCGTGCGCGCGTTTTTCGCGGACCTGCTGCAGCGGTTGAACCGCGACGCGACCGGCAGCGCGACGTTCATCACGCGGCTGTGTCTGCTCGATACGCCGCCGTCGCTCGATCTCGGCGAAATCACCGACAAGGGTTCGATCAACCAGCGTGCGGTGCTGACGCAGCGCGCGGCGCTGATCGAGGCGATGTATGCGCGCGACGCGGCCGATGCGGGCGTGATCGTCGCCGGCGCGGCGCGCTGATGTCGAGCGTCGTGCCGCACCGCCATGCGGCGGCGGTGCGGCACGCGGTCAGCACGGCAGCGCGTTCCCGGTCGATTGGCGGGTAAACCCCGATCGAAACCGCCGAATCGGGTCCGTGTTGTATACGGTGCTCCGGACGCCGCGATGCGGGCGATGCGAGCGTGCCCGCCATGCGGGCCGCGTGAGGTAAGATGGCCCGCGATCTTCCTCCCGACACCTTCATGAGTTCGACACCCGTCAAACCGGCCGGCGCGAAACGCGCTGCCCGTGCCACCGAGGCCAGGCCGCCCGTGCGTGCCCAGCAGCGGCTGACCTACCTGATCGGCAATCTCGATCGGCTGCTGCGCCGCCTGATGAGCGATGCGCTCGCACCGCTCGGCGTGACGCTCGCGCAATACACGGCGCTGTCGGTGCTCGAGGCGCGCGGCGCGCTGTCCAACGCGCAGCTCGCGGTGCGCTCGTTCATCACGCCGCAATCCGCGAACGAGGTGATGGTCGCGATGGCGGCCCGCGGCTTCGTCACGCGCGAGGCCGATCCGAATCATGGCCGCGTGATCCTGCTGCGCCTGACCGACGAAGGTTCGGCGATCCTGCGCGAATGCGAACGGGTGCTGCGGCCGCTCGAACGCCGAATGCTCGGCGACGACCTCACCGCCGCCGACGCCGCGCAGGTCCAGCGCACGCTCGAACTGTTCGTGCGCAACCTGCGCGACTGAACCACACTTTCGTTTCATTCGTCGTTCCGCACGGCCTTGCCCGGCCGGCTTCCGCGCGCGTTGCGGGTTAACACCGGCGCGCAACACACTTGAAATATCAGGTTACCTGTTATTAAATCATTCCGTCCTTCGATGGGATGACGGTCCGCACGACCGGTTGGTCGCGCGGATTTTATTTCGGACAATGAATCAGGTTACCTGATAATTTATGGTGCATGGTCCGATCACGACAAAGACACCGCGCATGCGTCCTGGCATGACGCGCAGTACAAGGTTTGGAGACGACATGGACACTTCCGTTGCCGAGAGGCCGGCCGTCGCGACGACGCTCGGTCTGTGTTTCGCGATCGCGCTGCTCGAGGGGCTCGACCTGCAGTCGGTCGGCGTCGCCGCGCCGCGCATGGCTCACGAGTTCGGGCTCACGGTTTCGCAGATGGGGCTCGCGTTCAGCGCCGGCACGTTCGGCCTGCTGCCGGGCGCGATGCTCGGCGGGTGGCTCGCCGACCGGATCGGCCGCAAGCACGTGCTGATCGCGTCGGTCTGCCTGTTCGGGCTGCTGTCGATCGCGACCGCGCACGTGTCGAGCTTCGCGATGCTGGTCGTCGTGCGCGCGCTGACCGGCCTCGGCCTCGGCGGCGCGATGCCGAACCTGATCGCGCTGTCGTCCGAAGCGGCCGACGCGCGCTCGCGCAGCAGCGCGGTCGCCGTGATGTACTGCGGCATTCCGTTCGGCGGCGTGATCGCGTCGTTGATCGGCGTGCTGCTGGCCGGCGACACCGAGTGGCGGCACATCTTCTACGTCGGCGGCATCGGGCCGCTGCTGCTCGCTCCGCTGCTGCTCGCGCTGCTGCCGGAATCGCGCGCGTTCCTCGACGTCAGCGCATCGGGCGCCGCGCGCCCGAGCGTCGCGCACACGCTGTTCGGCGGCGCGCGCACGGGCACCACGCTCGCGCTCTGGCTCAGCTATTTCTGCACGCTGATCGTGCTGTATTTCCTGCTGAACTGGCTGCCGTCGCTGATGGCGGCGAAGGGGCTCGCGCGCAGCCAGGCCGGGATCGTGCAGATCTTCTTCAACATCGGCAGCGGCCTCGGCGTGCTCGGCATCGGCATGTCGATGGACCGGATGCAGCCGTCGCGGGTCGTCGGCGGCATGTATGCGGGGATCGTGCTGTCGCTCGCCGCGCTCGCGATCGCGCCCGGGCTCGTATGGCTGTCCGCCGCGGCGTTCGCGGCCGGGATGTTCGTCGTCGGCGGCCAGTCGGTGCTGTATGCGCTGGCCGCGATGTACTACCCGACCGCGATGCGCGGCACCGGCGTCGGCTCCGCGGTCGCGGTGGGCCGGCTCGGCTCCGTGGTCGGCCCGCTTGCGGCGGCCGAGCTGCTCGCGATGGGCCGCAGCGCGTCGGTCGTGATCGGCGCGAGCATCCCCGTCACGCTGGTCGCCGCCGTCGCGGCGCTGGTGCTGATCCGCAGGCCGCAGGCCCACGACTGAGTTTGTTTACTTTCACCCACGAGCGCCGGCAGAGCGCGATATCGACGCAGGTCTGGAGACACTAACCATGAAGCACACCAAAGCCTTGCTGGCAGCCGGCGCATGCGCGCTGGCCGCGACGAGCGCGCACGCGCAATCGAGCGTGACGCTGTACGGGATCATCGACACCGGCGTCGAATACGTGTCGCACGCGAACGCGGCCGGCGATCACGTGGTGCGGATGCCGGGCGTGACCGGCGAGATGCCGTCGCGCTGGGGCCTGCGCGGCAACGAGGATCTCGGCGGCGGCTACCAGGCCGTGTTCGTGCTCGAAAGCGGCTTCAACGTGCGCGGCGGCGATCTCGGCCAAGGCGGGCGGCTGTTCGGGCGGCAGGCATTCGTCGGGCTGAAGGGCGGTTTCGGCACGCTCGCGTTCGGCCGCCAGTACACGATGACCTACCTCGCGCTGCAGGGCGCGGACATCATCGGGCCCGACATCTACGGGCTCGGCTCGTTCGACGCGTACGTGCCGAACGGCCGCGCCGACAACGCGGTGACCTACATCGGCACGTATCGCGGCGTGACGCTCGGCGCCGCCTATTCGTTCGGCCGCGACGGCGCCGGCACCGGCAACTCGCCGGGGCAGGGCACGTGCGCGGGGCAGGTGCCGGGCCACGCGGTCGAGTGCCGCAACTGGTCGGCGATGCTCAAGTACGACAGCGCGTATTTCGGCGCGGCGGCGTCGTACGAGGAGCAGCGCGGCGGCACGGGCGCGGCCGCGAACTTCTTCGACGGCGTCGCGCCGGTCGCCTTCACGAGCAGCGCGGGCAAGGACGCGCGCGTGCACGTGAGCGCGTATGCACAGGCGGCGGGTGCGCGGATCGGCGCGGGCTGGATCGGGCGGCGCGTGTCGACCGGTTCGCCGGCCGCGCCCGGCGCGCATTCGGATCTGTTCTTCGTCGGTGCGTCGTATGCGGTCAAGCCGGACTTCATCGTCGACGGCGAAGGCTACCGGATCGTCAACAGCGCGCGCGACACGCGCGCGACGATGGCGACGCTGCGCGCGACCTATCTGCTGACGAAGCGCACGTCGGTCTACGCGCAATCCTCGTATCTGTGGAACAGCGCGCACGCGCGCTACGCGGTCAGCGGCGGCGGCCCCGGCACGACGCCCGGCGCGGGGATGGGGCAGCTCGGCGCGATGGTCGGCGTCAAGCACATGTTCTGATCAGGCAGCCTGACGAAGGGGAGATATCTTGAACAGAAAATCTGTATTCCTCTGCATTGCGCCGCTGTCAGCGGCGATGCTCGCCGGTTGCGGCGGCGACGATTCGGTCAACGCCGCGCCCACGCACCTGAGCGCCGCGACGCCGGCCGCGCTGGCGCAGACCTGCGACGCGCTCGCCGCGAAGCTCGCGTATGCGAACACGTCGTTCACGTCGGTTGCGACCGCGGCCGCCGGCGCGCTGACGGTGGCCGGCAAGCCGATCGCCGAGCACTGCGTGATCGAAGGCAAGATGAACGAGCGCGTGAGCGCGGTCGACGGCAACACCTATGCGATCGGCTTCGAGATGCGCTTGCCGAAGGCGTGGAACGGCCGCTTCTTCTACCAGGCGAATGGCGGCCTCGACGGCAACGTCGTGACCGCGACCGGCGAGATCGGCGGCGGCGGGCCGCTGACCGATGCGCTGAACCAGGGCTTCGCGGTGATCAGCTCGGATTCCGGGCACAGCGGCGCGCAGAATCCGCTGTTCGGCCTCGATCCGCAGGCGCGGATCGACTACGGCTATGGCGCCGTCGATGCGCTGACGCCGATGGCCAAGCAGGTGATCCGTCTCGCCTACGGGAAGGCGCCCGACCGCAGCTACTTCGGCGGCTGTTCGAACGGCGGCCGTCACGCGATGGTCACGGCGGTGCGCAACCCGGGCGACTACGACGGCATCATCGCGGGCGATCCGGGCTTCCATTTGCCGAAGGCGGCGATCGGCGAGATGTACGGTGCGCAGCAGTTCGCGAAGATCGCGTCGGCGACCGGATCGAACGGGCTGCCGGATATCCGCAGCGGCTTCACCGACACGGAGCGCCGGTTCGTCGGCGCGAAGATCCTCGACAAATGCGATGCGCTCGACGGCGCGGCCGACGGGATGGTGCAGGACGTCGCCGCGTGCCAGGCGCACTTCAGCGTCGAGACGGACGTCCCGACCTGCGCGAACGGCACGCGCACCGGCGCATGCTTGACGACCGCGCAGAAAACCGCGCTCGAGAACGTATTCGCGGGTGCGCGCAACAGCGCAGGCACGGCGCTCTATGCGAGCTTTCCGTACGATCCGGGCGTGGCCGGCGGCGGCTGGGCCTCGTGGAAGCAGTCGAATTCCATCACGCTCGATCCGGTCGCGATGGCGTTCACGTTCATGTCGCCGCCGAAAACCGCCGCCACGCTCGCGAACCTGCCCGGTTTCGCGCTCGGCTTCGACATGGACAACGACGCGCCGGCGATTTTCGCGACCAGCGGCGTGTACACGCAATCCGCGTGGTCGTTCATGACGCCGCCCGACGAGACGAACCTGTCCGCGCTGAAGTCGCGCGGCGCGAAGCTGCTCGTCTATCACGGCACCGGCGACCCGGTGTTCTCGTCCAGCGATACGAGCGACTGGTACCAGCGGGTCGCGCAGGCGAACGGCGGCGATGCGTCGAGCTTCGCGCGCTACTATCCGGTGCCCGGGATGAACCACTGTGCAGGCGGGCCGGCGGCCGACCAGTTCGACATGCTGACGCCGCTCGTCGCGTGGGTCGAGCAGGGGCAGGCGCCCGCCGCGATCGTGGCTGCCGCGCGCGATGCGACGAACGCGGTGCCGAACGCGGACGTGCCCGCATCGTGGGGCACGGGGCGTACGCGCCCGCTGTGCCCGTATCCGCAGGTGGCGCGCTACAACGGTTCGGGCGACGTGAATTCGGAGGCGAGCTTCAGTTGCCGCTGACGTAGCCGTGGATGGGATGCGGCCGGCGCCTGCAGTCGCGCGCCGGCCGTTTCATGGCCGTACGCCTCCGCCGCACTCACTCGCCGGAATCGACTGGCACCTCGAGCCCCACCTTCACGCGGCTCATGCTCACCAGTGTCTTGAACCGCTTCACGTTGTTGTTCGCGAAGAACAGCTCGCGCGTGAGCGCGTTGTACTGATCCATGTTGCGCACGGCGAGGATCAGCACGAAATCCCATTCCCCCGTCACGTAGTAGCACTGCTGGATCTGCGGGCAGCGCTCGAAGGTCCGCTTCATCGCGTCGAGCAGGTCGATCTGCTCGCTCTCGACCTCGACGTTCACGACGATCGTCAACGGATGATCGACCTTCTCCGGCGCGACGACGGCCGTATAGCGCTCGATCACGCCGTCTTCCGCGAGACGCTTCAAACGCCGGTTCACCGCCGCCGTCGACAGATTCACGCGTGCGCCGAGTTCGCTTTGCGGCGTCTGCGCGTCGCGCTGGATTTCCATCAGCAGCTTGCGATCGAACGCATCGAGTGGGGTCGTCATGATGGTGCGCGAAACCTCGAAAGAATGAGAAATTTTTGCGTTCAGGCGGCCAATTCGGCGATTTTATTGACCAGCGTGCGCAATATTATTTTTCGAACCGACGGCGAACGCAACCCGCGCTTGCCCGATCCGACCCACCCGACGGACCGCCGGCACGGTCCTGCTCCGGAGCCTTTCGCCATGCTGATCGCCAACCCCCGCGCATCGCGCGCCGCCTATCCCGACGCGCTGCGCCGCGTGATGAACATCGCGTCGGCCGACGAAAGCGGCGCGTGGCTGTCGCACTGGCCGCTCGTCGGCAATGCGCGTACGCCGCTGCGCGCGCTGCCGGACCTCGCCGCGCGGCTCGGCGTCGCGAGCGTCAGCGTGAAGGACGAGTCGTGCCGCTCGCCGCTCGGCAGCTTCAAGGCGCTCGGCGCGCCGATCGCGCTGGTGCGGCTCGTGAGGCGCCTGCGGCGCACCCGAGATCTCGATCCGCAAGGGCTGATCACCGGCCGCTACGCAGCGCAGCTGGCCGACCTGACGGTGATCAGCGCGACCGACGGCAATCACGGCCGTGCGCTGGCCGCCGCTGCGCGCGCGATCGGCTGCGGCTGCGTGATCGTGCTGCACGCGAATGTCGACGCCGAGCGCGAACGCGCGATCTCGGCATACGGCGCGCGGATCGTGCGCATCGCGGGGAACTACGACGAGTCGGTCGTATGCGCGGCGCAGCTTGCGCAGGCGAACGGCTGGTATGTCGTGTCGGATACGTCGTACGACGGCTACGAAGCGATTCCCCGCGACGTGATGCAGGGTTACGGCGTGATCGCCGCCGAGGCCGCCGCGCAGGCGGCGCAACACGACGGGCGGCCGTTCACGCACGTGTTGCTGCAGGGCGGTGTGGGCGGCCTTGCCGCGGGCGTGGCGAGCTACCTGTGGGAGCGCGATGGCGCGCGGCGGCCGCATTTCATCGTCGTCGAGCCGCGCCAGGCCGACTGCCTGTACCAGAGCGCGCTCGCGGGGCGCGCGGCGAAGGCGACCGGCAGCGTCGATTCGGTGATGGCCGGGCTCGCGTGCGGCGAGGCGTCGCCGCTCGCATGGGATTTCCTCGAGCTGTGCATCGACCATTTCATGCTGATCGACGATGAAGATGCCGTGCGCGCGATGCGCGGCCTCGCGGCCGGCAGCGAACGCGACGTGCCGCTCGTCGCCGGCGAATCGGGCGCGGCCGGCATTGCGGGGCTGGAAGCGCTGATGCGCGACCCTGCGCTCGCGCGGCAGGCGGGGCTCGACGCGAGCTCGCGCGTGCTGGCGATCAATACGGAAGGCGCGACGGCGCCGTCCGTGTACCGGCGCTGCGTCGGCGACACGGCCGACGCCGTGCTCGCGCGGCAGCGCGACTGGCTGAACCGCGCGGCGGTAGCGGCCTGAACGACCAAACGACCAAACGACCGACGAGGCAAGCGCAATGGATGCAATCGACGCAATCGAAGAAAGCACGCTGCAGGGGCAACTGAAGACCTGGCGCCGGCATCTGCACCAGCATCCGGAGACGGGTTTCGAAGAGGTGAACACGTCCGACTACGTCGCGCGCATCCTGACGACGCTCGGGCTCGACGTGCATCGCGGCATCGGCGGCACGGGGCTCGTCGCGAACCTGACGGTCGGCACCGGCACCCGCGCGATCGGCATCCGCGCGGACATGGACGCGCTGAACATCGCCGAGCACGCGCCGGGCCGCGAACATGCGTCGCGCACGCCCGGCAAGATGCATGCGTGCGGGCACGACGGCCACATGTCGATGGTGCTCGGCGCCGCGCAGCTGCTGGCCGAGCGGAAGGACTTCGACGGCACGGTGCGCTTCATCTTCCAGCCGGCCGAGGAGCATGGCCGCGGCGCGAAGGCGATGATGGCCGACGGACTGTTCGAGCGCTTTCCGGTCGACGCGATCTTCGGCGCGCACAACATGCCGGGCATGCGCGCGGGCACGTTCTCGACGCGCTCGGGCGGCATCATGGCGAGCGAGGATAATTTCGTGATCCGGATCGACGGGCGCGGCACGCATGCGGCGCGCCCGCACATGGGCATCGATCCGATCGTGATCGGCGCGCAGATCGTGCTCGCGCTGCAGACGATCGTGTCGCGCAATCTCGATCCGGGCCAGCAGGCCGTGATCTCGTGCACGGAGTTCATCACCGACGGGCTGCGCAACGTGCTGCCGTCGACCGTGACGATCAAGGGCGACACGCGCAGCTATTCGCGCGACGTGCAGGCGCTGCTCGAAACGCGGATGCGCGAGATCAGCGAAGGGATCTGCCGCACGCATGGCGCGACCTGCACGTTCGACTACACGCACGAGTTCGCGCCGACGGTGAATTCCCCGGAGTGGGTCGACACGGCCGTGCAGGCCGCCGCGCATATCGCAGGCGCCGGCGCGGTGAATGCCGACGTGCAGCCGATGATGATCTCCGAGGATTTCGGCGCGTTCCTGCAGGCCGTGCCCGGCAACTTCGTGTTCATCGGCAACGGCGACGCGGCCGATCGAGGCGGCGTGCCGCTGCATAACGCGACGTACGATTTCAACGACGAGATCCTGCCGGTCGGCGCGCGTTATTTCGCGGAGGTGGCGCGGCGCGCGTTGCGGGCTGCGTAGCGCACGGCGCGGTGGGTGCGCCGGCCGCGGCCGCTGCGCCGCACCGCGCGTCAGCCCATCACACCAGCTCGCCCAGGCACGCGTCGAACTGCGCGACGAGTGTGTCGACATCGTCGCGCGTCGTCTGCGGGCACACGAGCATCATGTTGTGGAACGGCGTGATCAGCACGCCGCGATTCAGCAGGTACAGGTGCACGATGTGTTCGAGCTCGCTGTCGAGTTGCGCGCCGGCAAGCGTGCCGTTGCGCGGCGGCACGGGCGCGAACTGGAATTCGGTACGTGCGCCGATGCGCGTCACGCACCACGGCAGCCCGTGTTTCGCGATCGCCTGTTCGAGCCCGCCGGCCAGCCGCGCGGCGAGTTCGAACATGTGCGCATACGCGGCGTCGGTCGCGACTTCGGCCAGCGTCGCGCGCATCGCATGCATCGCGAGCATGTTCGCGCTGAGCGTCGTGCCGATGCCCGAATGGCCGGGCGGCGCGTTCAGCTTCGCCTGCTTCGCGCGTTCCGCGAATTCGGCGCTGAAACCGTACACCGCGCACGGCACGCCGCCCGCGATCGGCTTGCCGACCACCAGCATGTCCGGTTCGAGATCGTGCGCGACCGCGTAGCCGCCCGGGCCGCTGCTGATCGTGTGCGTCTCGTCGATCACGAGCAGCGTGCCGTAGCGGCGCGTCAGTTCGCGCGCCGCATCCCAGAAGCCCGGATCGGGCAGCACCATGCCGATGTTCGTCATCGCGGGCTCGGCGAGCACGCATGCGACGTCGCCATGCATCAGCGCGGCTTCGAGCGCGTCCAGATCGTTGAATTCGACGACGCGCGTGTTCGCGAGCAGGTCGTACGACTGCCCGAGCAGGCTGTCGCGCTGCACGGGGCGGCCGTCGACGAGATCGACGAACACATCGTCGACCGTGCCGTGATAACAGCCATTGAACACGACGATCGTGTTGCGGCCGGTGGCCGCGCGCGCCCAGCGCAGCACGAAGCGGTTCGCGTCGCTCGCGCTCAGCGCGAACTGCCAGACCGGCAGCCGGAAGCGGCGCGCGAGCTCGCGCGCGACCCACGCGGCGTCCTCGCTCGGCAGCATCGTCGTGTAGCCGCGCGTGGCCTGCTCGACGAGCGCGCGTGCAACGGGCTCGGGCGCATGGCCGAACATCGCGCCTGTATCGCCGAGGCAGAAATCCACATAGCGATGGCCGTCGACGTCGGTGAAGGTCGCGCCGCGCGCTTCCTTCACGTACAGCGAGAACGGCGTCGACCAGTCCTGCATCCAGTGCAACGGCACACCGAACAGCAGGTGCTCGGACGCTTCCGCGGACAGTGCGCGGGACGCCGGCATGGCTTCGGTGAACGCACGGCGCTCGCGATCGAACAGCGCGCGGGCGCGGATGAGGTCGACTCCGTGGCGGGAAGGCAAGTGGGGCTCAGGGGCAGTGAAGATGAGGAAACGATAGCGCGGGCGGCGGGGGGCTGAACAGGGGCGGAATTACCGAGGCGAACGGAAGCGCGACTATCCGTTGCGACTGACGATGACATTGCCGCGCCTGAAAGCAGGCGTTTTGCGCACGAGTGTTATTTGATTTGGAGATGGTACTGGTGAATGGAAGTCGAAAAGAACCGTGAAGGTTTCCATGGATATTTATCCGGACTTTCGTGGCCTATCGTTATTGCACGCCGTGGCGCGAGGTGTTCGTCAGAGTCGGTCGTTGCTGGCTGACGGGGGAATCTGATACGCGGTTGAGAATGCATCCGGTCGACTCGATCGGTCGCGCATGCGGCTGGGCATTTCGAATTCCGCGGGGATTTGCTTGTTAATTTCGAGATAAGCGAATATCGGATTTTCCTGCAATGGCGGGATCGTGAGCTCGAAGCGAGCCGGTTTTTCGGCGATCGGATTTCAACCATCCATCCAGAATGCGGAGCAACACAATGAAGATCGGAAAACATCTTGCCGCACTCGCTGCGTGCGGCGCATTGACCGGCATTGCTCACGCAGGCCCGGCGTCGCCGCAAGCGGTCGTCAAGAAGATCACGCTGACTGCGCATATCGGCGACAGCCTGTTCGTGTCGAAGCCGGACAATTCCGCGTGGTACGACGTGGTCGAACTGAACGCGACGGACCGTGCGCGGCAGAACTTCGCCACGACGCTGCCGATCCGTGTGCGCACGACGAACCCCGATATCAACGTCACGCTGCTGCAGCCGCTGCGGCTGTCGAACGGTCGCGACGAGATGGCCAACGCGAAGGTCGTGCTGACGGGCAAGGCAGGCGACGCGGAAATCGCGTCCGGCGCGGTTCGCACGCTCACGCTGGTCAAGCCCGGTCACGACGGCTTTGACGGCTACGACGAAACGCGCAACCTGAAAGTCAGCGCCCATATGCCGGCCGTCAGTGGGGCAGCTTCGACCAACGGGAGTTACCACGGCGATCTGGTGCTGATGTTTGAACCGGCCGCTTCGGCCGGGCGTGTGGTAGCGGCGACTGGCGAGTAGGTCGTTGCCCCGGCGGACGTCGTCGGCCGGGGCGTTTCAGTTGAAGTTTTTGCGCATAAACATACGACGACAGATCTATGGAGACACATTCTCTGATGTGAGTGGGCGCACACATCAAGGGCATTGGCTCAGTAAAAACAGGGTAAACGACAGATTCGTGTGCGGCTTCGATCGCATTTAGACTGCGCGTTGTAGTACGACGACGTATAAATAGCGATCCGCCGTCCGGCGCGTCGATACCCCATACACTGAAGGAGTGCCCATGGCCGTAAACAGCCGCCGTTCGTCTTCGTCTGCCCGATCGCCGT
Source organism: Burkholderia sp. NFPP32 (assembly GCF_900119325.1). Taxonomy (NCBI): domain Bacteria; kingdom Pseudomonadati; phylum Pseudomonadota; class Betaproteobacteria; order Burkholderiales; family Burkholderiaceae; genus Burkholderia; species Burkholderia sp. NFPP32. The sequence continues at coordinate 197,341 of NZ_FPJP01000010.1, read as the reverse complement.
CGTCGAAGCCGGTATCGCGCCGCGCATTCATCGGCTGGAGCGGCGCGCTCGCCGGCGGCGCCGTGCTCGGCGGACCGCTCGCGGCGACCCGGGCGTTTGCGGGAGGCCACATGCCCACTGTGTCGGCGGTCGACCTCGTCTGGGGCGAGCATGGCGCGGCGGCGCGCATCGCCGCGTCGCTCGCGCACGTGTCGCGGCTCGCGCTGCGCGGGCGCGACTTCGACGTGACGCACTACGGCGCGCGCCCGTGTGCGACGGTCGCGCAAACGTCGCCGTACACGAACGTCGCGAAATCGCCGGTGAGCCCGGGTTCCGAACTGACGACCGCGCCCGGCGCGTTCGATTCGCGCCCGGCGTTTCTCGCGGCGATCGACGCGTGCCGTCGCGAAGGCGGCGGGCGCGTGGTCGTGCCGTCCGGCAACTGGTACTGCGCGGGGCCGATCGTGCTGCAGAGCAACGTCACGTTCCACCTGAGCGCGAACTGCACGATCTACTTCAGCCCGAACCCGGCCGACTACGCGAAGGACGGCCCGGTCGATTGCGGCGCGAACGGCCGGCTGTACTACAGCCGCTGGCAGGCGAACGATTGCCTGAACTACGGCGCGCCCGTCTACGCGCGCAACGCGACGAACATCGCGCTGACGGGCGAAGGCCCGACGTCGGTGCTCAACGGGCAGGCGATGACGCCGTTCTCCGGCAGCGGGGCCGGCAGCGTCTGCTGGTGGACCTACAAGGGCTCGTCGGGCGCGTACGGTGCAGGCGCGTCGGTGCCGAGCCAGGCCTATGCGAATCCGAACAACGTCGATCTGCGGATCGTCGCGCCCGCGATCCCCGACGCGCTCTACGCGCTGCTCACGTCGCCGGTCACGCCGTGGCGGCAGGACCAGAACTACCTGCCGGCGCTGTCCGAGGCCGGCGTGCCGGTCGAGAAGCGCATCTTCGGCCTCGGTCACTACCTGCGGCCGTGCATGGTCGAATTCATCGGCTGCACGAACGTGCTGATGGCGAACTACCAGACCCAGAACACGCCGTTCTGGCAGCACCACCCGACCGCGAGCCGCAATGTCGTGATTCGCGGCGTGACGACCAACAGCATCGGCCCGAACAACGACGGTTTCGATCCGGACGCGTGCACCGACGTGCTGTGCGAGGACTGCACGTTCAACACCGGCGACGACTGCATTGCGATCAAGTCCGGCAAGGATCGCGACACCGAATACGGGCCGGCGAAGCGGCACCTGATCCGCAACTGCACGATGAACAGCGGGCACGGCGGCATCACGCTCGGCAGCGAGATGGGCGGCGGCGTCGAGCAGATCTATGCGGCCAACCTGTCGATGCTGAACGCGAACTGGCAGACCAACCCGCTGAACATCGCGATTCGCGTGAAGACCAACATGAATCGCGGCGGCTACGTGAAGGACTTCCACGTGAAGGGCGTCACGCTGCCGAACGGCGTGACGCTGAAGGGCGGCGGCTACGGCAGCGCACTGCTCGCGGGCAGCCCGATCAACGCGAGCGTGCCGCTCGGCGTCGTCACGCCGTCGGCCGGCAACCCGTCGGCCGCGCAGGGCGGCATCGTCACGTTCGACTGCGATTACCAGCCCGCGAACGATGCGGTGCGCACGCGCGCGCCGGTCGTGCAGAACGTGACGATCTCGGACGTGAAGGCGAGCAACGTGACGCTGAACGGTGTGACCGCGTCGTGTTTCCAGGCGATCGTCGCGCAGGGGCCCGTTGCGTTCGACTACAACGGCACGCCGCCCGCGCCGGCCGTGCAGCCGATCTCCGGTGTGACGATCAGCAACTGCGACTTCGGTACGCCCGTCGCGTCGGGCACGCCGACGGTCACGTCGCCGGGGCCGATCTATGCGTTCAACGTGAGCGCGCTGACGCTGACGGACGTGACGATTTCCGGGCAGGCCGTCAACACGACGATTACCGACAAGCGGTGACGTGAGGTGAAGTGAAGGGCGTTCGCGTGCGGTGGTCGATGCACGCGAACGCAAGCATGACTGAATGCGTCAAGCCAGCGTCTTGACCATGTGATGTTCGTCGTAGAAACGGCCGTCGACGAACAGCGAGCGCGGTTCCGTGCCGAACCGGACGAACCCCTGCGACGCATACAGCCGCTCGGCGGTGCCGTTGACTTCGTTCACGCACAGCATCAGTTGCTTGCACCGCCACGCTTGCGCCGCATGAGCGGTCGCGCTCTCGAGCAGCGCCTGCGCGATGCCCTGCCCGCGATACGCGGGATCGACGAACACGCCCCAGATCGTTGCCTTGTGCGCGATCTTCGCGCGCGCATCGCGACGCACGCCCGTGATGCCGACGAGCGTGTCGCCGTCGAACGCGCCGAACACGGCGCGCTCGTGGCTCGGCGTGATGCGCGTCGCGAATTCGTTGACCGGCACCTGCGATTCTTCGTCGAGCGTGGGCAGGAAAGACGTGGGCGCGGTGTCGACCGCACGCAGGCGGAGGGTCTGGAAACGGGCGGCGTCGGCCGCGTCGAGCAGGCGGGTCGTGATCGTCATCGAGGGGATTCCGGTAGAGGGCTGTACGTGCCGGCGCGGGCTGCTGCGGCCGCGCGATGCATCGTGGCTATGCTAATCGGAATACGGATGACGTGTGACGGCGTTCGATGCGTCGTGCGACCAGGCCGCGCCTTGGTCCCCAGATCGCGTCGCGCGGTTAACGCGCATCGCGTTCGGTGCTGAGTACATGTGATTGCGACGTGATTGAACCGTGCAGGCGAGCGGTGAAACTGCCGTGCGACGTGCCGCCGGAGGCGGACGCGAATGTGGACGGACTGCGACAGTACCGGCGGCGCGTCATGCGCGCCGCGTCGACACGAGAAGGATGAGGATGATGTAAAACAGGCGCGCCGTCGCGCCGCACCGGCACACGACATCTAACGCGCGGGATGCGCCAGCTCAGGTCAGGCGCACTGAATCGGCATCAATACCGCGACAACTGATTGCCGTTGATCTGCACGCGATCGCCCGGCCGCAGGTTGCCCGGCGACTGCACGTCGAACGAACGCGTCGAGCCGTCGCTGACCTGCACGTCGATCCGGTAGCTGCTCGGCGGTTGCGCGGCGCCCATCTGCTGGCCGATCTGGTTGCCCGCGACCGCGCCGCCGAGCGCGCCGATCACGGTGGCCGCATCGCGGCCGTGACCGCGGCCGAACTGGTTGCCCACCAGGCCGCCGACCAGCGCACCGACGACGGTGCCGGCGACGCCCGCCGGGCCAACCGAACCGCTGACCGGCCGGATGTTCGCGACCGTGCCGTACTGCGTGCCGTAGCCGTTGCCGTACTGATTGCCATATTGCTGCTGATTGCCGTATTGATCATACGGCTGCGACCCGTATTGCGGCTGGTTGCCGTACTGGTCGTACGGCTGCTGCTGCACGTAGCCGGGCTGCGAATACGCGGGCGTCGCATATTGCTGCTGCGGATAACCCGGCTGCGCGCCGTAATAACCGGGTGCGACGCAGGCGGTCAGCGGAAGCGCCGCCACGGCGACGAGCGAGGCGAACAGAACGGTCTTCGTGGAAGGAATGCGCATCATGATGGTTCCTGCATCGGCAACGTGTTCGCCGACGGATACCGGGACGGGTGGCGAACTCGGCGTGAGTATAAGGAATGGCCGAATGCGTGTCCGGTGCGGCCGGGTAACAACGTGTAAAGTCTGTTGCCGCGCAAATCGCCGGCTTGCGCGGGGCGGTCGCGCAACGGCCGGCAAGGGCGGCGGCGCCCGTTCGGCAGCTTCGATTACGCGTATCGACAGCGGTCCTGCGGAGTGTTTTTGAGGCGGTTGGCCCCTCGATTCCGGCGCCCGAAATCTCGGCTTCCGCGACGCCCCCGACGGGCCGTTGGCATACAGGCCGTCTCCGACGAGATCGGACCCCGCTGCGGCATCGTGCTCGCGTGGCGTTTGCGCCGCCCATCGCGAAATCGAATGCGCGGCATCGCGACATTTAATTGGCCTCGGGCGGTGGCGTCCGATATCGTGGCCGGATTCCCTGCCAACGGTCGCGCCGCGCCGGCTGCGGTGCCTTCCCCTGTCCGCGCCGGTGTCGCGCAGCGACCGCCCCACAGACTCCGAGCCATGACCGATCGCATTTTCGTCAACGCCGTCGACGCCGGCGGACAGCCCATCAACCTCGTCGTCCGCGACGGCCGCTTCACCGCAATCGGTGCAGATTGCGCGGCCGCGCCCGGCGCACAGACGATCGACCTCGACGGCCGCGTCGTGCTGCCCGGCTTCGTCGATGGCCACATCCACCTCGACAAGAGTTTCGTCGGCGATCGCTGGGTGCCGCACGAATCGGTCGGCTCGCTGCGCGAGCGGCTCGCGGTCGAGAAGCGCCAGCTCGCGGCTGCGCCGCCGATCGTCGAGCGCGCGAACGCACTGATCGCGCAGGCCGCCGCATTCGGCACGGTCGCGATGCGCAGCCACGTCGACGTCGACGCGACGACCGGCCTGTCGAACCTGCAGGCCGTGATGGCCGCGCGCGAGCGATGGCGCGGGATCGTCGACATCGAACTCGTCGCGTTTCCGCAGGCCGGCGTCGTGACGTGCCCGGGCACCGCCGACATCCTCGACGCGGCCATGCGCGAAGGCGCGGACGTGGTCGGCGGGATCGACCCGACGACGCTCGACGGCGATGCGGACGGCCAGCTCGACATCGTGTTCGGCATCTCCGAGAAGCGCGGCGCGAAGATCGACATCCACCTGCACGAGCCGGGTGAGACGGGCATCGCGCAACTGCTGCGGATCGCGGCGCGCACGCGCGCGGCGGGGCTCGGCGGGCGCGTAAACGTGAGTCATGCATACGCGCTCGGCGAAGTAGGCTACGACGATGTTCAACGCACGGCGGCGGCCCTCGCCGAAGCCGGCGTGTCGATCCTGACGAACGCGCCGGGCGACTGCGCGTTTCCGCCGGTGCGGCAGTTGCGCGACGCGGGCGTGCACGTGTTCGCGGGCAACGACAACATCCGCGACGCGTGGTGGCCGTACGGCAACGGCGACATGCTGCAGCGCGCGATGATGGTCGGCTATCGGTCGGGCTTCTACACCGACGAAGCGCTCGGCGTCGCGCTCGACATGGCGACGCACGCCGGCGCGCGCGTGATCGGCAAGGAGAACTACGGAATCGCGGTCGGCTGCGACGCGACGTTCGTCGCGGTGCGCGCGCCGAATGCGGCGGCGGCCGTCGCGGGCGTGCCGGCCGAACGCTGGGTGTTCCGCCGCGGCGAAAGCGATACGGGCGCACCGTTCGCCCCCGCGCTGCGCTTCACGCGCTGACCGACCCGACCGCGGGCAGCGCGCACGCGCCGTGCCCGCTTCCCGCCCGCCTCGCGCTGACCGACCACACCGGAACCGACATGACGAACCTGCTGATCCGCAATGTCCGCACGAGCGCCGACGCTGCGCTCGACATCCTGATCGAAGGCGATCGCATCGCGCGCGTCGGCCCGTCGCTCGACGCGCCCGCCGGCTGCGCGATCGAGGACGGCGCGGGCGCGCTCGCGCTGCCTGGCCTCGTCGAAGGCCACACGCACCTCGACAAGACGCACTGGGGGATGCCGTGGTATCGCAACCAGGTCGGGCCGCGCCTCGTCGACCGCATCGAGAACGAACGGCACTATCGCGCGACGAGCGGCCATGACGCGGGCGCCGCATCGCTCGCGCTGGCGCGCGCGTTCCTCGCGGCGGGCACGACGCGCATCCGCACGCACGTCGACGTCGATACCGAGGCCGGGCTGCGGCACCTGCACGGCGTGCTCGCGACGCGCGAGACGCTGCGCGGGCAGGTCGACATCCAGATCGTCGCGTTTCCGCAATCGGGCGTGCTCAAGCGGCCGGGCACCGACGCGCTGCTGTCCGACGCGCTCGGCGCGGGCGCCGATCTGCTCGGCGGGCTCGACCCGTGCGCGATCGAAGGCGATCCGGTCGAGGCGGTGGACGTGCTGTTCGCGATCGCCGGGCGCCACGGCCGCGGGCTCGACATCCACCTGCACGAGCGTGCGTCGATGGGCGCGTACTCGCTCGACCTGATCCTGCAGCGCACGGCCGCGCACGGCATGCACGGGAAGGTCGCGATCAGCCACGGGTTCTGTCTTGGCGATATCGCCGAACGCGAGCGCGATGCGCTGCTCGCGCGGATGGCCGAACTTGGCGTCGCGATCGTCACGACCGCGCCCGCGGATGTGCCGGTGCCGCCGGTGGCCGCGTGCCGCGCCGCGGGCGTGACCGTCATCGGCGGCAACGACGGCGTGCGCGACACGTGGACGCCGTACGGCTCGCCCGACATGCTCGAACGCGCGATGCTGATCGGCATGCGCAACGATTTCCGCCGCGACGACGCGCTCGAAGTCGCGCTCGACTGCGTGACGCACAGTGCCGCGCGCGGTTGCGGTTTCGCCGACTACGGGCTGCAGCCGGGCAGCCGTGCGGACGTCGTGCTCGTCGATGCGCTGACGTTCGCCGAGGCGGTCGTCGCGCGGCCGGTGCGGCGTCTCGTCGTGTCGTCGGGGAAGATCGTCGCGCGCAACGGCGCGCTGGTCTGAGCGTAGCGTCGCGCCGGTATGATCCGGTTTTCAGCCGGATTTCCCGGGAGACGACGATGCAACGCACGACAGCGGCACGGGCCGCACGATGGATGGCGGCGGCCCTGTTCGCCGTGACTGCCGAGCATGCGGTGGCGGCCGGCCCGAACGACGCGCAGCAGGAAGCCAATCGACGGACGGTGCTCGCGTTCTACGAAAAAGGCTTGAACGAGAAAGACGCGGACGCCGCGCTTGCGTATGTCGGCGAGCGCTACGTGCAGCACAACCCGAACGCGGCCGACGGCCGCGACGGTTTCCGCAAGTTCGTCGCGTTCCTGCGCGACAAGTATCCGCAGTCGCACAGCGAGATCAAACGCTCGTTCGTCGACGGCGACTACGTGATCCTGCACGTGCACGCGGTGCGCGAACCCGGCACGCGCGGCAGCGCGATCATGGACATCTTCCGGCTCGAGAACGGCAAGATCGTCGAGCACTGGGACGTCAACCAGCCGGTGCCCGAACAGGCCGCGAACGGGAACACGATGTTCTGAGTTGTCCGGAGCGTGCAGCCCCCTTCCTCGTTCCTGAACGAACCTCGCCGCGCGACTATTCCTCGTGCTCCAGCATCGCCGCGAGCGTCTTCGTCAGCACGCTGACCATCGGGTCGGCCGTCGGCCGATGCAGGATGGCGATGTCCATGTGCTCGATCGGCGCGAAACCCTGCTTCGCGGTCAGCACGGTGTGCTCGTCCGTCACCACGCGCGCCGGCAGCACGCTGATGCCGAGCCCGTCCGCGACGGCGGCCTGGATGCCGCTCAGGCTCGACGTCGTGAAGCTGATCCGCCAGCGGCGGCCGCGCTCCTCGATCGCCTTGATCATGTCCTCGCGATAGAGCCCGCGCGGCGGAAACACGACGATCGGCACCGGGTCGAGATCGATCGACGGATGCTTCGCGCTATCGATCCAGCGCAGCTTCTCGGGCCAGCGCACGACGGCCTCGCGGCTGTCGCGCCGCTGCTTGATCAGTACGAGGTCGAGCTCGCCGCGGTCGTATGCGGCGCTGATGTCGCGGCTCAGCCCGCAGGTCACTTCGAGCTTGACCTGCGGATGCGTGCGATTGAACGCGGCGAGCGCATGGGTCGTGCGGCCCGCCGCGAAATCGTCGGGCACGCCGAGCCGGATCGTCAGCGCGACCGTCGCACCCGACAGCGCTTCCAGCATCTCGTCGTTCAGCGCGAGCATGCGCCGCGCGTAGCTGAGCACCGTCACGCCCGCGTCGGTCGGCCGCACGTCGCGCGTGCCGCGGTCGAGCAGGCGGTGCCCGGCGATTTCCTCGAGCCGGCGCACCTTCTGGCTGACCGTCGACTGCGTCGAGTGCAGGCGCGCGGAGGCGGTCGTGAAGCTGCCGCAGTCGGCGACCATCACGAGCGCGCGCAGCAGGTCGAGGTCGAACAGAGGTCTATTCATTTATGTACTTTTTCGGATCTGAGCATTTCGTTTCCTAATGCGTGCGACGACTTTTAACATGGCCGGACGCCGCGGGCAATCGCGGTTTCGCCGGGCACGCGGACGTCAATCTCGTGGATTCGAACGGCAAGACGCCGTTGCAGCATGCGCGGCGGCGCGGGTATGGGGAGATCGGGCGGGTGCTGGCGGGGGGCGGTAGGTTTCAGCCGGGACGGGAAGGTGCTGCGGTCAAACCCATACCTCCCGATACAGGTGAAGATCCTTCGACCAAGCTGCGAGGTTTTTCCAGATGGTCCGGAGCGGGGTGCCCGAGCGTTCGGCGGCTTCCTCTGCCGCCTTCACCACGACAGGCAGCGGCACTTCGTCGAGGATGACGGAGAACTGCGATTCGTATCCTTCCGGAATGTGTCCTGTGGTCAACGCGTCGGCCAGCAAGCGCTCGGTCAATTCGCCCTTGTAGCTGACGTTCGCGCTCACAACGGCTTTGTAGAGGCCGTTGTGAGCCTGTCGCGGCAGCGCCAGGAGTTCGATGCCGAGCACGCTGAGCAACGGGATCAGCTTGTTGATGCCGAGATCCTTGACCTTGCCGGCTTCGAGCTGGTTGACGGTGAACCGAGACAGCCCGGCGAGCTTGGCAAGCTGGGCCTGTGTGAGGTCGAGTTCCGCCCTTCGTTTTGCAACGGCCTGACCGATTTCATAGAGTTGCATGTCGACCTCCCGGCGCACGTTCAGCGCCCTCAAATGTAAAATATATCTTACATGCTCGGATGAGCTATTGGCTCCGAGCAATTTCTGATGCGGTATAGGTCGCATTACCAATGCCGCCGAAGCCGCATCGGACGAGGCTCTGTATCGATCGCCTGTATAGACATCGTCACACCGCAGATATCCGGAAAAACGCGCTCTGTGGCAGGCGTGCGTCGCGCAGGGTAAACACCAAAAAAACCGCGAAAATCCCGCCAAAAATCCGTATTTCAAGCGCCATCCCTTCCTTTTTGCCCCCGCCTGGCCTCACCCCACCTCGTCCCCGCGTGTTCCCGCTTGCGCTCGAAAATTGAGCAGTCTAGACTGCATCGCAGCTTCAACGAAGTCCCGTCTTTCGCGCACCGCACCGCGTCGGCCTCCCGGCGCGGTGCCATCCACCGGACGCCGGCGCTCGCCCGCCGCGTCGAGACCTTCAAGGACACGCCATGAACCGCACTGCAAAGCTCCTCGTTACCGCGCTGGCGTTCGCGCCGCTCGTGTCGTTCGCGCAGGACACGTCGACGATCCGCTGGGGCATCGATCCCACGTATCCGCCGTACGAGGCGAAGCAGCCCGACGGCTCGCTCGCCGGCTTCGACATCGACCTGCGCAATGCGATCTGCGAGGAACTGCGCGCGAAGTGCGTGTGGGTCGAGCAGGGCTTCGACGGGATGATTCCGGCGCTGCGCGCGCGCAAGTTCGACGTGATCATGTCCGCGATGACGGCCACCGACGAGCGGCTCAAGCAGATCGACTTCTCGAACAAGCTGTATGCGTCGCCGGGCGCGCTCGTCGCGCCGGTCGGCTCGAAACTGCTGCCGACCGCGGCGTCGCTCGCGGGCAAGCGCATCGGGATCGACCAGGGCACGACGCAGGAGGCGTACGCGAAGGCCGAATGGGCGACCAAGGGCGTGACGATCGTCTCGTACCAGAACCAGGACCAGGTGTACCAGGATCTCGTCAACGGCCGCCTCGACGCGACCTTCCAGGACAAGACGCAGGCCGGCTACTCGTTCCTGAAGACGCCGCGCGGCGAGGGCTACGCGTTCGCGGGCCCCGACGTGACCGACGCGCGGATCACCGGCTACGGCGTCGCGATGGGGCTGCGCAAGGGCGACGCCGACATGAAGAAGCGGCTGAACGACGCGATCGCCGCGATCCGCGCGAACGGTACGTACCAGAAGATCGCCGCGAAATACTTCGACTTCGACATCTACGGCGCGAAGCCGTGAGCGTCGCACCGTGACTTCGTGATCCATTCAATCGACAGGCAAACCATGACGAGTATCCAGGACCGCGTCGCGCAAGCCGTGACGCCCGAACTGATCGCCGCGTTTCGCGAGGAAGGCGCGGTCTGCATCAAGGGCATCTTTTCGCCCGACGAAGTGGCAGCGCTCCGGGCCGGCATCGACGCGAATCTCGCGCAGCCGAGCGAGCGCGCGAAAGTCGCGAGCCGGCCCGACGATCCGGGCTGGTTCTTCGAGGATTTCTGCAACTGGCAGCACAACGACGCGTACCGCGACTTCATCGTGCGCTCGCCGGCGCCGTCGGTGGCCGCCGCGCTGATGGGCACGGAGCACGTGCGGCTGCATCACGACCACCTGCTCGTGAAGGAACCCGGCACGCGGCAGCGCACGCCGTGGCACCAGGACCAGCCGTACTACAACATCGAAGGCGACGACAACGTCAGCATGTGGATTCCGGTCGATCCGGTGCCGCTCGAATCGACGCTGGAATTCGTCGCGGGCTCGCATCGCGGGCCATGGCTGATGCCGCGCACGTTCATGGACAAGGAGGCGAAGTGGTTTCCGGAAGGCAGCCTCGCGGACCTGCCCGACATCGAAGCCGATCGCGCGGCGTTCCCGATCCGCCACTGGGCGCTCGAGCCCGGCGACATGGTGTGCTTCCGGATGCTCACGCTGCATGCGTCGGGCGGCACGCAGAACCGCCGGCGCGCGTTCTCGATCCGCTTCGTCGGCGACGACATCCGTCACGCGCCGCGCCGCTGGAAAACGTCGCCCGATTTCCCCGGGCTCGCGGCGCAACTGCCCGACGGCGCGCCGCTCGAACACCCGCTGTTTCCGGTCGTGTGGTCGCGCGACGCGGGGCAGGTCGGCGCGATCTGACCGGCGCATGTAACGAGCGCGGCGGCCGTTTCCTGACGAAACGGCCGCCGCGCGTTTTTGTGCGTATCGGCGTGTCTGCGTGTGACGAAGGTTCAGGTCGGGTGGCGCCCGGCGCCCGGCTTGAAGCGCGAGCCGAGCCGGTAGCGGTTGCCCGGGTGCAGGAAGTGCACGAACGTGACGGGCAGCCCGTCCGTCCAGGTGCGGCGCGTGAGCGTGAGGCACGGCTCGTCGGCGCGCATGTCGAGCAGTCGTGCTTGTTCGCCGGTCGGCAACGATGCGTCGACGACGTGCTCGATTTCCAGTTCGTAGTGCGACACGTTGTTGTACAGGTACTCGGACGGCGGCTCGGTCTGGAAATCCTGGTCGATGAAACCGGGCGCGGCGGCCGGGTTCACGTAGCGATCCTCGAGCTGGATCGGGCGGCCGTTTTCCTCGTGCACGCACACCACATGAAAGACCGGCGTGTTGACCGGCAGGCCGAACGCGGCCGCGACGTCGAACGACGCGGGCTCGCTCGACCGGCTCAGCACGCGGCAGCGGTATTCGTGCCCGCGCGCGCGGATTTCGTCGCGGATATGCGCAATCATCAACAGGTTCGACTGCGGCTTCGCCTCGGCGACGAAGGTGCCGACGCCCGCGATGCGCTTCAGCACGCCTTCCTCGGTCAGTTCGCGCAGCGCGCGGTTGACCGTCATGCGCGCGACGCCGAACTGCGCGGCGAGATCGAGCTCGGACGGAATGCGGTCCCCGGGGCGCCAGTCGCCCGACTCGACGTTCTGGCGAACGAGCGTCTTGATCTGCTGGAACGGTGCGGTGGTCCGGGTGACCATCGGGGGATCCTTGAGGGTGAAATACGGGAGCGATTTTATCGCCTTTCCACCGGCAAACATGGCCAAGCCCATATTTGCCGCGTCGGTCTAAAGATGCCGGGCAGCATGTCGATATAGCAGTTCGGGCAACTATTTCGTCGTTCGCATGGACATTTTCACCAAAGAAAACCTTGGCCTTCTGCTGGGGCTGATCGGGGCAGTTGGCGCCATTCCCGTATTCAAGGGTTACTTCGTCGGTGCGCTGACTTCGAATAGTTCGCGAAAGCTCAACAAGCTGCGCGAAGAAAGGGCATTCTTTGTCCGTCTGAATGCGTCGCCGAACGACGTTGCAATTTATCTCGTCAAAGGCGTGCTCATCGCGATGTCGATCATCGGCGTATCCATGATGTTCCACGGGATGCCGAGTCCCGATAGCGCGACTCATATCGCGCTGGTGGATACGGTGGGCGGATTTGCCGTCTATATGATCGCGATCTGGCGGCTCGGCAAGATTAACCGGCTTGCGAAATTCGAGCGGACGCTCGACGCCCTCGATCGCCAGATTGCGCGGCTGGAACAGAAGCTGTCCGCGAATCGGGCACCGGCAAACTGAGCGCGCCCGAGCGGGGGGCCTGAGCCGCGCCCTGCCCGGGCACGCCGTACGCAACGCCAGCCCGTTCCGGGGCGCGGCGTCGCGTGCGGCATGCGTGGCCGGCCGGATCGCGGTGATGCGGATCACAATTCCCGCACGTCGGCCGTCGGCGTGGAGCCGAACGCATCGCTCAGCGCATAGCCGATCAGTTGACGTGCGGCCGCCTCGGGGGTCGCGAGCGCGCCGCTCGACTTCAACCGGTCGAACTTCTCGCGCATCGGGAAGTTGTCATCGCTGGTCGAGCGGATCGTCGCCTGCATGCCCGTATCGACGACACCCGGCGCGACGCTGCAGATCCGCAGCGCTCGGTTCGCATCGAGCGCGACCGCGCGCGCATGGTGATCGAGTGCGGCCTTGGTCGCGCAATAGATGCTCCAGCCCGCGTACGCATTGCGCGCCGCGCCGCTCGACAGGTGCAGGATCCGGCATTCGGTTGTGGAGGATGCCGCCTGCGCGAGCGCGGCCGACAGCATCAGCGGCGCCGCGACGTTCAGGCCGACCGCGCGCGCGACGATCGCCGGGTCCTGCGCGGCGAGCGGGCCGATCGGATCGACGATCCCCGCGTTGTTGAACAGCAGCACGATCGACGCGCCGTCGACGAAGCTGTGCAGCGTGTCGCCGGCCAGCCAGGTCGCGACGGCCGACGTGTCCGACAGGTCGAGTTCGACTTCGGCGAAGCGGTCGCCGGCTTGCGACGCGAGCGATGGATGGCGGCTGCGCGACACGCCGAGCACGGCGATGCCTTCCTGCAGCAGTTGTTCGGCGAGCGATGCGCCGAGACCGCGCGTGTGTCCGGTGACGATGGCGCGCACGTGCGGCGAGGTTGAGGATGCAGTCATGGTGGCGAACGGGTGATTGGGTGAAAAGGTGAACGGTGTCGACGAGCGGCGCGCATGCGCGGCGGCAGTGCGTGTTGGGCCGGTGATGCGTGGTATTGATATGCAGAGGTGTGCAGAGGCGGTTGCGCGCGGCGCCGCGGATGTCCGCATGAACGCATATCGTAGCGTCGGCATGCGTGTCGCGCAAACGCGGGCATACACCGCACGCTGCGGCGTGTGTGAAGCGCGAGTTCACAAGTGCCGCGCGCATGCATCGTCGCGCGGCATCGCGAGGCCGATACGTTGGACGAAAGCGGCTGCGGCAAGTGCGCGCGCCGGCGCGGCGAGCGGCGCCGGGCCATGCGTCGCGAGCTATCATATGGCTCGCCCGTGCGCGATGCCGGACGGGCCGCGATCGTTTCCCCTCACCTGCTGCACGCTGCGAAGCCACCATGAACACCACGCCGGATACGCCCACGCCACGCGCCCTTCGCGAACTCACGCCTCTCGAGGCCCGCATTCTCGGTGTGCTCGTCGAGAAACAGCACACGGTGCCGGACACCTACCCGCTGTCGCTGAATGCGCTGACCGCGGGCTGCAACCAGAAAACCGCGCGCTCGCCGGTGATGAACGTCAGCGAGGACGAAGTCACGACCGCGCTCGACGGGCTGAAGCACCTGAGCCTCGTGATGGAAGGCAGCAGCAGCCGCGTGCCGCGTTTCGAGCACAACATGAACCGCGTGCTCGGCATCCCGAGCCAGGCGATCGCGCTGCTGACCATTCTGCTGCTGCGCGGTCCGCAGACGGCGGCCGAGCTGCGCCTGAACAGCGCGCGCCTGCACGGCTTCGCGGATATCTCGTCGGTCGAGGCGTTTCTCGACGAACTCGCGGCGCGTGCGCAGGCGCTCGTCGTCCGGCTACCGCGTGCGCCGGGCGCGCGCGAGAACCGCTGGATGCACCTGATGTGCGGCGAGGTGAACGTGGCCGACTTCGCGAGTGCGGATGCCGGCGGCGCGGATTCCGTGCCGCCTTCCGAATTCGAGGCGCTGAAGGCCGAACAGAAGCGCCTCTCGGATGAAGTGGCGCGACTGAGTGCACTGGTTCAGCGGATGGCCGGCGAACTGGGGATCGACGTCGACGTGCAGGGCGGCGCGGGCTGATCCACGGCGCGATGCGACGCGGTGCCGGCGCGTGCATCCGCGCCGTGCAGCGGGCATCAGTCGCCGCGACGCCATCGCTACCAGCGGCACCCCGATTGCGGCGAAACGTCGACATCCAGCGCCCTGCCGAACGCGGTTTTCCTGCCGGTGCGCGCATTGGTGTAGGTCATCGAATAGATGTTGGCGCCCTGGGACATCATTTCGTATCTCCCGTTGATCTTGCCGTCGACCATTTCGACCCAGGTCGTCGTGAACTGGTGCGGACGGTCCTCGGCGAGCACTTCGTCCTCTTCGTATTCGATCACCAGCGGGAGGGCCGTTTTCGATTTCGCGTACCGGACCATGCCGCCCGTCCAATTGACCGCATCGTCGTAGTAGGTGCGCATCTCGAAGCGCACGGGTTTGTCGCCATCCGATGTGAAGCAGAACACTTCGGTGGAAACCTTGGCGAGCGCCGGCAACGAAATACAGAGCAGTACCGCGGCAAGAGCTTTTTTCATGATGGTGGTGTGCAAGAGATTAAGCGGCCTTTCAACCGACACTGATCCGCGTAGCCCCCGCATCGACGAGCCGGAACAGCAGATCCTCGACGGCCGTCTCGGGCGCGGAACCGAGATCCGCATTGACGCGCCACCCCTGTTCCGTGCGAACCGGTTCCGACAGGTAGTGAACGATGCCATGCAGCCCGTCTTCGGCCGGTGCGTTCTCGTCGTCCACATCGAACCACGCGAAGAACCATGTCTTGAACGCGTCGACCGCCGCGCTTTCGTCGAGACCGTCGGCCTCGATCGCGGCCCAGTCCCACACGAACGGGCGGATCGATACGGCCGCCGTTTCGAGATCGAACGCGAATGGTTCGAAATCCAGTTGCGAGGTCGAATCGATCATCGACGGCTGGCCGGCCGCGTCGCCTTCGGCCGGGATCGTGTCGGCCCGGCACGGCAGCGCGAGCGGCCCTTCGGTGGCCAGCGCGCCGTCGGCCTGCCGGTAGGCCGGTTCGACGATCACCGCCGGTTGCGCTGCCGCTTTCGCGAGCAGGTCGATATAGGGTTGGCGGATGGCACGGAGCAGTTCGGATACGGTCATCGTGGCGTGTCGGTTGGGCAGGAAACGATCGGTCACAGGCAGGCGGTGCGCCGCGCGGCCCGCATCGCACGACGGGCCGCTTCGGTAACGGACAGCCGTGATCGTACGGCACTTCGTCCGGGTGCGGACAGTCGGCCGAACGGCCGGGGTGCCCGCATCGCATTGCGGCGGATTTAGACGTTTACCTTCAAACAATGGAAAACGCACATCGAACGCGTTCTCGTTGTGCTTCAATTCATCCGGTTTGTACTCCTACTAAAATTGCAGATTCCGAACAAACCGGATCATTCATCTACAGGAACAGGAGACAGTCGATGGCACGGAAACGGTTGTGAATCGGCAATCGCGATGGTCTGCAACACCGCCGAACTTCCTTCGATGAAAGCAGGTTATCCAAGGGGCCTCCACCCATGTCCTCCAGACGTTTGATGATTGCCGCGGCCGCCGTGTCCACTGCACTGGCCTTCGCCGCACCGCCGGCCAGCGCCGGTGCGCCGACCGTGTCCGATCCGTTCTATACGTACGCCGGCACCACGCCATTGGCATCGATTCAACCGGGCACGGTGCTGAAGACGCGCAACGTCACCTATCACGTGGCCGGCATTCCGACCGCGCTGACCGCGCAGCAGCTGCTGTATCGCACCAGCAACGCGCGGAACCAGCCGGTCGTCAACGTGACGTCCGTGATCCGGAGTCAGGTCAGCAACGGCCAGGCCATCTCGTACCAGTCGGCCTACGATTCGCTGAACCCGTACGATGAACCGTCGCAGGTGATCGCCGGCGACCGCGACGTTACCAAGGTCATCAACGTGGGCACGTTGTTCTACAGCGCGGAATCGGTTCCGCTGTCGACACTGCTGCTGCTGGGCTACAACATCATCGTGCCCGATACGGAAGGCCAGACGGCGGACTTCGCCGCCGGCCCCGAATACGGGATGACGACGCTCGATTCGATCCGCGCGGCGCTCAACACGCCGTCGACCGGCCTGAATCCTTCGAGCAAGGTCGCGATGATCGGTTATTCCGGCGGCGCGATCGCGACGAACTGGGCCGCGCAACTCGCGCCGAGCTATGCGCCCGACATCAACAGGCAGCTCGTCGGCGCGGCGGAAGGCGGCGTGCTGGTCGACCCCGCGCACAATCTGCGCTACGTGGACGGCAGCATCGTCTGGGGCGGCGTCGCCGCGGCCGCGCTCGCCGGGCTGTCGCGCGGCTACGGCTTCGACCTGACGCCCTATCTCAGCGACACCGGCGTTGCCGTGTTCAAGGACATCCAGAGCCAGTCGCTCGGATACATCCTGCCGAAGTACACGGGCCTGCATTGGGCGACGCTGTTCAAGCCGCAATACGCGAACGACATCAACAGCATTCCGGTGTATGTGACGTACGCGAACAAGGTGAATGCGGGGCTGGCCGCGTCGCCGACCATTCCAATGTTTATCGGCCAGGGCACGGCGGGCGCGCTCGACGGCACGTTCGGCAGCCAGGTGGGCGACGGCGTGATGCTTGCGTACGACGTGCGCGCGCTGGCGCAGAAGTTCTGCGCCAGCGGCACGCCGGTCACGTACACCGAGTATCCGCTCGAACATGTGGGCGCGATCGTGCCCTGGGTGGCCGGCATGCTGCCGTGGCTCTACGACCGCTTCAACGGGAAAGCCGCGCCGAGCAATTGCTGGCTGACGGCGCTGCTGCCGAGCAATTCGCTGGCGCCCGAGACGCCGCACTAGACGCGCCGGGCGACGCGGTGAAGGGCAGGGCGATCCGCCGCGGATCGCCCTTTTTTGTCCCGCGTTTGGCCGTCTGTCGCATTTGCCTGACCGCAGTCACCCGCATTGCCCCGCCGCGACCGGCTGCCGCCTCTCCCGGGTGCCATAATCGAGCCTGCACATCATTCCAGACGTCCCCCGGAGAATCACCATGCAGAACCTCGACAATCCTTCCCACGATCGCGAGGTAGGCAGCGCCGACGCGACGCAGGACACCACGCGCATCGACGATGTCCGCATCGGCGCCGTGCGCCCGCTGATTTCGCCGGCGCTGCTGCTCGACGAATTGCCGGTGCCGGCCGCCACGCAGACGCTCGTCGAGGATACGCGCCGCGCGATCGGCGACATCCTGCACGGCCGCGACGACCGGCTGCTGCTCGTCGTCGGCCCGTGCTCGATCCACGATCACGACCAGGCGCTCGACTACGCGCGCCGCCTGAAAGTTGCGGCCGATGCGCTGAAGGACGACCTGCTGATCACGATGCGCGTCTACTTCGAGAAGCCGCGCACGACGGTCGGCTGGAAGGGCTACATCAACGATCCGCGCCTGGACGGCAGCTTCCGCATCAACGAAGGGCTGCGCGCCGCGCGGCAACTGCTGCTCGACGTCAATGCGCTCGGCCTGCCGGCCGCGACCGAATTCCTCGACCTGCTGAGCCCGCAGTACATCGCCGACCTGATCGCGTGGGGCGCGATCGGCGCGCGCACGACCGAGAGCCAGAGCCACCGCCAGCTCGCGTCGGGGCTGAGCTGCCCGATCGGCTTCAAGAACGGCACCGACGGCGGCGTGCAGGTCGCGTCGGACGCGATCGTCGCCGCGGCCGCGAGCCATGCGTTCATGGGGATGACGAAGATGGGGATGGCCGCGATCTTCGAGACGCGCGGCAACGACGATGCGCACGTGATCCTGCGCGGCGGCAAGAGCGGCCCGAACTACGACGCCGCGCATGTCGAGGCGTGCTGCGCGGTGCTGCGCAAGGCCGGGCTGCGCGAGCAGGTGATGGTCGACTGCTCGCATGCGAACTCGAACAAGTCGCACGAGCGGCAGATCGACGTCGCGCAGGATCTCGCGCGGCAACTGTCGCAGGGCGAGCACCGGATCGTCGGCGTGATGGTCGAGAGCCATCTCGAGGCCGGGCGGCAGGATCTGAAGCCGGGTGTGCCGTTGCAGTACGGCGTGTCGATTACCGATGCGTGCTTGAGCTGGACGCAGACGGAGCCGGTGCTCGATGTGCTGGCGGAGGCGGTGCGGCATCGCAGGGTGTATTCGCGGAATGCGTGACGGGGGGCGGCGCCGATATGCGTGCTGCGTCATCGCGTTCGATGCAGCATCTCGCGAGTGGCGCTAACATGGCGCCGGTGCGATGTGTCGCGCGCACGGAGGCGGCGAGGCCGGCCGCCGATATCGACAACAATTCACCGGAGTGCATAAAAACATGGCGTTCTACAAAACCCTCATCGCAGCAACCGTCCTCGCATCGAGCGTCAGCGCACACGCGCAGATCGCCGGCGCGCAGCCGCTCAGCGTGACCGTCGAGCAATCGCAGGCACTGCTCGAAGGCTGGAGCGTGAAGAAGAGCGTACTCGGCAAGACCGTTTACAACGACGCGAACCAGAAGGTCGGCACCGTGCGCGACCTGATCGTCGCGCCGGACGGTTCGGTGTCGGCGGCGATCGTGTCGGCCGGCGGCTTCCTCGGCGTGGCCGCGCACGACGTCGCGGTGCCGATCGCGTCGCTCGACGTGCGCAACGGCAACATCTACCTGCCGGGCGCAACGAAGGATGCGCTGAAGGCGACGCCGGCGTTCCAGTACGCGAAGGTGCCGTCGCCGCCGAAGCCGAAGAAGCTCGACGACAAGCACTGATCGATGCGGCCCGGCGCGCGCTGCGCCGGGCCCGGCCGACCGCGGGCCGTGAATGGATCCGCGCGTCGGCGCGATCGTCGGAGGCCGGGCACCACATCATGGCGGCGAACGGATCGCGTCAACGATCGATGACGATGCGGCTGCGTTGCCGCCGTGCATCCGGCGCGAATCGGTATCGTGATTCGCACCACGCCGCGAATATCGCCAATGCCGGTGCTCAGCTTGCCGGCATCTTCCCGCCCACCCACACCCCGTCGAAACCGAACGCGACCGGCCCGCTCAGGAACACGCTGCCGGTACCGTCCCATTGAACGGCGACGTCGCCGCCGTCGCATTCCACCCGCACCGTGTGGTCGAGCAGCCCGCGCCGGATGCCGTTGACCGCCGCGCCGCACGAACACGAGCCTGAACCAAGCGGCACGCCGCCGCCGCGCTCCCAGATGCGCAGGCGGATATGCGAGCGGCTGACGACCTGAACGAAGTGCACGTTGGTCTTCAGCGGAAACAGCGGGTGCGTTTCGATTGCCGGGCCGAGCGCTTCGACATCGACCGTACCGAGATCGTCGACGAAGAACGTGCAGTGCGGATTGCCCATGCTGCACGCGGCCGGTGCGCCGGGCAGCGGAAGAGCGAGCGTGTCGACGGCTTCGGCGACGGGCACGTCCTGCCAGCCGATGCGCGGTGTGCCCATCTCCACCGTGATCAGCCCGTGCGCATCGTGCGAACAGAGCAGGCGCCCGCGGTTGGTGCGCAGCACGACCGACGCCGCTCCCGTTTCCCGCATCACCTTCCACGCAACGCCGCGCGTCGCGCTGCCGCAGGTATCGAGCACCGAGCCGTCGGGGTTCCAGAACGCGACGCGGGCGGCCGCGTCGTCGCAGTCCGACATCACCGCGAGCTGGTTGAAGCCGATGCCGCGATGCCGGTCGCCCATGCGCCGGACGAGGTCGCGGTCGATCGCGTGTGCTTGAGCCTGATCCTGGCCGCGCAGGTCGACGACGACGAAGTCGTCGCCATTCGCGTTCATCTTCTGAAATCGGATCGGCATGGCGGTTCCGGAATCGAGGCACGCGAACACTGTACGTGGCTTGCCGGAGCGGATCAATCGACGCGGTCGGGGTGCGACGCACCACTTGGGGCTCACCCGGATTCCGAAGTTAATCGTAAGGTATGTAATATAAATGAAAGATCTTATTCGGATCTGTCCTAGTCCGTTATCGCGTGCATTCGCGCAGCGGATCCGACCCACCGCCACGTGTCACCCGGTTCTCAACAGAAACGCCCTATGGAACAACTCGTCGATTCGATCAACGGTGTTATCTGGAGCCCCGCGCTCATCTTCCTCTGCCTCGCCGCGGGGCTGTACTTCTCGCTGCGCACGCGTTTCGCGCAGGTCCGCCACTTCATCGAGATGCTGCGCCTGATGCGCGGCAGCAAGGCGTCGGCGGAAGGCGTGTCGTCGTTCCAGGCGCTGGCGCTGTCGCTGTCGGGGCGCGTCGGCACGGGCAACATCGCGGGCGTCGCCACGGCCATCACGTTCGGCGGCCCCGGCGCGATGTTCTGGATGTGGCTCGTCGCGTTCCTCGGCGCGAGCACCGCGTTCGTCGAATCGACGCTGTCGCAGATCTACAAGGTGCGGCGCGAAGGGCAGTATCGCGGCGGCCCCGCGTATTACATCGAGACGGGGCTCGGCATCCGCTGGTACGCGGTGGCGTTCGCGATCGCGACCGTGCTCGCGTGCGGGCTGCTGCTGCCGGGCGTGCAGGCGAACGGGATCTCGTCCGCGGTCGAGAATTCGTTCGGCATCGCGAAGCCCGTCACCGGCTCGGTGCTCGTGCTGCTGCTCGGCCTCATCATCTTCGGCGGCGTGAAGCGGATCGCGCGCGTCGCGGAAATCGTCGTGCCGTTCATGGCGCTCGGCTACATCCTGATCGCGTGCGTGGTGATCGCGCTCGACATCGAACGCCTGCCGGGCGTCGTCGCGCTGGTGTTCGAGAGCGCGTTCGGCTTCCAGGCCGGCTTCGGCGCGATGCTCGGCATGGCGATCCAGTGGGGCGTGAAGCGCGGCGTCTATTCGAACGAAGCGGGGCAGGGCACGGGCCCGCACGCGTCGGCCGCCGCCGAAGTAAAGCACCCGGCGCAGCAGGGGCTCGTGCAGGCGTTCTCCGTCTATGTCGATACGCTATTCGTGTGTTCGGCGACAGGCTTCATGATCCTCATCACCGGCGCCTACAACGTGGTCGCGCCGAGCGGCCGCGCGCTGTTCTCGGGCGCGGCCGGCATCGAGGCTGGCCCCGGCTATACGCAGATGGCCGTCGAA
This sequence comes from Burkholderia sp. NFPP32, assembly GCF_900119325.1. Taxonomy (NCBI): domain Bacteria; kingdom Pseudomonadati; phylum Pseudomonadota; class Betaproteobacteria; order Burkholderiales; family Burkholderiaceae; genus Burkholderia; species Burkholderia sp. NFPP32. Next base: position 175,971 of record NZ_FPJP01000010.1, on the reverse strand, counting down.
TCGGTGCTGCCCGGCTTCGGCGCGGCATTTGTCGCGATGGCGCTGTTCTTCTTCGCGTTCACGACCATCCTCGCGTACTACTACATCGCGGAAACCAACGTCGCGTACCTGAGCCGCACGCGCAGCAGCGCCGCCGGCACGTTCGTGCTGCGCGCGGTGATCCTGCTCGCGACGCTGTACGGCGCCGTGAAGAGCGCGAGCGTCGCGTGGGCGCTCGGCGACATCGGCGTCGGGCTGATGGCGTGGCTGAACCTCGTCGCGATCCTGCTGCTGCAGAAGCCGGCGCTCAAGGCGCTGCGCGACTACGAGGCGCAGAAGCGCGCGGGGCGCGAGCCGTCGTTCGATCCGGCCGCGCTCGGGATCGCGAACGCGACGTTCTGGGAAAAGCGGGAGGCGGCAAATGGCGAACCGGACGGTCGAACCGCGTCGGTCGTGACTGCGGAACGGCAATCGTAGCGCCTGCACGGCGCGGACGCGGGGCCGGCTGTGCGCGTCGAGTCAGCTGTGCGCGCCGAAATTGCCTTCAACGGCAATATCCCTTACCATAAAGTAAGGAATATTGGAGGTGCCATCATGACAGCAGCAACCATCACTTCAAAGGGCCAGGTCACGATCCCCGTGGACGTGCGCAATCAGCTTGGTCTTCAGGCTGGCGACCGGATCGAATTCAGCCTCAACGAGACAACCGGCCGGTATGAGGTTTACCCGGCCACGCGCCCGCTGGCGTCCCTCAAGGGCATCGTGAAGAAGCCCGCGAAACCCGTGTCGATCGAGGACATGAACCGGGCTATCGCGGAGCAGGGGGCATCCGCGCAATGATCGGACTGGATACGAACGTGCTGGTCCGTTACTTCGCACAGGACGACGCCGTACAGTCGAAGAAGGCGACGGCGCTGATGGAGTCCCTGTCGGCCGAACGGCCGGGGTACGTTTCGCAGGTTGCCCTGGTCGAGGTCGTATGGGTGCTCGCGCGCTGCTATGGCGTCGAGCGCGAACAGATGAACGACATCATCGACTCCATGATCGGCACCAAAGAGCTGGTCGTTGAAGGTGCTGACACGGTGCGAAAGGCACTTCGCGTTTTCGTGGCGTCTGCGAAGGCGGATTTCGCGGATTGCCTGATCGAGCGGTCGGGGCACGTGGCCGAGTGCGAGTACACAGCTACTTTCGACGTGACGGCTTCGAAGGTCGCTGGTATGCAGTTGATCAAATAATCGCGGCGCGAGCCGATATCAGTGTGGCAACTGGGTTGCTAGAGGATTTCGGACAAAGCGAGCGCAGGCGCGCAAAACCGCTGAGTAGCCATAGGAAAACACAGAGCGGAGGGCGGATGTGGTACTGCACCATTCATCCACCGCAAAATACGGATTTCCCTTTTTCCTTCCCTTCGAATGGCAAAAGCGCATCTACGTAATTCTACGTAGCCCCGCATACGTAGTTATCCGCTTGTAAGCCGCCCCTGTCGCACGGAATACTACGGCCCATTGTCGCGGCCTTTGCAAGACTGCGGCACGACGCATCGACGTCACGCGTGTGCGGCCACTTGGCCGCATGCCATCAAAACCACATTGGAGACCAGGAGACGCCATGAATCGGGCTTCCAGTACCCTGCTCTGGATCGCGGTCGCGCTGCTCGGCGCGTTCTCGTTCGGAACGATCGCACTCGCGCACGGCGAGCGCGTGAGTGCCCTCTGGATCGTGATCGCCGCTGTCTGCGTGTATCTGATCGCGTATCGCTTCTACAGCCGTTTCATCGCCAGCAAGGTCATGCAGCTCGACGGGCTGCGGATGACGCCGGCGGTCAAGTACAACGACGGCCTCGACTACGTGCCGACCAACAAGTACGTGCTGTTCGGCCATCACTTCGCCGCGATCGCCGGCGCGGGGCCGCTCGTCGGGCCCGTGCTCGCCGCGCAGATGGGCTACACACCCGGCATGCTGTGGATCCTGGCCGGCGTCGTGTTCGCCGGCGCGGTGCAGGACTTCATCGTGCTGTTCATCTCGACGCGCCGCGACGGCCGCTCGCTCGGCGATCTCGTCAAGATGGAGCTCGGCACCGTGCCCGGCGTGATCGCGCTGTTCGGCGCGTTCCTGATCATGGTGATCATCCTCGCGGTGCTCGCGCTGATCGTTGTGAAGGCGCTGACCAATTCGCCGTGGGGCACGTTCACCGTCGCCGCGACGATTCCGATCGCGCTGTTCATGGGCGTCTATACGCGCTACATCCGTCCGGGCCGCATCGGCGAAGTGTCGATCATCGGCTTCGTGCTGCTGATGGCGTCGATCGCGTTCGGCCAGACCGTGCACGATTCGCCCGCGCTCGCTGCGTGGTTCACGTTCAGCGGCACGCAGCTCACGTGGATCCTGATCGGCTATGGCTTCGTCGCATCGGTGCTGCCGGTGTGGCTGCTGCTCGCGCCGCGCGACTACCTGTCGACGTTCCTGAAGATCGGCACGATCCTGGGCCTCGCGATCGGCATCCTGGTCGTCGCGCCGGAACTGAAGATGCCCGCGCTGACGAAGTTCGTCGACGGCACGGGCCCGGTGTGGTCGGGCAACCTGTTCCCGTTCCTGTTCATCACGATCGCGTGCGGCGCGGTGTCGGGCTTCCACGCGCTGATCTCGTCAGGCACGACGCCGAAGCTGATCGACAACGAAACCAACGCGCGCTTCATCGGTTACGGCGCGATGCTGATGGAATCGTTCGTCGCGATCATGGCGCTGGTCGCCGCGTGCGTGATCGAGCCGGGCATCTATTTCGCGATGAACGCGCCGGCCGCCGTGCTCGGCTCGACGCCGGAAGCCGTCGCGAACACCGTCACGCAGTGGGGCTTCGTGCTGACGCCCGACATGCTCACGCAGACCGCGAAGGCCGTCGGCGAAACGACGATCATCGCGCGCGCGGGCGGTGCGCCGACGCTGGCTGTCGGCATGGCGCACATCCTGCACCAGGTGATCGGCGGCGAAGCGATGATGGCGTTCTGGTATCACTTCGCGATCCTGTTCGAGGCGCTGTTCATCCTGACGGCCGTCGACGCCGGCACGCGCGCGGGCCGTTTCATGCTGCAGGATCTGCTCGGCACGTTCCACCCGGCGCTCAAGCGCACCGAGTCGCTGCCCGCGAACCTGGTCGCCACCGGGCTGTGCGTGGCCGCATGGGGCTACTTCCTGTACCAGGGCGTGGTCGATCCGCTCGGCGGCATCAACACGCTGTGGCCGCTGTTCGGCATCTCGAACCAGATGCTCGCCGCGATCGCGCTGGTGCTCGGCACCGTCGTGCTGTTCAAGATGAAGCGCGAGCGCTATGCATGGGTGACGATCGTGCCGACGGCATGGCTGCTGATCTGCACGCTGACGGCCGGCTGGCAGAAGATTTTCGACGCGAACCCGAAGGTCAGCTTCCTCGCGCACGCCGCGAAGCTGCAGGCCGCGGTGGACGAAGGCAAGGTGCTCGCGCCGGCCAAGTCGATCGCGCAGATGAAGCGGATCATCTTCAACGACTATATCGATGCGGCGCTGGCCGGGCTGTTCATCTTCGTCGTCATCTGCATCGCGGTGTACGGCGTGATCGCCGTGCTGCGCGCGCGCCGCGAGTCGAAGCCGACCGTGCGCGAGACGCCGTACGAAGCGATGCCGGCCGCGCAGGCGCTCGGCAGCGGACGTTAAGGGGAGGCCGCGATGTTCAGCGATCTTGGCAGCGACCTGCGCAGCGCGGGGCGTTACCTCGGGCAGGCGTTGCGGCTGATGGTCGGCCTGCCCGACTACGACACCTATGTCGCGCACATGCGCGAAACCCATCCGGACCGCGAGCCGATGACGTACGAGGAATTTTTCCGCGAGCGTCAGAATGCGCGGTACGGGTCGGGAGCAGGGAAGTGCTGCTGAACCGGGCCGGTGAAAGGGTTCTGTGATTTACAAGGAAGCGCCGCGATGGATTTCGCGGCGCTTTTTCTTTGGCGGGGCAGACGGCGCGCCTGTCGCGGATATCGCCGCGTCGTTTGCCGGCGCGCAGCACGGCAACGTCCGGCGGCCGGTATCATAGAACTCATTTTTCCCCGGTGAACCCGCAGGAGAACACGTCGTGCATGTCGGTGAGCGTTTCAACAGCATTTCCCATCTCGTCGGCGCGGTGCTGTCGGTGGCGGGCCTCGTGGCGCTCGTGACGATGGGCGCGCTCGAAGGCGACCCGTACAAGGTGGTGAGCTTCAGCGTGTACGGCGCGATGCTGATCCTGCTCTATGCGATCTCGACGCTGTACCACAGCGTGCGCAACCCGCGCCTGAAAGCGATCCTGCAGAAATGCGACCATTCGGCGATCTACCTGCTGATCGCCGGCAGCTACACGCCGTTTACGCTGGTCACGTTGCGCGGCCCGTGGGGCTGGTCGCTGTTCGGTGTGAGCTGGGGGCTCGCCGTGCTGGGCATCGTGCAGGAACTGACGCTCGGGCGGCGCACGCGCATGCTGTCGATGATCCTGTACGTGCTGATGGGCTGGCTCGCGCTCGTCGCGGTGCGCCCGCTGATCCATGCGCTGCCGCCGGTGGGCACCGCGTGGCTCGTGGCCGGCGGCGTGATCTACAGCGCCGGGATTTACTTCTTCATCAACGACGAACGCATCCGTCACGGGCACGGTATCTGGCACCTGTTCGTGCTGGCCGGCAGCCTGTGCCAGTTCGTCAGTGTCGCGATGTATGTGGCGTGAGCGGAATGCGCTGTCGGCGCGCGGCGGTCATGGCCGCGGCCCGCTCGCCGGTGGCCGTCAGGCGCGGTCGGGCGCCAGCATCGCGGCTTGCAGCGCGAGAAAGCCGACCCATCCCCAGTACACGCGATGATGCGCGATCAGCCCGTCGCGCAGATCCATCACCTCGACGAGATCGACCTGGTCGCCTTCCGGCGTTTCGCGCGGATATTCCCATGTGAGCTGGCGGCCGTTCGAGAAGAACGACCCGGTCCGGTACCAGCGTCCGAGCCTGTTGCCCGGATTGCGCAGGCCGGCCGCGAAGAACTCGCCGATCGCGGCCTTGCCGTGCAGCACGCCCGAGCCGTGGTCGGGCAGCGTGACGACGGCGAGCGGTGTTTCGAGCACCGCGTCGTCCGCGTACAGCGACATCAGCGCATCGAGATCGCGAGCGACGACGGCGGCGTGCCAGCCTGCATGGATGCGCCGGGCATCGGCGTCGGCGTGTGTCATGGCGGGTTCCCTGAAGTGTCGATAACGGAACCCACTGTATGGGCGCGACGCCGCGAGACGTTTCACGTCGGCCCGAAACGTGGATGCGGCCCTGGTTGAAGGCGGCCGCGCGTCAGACCTTATCCGGCCAGCGCGTCGAGATTCAGCACATAGGATTTGCCGATCCACACCGCGCAATCGCGATGGTCGCGCAGGTCGTCGCCGGTATTCGGATGCAGGAAGATATCGAGCGCGCCGTGGTTCAGCACGAGCCACGGCACGATGTCGTCGAATCGCGCGGCGTCGAACGCGATCTGGTACGACCATGCCGGATGCGGGCCGACGAGGCGTTCGTGAAAGCGGCCGAGTTCGATGACCGCGCCGAACCGTTCGTCGACGACCTGGCGAAACGCCCAGGCCGCGTCGCGGCTGGCCGCATCGAAATAGACGTGCGCGTGCCAACTGTCGATGGCGGTGGTGTCGAGGGCAGCCATGGAAGGACTCGATAAAAATGGGAATGCATGAAGCGCCGTGCGAAACGGCCGATGCGTGATTATCGCGCGTCCTTGCCGTATGCGTCGTGTCACGGTCCGGCAATCCGAAGCCGATGATTTGTCCTGTATCAGAAGAACCGTTTGATCCGACGAAACCGGGCTTGTGGTATCGGCATGCGCGATATCACGCCGGAAGCCGCGCCGGCACGTGCGCTGGCCGGGGTGGCACCGGCAACACGTCATTTCGGAAATTGAAAAAGCGGTGCGAGCGTGCTTTGAGGCAACCGGAAAAATGCAATCAGGCAGTTGAATGAAATAAAGAAATTCCGTTTCGGCGGGATGGGGGAATGACGCAGATCGCACGCCGAATGCAAGGCTGAAAATATCAATTGCGAAATCGGCTATTCAAGCGGAATGCGGCGCGACATACGATGGTTTCAACGCATCGACGATCGCGATCGATGCGGGGACAACCATCTGGAGGCCACCATGCGATCCCTCGTTCCCGTTGCTGTTCTTTCCTGCGCACTCGTTGCGCTGCCCGCCGTCAGTTTTGCGCAGTCGGCCGGCTCCGACTGGCAGTCGAATGCCGCGCGGCTGAGCTGGTCGGCGGCGCGCGCCGAAACCGACGCGCAACTGATGCAGATGACCCGTGCCGGCTATCGCGCGACGACGGCCGGCAACCAGAACTATCCGCTCGCGATGCAGCGTGCGCTCGAACGTGTCCGCAATCCGGTGCCCGACCGGTCGCGCGAAGAGCGGGCCGCGATGGAAGCGCGCGCCGCGCGCGACGTGCAGGGCGGCCATCCGGTCAAGGCGTTCTTCGTGAAGACCGCGTACTACCTGAAAGGCGAGAACACGTTCTGATGCGGCAGACGAGCATGGCTTGCCAGCTTCGATCCGCCAACGTCGCGCGCGCGTCGGCACCGAGCCGGTTGCCGGATGCGCGAGCGACGCCGCGACGCAACGACGGGCACGGCGCGCGGCGCCGTGCGAAGGACAACCGCACTGCGGGGCGCGGCACGACCGCGTGTCGCGCCGCGTGGCCGGATTTCGCGTCGAGCGATGCTGCCGAGGGCGAGCGCGAATCATGAAGGCCGGCCGGAAGAACCGTCGCCGCGTGCCGCTGACCCGCGAATGGCTGCTGCCGCTGCCGCCCGCGCATGCACGCGACATCTCGCTGAAATGCCACATGGCGCTCGTCGCGCTGCGCGGCGAGCATGGCAACGAGGCGCTGCTGATGCGGTTGCGCACGAGCGTCTATCTGGTGTTCCTGGCGATCGACGATGCGGTGTGCGGGGGCGCGGACATCGACCTGTGCGTCGACGCGGAGCGTGCGCTCGATGCGGGCGTGGCGCGCGCGGCGCAAAGCGGCGCATGGGCGCTGCGCGACGACGAATGCGCAGTGCTCGAGCGCGTGCTTGCGGCGCACGATACCTGCGTTGCGACGCTTACGCGGCATCGGCTTGCCGAGCTGTGGCGTCATGTCTGCGTGTTCGCGACGAGCGGCCAGCCGGCGCTCGTCGCGAGCGCGGCGGAGAAGATGCGTATGAACGCGGCCGCATCGCTGGTTGCGTAGTGCCGCGCGCCGGTTTTGCAGGGAGGATGGAGGAGACAGGGCCGGCCGCACCGGCGCGGCCGATGCAATCGCGCGACGTCGGCGATTGCGCGGTCGCCGCGACAACGTGGTGCGGGCACAATCCAGCGGCCCAAAACAAAAGCGCCACGGAGCGAACTCCGTGGCGCTTCATTCATGCCCGCCGGCGCGGAGGCACGGCCGCCGCGCGGCGAAATGCGCTTAAGCTTAAGCCGCCGTTGCCGGCTTCGCCGGCTTCTGCAGCTTGCCCTTGCCGGCGCGCTGGATTTCCTCGAGCTTGATCTCGACGTGGCGCGAGAACACGTACTCGGCCGGGCGCTGCTTCGCGATCGAGATGTCCGGTGCGAACGGGCCGTCGGTCTTGATGCCCTTCGTGCTCACGCGCAGCGCCTTCAGCGGGTGCGCGATCGTGTCCATCACGGCCGTTGCCTCGAAGCCGCAGTGGACCATGCAGTCAGCGCACTTCTCGTAGTTGCCGACGCCGTAGTTGTCCCACTCGGTCGTTTCCATCAGTTCCTTGAAGGTCTTCACGTAACCTTCGCCGACCAGGTAGCACGGCTTCTGCCAGCCGAACACCGTACGCGCCGGGTTGCCCCACGGCGTGCACTTGTACGTCTGGTTGCCGGCCAGGAAGTCGAGGAACAGCGACGACTGGCTGAACGACCAGCGCTTGCCGCCTTCGCCGCGCTTCAGGATTTCGCGGAACAGGTTCTTCGTCTTGTCGCGGTTCAGGAAGTGCTGCTGATCCGGCGCGCGCTCGTACGCGTAGCCCGGCGACACCGTGATGCCGTCGACGCCGATCGGCCCCAGCGTGTCGAAGAACTTCGCCACGCGCTCGGGCACCGCATCGTTGAACAGCGTGCAGTTGATGTTCACGCGGAAGCCGCGGCGCTTCGCTTCCTTGATCGCCGCGACGGCCTTGTCGTACACGCCTTCCTGCGACACCGAGTGATCGTGCGCCTGCTGGTCGCCGTCGAGGTGGACCGACCAGACGAAATACGGGCTCGGCGCGTAGTCGTCCATCTTCTTTTCCATCAGCAGCGCGTTCGTGCACAGGTACACGAATTTCTTGCGCTTCATGATGCCCTTGACGATTTCCGGCATCTCCTTGTGGAGCAGCGGTTCGCCGCCGGCGATCGACACGACGGGCGCGCCGCACTCGTCGACGGCCTGCAGGCATTCCTCGACGGACAGGCGCTGGTTCAGGATCGGGTCCGGATAATCGATCTTGCCGCAGCCGTTGCACGCGAGGTTGCAGCGGAACAGCGGCTCGAGCATCAGCGCGAGCGGATAGCGTTTGTTGCCGGACAGGTGCTGGCGCACGATATACGCGCCGACACGGACTTGCTGGAGCAGCGGAATAGACAAGGGATGTCCTCCTTAAACTTCGCGGGCGACAGCTTGCGTGAGCTTCGCCGGCAGCTTGAATTCGACTTTTTCCTCACGGCCCGCCATCGTCGCGACATCGACGGGCCCCAGCGCGCGCAGCGCGCCGATTACATCCTCGACCATCTCTTCGGGCGCCGACGCGCCGGCGGTCAGGCCGACCGTCTGCACGCCCGCAAACCATTCGGCTTTCACTTCCGAGCCGTCGGCGACGAGATAGCTCGGCACACCGCTTTCGGTGCCGATCTCGCGCAGGCGGTTCGAGTTCGAGCTGTTCGTCGCGCCGACGACGAGCAGCACGTCAACCTGTTCGCTCAGCTCGCGCACGGCGGCCTGGCGATTCTGTGTGGCATAGCAGATGTCGCGCGTGTCCGGGCCGACCAGGTCGGTGAACCGGCGCTGCAGCGCTTCGATGATGCCGCGCGTATCGTCGACCGACAGCGTGGTCTGCGTGATGTACGCGACCGGCGTATCGACGGGCAGCGTCAGCGTCGCGACTTCGGCTTCGCTCTGCACGAGGATCACCTCGGCCGGAATCTGGCCGATCGTACCCTCGACTTCCGGGTGGCCCGCGTGGCCGATCAGGATCAGCCGGCGGCCCGCCGCGACATACTGGCGGCCCTGCACGTGCACCTTCGTGACGAGCGGGCAGGTCGCGTCGAGCACGTCGAGCCCGCGCGTTTCCGCGTCGCGCTCGACCGTCTGGGCGACACCGTGCGCGCTGAAGATCGCGACAGCGCCGTGCGGCACCTCGTCGAGTTCCTCAACGAATCGTGCCCCTTTATTACGCAGGTTTTCGACGACATGCCGGTTATGAACGATCTCATGACGCACATAAACCGGCGCGCCGTGCTGTTGCAGCGCGCGATCGACGATCTCGATCGCACGGACAACCCCCGCACAAAAGCCGCGGGGCTGGGCAAGGATGACTCGCATAAGTGAGCGAACTCCGACGACAGACGCCGGGGTTCGAAGAGCTGGCACCAACTCGATCGCCCCGGCTTGAAGTTATGAAGGCAGGAACGAACCGGCCAGACCAGGCCCCGGAACCCCGAATTAATCGCGCATTTTAACCCTATCGGGCAGTCCTTGCTCTGGTGCCGTATCTTCCGTGTTGCAATTGCGTGAGAGCCGCGTCGGCGCTGGCGCGCGCGGAACCCAGTAAACTACGCGGTTTCGCGGGCGGCCGCTCCGGCTGCCCGGCGTCGCGCTCATTTCAAGGCCATTCGATGACCGTCGATTCTTACGCGTATTGCCCGGCCGCCCGAGCGGTTTCGGGCGTTTTGTTCCTGACCCCCATTCAAAACGCCGGCGTCCGGCCGGAGGCGCGCCGATGATGCTGGTGATCGCTTTCCTGGTGTCCGGCCTGTCGCTGATGATCTGGATCGTGCTGCTCGTCGCGCGCGGCGGCTTCTGGCGCGCGGTGCCGGCGCGGCCGCTGCCGCCCGACGCGCGCGGTGCGGCGGCCGACGCGGGCTGGCCGGCCGTCGTCGCGGTCGTGCCGGCGCGCAACGAGGCCGACGTGATCGCCCGCGCGGCGACTTCGCTGCTCGAGCAGGATTATCCGGGCGACTTTCATCTGATCATTGTCGACGACCACAGCGACGACGGCACCGCCGACGCGGCCCGTGCTGCGGCGCTCGCGATCAACCGCGCCGACCGGCTGACGGTGCTGGCCGCGAAGCCGCTGCCGGGCGGCTGGTCGGGCAAGGTGTGGGCGCAGTCGCAGGGGATCGCCGCGGTGCAGACGCTCGGCCTGCCGGCCGACTACCTACTGCTGACGGATGCCGACATCGGCCACCCGTCCGATGCCGTCGCGCAGCTCGTCACGCGCGCGCAGGCCGAGCACCGCGATCTCGTGTCGCTGATGGTGCGGCTGCGCTGCGATTCGTTCTGGGAAAAGGCGCTGATCCCGGCGTTCGTGTTCTTCTTCGCGAAGCTCTACCCGTTCTCGTGGATCAACAACCCGCGCAACCGGACGGCCGGCGCCGCGGGCGGCTGCATGCTCGTGAAGCGCACGGCGCTTGAGGAAGCGGGCGGCATCGAGTCGATCCGCGGTGCGCTGATCGACGACTGCAGCCTCGCCGCGCAGATCAAGCATCGCGGCAGCGGCCGCCATCCGATCCGGCTCGACCTGGCCGACCGCAGCGTGTCGCTGCGCCCGTACGACAGCTGGCGCGACATCTGGAACATGATCGCGCGCACCGCGTTCACGCAGCTGCACTATTCGCCGCTGCTGCTGGCCGGCACGCTGCTCGGGATGGCGATCATCTACCTCGTGCCGCCCGTCGCGGCGCTCGCGTACGGCGCGCGCGCGTGGCCGGCGTGGCTCGCGTGGGCGTCGATGTGCGCCGCGTATGCGCCGATGCTGCGCTACTACCGGCGCTCGCCGCTGTGGGCGCCCGCGCTGCCGCTCGTCGCGCTGTTCTACGTCGGCGCGACGTTCGCGTCCGCGTGGCGCTACTGGCGCGGCAAGGGCGGCCAGTGGAAGGCGCGCGTGCAGGCGCCGGTGGAGCGCTGAGCGTTTCGCGCGCCGTTGGCGCGCGTCCCGGGACGCTGCCGTTCCGGCAGCCGGAAAGCAAACAGCCCGATCGGTGGAAACCGGTCGGGCTGTGTCGTTTTCGGCGGTGCTGCCTGCCGGTGCTTACCGCTGGGTCAGCATCATGTACATCTGGATCACCACGTCGGGCGAGAACGTGAACGGCACCCAGCCGAAGCCGGTGTGGCGGGCGACCAGCAGGCGGTCGCCGTTCGACTGCTTCTGCACGGCCATCATCGGGTTCTTCGTCGACACGAAACGCCAGCCGGGCGGGATGCCCTGCGGCGGTTCCGGCTGCATCGACGCGCGCGCATGCGCCAGTTCCTCGATCAGCTGGCCGAGCTGGTCCGGATTCAGCGTGATCGATTCGCCGTTGATGGTCAGCGCGATCTCGTTCTGCGACGGCCGCGCCACGTGCAGCGTCGCCTTGTCGGCCGGGGCGGCGGCGGCTTCGGTTTCGGCTTCGGCTTGCGCCGGCGCGACGATCGCGGTTCCGGCGTCGGCTGTCGTATCGGCCGCAGCCGGCGCGGATGCGTTCACAGCCGGTTCCGCCGCCGGCGTGTCCGCCGGTGCCGGTTCGACGGTTTCGGCGGCAACGGCCGGGGCGGCAACCGCGTTCGTCGCGGCTTCGTTGACGACGGCCTCGACCAGCGCTTCGGCGTCGGCGACGGCCTTCGCGTGGTGCTGTGCGGCGGCTTCGGCTTGCGCGATCGCTTCGGCATGGCGCTGCGTGAGGGCTTCGGCCTGCGCGGTGGCGTCGGCGTGGCGTTGCGCGGCGGCTTCGGCCTGCGCGATCGCTTCGGCGTGACGCTGCGTGACGGCTTCGGCCTCGGCGGTCGCATCGGCATGACGCTGCGCGGCGGCCTGCGTTTCGGCGATCGCTTCCGCGTGACGCTGCGCGAGCGCTTCGGCCTCGGCGATCGCGGCTGTATGGCGCTGCGTGGCTGCTTCGGCTTCGGCGGTCGCTTGCGCGTGACGCTTCGCGGCGGCCTCGGCTTCGGCGGCCGCTGCCGCATGGCGCTGCGCGGCCGCATCGGCTTCGGTCGCAGCGGCGTCATGGCGTTGCGCGGCGGCCTCGGCTTCGGCGATCGCGGCTGCGTGTCGTTGCGATGCGGCTTCGGCATCCGCATGACGTTGCGCGAGTGCTTCGGTCCGTGCGGTGGCTTCCGTATGGCGCAGCACGGCGGCCTCGGCTTGCGCGGCGGCATCCGTATGACGGTGGGCGGCGGCTTCGGCGGCGGCGGTGGCTTCCGCGTGGCGCTGCTGCGCGGCTTCGGCCTCGGCGGCTGCCGCCGTGTGGCGCTGCGCTGCGGCCTGCGCTTCGGCTTCCGCGGCGGCGTGACGTTGCGCCGCGGCCTGGGCTTCCGCTGCTGCGGCGCGCGCGAAGGCTTCCGCGCTGCGGGCCGCCTGCTGCGCGGCGTGGTGATCGTGGAGGAGCTGATCGACGCCCGCGTTGAGCGAATCGATCTGATCGTTCAGGTTCATGCGTGTCTTCTCTGCGTAAGACCCGCGATTTTAACCGCTGCGCCGGTGCCGGTCCGCGCGCGACGTGTAACAAAGTGCGCAAGGCGGCGCGCCGCGCGCCGCTTTGTGTTATTTCAGGTACCCCGCCGAGCCGAACCAGTCGAGCGCATCGCGCAGCCCTTCGCGGTACGGGCGCGCACGGTAGCCGAGCTCGCGCTCGGCCTTCGCGGACGTGAAATACATCTTGTTCTTCGACATCCGCAGCCCGTCCACGGTGACGAACGGCTCTTTCTTCGTGAACTTCGCGACCGCTTCGGCACCGACCGCGAGCGGGTACAGCGGCCAGCGCGGCAGCGCGATCGTCGGCGCCTTGCGGCCCGTCATCTGCGCGATGTCGGCCAGCATCTGCTGCAGCGGCAGGTTCTCGCCGCCGAGGATGTAGCGCTCGCCGATCCGGCCGCGCTCGAGCGCGAGGAAGTGACCGTGCGCGACGTCGTCGACGTGCACGAGGTTCAGCCCCGTGTCGACGAACGCGGGAATCTTGCCGAGCGCGGCTTCGACGATGATGCGGCCGGTCGGCGTCGGCTTCACGTCGCGCGGGCCGATCGGCGTCGACGGGTTGACAATCACGGCCGGCAGCCCTTCGTCGGCGATCATCCGCTCGACCGCGCGTTCCGCGAGCACCTTGCTGCGCTTGTAGACGCCGATCGCCTGCTCGGGCGTGAGCGGCCGGTTTTCGTCGGACGGGTCGCCCGCGCTCGTGACCTTCAGCGTCGCGACGCTGCTCGTATAGACGATCCGCTCGACGCCTTCGGCGCGTGCCGCGCGCATCGTCGCGACCGCGCCTTCGAGGTTCGCGCGCTCGATCTCGTCGGGATCGGGCGCCCACAGCCGGTAGTCGGCCGCCACGTGCAGCAGGTAGCGCACGCCGCGCAGCGCGGCGCGCATCGACGCCTCGTCGCGCATGTCGCCGGTGACGATCTCGGCGTCGAGATCCGCGACGTTCGTGCGCGGGCTGGTCGGGCGCACGAGCACGCGCACCGCAAAGCCTTTCTGCTGCGCGATGCGCGCGACGGCCGAGCCGACGAAACCGGACGCGCCGGTGACGAGAACGAGATCGCGGGAGGTATCAGTCATGCGTTTCCTTCAGGGCCGCGCGCGAGCGGCGCGGCGGTTGAGCGTCGGCGAGATTGTACGTGGTCGGCGCGTGCGGCGACGCAACGCCGGCGCCCCGGCGGGCCGTGCTTGCGTGGCGGCGTGCGGCCGGTCCGCCGCACGCGTGTGCGAAGCGGCCGACCCGACTACAATGCCGGGCTTGAATGCAACGGGAGGGCGACGCGATGAGCCGCAATGAACTGGACGAACGGATCGAGACCTACTACGTGCGGGTGCGCGGCGTCGTGCAGGGCGTCGGCTTCCGTCATGCGACGGTGCGCGAGGCGCATGCGCTGAAGCTGCGCGGCTGGGTCGCGAATCTCGAGGACGGCAGCGTCGAGGCGATGATCCAGGGCCCCGGCGCGCAGATCGACCGGATGCTCGCGTGGCTGCGCCACGGGCCGCCGGCCGCGCGCGTGACCGAGGTGACGTTCGAGGAACGCCGGACCGAAAGGCGCTTCGAGCGTTTCCAGCAGCAGTAACAGGCGCACGACAACCATGACGGGGTATCCGGAAGCCGGGCGCGGCCTCATGCTGTCGGTGATGGCATCGACGCTGTTCGCGCTGATGTCGGTTTACGCGAAGCTGCTCGCGCCGCTCACCGGGCTCGACATCTTCGCGTGGCGCGTACTGTGGACCGCGCCGGGCGCGCTCGCGCTGATCGCGTTGCGCGACCGCTGGCCCGCGCTCGTCGACCTCGCGCGGCGCAGCGTGCGCGACTGGCGTCTGCTGATCGCGCTGCCCGCGAGCGCGGCGCTGCTCGGCCTGCAGTTGTGGCTGTTCCTGTGGGCGCCGCTGCACGGCCGCATGCTCGAGGTGTCGCTCGGCTATTTCCTGCTGCCGCTGACGATGGTGCTCGTCGGCCGCTTCTACTATCACGAACGCCTCGACCCGCTGCAATGGGCGGCGGTCGCGTGCGCCGCGCTCGGCGTCGTGCACGAAGTGTGGGCGACGCGCGCGTTCGCGTGGCCGACGCTCGTCGTCGCGCTCGGCTATCCGCCGTATTTCGTGCTGCGCCGCCGGATCAACGCGGATTCGCTGGCCGCGTTCGCGATCGAGATCGTGCTGCTGTGCCCGTTCGCGTTTGCGATGGTCGCGGCGAGCACGACGCGCGTCGCGAGCAATCCGGTGCTGTGGGCCGCGCTGTTGCCGGGGCTCGGCGTGCTCAGCACGCTCGCGCTCGCGAGCTACCTGAAGGCGAGCCGGATGCTGCCGATGGCGCTGTTCGGGATTCTCGGCTACGTCGAGCCCGTGCTGCTCGTCGCGGTGTCGCTGCTGCTGCTCGGCGAGACGCTGAGCGTCGCGAAGCTCGCGACATACGGGCCGATCTGGGTCGCCGTCGCGCTGACCGCATGGCACAGCGCAATGCTGATGCGGCGCTTGCCCGCGCGCGGATAAGTTTCGATCTCGATCGCGGTGCGGCGGCCGCGCGGGACGTGCCGCGCATCGTGTATCGCTCGACGATCGAACAGCGGTCGAACCGTGATCGAACACATCGATACTGACCGCAAACTGGCGACGCGCTGGCGTGAATCTGGCGGCGCTGCCCGCTTCATGTCGCCGGTCTCACGCTTGTAATCGAACAGAAGATTCGGTTGCATTTTGTTACTTAGGGTCTCCCCGGATCGGCCATTAGACTGGCCTGACCGACTTCCCTTCGTATGCAGCTTTCCAATGAACGGTCATCTCCGTGCCTGGCCGGCTGGTTTGGCGCGATGCGGGCATACGCGCATCGCCGCTGATCGCGCTCGCCTTCTCATTCCCGATCCATTCCCCGGCGCCTGTCGCGCCGCCGTTGCGCAGGTGCGCTCATGTCGTTGAGCATGCCGTCGTCCGTCGCGGTCCAGCCGTCGCACAGCGGCCGCCTGATCGAAGTCGATTTCTTCCGTGGGCTCGTGCTGTTGATGATCGTCGTCGATCACATCGGCGCGAGCGTGCTGTCGCGCATGACGCTGCACGCGTTCGCGCTGTGCGACGCGGCCGAGGTGTTCGTCTTTCTCGGCGGCTTCGCGACCGCGAGCGCGTACGGCGCGATCGCCGAACGGCAGGGCGCGCGCGCCGCGCAGCGCCGGTTCGTGCGCCGCGCGATGCAGATCTACCGCGCGTTTCTCGCGACATCGACGCTGATGCTCGTCGTGTCGGCCGTGCTCGATCACTACGGGATCGATGCGCCGAACCTCGCGCTCGACGACGTCAGCGTGATGCTTGCTTCGCCGCTCACGGGCCTCGCCGAATTGCTGACGTTCCAGCGCCAGCCGTATCTCGCGTCGGTACTGCCGATGTACGTGCTGTTCGCGCTCGCGTCGCCGGTGCTCGTGCCGTTCGCGCGCCGCCATCCGTGGCTGCTGGTCGCGCTCGGCGTCGCGTCGTGGCTGGCGGCGGGCTGGCTCGGCCCCGAGCTGCTGGACACCGACGGCTTTCGCTGGAGCTTCAACCCGTTTGCATGGCAACTGATGTTCGTCGCCGGCGTGCTCGCGCGCTGCCAGCCGTTCTACCGGCGCATCGCGCTCGGGCGGTGGGGCGCCGCGGCGACCGGCGTCGCGTGCGCGGTCGTGCTCGGCTGTGCGAGCTACAAGCTGTTCTCCGGGCTGCCGTTGCCCGAAGGCGTGCTCAAGCGCGATCTCGCGCTGCCGCGCGTCGTGAGCTTCGCGGCCGTCGCGTGGCTGATGGCCGATTGCGTGCGCTACGGCTGGATTGCGCGGATCGCGCAGGGCGTGCGGCCCGTCGTCGCGATCGGCCAGCGCGGGCTGATCTGCTTCGTCGCGGGCGCGGCGATTTCGCTCGTCATCGATTCGCTGCTGCACCCGGTCGCGCACGGCGCCGATCTGCGGCACGTCGGCGTGGGCCTCGTGGCCGACGCATGCGCGCTCGGGCTGATGATGGCCGTGGCCGGTTCGGGAACGTGGATCGCGCGGTGGCGCAGTGCGGCCGCGTGAGCGGCGCGGGAAGAGGCGCGTGCGGCACGCAACGTGCCGCGCGGCGTCAGTGAGGTGAGCCGATACGGGAGCGGGGAACGGCGGTTGCGTCGTCGGATTCGGCGTCGTCTCGGTCGTCCGGCGCCGGGTCGTCGCGCTCCGCGAGTACCGCGTCGGCTTCGGCCGCGGCGCGGGCGGCGCGAATCGCGGTGCAGCGCTGAGCGTGCCGGATGTCCGACAGTATCCTCAGCAGCCTCGTGGTCTTGCTTTTCATGATCTTCTCCCGCCAGTGCGCATCGCGACGGATCGGATGCGTTTCCACCAGTGTAGGACGCGATCGCGCAACCGGCAGGGGAATGTGGCGTGCATGCCGCACGCCAAGGGATAGTACTTACTGGGCCGCGGTGACGGCCTGCGCCTGCAGCGCTTCCTCGCGCCGCTCTTCCGCGCAGCGCTGATGCTGGCGCGACAGGCGGTTCATCAGCGGCAGCAGCAGCAGCGCGAGCAGCATGCCGATCGCGGCGAGCCAGCCGAGCTTCTCGAACAGCGACAGGTAGAGCGGCAGCGATTCGGTGGCCGGCAGCTCGTGCGACGGCATCTGCGCGAAGTTCGCGACGACGCTGCCGAGATACTGCGACACGCCCGTCGCGACGAAATACGCACCCATCATGAAGCCGCTCATGCGCGCCGGCACATAGCGGGCGATCATAGCGAGGCCGAGGCCGCTCACCAGCAGTTCGCCGAGCGAGTAAAGGCCGTAGCCCCACACCATGAACCACGACGACACGCGGCCGTCGACCGCGTAGCGGCCGCTGATCGTGAACACCAGGTAGCCCGCGGCGACCGCGCCGAAGCCGAGCGCGTACTTCGCGGCGACCGGCAGGTCGCGGCCGCCCTTCGCGACGGCGTTGTAGACCCACACGAGCACCGGGCTCAGCAGCATGATCCAGATCGGGTTCAGCGCCTGGAACTGCGCGGCGCTCCACGTGAACAGCGTCGTGCCGAACAGGATGAAGCGCGGATCGACGTTGCGCAGCGCGAACAGCGTCAGCGACGTCGACATCTGCACGTAGAAGATGAAGAACAGGATCACCTGGCCGATCAGCACGAGCGCCGCGATCAGGCCCGCGCGTTCCGAGCGCTCCGACTTCGCGATCATGTACGCGAAGATCGCGAGGATCGCGAACGCTGCCGTCCACACGCTGGCGACCGCGAGCTGCTTGTGCTGCAGCACGTACAGCGTGATCAGCGCGAGCGCGACGCCGCCTGCCGCGACCGCGCCGAGGCGCTTCCAGCGGATCGGCTGTTCGTCCGGCTGCGAGCCGACATGCGCGAGCGTGCGGTGCATCAGCATGAAGTTGAGGATCGCGAGCAGCATGCCGCCGCAGCAGACCGCGAACGCGGCGTGCCAGCCCCAGTGATCCTTGATCCACGGCGTCGCGAGCATCGACACCGTCGAGCCGATGTTGACCGCCATGTAGTAGATCGTGAACGCGCTGTCGATGCGCGCATCGTCGCCTTCATAGATGCGGCGCACGAGGTTCGCTGCGTTGGCCTTGAACAGGCCGTTGCCGACGACGATCACGCCGAGCGACGCGTACATGTACGTCAGGTGATCGTTCGGTACCGCGAGCATCAGGTAGCCGGCGCACAGCACGGCCGCGCCGATGATCATCGTGCGGCGGGCGCCGAGCACCTTGTCGCCGATCCAGCCGCCGATCGACGGTGCCGCATAGACGAGCGCGGTGAACGCACCCCAGGTCAGGTTCGCATGGCTGTCGGTGAAACCGAGCCGGTCGACCATGAAGAGGACCAGGAGCGCGGCCATGCCGTAGTAGCCGAAGCGCTCCCACATTTCGATGAGGAAGACCGTCGTGAACGATCGGGTTTGTGAAACAGGTGAATGCATCATCAATCTCGGTTGAAACGGACGGCACGGATCACGCGTCGTCTTGGGTCTAACTGGCGCCTGTGCACAATGGGCCGGGTAGGCTTGGCATCGGCGATGGAACAGTCGGGCGGTTAGCCCGGGCCGGGAGCGAACACCGCCCGATGAGGCGGGGAGCGACCCCGACCGGCGCGCGGATGGTAACGTTCGCCGGTCCGGTGCGTCCGGTATGCGCCACTTAGGGAAACTCCCGATATGGCAGCAACTTTCAGGAAGATTCGTCTCATCATCTATTTGTAAACTTCTGGGCGGGCCCTCCGAAGATTCCCGGAGAGCCGCTTGCAGCTTGCCTGTGAAGCCGGCGAGTCTGGCAAGATAGCGCGTCGTTTCGCTTGCTTCGTGCCCTGTTTAGCGCACCGGGCTCAACGCCGAAGGCGTGTGCGAACCTGAAGACTAAGCTATATCGATCTAACTTAGTTATTTTCCATCAAACATTTTTTGACGATCACTTTTCGGCCTGCTATGGTTCCCCCCACTGAAAACTCGCGGTCAGCAGACGCTGCCGCCGTACTGGGCAGCAAGATTCGCGCGTTGCGCCAACGACTCAAGCGCACGCTCGACGACACCGCTACCGCCGCGGGGATTTCGAAGCCGTTTCTGTCTCAAGTCGAGCGCGGGCTCGCGTCGCCGTCACTGACGTCGCTGGCCGGTATCGCGCACGCGCTCGGTGTGACGGTGCAGTACTTCGTGGATACGCCGAGCGAGGAACGCTCGGTCTGCCGAGGCGAGCAGTTGCGCTTCTTCGGGTTTGCCGATTCGGCGAACCTGTTCGCGCGGCTGACGAACGTATCCGAAGGGCGACAGCTCGAGGCGATCCTCGTGAGGTTGCCGCCGGGGCAGAAGCGGTCGGAAGTGACGACACATGCAGGAGAAGAGTTCCTGTATGTGATTGAAGGGGAAGTGTCTCTGACGCTGGAAGGCAAGACGTTCGTCCTGCAGGCCGGCGACAGTTCGCACTATCAGTCGACGGTCCCGCACAGCTGGGTCAACACCGCGAAGATCGAGTCGGTGGTGGTCTGGGTCGGTACGCCGAGGCTGTTCTAACGCACAGGTATTCCTTCGTTTCCAAGACGGGATGCCTGTCGAAAGAAACGTAAGGAATACTAAGATGAAATACGGGAATCACGGGCCTCCTCGATCGCTGCACCCGTCAGCGTCTCACGCGTAATCCGCGGCATTCGCCGCGCGACGCTCACCGAACCCACTTTCTCAAGACTGCCACGATGAAATCCTTGCATGCCATGTCGGCCGTGCTGGCCGCGCTCGCCCTGACGACGCCCGTCGCCCACGCCGTTACCGTTCCGTCGAACGTCGCGCTCGCTCCTCAGCAGGACCTGACGCGACAGGTGCCTGCCGAGGTCGAGTCGCTCGACCCCGCGCACATCGAATCGTGGACCGGCAACACGATCGGCCTCGACCTGTTCGAAGGGCTCGCCCGCATCGATGCGGCCGGCCAGGTCGTGCCGGGCGTCGCGCTGTCGTGGGAGCGCAAGACGCCGCAGACGTGGATCTTCAAGCTTCGCCACGACGCGAAGTGGAGCAACGGCCAACCGGTGACGGCCGCCGATTTCGTCTATGCGTGGCAGCGCCTCGTCGATCCTAAGACGGGCTCGAAATACACGATCCTCGTCGAGTTCGTGAAGAACTCGAAGGACATCATCGCCGGCAAGGCCGCGCCGTCGACGCTCGGCGTGCGCGCCGTCGACCCGTACACGCTCGAGGTGACGACCGACGTGCCCGTCGCGTTCTTCCCGGAGCTGACCGCGATGGTGCCGCTCGCGCCGGTGAACAAGGACACGGTGACGAAGCTCGGCGACGCGTGGACGCGCCCGGGCAACATCGTCAGCAACGGCCCGTTCCAGCTGGTCGACTGGCAGCCGAACAACCGCATCGTGATCTCGAAGGACGCGAAATACTGGAACGCGCCGAAGGTCGTGATCAACAAGGTCACGTACCTGCCGATCGAGAGCGACGAGACCGCGATGCGCATGTACCAGGCCGGCCAGATCGACTACAGCTACTCGATTCCGTCGGGGATCTTCCAGCAGGTCAGCAAGCAGTTCGGCGGCGAACTGCGTCAGGGCCTGCAACTCGCGACGTACTACTACTACCTGAACAACAGCGATCCGGCGCTGAAGGACAAGCGCGTGCGCCAGGCGCTGTCGATGGTGCTCGATCGCGAGGTGCTGACCTCGAAGCTCACGCAAGCCGGCGAGAAGCCGATGTACGGGCTGATGCCGAACGGCACGAAGGGCGTGCAGCCGTTCACGCCGGACTGGGCGTCGTGGCCGATGGCCAAGCGCGTCGAGACGGCGAAGAACCTGCTGAAGCAGGCCGGCTACTCGGATGCGAAGCCGCTGTCGTTCACGCTGACCTACAACACCAACGACCTGCACAAGAAGGTCGCGCTGTTCGCCGCGTCGGAATGGCGCACGAAGCTCGGCATCAACACCAAGCTCGAGAACGTCGAGTTCAAGGTGCTGATGAAGGAGCGGCATGACGGCAAGGTGCAGATCGCGCGCGACGGCTGGTTCGCCGACTACAACGACGCGATGACGTTCTTCGACCTGCTGCGTTGCGGCAGCGCGCAGAACACCGTCGGCTACTGCAACAAGCAGGCCGACGCACTCGTCGACGAAGGCAACCAGAAGCTCGACGACAAGGCGCGTGCCGCGCTGCTCACGCAGGCACACGACCTCGCGCTGAACGACACGCCGATGGTGCCGCTGTTCCAGTACTCGGCCGACCGTCTCGTGAAGCCCTATGTGGGCGGGTACTCGCTGAAGAACGTGATCGACATGCGTGCTTCGCAGGACATGTACCTGATCAAGCACTGAGCGGAGCGATCATGCTGGCCTACGCTTTGAGGCGCACGTTGTGGGCGGTGCCGACGATCCTCGCGGTCGTCACCGTCTGCTACCTGCTGCTGCACTTCACGCCCGGCGGCCCGTTCGATACGGAGAAGCAGCTTTCCGCGGCAACGCTCGCGAACCTGAACGCGAAGTACCACCTCGACCAGCCGCTGTGGAAGCAGTACCTGCTGTATCTCGACGCGCTGCTGCACGGCGATCTCGGTCCGTCGTTTCGCTATGTCGACTGGTCCGTGAACGATCTCGTGCGCAAGGCGCTGCCGGTGAGTCTCGGCGTAGGCGGCGTGTCGATCCCGATCTCGATCGGGCTCGGCGTGCTGCTCGGCACCGTCGCGGCCGTGCGCCGCGACAGCTTCATCGACCGCATCGTGATGCTGATCGGCAACATCGGCAACGTCGTGCCGCCGTTCGTGCTCGGCCCGGTGCTCGTGTGGATCTTCGCGATCCTGCTGAAAACCTCGGCCGGCAACGGCTGGCTGCCGGCGGGCGGCTGGGGTGACGGCGGCTGGCAGTACCGGCTGCTGCCGATCGTGCTGCTGACCTTCATCAACATGTCGCTGCTCGCGCGGGTGATGCGCGGCTCGATGATCGAGACGCTGTCGAGCAACTACATCCGCACCGCGCGCGCGAAAGGCCTGCCGGGCTCGACGATCGTGCTGCGCCACGCGCTGAAGCCCGCGCTGATGCCGGTCGTTTCGCTGTTCGGCACGGTCTGCATCTCGTCGATCACGGCAGCCGTCGTCACCGAATCGGTGTTCGCGCTGCCTGGGCTCGGGCAGCTCGTCGTGAACGGCGCGATCAACCGCGACTACACGCTCGTGCTCGGCCTCGTCGTGCTGACGACCGTCTGCGCGGTGCTGTTCAACCTGCTGGTCGACCTCGCGTACGCGTGGCTCGATCCGCGCATCCGTTATTGAGCGAGGCACTGCGATGACTCCGACTACTCCCGTCGTCGGCCTGCCCGTGCAGACCGACTCGCCGCCGCGTTCGCGCTCGCCGCTCGCGCTTGCGATGGCGCGTTTCCTTCACAACCGCGCGGCCGTGTTCAGCCTCGTGCTGCTCGCACTGATCACGATCACGTGCTTCGTCGGCCCGTGGGTGCTCGCGGCCGATCCCGCCGCAAGCGACTGGGGCTCGATCAGTCTCCCGCCGACGTGGACGAACCAGCACTGGTTCGGCACCGACGAGCTCGGCCGCGACCTGCTCGTGCGCACGCTGATCGGCGGCCGCGTGTCGATCGAGGTCGGCCTGCTCGGCACGCTGGTGTCGGGCCTGTTCGGCGTCGCGTGGGGCGCGACCGCGGGCTTCGCGGGCGGCCGCGTCGACTCCGTGATGATGCGCATCGTCGACATGATGTACGCAATCCCGTACCTGCTGATCGCAATCCTGATGATGACCCTGTTCGGCCGCTCGTTCATGCTGGTCGTGCTGACCATCAGCGCGTTCTCGTGGATCGACATGGCGCGTGTCGTGCGCGGCCAGACGCTGTCGCTGCGCAGCCGCGAATTCGTCGACGCGGCACGCGCGATCGGCGTGACGCCGGCGTCGATCGTGCTGCGCCACGTCGTGCCGAACCTGCTTGGCGTCGTCGTTGTGTATGCAACTGTTTCGGTGCCGAACATCGTGCTGACCGAATCGGTGCTGTCGTTCCTCGGCCTCGGCGTGCAGGAACCGATGACGAGCTGGGGCGTGCTGATCCAGGACGGCGCGCAGAAACTGGAATCGATGCCGTGGCTGCTGCTGGCCCCGGCCGTCATGCTGTGCGTGACGCTCTACTGCGTGAACTTCGTTGGCGACGGCCTGCGTGACGCGCTCGACCCGAAGGATCGCTGAGATGGGTGCACTACTCGAAGTCGACAACCTCGGCGTGCGCTTCACGCGCAAGGACGCGCCGCCGATCGACGCCGTGAGCGGCGTGTCGTTCTCGCTCGAAGCCGGCAAGACGCTCGGCATCGTCGGCGAATCGGGCTCCGGCAAGAGCCAGACCGTGATGGCGCTGCTCGGCCTGCTGGCCGGCAACGGCACGACGACCGGCACCGCGCGCTACCGCGGCGACAACCTGCTCGAGATGGATACGCGCGCGCTGAACGCGGTGCGCGGCGACCGGATCGCGATGATCTTCCAGGATCCGATGACGTCGCTCAATCCGTTCCTGACGATCGAGCGGCAGATGACCGAGACGCTGCAGCTGCATCGCAAGCTGTCGCGCAAGGAAGCGACCAAGCGCGCGATCGAGGCGCTCGAATCGGTGCGCATTCCCGACGCGGCGCGCCGCATCCGCATGTATCCGCACGAATTCTCGGGCGGCATGCGCCAGCGCGTGATGATCGCGATGGCGCTGCTGTCCGAGCCGGAAATCCTGATCGCCGACGAGCCGACCACAGCGCTCGACGTGACCGTGCAGGCGCAGATCATCGACCTGCTGCGCGAGCTGAACCGCGAGCGCGGCACCGCGATCGTGCTGATCACGCACGATATGGGCGTGGTCGCCGGCCTCGCGGACGACGTGATGGTCATGTATGCGGGCCGCACCGTCGAATACGCGCCGGCCGATTCGATCTTCGCGACGCCGTCGCATCCTTACACGATCGGCCTGCTCAACGCGCTGCCGCGCCTGACCGATGCGGACGATGCGCCGCTCGTCGCGATTCCCGGCAACCCGCCGATGCCCGGCACCGCGCCGGCCGGCTGCGCGTTCGCGAAGCGCTGCACGTATGCGGAAGAACGCTGCGGCGTCGCGCGCCCCGCGCTCGAAACTTATGGCGCCGTGGGCGCGGTGCGCGCATGCCACCGCCCGGTGGCCGATCTGGCGGGAGGTCTGCGATGAGCGTCAATGAAAGCCGCGATGCCGGCGCGACGGACGACACGCTGCTGTCCGTCGACGATCTGAAGGTGCATTTCCGCGTGCCGCTCGGCGGCTATCCGTGGTCGCCGAAGGGCACGCTGCGCGCGGTCGACGGCGTGTCGTTCGACGTGAAGCGCGGCGAGACGGTCGGGCTCGTCGGCGAATCGGGCTGCGGGAAGTCGACGCTCGCGCGCGCGCTGATCGGCCTCGTGCCGATGACGGCCGGCACCGTGAAATGGCGCGGCGAAGCCGTCGTGCCCGATCACCTGCGCGGCAACGCGATGCGGCGCGAAGTGCAGATGATCTTCCAGGATCCGCTCGCGTCGCTCGATCCGCGCATGACGATCGAGCAGGTCGTCGCCGAGCCGCTCGTCACGCACCACGCCGGCCTCGGCCGCACCGAGGTGCGCCGCCGTGTGGTCACGATGCTCGAACGCGTCGGCCTGAACGCGCATCACCTGCTGCGTTATCCGCACGAATTCTCCGGCGGGCAGTGCCAGCGGGTCGGCATCGCACGCGCGCTGATCGGCGAGCCGAAGCTCGTGATCTGCGACGAACCCGTGTCGGCGCTCGACGTGTCGATCCAGGCGCAGATCGTAAATCTGCTGCGCGACCTGCAGCGGGAATTGTCGTTGTCCTATCTGTTCGTTGCACACGATCTCGCCGTGGTGAAGGCGATCAGCCAGCGTGTGCTCGTGATGTATCTCGGCCGCGTGATGGAGTTCGGCACGCGGCATGACGTGTACGGCGTGCCGCAGCACCCGTACACGAAGGCGCTGCTCGATGCGGCGCCGACGCCGGAGCCGGCGCGCGAGCGTGCTCGCCGTCCGATGCTGCTAGCGGGCGAGATGCCCTCGCCGCTCAACCCGCCGTCGGGCTGCGCGTTCCGCACGCGCTGCCCGGTCGCGATCGACGCGTGCGCGCAGGACGTGCCGCTGCCGGAAGTACGGCAGGGGTCGGCGGCGCGTGTCGCGTGCATCCGCGCGGGCGCGGCGTGATTTGAAGCAACGCAACAAATAAAACCAGGCAGGTCAACAGGGGTAGGTACGGCGCGAACGATCTTCGCGCCGCGGGTACAGGCGCGTCCTTAGCCGGGCACGCCGGGGGGCCGGGAGCGGATCGCAACCGGCGTGGACGATATCAACACAAGACGAGAATCACGATGAAAAAGCAGAAGACGATCGGGACGGCATCGAAGATGCTGCTTGCATGGGGACTGCCGGCACTCGCCGGCGTCTCGCTGACGGGCGTCGCGCACGCCGACGACGCAGCCCCCGCGCCGCTGACGGTCGCGCAGGCCGCGCCGGCCGCCGGCACGGGCACGGCCGTTGCGCAGGCAACGACCCCGAACGCCGTCATCAACGCCGAGGCGACCCAGGCCGTCACGCCGCCCGACGAACCGTCGGCCCAGTCGAAGTCGAAGGGCTTCATCGCCGACAGCCATCTCGACTTCCTGTTCCGCAACTATGCGGACGTGCTCGACAACAAGGGCGGCCCGCATCGCCACGCGTGGGTCCAGGGCGCGATGGCGAACTTCGAGTCGGGTTATACGACGGGCCTGATCGGTATCGGCTTCGACGCGTCGCTGTATGCGGCACTGAAGCTCGACGGCGGCCAGGGCGCCGGCAGCATGGTGCACATCGCGAAGGGCGGCGGCGGCGGCAACCAGCTCGCGTGGGCCTACCCCGGCATCTACGACATCAAGGCGCGCATCTCGAACACGGTGGTCAAGTACGGTCTGCAGGCCGTCGACAACCCGTTCATGGAGCAGCACGACAACCGTGCGCTGCCGCCGACGTTCCTCGGTGCGACGATCGTCAGCAATGAATTCAAGAACGTGATGCTCGAGGCCGGCAGCTTCACGAAGACCGACGCGCGCGGTCATACGACGCTCACCAACCTGACGACGCAATACGGCGGCACGCGCATCAATCGCCTGTCGTATGTCGGCGGCACGTGGGATTACTCGCCGAACGGCGAAGTCGCGCTGTATGCGAACCAGGCCGACGACGTGTGGCACCAGTACTACGCGTCGGTGAAGCACAGCATCGGCAGCCCGCAGACGATCAAGTGGACGGGCTTCGGCAACGTCTATTCGACGCACGACACGGGCGATGCGCGGCAGGGCAAGATCGACAACAACGCATACAGCCTGTCGGTGGCCGCGCAGCACGGCCCGCACGAGCTGCTGCTCGGCTTCCAGCAGGTGCTCGGCGACCAGTTCTTCGATTACCTGAACGAAACGAATGGCATCTTCCTGACCAACTCGATGGACGTCGACTACAACGCGCCGCACGAAAAGTCGCTGCAGCTGCGTTACACGTTCTACGGCAAGGAAGCGGGCCTGCCGGGCTTCAAGGCAATGGTCTGGGGCGTGACGGGCTGGGGTGCGGACGGCAGCGCGGGCGCGGCGAACGACCCGACCAAGTCGAGCATCTACTGGAGCAACGGCGCGCCGGTGCAAGGCCGTCACCACGAGTTCGGCTTCATCCCGTCGTACACGTTCCAGAGCGGCAAGCTGAAGGACACGAAGGTCACGTTCATCGCGATGTGGCACAACGGCTCGGCACACTACTCGGATGCGACCAACACCGAGTATCGTCTGGTCGTGAACCTGCCGCTGCACGCGTTCTGATCGAAGGGGGGCGCACGGCCCCCCGCATCGCGCGGCCGGCCTGCGAGCAGTGCGATCAGGCCGGCTTGTGCAGCCCCGCGACCGGATCGTTCGCGGCGGGCATCTCTTCCGCGAGCGACGTGAGCTGGCGGCCCGTATCGCGCCATGCGTCGAGGCCGCCGCGCAGCGCAAGCGCATCGGTGAAGCCTGCGTCGAGCAGGCGCTTCGCCATCAGCGCGGCCGTCACTTCGTTCGGACACGAGCAGAACACGACGAACTTCTGCGTGAGCGGATAGCGCGCGGCGATGTCGCCGATCTGCCGCTCGTCGGCGAACTGCGCGCCGGGAATCGTGAACGGGTCGAGCTTGCGGTGCTCGGGCGAGCGCACGTCGAGCACCACCGGCGCGGTGGCGTCGCGCAGCAGCAGGTCGAGTTCGTCGACGCCGATCCGTGCGTTCGCGAGCTGGCGGATCAGCGCGCGGCGGCGCATCCAGCGCACGGCCGCATAGATCGCCAGCAGCGCGACGATGACCAGCAGCACCGCGCGGCCGAGGTGGCTCGCGCCGGCGAACAGCCAGTCGATCTGCCGGTAGAACACGATTCCGGCCACCAGCCCGACGATGGTCCACACCGCGGCGCCGAGCGCGTCGTAGCCGGCGAACGTGCGATACCGCGTGCCGAGCGCGCCGGCCATCGGCACCGACACGAGCGACAGCCCGGGGATGAAGCGTGCGACGGCGAGCACGCGCACGCCGTAGCGGCCGAAGAAGCGCTCGGTCTTGCGCACGCAGGTATCGCGCGACAGCGACAGCCGGCAGATCGTCTTCAGCGTCGTGCCGCCGTAACGCCGCCCGGCGACGTACCAGACGGTGTCGCCGATCAGTGCGCCGAGCACCGACAGCGCGACTACCGTCACGAGCTGCGAGCCGATCATCGCCGGATGCATCGCGGACATCGCCCCGAACAGCACGAGCGTCGGCATCGCGGGCACCGGCAGGCCGATGGCCGCCGCGAGCACGTTGGCGAACACGAGAAGCGGCCCGTACTGGGCGACGAGGTCACGGAGGAGCATGACGGCTGGCCGAAAAGGAAGTGCGTGGGCAGGAAACGCAGATGGGCCGATTATCGGCCATTTTCAAGACAGCGGCGGGAATGACGCAAAGCGCCTGACGGCGGCAGGGGAATGCCGGTGAGCCGGCGCGTTGCGCGCGGCTCACCGTGCGAAATCAGGAGGGAGTGCGGGCAAGCGACGCGGCGCCATGGTTTTCGCCGGGCAGCTCGGCGCCGTGCGAGCGGATCGCCGCGATCAGTTCGGCCGGCGTGATCTCGTAGCGGACCTCGCGGTGGATGCCGGGCTTGCGTTCGTCGATCTCGATCAGCAACACGCTCTTGCCGTCGCCGGTTGCTTCGAGCCGGAGCGACCGCAGTTGGCGACCGTCGGCCGCGTCGTGTTCGGTGAGCAGGGTCATTGCCCCGGATGAGCCGGTTGTGCGCATCGAACCTATCCTCGTGTCGTGGGTGCCGTAACGGCGAAGATGTGTTTGTTGAATACAGCTTGTCGCAGTTTAACGCGAACGGGCCGCAACACGGAGCATTTTCGTTGGGGTGAAATGAGGGTTGTACCGCACATCCTTCTGATGTTTGACCCGCGCCGGGCGGGCGTTTCAGCCGGATCGCGCGCGGCCGGGGCCGGCGCCTGACCGGCGTTCTCGGCCGCGCCGGCGCGGGCGGCGACACGCGGTGCAACACACGTCGCCGCATCGCCGCGGCGGCGTCAGAAGCGGTCGGCCAGCCCCATCGCCGGGTCGCTGACCGAGTGGCGGCCCGTTTCGACGCGGCCGGCCACGCGGCGCGAGAAGCTCGCGTCGCTGTCGGCGGTGACGATGAAGTCGTACCAGTGGCCGGTCGAGTCGAGCTTCCAGTGCAGCTCGGACTGGTCGCCGGGGCGCACCGTGACAATCCACGTGGTGCCCGTGCCGTTGCCATTGCCGTAATAGTGGCCCTGGTTGTTGCCGTCCTCGTTGCCGTGGCCACGATCGTCGTTCGCGCCGCGGCCGGGCAGCGGCCCGTAGACCTGGTTCGACTTCACCGTGAAGCGCACCGTGCCGCCGCCGTCGTTGCGCAGCCGCAGGTGGAGGTTGCCGCTCGCGCCAGCATAGCCGACGCGCACTTCCGGACGAGGCGCGCGGGCGCCGGCCAGGCGGCTCAGGTCGCCGGTGAAGCGGCGGTGATAGCCGTTCGGGCCGAGCACCCACAGGTCATATTTGCCGCCGTTGTCGGCGCGCGCGGCCCAGTCGCCGTGCAGTGTCTTGCCCGGCTCGACGACGTAGCGCCGCGGCAGGCGCTCGAGGTGCAGCTTGTCATAGACGTGAAACACGGCGGCGGCGCGGCCCGTGTTCGCGAACTTCAGCGTGACCGTGCCGGTGGCGGCATCGGTGCGCGCGCTCGCATGCAGCTCGTACGGCAACGCGCGCGACGGGCGCACGCCGGTGGCCTGCGCGGGCAGCGCCGGCGCGGCCGGCGGCACGATCTTCGGCGCGGCCTGCTGCGCGGCGCTCAGCGCGTCGACCTGGCTTTTCGTCGTATGGCCCGCGAGCGTCGGCAGCGGTTCGTTGTTCGGCGAGCGGAAGTTGAACGCGCTCGTCAGGTCGCCGCACACCGCGCGGCGATACGCGCTGATCTGCGGTTCGGCGACACCGAAGCGCTTCTCGAGGAAGAGCAGTGTCGACGTATGGTCGAACACCTGCGAATTGACCCAGCCGCCGCGGCTCCACGGCGACACGACCCACATCGGCACGCGCGGACCGGGGCCGTACGGGCGGCCGTCCGCCGCCGGCTGGCTCGACGTGGCCGGCGCGAAGTCGTGGTACTCGACGGCGACGTCGGCGTCCCGCAGCGTGTGGCCGCCCGCGAGCGTGCCGTCGGCGTTGCGCGACGGCACGGCCGGCGACGGCATGTGGTCGAAGAAGCCGTCGTTCTCGTCGAAGTTGACCAGCAGCACCGTCTTGCTCCACACCTCCGGGTTCGCCGTCAGCGCATCGAGCACGGCCTGCACGTACCAGCCGCCCTGCGCGGGGCTCGACGGTCCCGGGTGTTCGCTGTACGCGGACGGCGGGATGATCCACGACACTTCCGGCAGCTTGCCGTTGCGGATGTCGTCGCGCAACGTTTCGAGAAAGCCGTACGGCATCGTGTTGCCGAAGCCCTTCGCGAGCGGGCTCAGCGGATCGTCGATCGCCGGATCGTAGAACGCGCCGGCCGCCGTCACGGGCTGCGTGATGTCCGTCGACGCGACGTAGGCGGGCCGGCGCTCGGCCGGCATCTGCTCGATCGCCGCGCGCCAGTGGCGGAAGCTCATCATCTCGTTGCAGCCGAAATTGTCGATCAGGCTCTGGTAGACCTTCCAGTTCACGCCGGCCTGCTGCAGCCGGTCGGCATAGGTCGTCCAGGTCCAGCCCTGGCTCGACGGGCCGATGTCGTTGCCGCCGTTGAACTGGTTGTTCAGCGCGGCGATCTTCACGCGGCTGCCGTCGGCCGGGCTGATGCCGTTCGGGCCGTTGGTGCCGCTCCAGTAGAACAGGCGGTTCGCGATCGTGCCGGTGTGCATCCCGCAGTGGTAGTGGTCGCACAGCGTGAACGCATCGGCGAGCGCGCGCT
Organism: Burkholderia sp. NFPP32; assembly: GCF_900119325.1. Lineage (NCBI taxonomy): Bacteria > Pseudomonadati > Pseudomonadota > Betaproteobacteria > Burkholderiales > Burkholderiaceae > Burkholderia > Burkholderia sp. NFPP32. The sequence continues at coordinate 145,317 of NZ_FPJP01000010.1, read as the reverse complement.
GGAACGGCACTTCCGCCGCGTCGTAATAGCCCATCGACAGCGGCGTTTTCGCGTCGGGCCAGCGGTTCATCCGGCCGTGATCCCATGCGGCCTGCGCATCGGCCCACGCGTGCGGCGTGCCGCCCGCGCGCTGCGCGTTGCCCTGGCTCGCGTCGAGGTGATACGGCGTGCAGGTCGTGGCGGGCGTCGCCTTGGTGTACGTCTGGTAGAACACGTCGCGGCCGTTCGGCGACGGCACCGCGAAGCGGTCGCCGTAGCCGCGCACGCCCTTGAACGTGCCGAAGTAGCTGTCGAATGCGCGGTTCTCCATCATCAGCAGCACGACGTGCTTGACGTCCTTGATGGTCCCCGTTTCGTGAAACGCGGGAATGGCGAGAGCGCGGCGGATGCTTGGCGGAAACGCGGCGAGCGCGGCGGCGGCGAGGCCGGAAGTGGCCGTCTGCTGAAGGAATTTGCGGCGTGACGTCATGGCGTTCGGATCCTGTGATGGTGGGAGCGTTCGTGACTTCGTCTGGATGCGCCCGTGCGTCGTCCCCCCCCGGGACGAGCCGCGACGCGTGTGCGTGCGAGTACGTCGGCCGCGCGTGGCGGATCTGCGTGCATCGCGCGACGCGTGGCGTCGAGCGGTGTCGCGCGGATGCATCGGCCGTCGTCGCGGTCCTGCGCGCCGCGCGCTCGTGATGCGCGGGCAGGACGTCGGCACACACCGGCCCGGCGCATGCCGGGCTGGGCGGCGTCCAGTCTAGGGAGCCGACATGACGTCGACGTGATGAAGAAATGACATCGCATGTCGTGCGCGTGACGTTGTGTGCGCAACGATTATTCCGGACACGATGCGTGACGGAAGAGGGTAAGGAATTACCGATCGCCGCATGCGGAACCGGTCATATTTTTCCGAATCACGGCCTGCGGCGTGATCGTGTGTCGTTGCAGATACAACGGCATCGCGCGACGACGTGTCGCCCATGTTTCAAATGCATGAAATCGGCTAAGCTCGAAACGTCGCTGCGCGTGTGCGCAGTCCGCGCCCCCGGCGCGACTTTTCGGACCGGCCCACCCATGACCGACATCAAGATCCGGCACAGCGAGACGCACGACGTCGATGCGATCCGGCAGATCGCCGCCCATCCCGCGGTGTACATGAATACGTTGCAGTATCCGTTTCCGTCGCTCGAGAAATGGCGGAAGCGACTCGAAAACGCGCACGAGCGCGGCGTGAGCCTCGTCGCCGAAATCGACGGCGCGGTGGTCGGCCATCTCGGCCTGCAGTTCGAGCCGAATCCGCGCCGGCGCCATGCGGCGGGGCTCGGCATGATGGTCGACGCGGCTCGTCACGGGCGCGGCGTCGGCAGCCGGCTGCTCGCGGCCGCGATCGATCTCGCGGAAAACTGGCTGAACATCACGCGCCTCGAGTTGACCGTGTTCACCGACAACCGCGCGGCGATCGCGCTCTACGAGAAGCACGGTTTCCGGATCGAAGGCGAATCGCCGGGCTATGCATTGCGCGACGGCGCGCATGCGGCCGTATATCACATGGCGCGGATCAAGGGCCGGCAGTGAACGGGCTGCCGGCGCGGGCGTGACGGAACGCGCGGCCACGGTGCCGCGCGTCATATTCATTCGAGAATTCGTTCGTTTTCCGCAGGCTGCGCCGGTCGTATCGTTGATCGATTTGCCGGTCGCTCCGGCCGGCGTGCGCTTTTTTCGCTTCGATGCGCGTGCCATGCGCCGCTGAGTTCCGGCGTGCGTCGTGCCGCAGGCCGGTGCGTTTCATCGTTTCAAGAATATCGCTTCATGGTCATCGTTTCGCACGACACATCTTCCCGCAACCGTCTCTTTCAACGGAACCTGCCTCGATGAAAACCGCTCTCCGGAATCTGACTGCCGCCTGCCTGTTCGCCGCCGCGGGTGCGGCGTTTGCCGCTGCCGCGCCTTCGGGCGCCGCGGTGGCGAGCGCTTCGCCCGAAGGCGCGCATCTGCCGCCCGGCATCGCGTGGCAGCACGGTGATGTCGATGCTGCCTTCGCGCTGGCGAAGCGCACCGGCAAGCCGCTGCTGCTGTACTGGGGCGCGGTGTGGTGCCCGTCGTGCAACCAGGTGAAGTCGACCATCTTCAGCCAGCAGGCATTCAAGACCCGCTCGTCGTTTTTCGTGCCCGTGTATCTCGACGGCGATACCGAAAGCGCTCAGAAGCTCGGCGAGCGTTTCAAGGTGCACGGCTATCCGACGATGATCCTGTTCCGCCCCGACGGCACCGAAGTGACGCGGCTGCCGGGCGAGGCCGATCTCGACCGCTACATGCAGGCGCTGTCGCTCGGGATGACGGCCGCGCATCCGGTGCGGCAGACGCTCGCGACTGCGCTGAAGAACGGCGCGTCGCTGACGCCGGACGAATGGCGTCTGCTGGCCGACTATTCGTGGGACACCGACGGCGCACTGCCGGTGCCGGCCGATCGTGTCGCCGAGACGCTGCAGTCGCTCGCGCAACGCGCGCGGGCGGCCGGCGCGAAGGCCGAATCGGCGCGGTTTGCGTTGAAGTCCGCGGTGGTCGCCGCGTCGGACGATCCGGCGCAGGCCGGCGCGCTCGACAAGGCGGCGCTCGCCGATTCGCTGCGCGCGGTGCTGCACGATCCCGCGCTGGCGCGGGCCGATTCGGACGTGCTGGTCGCGGCACCCGCGCGCGTGGTCGCGTATCTCGGCGGCGACGACGCGCAGCGCGCGAAATTGCGCGGTGCGTACGACACGGCGCTCGCGCGCCTGTCGACCGACACCACGCTGTCGTCGATCGACCGGCTGATGGCGCTGCACGGCCGCGTGCTGCTTGCGCGCGGCGACGCGCGCAAGGGCGCGCCGCTCGCTGCGCCGGCGCTGGCCGATACCGCGCGCAAGCAGATTGCCGCGTCGGTGCAGGGCGCCGCGAATGCATATGAACGGCAGGCGCTCGTCAGCGAAGGCGCGGACACGCTGACCGACGCGGGGCTGTACGACGAGTCGGATGCATTGCTGAAGGCCGAGCTGCCGCGTTCGTCGACGCCGTATTACTTCATGTCAGGGCTGGCCGCGAATGCGAAGGCGCGCGGCGACAAGGCCGCGGCGCTCGACTGGTATCGCAAGGCATACGACTCGGCGAGTGGGCCGGCGACGAAGCTGCGCTGGGGCGCGACCTATTTTGCGAATGCGGTCGAACTGGCGCCGGACGATTCGGCGCGTATCGAAGGGATTGCCGCGAGCGTGCTCGCACAGGCCGACAAGACCCGGGACGCGTTCTACGGCGCGAACCTGCGCGCATTGACGAAGGTCGTCACGCAATTGAACCGCTGGCGCAGCGGCGGCGCGCACGATGCGTCGGTCCGGTCGGTCGTGAAGCAGTTCGACGGCGTATGCGGGAAACTGCCCGCGGGCGATCCGCAGGCAGCGGCGTGCGCGAAGCTGATCCAGCCCGTGAAGGCATAACGACGCACTCGCACATCGGCGAGCGGGCCGGACGATAGATTACCGGCCCGACTCCGACGACGCGCCGCGATCGCTGCCGTATCCGGCGTCGTGCTGACGGGCAATCTTCGCTTCGGCGGAAACGATGCTGGCCGGATAGAACCAGTCGCTCGACTGGAAGCCGGCCTGCTTGAGCGCCTTCACTTCGGCGTGGACCTGCGCGCGCGTCAGCGGCTGGTTCGACTGCGCTTGCGCGGCGAGCGGGGCCGATACGACCAGGGCAATGGCAACGGCTTGGATCAGGCGCTTCATGATCGGGACCTCCAGGATTCCGGTGATTCGCCGCGCTTCGTTCGTCGAAGCGCCGGGCGACGTTGAAACCAGTGTAGGCCGGGGCGGGCGCGCGAAAAATGCGATCGCGCCCAACGCAGTGTTTTGCTGCGGGTAACAATGGGCAGGCGGTGGCGGGCGATGCCGGATGTCGGCTTGACAACAGTGACGGGCGACGCGACACGCGAGCCGCGCGGCGGTGCGGAGCCGACCGGCTCCGGTGAGCGGGAATTGAAATCGGACCGGATGCGAACTCCGGAATCCGTTCCGGTTCGCATGCGGTCCGATCGAGTAACGCGGGTCGGGCTCGAAGAGGCCGGCCGCGATGATGCGGCAGGCCGGGAGGCGGTGTACGGAACGCCGCCTCATGCAGGCGCTTACACGAGCCCCGTCGTGTAGTACACCGCGATCACGAAGAACACCGCGAGCGTCTTGATGACGGTGACCGCGAAGATGTCGCGATACGACTCGCGGTGCGTGAGGCCCGTGACTGCGAGCAGCGTGATGACCGCGCCGTTGTGCGGCAGCGTGTCCATGCCGCCGCTCGCCATCGCGACGACCCGGTGCAGCACGTCCATCGGAATGTTGGCTGCCTGCGCGCCCTTGATGAACAGGTCCGACATCGCGGCCAGCGCGATGCTCATGCCGCCCGACGCCGAGCCCGTGATGCCGGCGAGCGAGCTGACCGACACGGCCGCGTTGACGAGCGGGTTCGGGATGCTCTTCAGCGCATCGCCGACGACCAGGAAGCCCGGCAGCGCGGCGATCACGCCGCCGAAGCCGTATTCCGATGCAGTGTTCATCGCGGCGAGCAGTGCGCCGCCGACGGCGGCTTTCGAGCCGGCCGCGAAGCGATCGCTGACGCGATTGAACGCGGTCAGCACGACCAGCACGATGCCGAGCAGCAGCGCCGCCTCGACCGACCAGATCGCGACGACGGTCTTGATCGACGTCGTCACCGGCGTGTGCACGCCCGGCAGCACGTCCGGTGCGACCGTGTACGACGCGGCGCCATACCACTGCGGGATCAGCTTCGTGAACAGGAAGTTCGACACGCCGACGAGGATCAGCGGCAGGATCGCGAGCGCCGGGTGCGGCAGCGACGTCGCCTCGACGCGCTCGGGCTCGTTGACGAGCGACGTGCCGTAGCCTTCGCCCTTCGCCATCGCCGAGCGGCGGCGCCATTCCAGATAAGAGAGGCCGACGACGACGATGAACAGCGAGCCGATCGTGCCGAGTGCCGGTGCGGCCCACGCGGTCGTCTTGAAGAACGTGGTCGGGATGATGTTCTGGATCTGCGGCGTGCCGGGCAGCGAATCCATCGTGAACGAGAACGCGCCGAGCGCGATCGCGCCGGGCATCAGCCGCTTCGGAATGTTGCTCTGGCGATAGAGTTCGGCCGCGAACGGATAGACCGCGAACACCACGACGAACAGCGACACGCCGCCATAGGTGAGCAGCGCGCACACCGCGACGATCACCGCATTCGCGCGCGAGCGGCCGATGTAGCGGATCGCCGCATGGACGATCGACTCGGAGAACCCGGACAGTTCGATCACCTTGCCGAACACCGCGCCGAGCATGAATACCGGGAAATACAGTTTGACGAAGCCGACCATCTTCTCCATGAAGATGCCGGAGAAGACCGGTGCGACGGCGGCGGGTTCGGTCAGGAGCACCGCGCCGAGCGCGGCGATCGGCGCGAACAGGATCACGCTGTAGCCGCGATACGCGGCGTACATCAGGAACGCCAGCGCGGCGAGGACGATCACGAAAGACAAGGGGAGTCTCCTAATGGCTTTGGTTGTTGTTCGATCGCGCGACGCGCCGCGGACCGGCTCAGGTTCGTGCAGGTTTCGTGCCATCGGCCGGATTGCGCCGCCGGACATGGGTCCGGCGGAGACCGGCGGGCCCGCGCCGGTCCATGTCTGACGATTCTACAGAAAACGTCTCCATTTGGAGACGTTATGGCCATCCGGCCAGCTCGTGAAATCGGGCAGGACTTTCCCGGACAAGCCGTTGTGGCGTGTCTCCAGAGTGAGATAATCCGTCTCGTTCTGGAGACGTCCGGTCGAAAATACATGGAGACGAAGACACGATGATGAACGACTGGGCCCGCCTGCCCGTCAACTACGGCGACGTGCTGCGGCGCGCCGCCGAGTCGCTGTTCCGGACCTTCGAGGATTCGAGCGCGGGCACGGTGGTTGTCGATCGCGACGCCCGCGTCGTGTGGATGAACGAGCGTTACGCGGCGCGCTTCGGTTTCGCCGATCCGCAGCAGGCCGTCGGCCTCGACTGCGAGGCCGTGATCCCGAACAGCCTGATGCGCGAGGTCGTATCGACCGGGCAGCCGATCCTGCTCGACATCATGGAGACGGGCCGCGAGCCGCTCGTCGTCACGCGCCTGCCGCTGAAGAACGAGGCCGGCGAGACGGTCGGCGCGATCGGCTTCGCGCTGTTCGACCAGTTGAAGACGCTTACGCCGATCTTTTCCCGCTACGTGCAGCTTCAGCAGCAGCTGATCGCGACGCAGCGTTCGCTCGCACAGGCGCGCCGCGCGAAATACACGTTCGCGAGCTTCGTCGGCACGAGTGCCGCGAGCCTCGAAACCAAGCGCCAGGCGCGGCGGGCCGCGCAGGTCGATTCGCCGGTGCTGCTGCTCGGCGAGACGGGCACCGGCAAGGAGCTGCTCGCGCACGCGATCCACGCGGCTTCGGCGCGTGCGCTCCAGCCGCTCGTGACCGTCAACGTCGCTGCGATTCCCGACACGCTGCTCGAAACCGAATTCTTCGGCGCGGCGCCCGGTGCGTACACGGGCGCCGACCGCAAGGGGCGCGTCGGCAAGTTCGAGCTGGCCGATCGCGGCACGCTGTTTCTCGACGAGATCGGCGACATGCCGCTGCCGTTGCAGGGCAAGCTGCTGCGCGTGCTGCAGGACAAGGAGTTCGAGCCGGTCGGCTCGAACCGGATCGTGCGCGCGGACGTCCGGATCATTGCCGCGACGTCGGCCGACCTGCCGGCGCTCGTGGAGGCCGGGCGTTTTCGCGCGGATCTCTATTACCGGCTCAATGTGCTGACGATCCACGCACCGCCGCTGCGCGAGCGGGCGTCGGACATCGCGGCGCTCGTATACGCGACGCTCGAGGAACTGGCCGCGCAGCACGGACGCGCCGCGCACTGCGAGCTGACCGACGACGCGCTGCGGATGCTGTGTGCGTATCCGTGGCCGGGCAACGTGCGCGAGTTGCGCAATACGCTCGAACGCGCGCTGATGCTGTCGGACCGTTCGGTGATCGATGCGCGTGCGCTCGCGCCGTTCCTCGGGCCGGTACGCATATCGACGGACGGCGCATCGCCGGCGCAGCGTGTTGCCGCAGCGCCGGTCGAGCGGGGCGCGGGTGGCGCGTCCGGTGCATCCGGTGCGCCGGTCGCTTCGTATGCCGATGCATTGGCGGCGTGGGAGCGCCAGTTCCTGATCGACGCGCTGGCGGCCTGCGACGGCAAGGTCATGGAAGCCGCCGCGCGCATCGGGATCGGCCGCGCGACGCTGTACAAGAAGCTGGCGGCGCTGGGCATCGACCGGTAGGCCGATCGGCGGCGCCGATGCGGCCGGAGTTGAAGCATCGAACAGGAGATCACGATGAAACGGATCGGTATCGCAGGTTGGCTGACCCTGTTGCTGGCAACCTCCGCGCTCGCGCAGTCCGGCGACGCGGATGCGCCCGAGGCGCGACGCAACTGGTACAACGATCCGTTCGTCGCGCTGTCGCAGGACCTGGCCGAATGCCCGCTGCCGCTCGGCCCGTGGATGACCCGCGCCGAGATGACGGACGACGCGCATTACCGCGCCGAACGCGGTACCACCTGCTGGCTCGCGCATCGCTGCACGAAACCGAATTCGTATATGTATGACGCGCCGATCGCCGATGCCGCGAAGGCGCACTTCGCAGGCTCCGATCGCCTGCACGGTACGAGCCTGTGGATCACCGTGCAGCGGCGTTTCATCTATGTCGAAGGATGCGCGGATACGGCGTTCGATCGGCAGGCGCTGCAACGCGAACTCGAGGCGCTTCCGGACGTCGAGCAGGTGTTCGTTCGTATCACCGACGATCCGCGCCGGAGCTTGCCGTACAAGGCGCGCGGGCAACCGGGCCGCACGCCGAACTGACGACGGAAGGGCCGCGCATGGCATACTCGCGACATTCAAAAAATGGTTGACGGGAAGAATAATGAAACACATGCTTGCGTCGGTCTGTCGGTGGCCTCGGGTGGCCGGGTTGTTGGCTCTGGTTGCAGGGCTCGGCGGGTGCGGTGGCAGCGCGCCGCTGTTCACTTCGGACGGGCGCCCGACCACACAGGTGCAATGCACCGGCAGCGGCTGGAGCAATTGCACGGACAATGCCCGGGCCATGTGCAACGGGGATTTCGAAGTGATCCAGCAATCGACCGATGACACCGTGCGAAATCTTCTCTTCGCATGCAAGAAGAAAAGCGGTTACTGATCCCGAAATGACCGGCCGAGGAGACCGTGATCGGGCGAAGCGCTTTTCTGTTTGCTTGGAGTCGTCTATTTTTCACGAATAACACTCACGGAGTCCCATCCATATGGCGACCTACAGGCAACTGACCGCGCAGCTCGAACGACTTCAGCAAAAGATCGACAAGGAACGCGAAAAGGCGATTGCCGACGCGATTGCCGATATCCGCGCGAAAATCGACGAATACGACATCACGCCGGAAGAGCTCGGTTTTCGTCCGGTAGGTACCGGCGGCGCCGCTACCTCGAAGCCGAAGCGCACGTTGCCGCCGAAATACCTGAATCCGAAGACGGGCGAAACCTGGAGTGGCCGCGGGCGCGCGCCGGCGTGGCTCGGCAAGAATCGCGCACGTTTCCTGATCAAGGACTGACTCCCGAAAATCCTCACCTTTCGTGCGTTGACTGACGGTGCGAACGGCCATGCGGCCGTTGCACCGTTTTGTTTTTGCGCCGTCGCCATACGATTCCCGCTGACGAAATGCAGTGCAATGTCGCACGATTAACGGGTCACGTTTTGCGAATTCGCCGCGATTCGGCTGCTTATCGCGGTGAATTCCGGTAAACAACCGTGCAATTGCGCAGTGCATGCGCATTGGCATTCGCCATTTCCGCGGTGCCCGCCTGCTGCGGATTTCCATCACCTTTCGCGTGTTTGCGCGTTGTGCCGTGCAATTCCCGAAGATACTCACCATGGCTCCTGTAAATCCTCACCTTTGAGGAAGCGGCAGCGTCGCGCCATGTTGCTTGCGGTTTGCGGCGATGTCGCGTCGCGCTTGCGTTGCAGATCCATGGTGCGAGCGTTGACGTTCGTCGGGTAGTCGGCCGTTCGGCATATAGGCAGCCGCATGCGCTTCGCCTATGCTTGGGGTTCGCGTCGAGCGGCGCGCGGCCTGTCCGTGCCGTATGCCGCTCGGGCTGTCTTTCGTTACCGCAGGGAGCCGATGTGACCGTTCGCCATCTCGATGCGTTGTTCCAGCCCAAGTCCGTTGCGGTCGTCGGCGCGTCGTCGCGCGCGGGCAGTATCGGCGCGATGGTGTGGTCGCGCGTGCTCGACGGTGCGTTCGACGGGCCCGTGTGGCCCGTCAATCCGAAATATCGCGAGCTGAACGGGCATACGGTCGTCTCCGACGTCGACCGGCTGCCCGCGCCGCCGTCGGTAGCCGTGATCTGCACGCCGCCCGCGACCTGGGCCGGCATCGTGCGCAAGCTCGGCGAACTTGGCACGCGCGTCGCGGTGATCGTCGGTGAGGCGCGCACGGATGCCGATCGCACCGCACTCGATCGCACGCTGAAGGCGGCGAAGCCGTTCGTGCTCCGTATCGTCGGGCCCGGCAGCCTCGGCGTGCTGTCGCCCGCACGGCATGCGCATTTCGGCGCGCCGGCCTATACGGCGCGCTCGGGCGGCGTCGCGTGGGTGTCGCAATCGAATGCGCTGACGAACGCGGCGCTCGGCTGGGCCGATGCGCGGGGCCTCGGCTTTTCGCATGTCGTCGCGCTCGGCAGCGAGTCCGACGTCGATGCGGGCGACGTGCTCGACTATCTGGCGAGCGATCCCGGCACGCGCGCGATCCTGCTCGAACTCGATACCGTGCGCGCCGCGCGCAAGTTCATGTCGGCCGCACGTGCGGCCGCACGCAACAAGCCGGTGCTCGCGTTGCGCACCGGGCGCGCCGATCCCGGCGACGCGCTCTATACGGCGGCGTTCCAGCGCGCGGGGATGGTGCGCGTCGATGCGCTCGACGATCTGCTCGACGAGATCGAGACGCTCGGCGTCGGCCGTGTCACGGCGCGCGGCGCGGCGACGCTCGTGACGAGCGATGCGGGTGTCGCGAAACTGGCGGTCGATGCGGTCGCCGAGGTGCGCGACGTGCTGTCCGGCTGGTCGCCGGCTGCAACCTCGGCCGTGTCGGCCGCGCTGCCGCATCTGGCTGCGCCGGGCAATCCGCTGACGCTCGGCGACGACGCGCGCCCCGAGCACTTCGCCGCGGCGATCAAGGCGCTCGCGCCGTTCCCGCAAACGGGCACGCTGTTCGTCGTCCATTCGACGTCCCACAGCGCGCCGGCCGATTCGGTTGCGCGCACGCTGATCGAATCGCGGCAGTATGCGCATCGCGGCATCCTCGCATGTTTCTTCGGCGCGGTCGACGCGGCGACGCGCGATGCGCTGCACGCGAACGGCATTCCCGTACACACGACACCGCAGCGGCTCGCGCGCGCGTATGCGCGTCTCGTCGACTACAACCTCGGGCGGCAACTGCTGATGCAGACGCCCGAGGGCACGCCGCTGCAGCCGGCCGAGTGCGTTGCGTCCGCACAGGCCGACGCGCGCCGGATGGTCGAAGCCGGCCAGCATGAACTGGCCGGCGAAGCCGCGCTGCGCTGGCTGTCCCATTTCGGCCTGCAAGGCCAGCCGGCGGGCGAGCCGGCCGGCGCGAAAATTGTCGACGTCAACGTCGACATGTACGACGATTCGAACTTCGGTCCGGTGTTTCGCTATGCCGTGCCGCCTGCGGACGGCGTGTCGGCGCCATTCGTCGTCTACGGCCTGCCGCCGCTGAACACCGTGCTCGCCCGCGCGGTGATGGAGCGCTCGCCGTATGCGCGCCGTACGCCCGTCGAGCCGACGCTCGACGCGTTGACGGCGCTGTCGCAGGTCGTCTGCGACGTGCGCGAAGTCGTCGCGATGTCCGTCACGCTGCGTGTGTTGTCCGATCGCGCGCAGGTGATCGCGCCGCGCATCACGCTAGCCACGGGGCGCAGCCGGCTTGCGATCATGCCGTATCCGCGCCACCTCGAGCAGACGCTCGAGTGGCGCGGCGAGACGGTGACGATCCGTCCGATCCGTCCGGAAGACGAGGCCGCGCATAACGAACTGCTCGGCGCGATGACGCCGGACGATCTGCGGATGCGTTTCTTCGGCGCGGTGCGTGGCTTCGATCATTCGCAGGTGGCGCGCATGACGCAGATCGACTACGACCGTGAGATGGCCCTCATCGTGTCGTACACCGATGTGTCGGGGCGCGACCATACGCTGGCGGTCGTGCGCGCGGTCGCCGATCCCGACAACGAGACGGCGGAGTTCGCGATCGCGGTGCGGCCCGATCAGAAGGGCAAGGGGCTCGGCCGGCTGCTGATGAACCGCATCATCGACTACGCACGCTCGCGCGGAACCGCATGGATGATCGGCGAGGCGCTGCGCGAGAACTCGGCGATGATCTCGCTCGCGAAGTCGTGCGGTTTTGAGGTGTCGACGACGGAGGAGCCGGGCGTCGTGGGTTTCAGGATGAAGTTGCAGCCGTAGGATCCTTCGGCTGCGTGAAGCGCGGCGCGATCGCTTGCAGTCGATGGCGCCAATCCCTCACCGTGTTGCGCCTGTTTTCATTCAGAGGTGCAAAACATTCGAGCCGGCATCTGGTACGAAACGCCCAAACATATCGGGCTCGTTCGGCTACGTCGATATCGACGCACGCATAGCGTCCGGAGGCGTTTTCTGTGTGCCGCATTATCGGCTCCGCACAGCCGTTTCACCCCATGCGTTCACGCGCATTCGCAACCGCGTTCCGGCCTCGCCAATCCGGAATCACCGCAAAGGTGAGACTTTTCGGGAGCCGCGAGTGAGCTTTTCCGGGGAAGCGTGGTGAGCCGATACGGGAGCGTTCGGTGAGCCTTCCCGGGAACGGCCGGTGAGCACCTGCGGGAGTCGCTGGTGAGCCTTTCCGGGGCACGTTGGTGAGGGTCTGCGGGAGATGTCGGTGAGCACATTCGGGAGACTTTGGTGAGGGTCTCCAGGAGCCTGGGGTGAGTTTTTTCGGGAGCTGTTGGTGAGCGTTTGCAGGACACCAGGGTGAGACTTTTCGGGAGCATGCGGATGCACGGCTCCCGCGAGCGCGGCGCCGGCCAATGCCGGCGTCACACACGGGTGCGGGCACGCATGAATCGTGCCCGGGATCAGATTCAGGCAGCGAGTTTCGACGCCGCGTCGTTCACCTGGTCGCGCGAAATCGCGAGTTCCTCGAGGTGCGGATCCGCATAGACGGCACCGGTTTCGCGCTCGAGGCGGGCGATCGTCAGCGCGCAACGCGCGGTGTCCTTCGGCATCGCGATGAAGCGCTTGACCGACTCGCCGGACGTGAATGCTTCGAACAGCGCGCCGCGCACGTCGTCCGGAAGCGTCTTGGTCCACTGGTACGGCTTGCCGTTGAACGTGATCGACGGCGGCAGCGTGCGTTCCTTCTTGGTCGCCGTGATGAGTCCGTAGGTGCGGGCCGCGTCGCCGATCTGCTCGGGCGAGAAGAGCTCGTCGGGCGTGATGTCGAACTGCTCGATGTAGTTCTCGATCGCCTGCATCGCGGCGGCACGATCGTCGCGCTTCTTCTGCGCGCGCGCGACGATATCGCGCAGCTCGTCCGCCTCCTCGGGCGTGATCGTGAAGCTTGCCTGCTTCTGCTGAAGTTCGGAGAAACGCTGGAATTCTTGATCGTTCAGAAGTTTGGCCATGACATCCATCGGACACGACGGCCGCGACAGCCGGCCGCCGTAGTTTTTGAGAGGGCCGCTATTCTAGCGTAGCGCCGTGAGCGCACGATATGGCACCGTCGATCGTGCACTGCACAGGTGTCATGCGCGGCCGGGCCGGCGCAACTGCGCCGGCCCGGTGCGCTTCGTTGAACCCGCGCGTCAGCAGGCCTCGATGCGGCCCATCGACAGGTGGGCCGCCGTGTCCCGCAGCCCTTCGACGGCGACGTCGACGGACGGCGCCGTGTGCGTATCGATCCGGCGCATGTACGGGCAGGTCAGTACCGCGATCGCATGGCCGGACGGCCCGAGGATCGGTGCGGTCAGGTCGGTCACGCCGTACGCCTGGCGGCTGTCCTGACGCAGATAGCCGGACTGCCGGATGGACTGGCACGCATGCGCGAGTTCCTGCTCGTTCAGCGGCGCGTCGCCCCTGACCTTGCGATGCTCGGCCAGCATGTGCGCGCGCTGCTCGGCGCCCTGGAACGACAGCATCACGCGCCCCGACGCCGTATCGGCGAGCCCGACGCGCGAGCCGAGCCGGACCGACACGCCCCACGGGCCGGGCCCGTCGACCTGCGCGATCACGAGCAGGTTGCCGCGATCGTAGACGGACAGGTGGCACGACTGTTCGGCGGCATCGGCGAAGCGCTGCATCGGCGGCAATGCCTCGGCGATCAGCCGGTTCATCGGCGGATGCCGGTGCGCGAGCGCGAACAGCTTGAGGCTGAGCGTGTAGCGGTCGCCGCCGGTCGAGCGCATCACGTAGCGGCGTGCGACGAGGCGTTCGAGCATCCGGTAGATTTCGCTTGCGTTGCGGCCGAGCTCCTTCGTGATTTCGGTGCGGGTGAGTCCTTCCTTCTGCTCGGACAGGAGTTCGAGAATGTCGAGGCCCTTGTCGAGCGCGGGTGCGCGATAGCGATCGATTGCGGCCATCGATTCCCGTGCGTCGCAGCCGGGAAGCGGGTCGTTGGTTGTTTGCATTTTTAGTGTGAGGTTGGGGGATTACCGTCGATCGGTTGGCGACGCACGCTGGCCGGTTCTGCACGCGCACAAGTCGGCCCCGCGTATGGCGATGAAAGCCATTCGTCCGAGCTTAACAATAAACATATAGTGTGCAATTCAGCGTCTTTTTACCGATCGTTACTGAACAAGAACGGATTGGCAAACGTTTTCGATGACAGGGGCACCCCGAATAGCCAGTATTCATGCGCCGATGGCAGGCAACGGCGACATGCGCGGCGGATCGCTTTGCGTTGGCGCGTCCAATGTTGCGCCGCAGTGTCTGCAGGCGCACCAATAGTTGGTATCCGTCGCGCGTCATTTCACGGTGCGCGGCCGATGGTACAAAGGCGTGCGGGCCCGCGACGGTGCGGCCGCGCGTGAAGTCGGCCGGCATCGGCCGGCACGCGTCGCGGGTGCCGGGCCGTCGTCGCCGATGCGCAGACCAGCCGCCGCCCGTTCGATGCGCGCCGTGCTTCCGTGCGGCGCCGCGATCGCTGCGCCCGCGCGACCCTCGCGCGTCGACGGCAGGCCGGATGCGGCGCCGACGCGTGCAATCGACGATCGACAATCAGTCCGGCGCGCGGCCGCGAATGGCCGCGTCGGCGGGTATCCTGTCCCATTCGACAACAGAGGTTGACCACGATGAAACTGCTTCGCTATGGCCCATCCGGCCAGGAAAAGCCCGGTATTCTCGACGCGGACGGCCGGATTCGCGACCTGTCCGCGCACGTGCCGGATCTTGCCGGCGATGTGCTGTCCGACGCGAGTCTCGCGCGGCTGCGCGCGATCGATCCGGCCACGCTGCCGCTCGTGTCCGGCGAGCCGCGCATCGGCGCGTGCGTCGGGCACGTCGGCAAGTTCATCGGCATCGGCCTGAACTATGCCGATCACGCGGCCGAAGCCGGCATGCCGGTGCCGAAGGAACCGGTCGTGTTCGGCAAGTGGACGAGTTCGATCTGCGGCCCGAACGACGGCATCGACATCCCGAAGGGTTCGGTCAAGACCGACTGGGAAGTCGAACTGGGCGTCGTGATCGGCGCGCGGTGCAAGGACGTCGACGAAGCGAGCGCGCTCGATTACGTCGCGGGCTATTGCGTCGTCAACGACGTGTCCGAGCGCGAGTGGCAGATCGAGCGCGGCGGCCAGTGGGACAAGGGCAAGGGCTTCGACACGTTCGGCCCGATCGGTCCGTGGCTCGTGACGCGCGACGAGGTGCCCGATCCGCAGCGTCTCGACCTGTGGCTCGAAATCGACGGCCACCGTTATCAGAACGGCAACACGCGCACGATGGTGTTCACCGTCGCGCAGTTGATTGCCTATCTGTCGAGTTGCATGACGCTGCACCCGGGCGACGTGATCACGACCGGCACGCCGCCGGGCGTCGGCATGGGCATCAAGCCGTTACCGATTTTCCTGAAGGCCGGCCAGAGGGTGCGCCTGGGGATCGAAGGGCTCGGCGAGCAGTTGCAGCACACGCGCGGCGCACAGTAACCGCACGAGCCGAGATCCCGTCGAGCGACCGCTGCAGGCGGTCGCCGCAAACCGGACGCTGACGCGTCAAAACCAGGGGCCCGATTCCGCGCAAAGCGGAATCGGGCCCTTGCCGCTTGTACGCGGTGTACGCGGGCTCGATCACACGACGTTGCCGAGTTCGCAATGCGCTTCCAGCCGATACCCGTCGGGATCGACGACGAACGCCGCGTAGTAGCCGGGGCCGTAGTGTTCGCGCTTGCCGGGCCCGCCGTTGTCCTGGCCGCCGTGCTCGAGCGCGGCGCGGTAGAACGCGTCGACCTCGACGGGCGAAGCGGCCTTGAACGACAGATGCAGCCCCGATTCGGGATCGGCGGCGACGGGGCGGGCAGCGTGCTGCAACCACAGCTCCGGTTCGGTCGTGCCGTACCCGATGGATCCGTCGTCGCTATACAGCCGCTTGTAGCCGAGCGCGCCGAGCGTGCTGTCGTAGAACGCGCGGCTGCGGCCGATGTGGGCGACGCCGAAGGAAAGGTGATCGATCATCTGTTGGCTCCTTGAACTGAAGGGGGACGTCAGTGCAGCAAACCTCGTTTTAACCACCATGCTGGTTATGGTAGAAAGCGTCCGTACGCTTGTCAACCGGCATGGTGGTTAGATACGATGGCGTCATGAGCGATACGCAACCTTCCGTCACGATGGACTGCCTGATTCCGGCGCCGCCCGAAACCCTGAGTATCGATTTCGCCAACACGCTGTACTGGCGTGGCAGCGAGGCGCCGACGGAAACCTTCGGAACGATGGACGACCTGCAGTCGTGGTGCCGCGAGCAGGCCGGCGTGCCGGCCTGCCTTGCCGACCGGTGCCGAGTGCGCGATGGGGAGGAAGGCGAGCCGGCGATGCTCGCGAGTGCGCTCGCGTTGCGCGAGGCGTTGTATCGGCTCTTTCATGCGCAGGCCGAGCGGTGCGAGCCGCAGGCCGACGATCTCGCGTTGCTCGGCGGCTTCCTGGCGGAAGCGTCGCCGCGCGTCGCGCTGGCGCGTGTCGACGGCGCTTATGCGTGGCGGATCGGGGACGCTGGAGCGACGCTCGCGGGGCTGCTGAGCCCGGTGCTGTGGTCGGCGATCGACCTGCTCGGCGGCGCGCGGCTCGCGAAGGTCAAGCGATGCGCGAACGACGCATGCCAGTGGCTGTTCATCGACGACAGCAAGAACGGCAGCCGCCGCTGGTGCTCGATGTCGTCGTGCGGCAATCGCGCGAAGGCGTATCGCCACTATCACAAGGCCGACTGACGAGCCCGTTCAGGCATGCGCCTACGAGCGCGTCGAACCCGAACCTTCCTACTTCGCTGACAACTTCCGCCACAGCGTCGTCTTGCTGATGCCGAGCATCGCGCATGCGCGGTCGCGGTCGCCGCCGCACGCGTCGAGCACCGCGCGGATCTCGTCGGCTTCCGCGCGGCGGCGGCGCGCGTGCAGCGTTTGCGCGTCATCGGCGTCGGCGCCGGCCGCGTCGGGCGGCGCCGCGAACAGCTCGGGCGCGATCGCCTGCAGCGCGTCGGGATCGAGCGCGGCGCACGCGGCGGCCGGATCGATTTCGTCGGCTTCCTCGGCGAGTTCCACCGCGACCCGCTCGATCACGTTCTGCAGTTCCCGCACGTTGCCGGGCCACCGGTAGCGCGCGAGCGTTGCCTGCGTCGCGCCGAGCACGCGCGCGGCGTCGCCGGCATCGCGCAGGCGTTCGGCGAGGCGCGGCTCGCGCCGCGCGGCCTGCACGAGCAGCGTCGCCGCGAGCGCGGGAATGTCGGCCGCGCGCTCGCGCAGCGGCGGCAGGCCGACGTTCAGGATGTTGAGCCGGTAATAGAGATCCGCGCGGAACGTGCCGGCCTCGACGGCCGCAAGCAGCGGACGATGCGTCGCGGCGATCACACGCACGTCGATGCGGATCGGCTCGGTCGAGCCGAGGCGGATCACCTCGCGCTCCTGCAGCACGCGCAGCAGCCGGCTCTGCAGCGACGACGGCATTTCGCCGATCTCGTCGAGGAACAGCGTGCCGCGGTGCGCGGCTTCGAACAGGCCGGTCTTGCCGCCGCGCCGCGCGCCGGTGAACGCGCCTTCCTCATAGCCGAACAGCTCGCTCTCGAGCAGCGCTTCCGGAAACGCGCCGCAATTGACCGCGACGAACGGGTAGCTGCGCCGCGCGGACAGCGCGTGCAGGCTTTGCGCGATCATTTCCTTGCCGGTGCCGCTTTCGCCGAGCACGAGCACGGTCGCGTCGGATTTCGCGTAGCGGCGCACGAGGTCGCGCACGCGCGCCATCGGCGCCGATGCGCCGATCACGTCGTCGAGCGCATAGCGCGCCGCGAACTGCTGGGTGGTCGGCTGCGAGCGCAGCGCACGGTCGAGCCGTTCGACCGCGCGCGATTCCTGGAACGTCAGCACGCTGCCCGACGTGACGCCGCGATCGACGAGCGGCCCGCGATGCACGACGTAGCGCACGCCGCGCACGGTCGCGAGCGCGTCGCCGTCCTCGCCGCGCAGCGTGCGCAGCTCGGGCCGCAGGTCGACGAGCGCGCGGCCGACGGCCGCCGCGGGTTCGACCCCGAGTGCCGACGCGAGCCGCTCGTTGATCGCCTCGACGCGGCCGCGCGCGTCGAGCGCGACCACGCCGTCGCGCAGGTGCTGAAGCAGGTTGTCGAGCCGCTGGCGGCGGAATGCCTCGGCGTGCGTCGCGTACGCGACTTCGAGTGCCGTATCGACGGCCTTGCGCACCGACGCATGCGAATACAGGAACACCGCGCCCATGCCGGCACTGGCCGCAAGGTCGGTGACGAGGCCGGGGCCGACGATCGTCTCGATGCCGCGGTCGCGCAGGTCGTGCACGCAGGCTTCCGCTTCCTGCGCGGACTGATATGACGCAAACTGCACGTCAAGGCCGTACGCGGCGACGAAGCGGCGCACTTCGGGCGGCGTTTCCCCGGCGCTGACGAGCGCGATCCGCGACGCGTCGCGCCGGGCGCGCGCGAGCGCCTGCATCACGTCGAAGCCGGTCGGCGACACGACCACGACCGGCACCTGCGCACGCGTCTTCAGGAAGGCGCCGTTCGAGCCGGCCGCGACGATCACGTCGGGCCGCGCGGCGCCGGCCTCGGCGATCGCGCTGAGCGCATCCTCATACGCGCGCGTCACGATGCGCACGTCGGCGCGTTCGTCGAATTCGCCGGCGATCTCGCGAAAGAAGTCGCGCAGGCGGCTGATGCCCATCGCCCAGATGCGCGGGCGCGCCGCGCGATCGGCCGGGCCGACGGGCTTGGTCGAGGAGAGGTCCATGGCGATCGATTATGCGCGCGGGATTTCATTTTTGAAACATGAAATTGCCGAATTGAAATATCTGGACGCTGCATCGCCCGCGCCGGTTGCTTAAGAATCAGTGGGTTAGCGACGTTTCGCGAGCTGGCCCGGTCCTTGCTGTTATCGGGCATTCCTTCAGGAGGCCGTTCATGAGCAACACGCATCTTCAGAGCGCCGGCGCGAAATTCCGCGCGGCAGTCGCGGCCGAGCAGCCGCTGCAGGTGGTCGGCGCGATCACCGCGTACGCGGCCAAGATGGCGCAGGCCGTCGGCTTCAAGGCCGTGTACCTGTCGGGCGGCGGCGTCGCCGCGAACTCGCTCGGGATCCCCGACCTCGGCATCAGCACGATGGAAGACGTGCTGATCGACGCGAACCGGATCACCAACGCAACCGATCTGCCGCTGCTCGTCGACATCGATACGGGCTGGGGCGGCGCATTCAACATCGCGCGCACGGTCCGCTCGTTCATCAAGGCCGGCGTTGCGGCCGTGCACCTCGAGGATCAGGTCGGCCAGAAGCGCTGCGGCCATCGTCCGGGCAAGGAAGTCGTGCCGGCCGACGAAATGGTCGATCGCATCAAGGCCGCGGTCGACGCGCGCACCGACGACCAGTTCGTGATCATGGCGCGCACCGATGCGGCCGCCGCCGAAGGGATCGACGCGGCGATCGAGCGCGCGGTCGCGTATGTCGAAGCGGGCGCCGACATGATCTTCCCGGAAGCGATGAAGACGCTCGATGACTACCGCTGTTTCAAGGCGGCCGTGAAGGTGCCGATCCTCGCGAACCTGACCGAGTTCGGCTCGACGCCGCTGTTCACGCTCGACGAACTGCGCGAGGCGAACGTCGACATCGCGCTGTACTGCTGCGGCGCGTATCGCGCGATGAACAAGGCCGCGCTGAACTTCTACGAGACGCTGCGCCGCGACGGCACGCAGAAGGCGGCCGTGCCGACGATGCAGACGCGCGCCGAGCTGTACGACTTCCTCGGCTATCACGAATACGAGCGCAAGCTCGACGAACTGTTCGCGCAGGGCAAGAAGTAACGCGGCCCGCGCGCCGGGACACGATTCCCGGGAAGCTTTGCATGGGAGCGCACCAGGCGCTGAAGCGCCAAGTGCGGTCGACAGCTACCCAGATACCTATTGGAGAACGGAAACATGAGCGAGACGAAAGACGCAGCAGCACCGGCCGCCGCAGGCGCATTCAAGCCGAAGAAGTCGGTGGCGCTGTCGGGCGTGACGGCCGGCAATACGGCGCTGTGCACGGTCGGCAAGACCGGCAACGACCTGCACTACCGCGGCTACGACATTCTCGACGTCGCCGAGTCGTGCGAATTCGAGGAAATCGCGCACCTGCTCGTGCACGGCACGCTGCCGAACCTGACCGAACTGGCCGCGTACAAGACCAAGCTGCGCGCGCTGCGCGGCCTGCCGAGCGCGCTGAAGGCGGCGCTCGAGCAGATCCCGGCGTCCGCGCACCCGATGGACGTGATGCGCACGGGCGTGTCGGTGCTCGGCACCGTGCTGCCGGAGAAGGACGATCACAACCTGCCGGGCGCGCGCGACATCGCCGACCGCCTGATGGCGTCGCTCGGCTCGATGCTGTTGTACTGGTATCACTTCTCGCACAACGGCAAGCGCATCGAGACGGAAACCGACGACGATTCGATCGGCGGCCACTTCCTGCACCTGCTGCACGGCAAGACGCCGTCGAAGTCGTGGGTCGAGGCGATGCACACGTCGCTGATCCTGTACGCGGAGCACGAATTCAACGCGTCGACGTTCACGGGCCGCGTGATCGCGGGCACGGGCTCGGACATCTACTCGGCGATCACCGGCGCGATCGGCGCGCTGCGCGGGCCGAAGCACGGCGGCGCGAACGAAGTCGCGTATGAAATCCAGAGCCGCTACAGCTCGCCGGACGACGCCGAAGCGGACATCCGCCGCCGCGTCGAGAACAAGGAAGTCGTGATCGGCTTCGGCCACCCGGTCTACACGATCTCCGATCCGCGCAACAAGGTGATCAAGGGCGTCGCGTACAAGCTGTCGAAGGAAGCGAGCGACACGAAGCTGTACAACATCGCCGAGCGCCTCGAATCGGTGATGTGGGACGCGAAGAAGATGTTCCCGAACCTCGACTGGTTCAGCGCGGTGTCGTATCACATGATGGGCGTGCCGACCGAGATGTTCACGCCGCTGTTCGTGATCTCGCGCACGTCGGGCTGGAGCGCGCACATCATCGAGCAGCGCATCGACAACAAGATCATCCGCCCGAGCGCGAACTACACGGGCCCGGAAGACCTGCAGTTCGTGCCGATCGAGAAGCGCTGACACCCCCGCAGCGCGCGCCGGCCTCCGCAGCGCGGGCGGCCGGCGCGCGCTGAACGCCCTACCCAGGTATCCCCCACATCATGAATACCGCCAACCGCAAACCCCTGCCCGGCACGTCGCTGGATTATTTCGACGCGCGTGCCGCGGTCGACGCGATCGCGCCCGGCGCCTACGACACGCTACCGTACACGTCGCGCGTGCTCGCCGAAAACCTCGTGCGCCGCTGCGATCCGGCGATCCTCGCCGAGTCGCTGAAGCAGATCATCGAGCGCAAGCGCGAACGCGACTTCCCGTGGTTCCCGGCGCGCGTGGTGTGTCACGACATCCTCGGGCAGACGGCGCTCGTCGATCTCGCCGGCCTGCGCGACGCGATCGCCGACGGCGGCGGCGACCCGGCGAAGGTGAACCCGGTCGTACCCGTGCAACTGATCGTCGATCACTCGCTCGCCGTCGAGTGCGGCGGCTTCGATCCGGATGCGTTCGCGAAGAACCGCGCGATCGAGGATCGCCGCAACGAGGATCGTTTCCACTTCATCGAGTGGACGAAGAAGGCGTTCGAGAACGTCGACGTGATCCCGCCGGGCAACGGCATTATGCACCAGATCAATCTGGAGAAGATGTCGCCGGTGATCCAGGCGCAGGATGGCGTAGCGTTCCCGGACACCTGCGTCGGCACCGACAGCCACACGCCGCACGTCGACGCGCTCGGCGTGATCGCGATCGGCGTAGGCGGCCTGGAAGCCGAGAACGTGATGCTCGGCCGCGCGTCGTGGATGCGCCTGCCCGACATCGTCGGCGTCGAGCTGACCGGCAAGCGCCAGCCCGGCATCACCGCGACCGACATCGTGCTCGCGCTGACCGAGTTCCTGCGCAAGGAAAAGGTGGTCGGCGCGTACCTGGAATTCCGCGGCGAAGGGGCGGCGAGCCTCACGCTCGGCGATCGCGCGACGATCTCGAACATGGCGCCCGAATACGGCGCGACGGCCGCGATGTTCTTCATCGACGGCCAGACGACCGACTACCTGCGCCTCACCGGCCGCAGCGACGAGCAGGTGAAGCTCGTCGAGACCTACGCGAAGGCGGCGGGCCTGTGGGCCGATACGCTCGCCAACGCGCAATACGAGCGCACGCTGACGTTCGACCTGTCGAGCGTGGTGCGCAACATGGCCGGCCCGTCGAACCCGCACAAGCGGCTGCCGACGTCCGACCTCGCCGCGCGCGGGATCGCCGGCCAGTGGGAAGAGAAGGCGGGCGAGATGCCCGACGGCGCGGTGATCATCGCCGCGATCACGAGCTGCACGAACACCAGCAACCCGCGCAACGTGATCGCGGCGGCCTTGCTCGCACGCAACGCGAACGCGAAGGGCTTGACCCGCAAGCCGTGGGTGAAGAGCTCGCTCGCGCCGGGCTCGAAGGCGGTCGAGCTGTATCTGGAAGAAGCGAAGCTGCTGCCGGAACTCGAGAAGCTCGGCTTCGGCATCGTCGCGTTCGCGTGCACGACCTGCAACGGGATGTCGGGCGCGCTCGACCCGAAGATCCAGCAGGAGATCGTCGATCGCGACCTGTACGCGACGGCTGTGCTGTCCGGCAACCGCAACTTCGACGGCCGCATCCACCCGTATGCGAAGCAGGCGTTCCTCGCGTCGCCGCCGCTCGTCGTCGCGTATGCGATCGCCGGCACGATCCGCTTCGACATCGAGAAGGACGCGCTCGGCCACGACCGGGACGGCAAGCCCGTCACGCTGAAGGACATCTGGCCGACCGACGAGGAGATCGATGCGATCGTCGCGTCGAGCGTGAAGCCCGAGCAGTTCCGCAAGGTCTACGAGCCGATGTTCGCGCGCAGCGCCGATGCGGGCGAGCGCGCGGCGCCGCTGTACGACTGGCGGCCGCAGAGCACGTACATTCGCCGTCCGCCGTACTGGGAAGGCGCGCTGGCCGGCGAACGCACGCTGCAGGGCATGCGCCCGCTCGCGGTGCTCGGCGACAACATCACGACCGACCACCTGTCGCCGTCGAACGCGATCCTCGCGAACAGCGCGGCCGGCGAATACCTCGCGAAGATGGGCCTGCCGGAAGAAGACTTCAACTCGTACGCGACGCACCGGGGAGACCACCTGACCGCGCAGCGCGCGACCTTCGCGAACCCGACGCTGATCAACGAGATGGCGGTGGTCGACGGCGCGGTGAAGAAGGGCTCGCTCGCGCGCGTCGAGCCGGAAGGCAAGGTCATGCGGATGTGGGAAGCGATCGAGACGTACATGAATCGCAAGCAGCCGCTGATCGTCGTCGCCGGTGCCGACTACGGCCAGGGCTCGTCGCGCGACTGGGCAGCGAAGGGCGTGCGGCTCGCGGGCGTCGAGGCGATCGCCGCCGAAGGCTTCGAGCGGATCCACCGCACGAACCTGATCGGGATGGGCGTGCTGCCGCTCGAGTTCAAGCCGGGCACGAACCGGACGACGCTCGGCATCGACGGCACCGAGACCTTCGACGTGATCGGCGAGCGCAAGCCGCGCGCCGACCTGACGCTCGTGATTCACCGCAGGAACGGCGAGCGCGTCGAGGTGCCGATGACGTGCCGGCTCGATACGGCCGAGGAAGTGTCGATCTACGAAGCCGGCGGCGTGCTGCAGCGCTTCGCGCAGGACTTCCTCGAATCGTCGCAGGCGGCGTGACGGGGTTACATCGAGAACACAGACATGGCTCATATTCCTCAAATCAGGATTCCCGCGACCTATATCCGCGGCGGCACCAGCAAGGGCGTGTTCTTCCGGCTGCAGGACCTGCCCGACGCGGCGCAGGCGCCGGGCGCCGCGCGCGACGCGCTGCTGCTGCGCGTGATCGGCAGCCCCGATCCGTACGGCAAGCAGATCGACGGGATGGGCGGCGCGACGTCGTCCACCAGCAAGACGGTGATCGTGTCGAAGAGCACGCGGCCCGGCCACGACGTCGACTACCTGTTCGGGCAGGTCGCGATCGACAAGGCGTTCGTCGACTGGACCGGCAACTGCGGCAACCTGTCGGCGGCGGTCGGCCCGTTCGCGATCAGCGGCGGGCTCGTCGATCCCGCGCGCGTGCCGCGCGACGGCATCGCGACCGTGCGGATCTGGCAGGCGAACATCGGCAAGACGATCGTCGCGCACGTGCCGGTCACGAACGGCGCGGTGCAGGAGACGGGCGACTTCGAGCTGGATGGCGTGACGTTTCCGGCCGCCGAAGTGCAGCTCGAATTCATGGACCCGGCCGCCGAGGAAGAGGGCGCGGGCGGGTCGATGTTCCCGACCGGCAACCTCGTCGACGATCTCGCGGTGCCGGGCGTCGGCACGCTGAAGGCGACGATGATCAACGCGGGAATCCCGACGATCTTCGTCGAGGCCGACGCGATCGGCTATACGGGCACCGAGCTGCAGGACGCGATCAACGGCGACGCGAAAGCGCTCGAGAAGTTCGAGACGATCCGCGCGCACGGCGCGCTGCGCATGGGCCTGATCGATACGCTCGATGAAATCGCGACGCGGCAGCACACGCCGAAGATCGCGTTCGTCGCGAAGCCCGCCGATTACGTCGCATCGAGCGGCAAGCGCGTGAACGCGGGCGACGTCGACCTGCTGGTGCGCGCGATGTCGATGGGCAAGCTGCACCACGCGATGATGGGCACGGCGGCGGTCGCGATCGGCACGGCCGCGGCGATCCCCGGCACGCTCGTGAATCTGGCGGCGGGCGGCGGCGAACGCAACGCGGTGCGCTTCGGGCATCCGTCGGGCACGCTGCGCGTCGGCGCGGAAGCGCAGCAGCAGGAGAACGGCGAGTGGACCGTCACGAAGGCGATCATGAGCCGCAGCGCGCGCGTGCTGATGGAAGGCTGGGTGAGGGTGCCGGGCGACGCGTTCTGACGTTTCAGTCGTTCGACCGGAATGCGCGGGCGGCTTCGGCCGCCCGCGTCGTTTCGGCTAGCCGTGCAGGAACCGGCGGAGCGCGTCGTGGCTGAGGCGGCGTGCCGCTTCGGAGAGTCGGGCGTCGGGCACGATGTCGAAACCGTGCACGCCGCCGGGGAGCACGTGCAGTTCGGTCGGCACGCCGGCGCGGAGCAGCCGCCGCGCATAGTCGAGGTTTTCTTCGAGGAACAGGTCGAGCGAGCCGATCGACAGGAACGTCGGCGGCAGGCCGTCGAGCTTGTCCGCGCGCGCGGCGGCGGCATACGGCGACACGCCGTCGAGGCCCGGCGCGTGGCCGAGCAGCGACGTCCAGCCGAACCGGTTGTTGGCCGCGTGCCAGACGAACTCGCCGGCATGCGGATGCGGCGCGCGCGTGCAGGTGCGGTCGTCGAGCATCGGGTAGATCAGGTGCTGGAACGCGAGCCGGTATTCGCCGCGATCGCGCGCCAGCAGTGCCAGCGCGGCGGCCAGCCCGCCGCCCGCGCTTTCGCCCGTCACGCCGATGCGCGCCGGGTCGATGCCGAGCGTGTCGGCATGGCGGAAGGTCCACGCGAGGCCCGCGTAGCAATCCTCGATCGCGCCGGGGAACACCGTTTCCGGCGCGAGGCGGTAGTCGATCGAGATCAGCACGCAGCCGAGCTGTTTGACTGCCTGGCGATGAATGGCCTCCAGGTCCTTCGCCGCGCCGCGCACGTAGCCGCCGCCGTGCATGTGGACGATCGCCGGGAGCGGTCGCGCGGCGTCGTCGGGCGTGTAGATGTGAAGCGGGACGTCCGGCGCGCCGGCGGGGCCGGGGACGGCGCGGCGCGCGAGCGTGCTGCCGGCCGGGTCCGGCGGCGGCAGCGGCAGCACGCGCTCGCGCGCCTGCGCGAGGTTGTCGGCGCTGAGCGTGACGGTCGGCCACACGTCGAGCAGCGGGCGGATTTCGGGATCGACGAGATGCAGGGTATCCAAGCGGTTGCTCCGTGATTGAGTGGCGGCGATAACGGACGAACCGGTGTCGCCGCAGCGGGGCTCGGAGGCCGGCAGGCCGCCGCGATCATGTCCTTTCGGCATGCCGCAGCAGGCGGGCGGTGCCGCCGGGCGCGTTTCATGTGCGGCACGACAGTGGGCTGACATTGCCGTCGACGCGCAAGTTCCCGCGGCGGCGCCGACCGGCGCGGCACCGTCGTCGTGATGCGTCGTGCGCGGCCCGCGCAGCGCGGATACCTACAGCACGCTGCGTGCGACGACCCAGCGGTGCACCTCGCTCGGGCCCTCGAAGATTCGCATCAGCCGCGCTTCGCTCGCCATCTGCTGCAACGGCAGTTCCTTCGTCATGCCCATCGCGCCGAGCGTCTGCATCGCGTGATCGATGACGGTCCACGCCATTTCGGTCGCGAACACCTTGACCATCGAGATCTGCGTGCGCGCGTCCTGCCCGGCATCCACCCGCGCGGCTGCTTCGTAGGTCATCAGGCGGCACGCGTGGATGCGGGTCAGCGCATCGGCCACCCACCACTGAACGGCCTGGCGCTCCGCGAGCGGCACCCCGAAGGTCGTGCGCTGCTTCGCGTATTCGCACAGCAGCGCGACTGCGCGCTCGGCGCGGCCGATGCACCAGGCCGCCATCTCCAGCCGCCGGTTCGACAGCCGCCCCTGCATCGGCACGAAGCCTTCGCCTTCCCGGCCGAGCAGTTGCGTGGCGGGCAGGCGGCAGTTTTCCAGCACGATCTCGTAGGTGGACAGCCCGCCGATCATCGGAATCCGGCGTTCGATGATGAAGCCCGGCGTATCGCGCTCGACGATGAAGGCCGAGATGCCGCCGCGCTTGCCCTTGCTGCGGTCCGTCAGCGCCATCACGATCGTCCAGTCGGCTTCGCTCGCGTGGCTGATCCAGATCTTGCGCCCGTTCAGCACCCAGCCGTCGCCGTCGCGCTCGGCCGTCGTCGACAGCGCGCCCGGGTCCGAGCCGGCGTCCGGTTCGGAGATGGCCATCGCGGAGCGCGTGACGCCGCGCGCATAAGGGTCGAGATAGCGGGCGCGCTGCGCGTCGTCGGCCGAGTCGCACAGCATCCTCAGGTTCGGCGAATCGGGCGGCAGCACGTACGGCGTCACGGTCGTACCGATCGCTTCGTTCACGCCGACCATCGCGACGGCCGACAGGTCCGAGCCGCCGGCGTCGAGGGGCGCGTCGAGCCCCCACAGGCCGAGCTGTCGCGAGCGTTCGTCGAGCCGTGCGCGCTCGTCGGCGAGCAGCGCGAAGCGCTGACCATCGGCTTCCCGCGCCATCGCGGCGGCTTCGAGCGGAATGAGCTCGTCGTTCACGAAGCGCGCGACGAGGTCCTTGATCATCCGGTGTTCGAGTTCGAGTTCGAAGTTCATATGCGGATCGATGAGTGAGTGAAGGAAACCGGTGCGGTCAGCGCGCGGCTGGAAGCGGCGCCGCCCGCGCGCGCAGCGTGCCGAGCAGCGCCACGCAGCCGGCCGCGAGCAGTGCCGCGTTGAAATAGAGTCCGCCGCGCATCGATCCGGTGACCGTGTTGAGCACGCCCATCAGGAACGGGCTCGCGAACCCGCCGATCGCGCCGGACATCGTGATCGCCGCGATCGCGACCGCCATCGAGCGCTTGGGCAGTGCGAGCCCCGGCACCACCCAGAACGCGGGCAGCGCCGCAGCGTGCGTGGCGACCGCGATGCAGAGCGCGATCATCAGGTGCGGCGTGCCGTCGACGCTCGCCAGCCCGGCGAGCGCCGCCGCACACGCGAGCATTGCGAATGCACCGTGCCCGCGCCATTCGCGCCGGCGCTCGGTGTGCCAGCCCATCCCGAGCATGCCGACGATGCCGCACAGGTAGGGCAGCGCGGACAGCAGGCCGATCTGCATCGCGCCGTGCAGGCCGCCGCGATGCAGGATCACGGGCATCCAGAACACGAGCGCGTAGCCGGCGGCCGCGATCGCAAAATTGGCCGCGCACAGCAGCCAGAAATCGCGGTGCGCGAGCAGCGGCCGCGCCGCGTCCGCATCCGGCGTGCCGGCTTCGACATGCGCGTGTGCGGCGCGCAGTGCGGCCTTGTCGGCGTCCGACAGCCAGCGTGCGTCGTCCGGCCGGTCGTCGAGAAACCGGAGCGCGACGATGCCGATCGCACAGCTCGGCAGCCCCTCCACGAGAAACAGCCATTGCCAGCCGCTCAGGCCGGCTGCACCGTCGAAGAGCGTGAGGATTGCGCCCGACACGGGCCCGGCGATCAACCCCGCGAGATACAGCGCCGTCATGAAGAGCGCGAACGCCTTCGCGCGCTGCCGCGGCGGATACCACGCGCCGAGATAGAACAGGATGCCGGGGAAGAAGCCGGCCTCGAACACGCCCAGCAGGAACCGGCACGCGTAGAACTGCGCGGGCGTCGTGACGAACATCGTCGCGGCCGAGCCGAGCCCCCACAGCACCATGATTCGTGCGATCGTCTTGCGCGCGCCGATCCGCGCGAGCCAGGCGTTGCTCGGAATCTCGAACGCCATGTAGCCGATGAAGAAGATGCCCGCACCGAGCCCGTAGACGGCGTCGGAAAAGTGCAATTCGGCGGCCATCTGCGCGTGCGCGAAGCCGATGTTGATCCGGTCGATGAACGACAGCGTGTAGCAGAGGATCAGGAACGGCAGCAGCCGGCGCGAGATCCGGCGGTAGAGCGCCCGCGTCGCGCCATCGTCGACGGCGGCCGGGTGGGTGGAAAGGGGCGGGGTCATGGGCACTCCGTCAGAAGCGGTGAACGATGCCGAGCGCGAGCACCTGCTCGGTGCCGCCCGGTTGCGGCTGCAGGCCGGCGACGACCGTGTTGCGCGCGTCGCCGCCGTTCTTCATGTAGAGATAGCGTGCGTAGAGCGAAGTCCGCTTCGACAGCGGATGGTCGTACCCGACGCCGAGCGCGGTCGCATCGTTCGCTGAGCCTTTCACGTCGCGGCGCACGACCGATACGAGCACGCGATCGAGCGCGCCGACGTTGATCGATACGCCGACGCTCGCGGTCGAGAACGCGGGCAGGTTCGGCGCCGTGCTGACGCCGTAGAGAAACGCGGCGTACAGCTTGACGCGCGCGAACGCGTAGTTGGCCGCGAACACGTAATGGCGGGTCGTCGACGGGTAGACGACGGGCGACAGGTTGCCGGCCGACACGTCGCCCTGGAAGCCCGCACCGAGATAGAGCCCGCCGATCCGGTACTGAAGCCCGGCGCCATAGTTGCGCCCGGCCTGCATGGACAGCGCGTTCGGTGTCGGAAAGCCGTACGTGGCCATCACGCGCAGGCCGTTCCAGTCGGGGCTGAGATACGACGCCGCCTGGTTGAAGCGCGGAATCGGCGGCGTCGTGTTGCTCGTGATCGTATCCGTCGACGTCGCGAGCAACGCGAGCGGCGACAGCCGTTCGTTGAGTCCGAACGGATCGCCGTCGTACACGACGTAGAACGCAGGCGTGTATTGCCGGCCGAGCCGGAGGTCGCCGTAGCGGGTGTTCTGCAGCGACACGTATGCCTGCCTGTAGAACAGCGTGCCGCCCTGGAACGATCCGTCGGCCGGCGTGAAGCCGCTTTCCAGCACGAACTTCGTCGACGTGCCGCCGCCGAGATCCTCGACGCCCGTCAACCCGATGCGGCTGGTCGACGATCCGCCGCCGCTCTGCCGCACGCTCGACAGGCTGCCGATGCGATCGAATTCGACGTAGCTGTCGACGATCCCGTACAGCGTGACCGACGACGCTTGCGCCGGCGACGCGCACAGCACGCACGCGCCGACCAGGAATGCTTTCCGTTGCATGAAGATGTCTCCGTTCCATGTCTTTTTTTGCGCGCCCGCGTTCTGGGAGCGGTTGCGCGCGTCGTGTCGCCCACCGTGCCGCGTCGGGCTCAGCGCCCCTTGAACACCGGCTTGCGCTTCTCGAGAAACGCGCGGGCGCCTTCGATCCGGTCCTCGCTCGCATAGACGTCGGGGCCGACGTCCAGCCGCAGCGCCGCGGCAACCGGCAAGCCCTGGCTGCGTGTCGCGGTTTCCTTGATGCGGCGGATCGTGAGCGGCGCGTTCGCGGCGATCGCCTCCGCCAGTTCGCGCACGGTGTCGTCGAGCGCGGCGCCGGGTACGACGCGGTTCAGCAACCCGACGCGCTGCGCTTCGTCAGCGTCGAAGCGGCGGCCCGTGAACAGCAGTTCCATCGCGACGGCGCGCGGCAGCATGCGCGGCAGCAGCACGCTCGCGAAGTTCGCGCCCATGCCGACCCGCGCTTCAGGCAGCGCGAAGTACGCGTGCTCGGCGGCGATCCGCAAGTCGCACGCGAGCGCGATTTCAAAGCCGCCGCCGACGGCGAAGCCGTTGATGGCCGCGATGGTCGGCTTGCGCAGCTCCAGGATCAGCTCGTGTACGTTGCGTGCGAGCCCGCGCATCGGCCGCATCCCGCGCATCTCGGGATCGCCGAGATCGATGCCCGCGCTGAAGGCCCGTTCGCCGGCGCCTCGGATCACGATCGCGCGAATCGCGGGGTTGTCGTCGAGCGTGACCAGTTCGTCGCACAGGCGCCGGATCGCGTCGGCGGACAGTGCATTGGCAACGTGCGGACGATGGATCGTCAGCCACGCAATGCCGTCGTCGTCGTTGCGCAGGATCGACGGGGCGTCGTCGCCGGTCAGGGAAGAGAACGTGTGCGGCGCGCTCATGACGCGCTCCCGGCAGAGCCTGCGCGTTCGTCGTGGATGACGCCTGCCTGCCGCAGCGCGTCGCGCCGGGCCGCATCGATGCCGAACGCGCCGAGCACCGCGTCGGTGTCGGCGGCGAACGGCCGGGGCGGCCGGCGTATCGATCCGGGCGTGCGGGAGAGTTTGGCCGGGATGCCCGCGCCGGTGTACGCATCGGTATTGACGAACATCGCGTTGCGCGCCGCCTGCGGATGGCCGAATGCATCGGCGACGGTGTTCACCGGCCCCGTTGCGACGCCGGCGTGCAGCAGCCGCTCGACGACGTCGTCGGCGCGAAGTTCGGCGGTGAGTTGCCCGAGCAGCGTGTCGAGCGCGTCGCGATGCGCGACGCGCTGCGCGTTGGTCGCGAACCGCGGATCGCGCGCAAGCTCGGGCACGCCGAGCGCTTCGACGAGCCGCGCGAACGTGCGGTTGTTGCCGGCGCCCGTCGCCACCGGCTTGTCCTTGCACGGATAGACGCCGTAGGGCGCGATCGCGCCATACACATTGCCGGTCGCGACGGGAACGTCGCCGGTCGCCATCCAGCTCGTGCTGACCGGGTGCAGCATCGACAGTGCGGTGCTGAACAGGTCGATGTCGACGTGTTGCCCGAGACCGGAGCGCGTCCGTTCGACCAGCGCGAGCAGGATGCTCGACACGGCGCTCAGGCCGGCCGCGAAATCGACGACCGGAAACGGCACCTTGAGCGGCATGCCGCCCGGTTCGCCGTTGATCGACATGAAGCCGGCCAGCCCCTGCGCGACGGCGTCGTAGCCAGGGAACCGCGCGAGCGGGCCGTCGGTGCCGTATCCGGAAATCGAACAATGCACGAGGCGCGGGAAGCGTTCGCGCAGGCAGTGTTCGTATCCGATGCCCCAGCGTTCGAGCGTGCCCTGCTTGAAGTTGTCGACCAGCACGTCGGCCGTCTCGAGCAGGCGGAACAGCACGTCGCGTCCGTCGGGGTGCGACAGGTCGAGCGCGAGATTGCGCTTGTTGCGGTTGAGCCCCCAGTAGTAGCTGGAGATGCCGCCCGGCATCGCGGGCCCCCAGTCGCGCGTCTCGTCGCCCTGCGGCGGCTCGATCTTGATGACGTCCGCGCCGTGGTCGGCGAGCGTCTGTGCGCAGAACGGCCCCGCATAGACGCGGCTCAGGTCCACCACGCGCACGCCCGCGAGTGCGCCTTCGTTGTTGCTGGTCATGACGATGTTTCCTTCGATGTGGAATTCGATGGTCCGGCATGCGCCGGCCGCACGGCAGACGACGCGTCGCCGGCTCAGCCGCGCGCGGCGAACAGCGCGTTCACCGCCGCACGATGTTCGGGGGTGGCGTGCGCGAACGCCTGGTACGAGGCCGACAGGTCGAGCAGTGTGTCGAGGCTCGCGTGCCGGCCTTCGCGCAGCAGCCGCTTGGTCAGGCGCAACGCGGTGCCCGAGTGGCGGGCGATGCGGCCGGCCAGTTCGTGCGCGTGCGCGAGGAGGTCGCCGTCGGGAACGACGCGCGACACGAGCCCGCAGCGCAGCGCCGCCTGTGCGTCCAGCGCGTCGCCCGTGAACGACATTTCCGCGGCGACGGCGGCGCCGACGATCTGCGGCAGGAACCACGCGCCGCCGTCGCCCGGCACGAGGCCGAGCGTGATGAAGCTCTCGGCGAAGCGTGCGCTGCCGGCGGCGATGCGGATGTCGCACATGCACGCGAGATCGGTGCCGGCGCCGATGGCCGGGCCGTTGACCGCCGCAATGGCCGGCACTTCGAGCTGCTGGAACGCCTGCGCCACGCGCTGTATGCCGTGGCGATAGCTCGTCCGGATCGCGGCGAGGTCGTGCGGGTCCGATTCGACGAACGCGCGCATCGCCTTCACGTTGCCGCCCGACGAAAACGCCGCGCCGGCGCCGGTCAGGATCAGCACGCGGATCGATTCGTCGCGGTTCGCGTCGTCGCAGCATTCGGTCAGCGCGTCGATCGCATCGGTATCCGAAATGGCGTTGCGGGTTTCGGGGCGGTTCATCGTGACGGTCAGGATCGGGCCCTGCCGTTCACGGATCAGAAAGGCTGCCATGGTGTCTCCGTATGTTCTGTGCCGCGGGACTTCACGCCGCGGGCCGAAGCCTAGTATCGTCACGACGGTTGGCGGCGGGAAATTCCGTTCCACGTATGTGGAAGGCCCGTCCCGGTTGCGTGCGGAGAGGGCGGGATGAGCGGAAACGTGGTCAAGAGCGCGGCGCGCGTGTTCGAGGTGCTGGAACTCTTCAGCACATTGCAGCGGCCGCTGAGCGTGCGGGAGATCGCCACGCGCTGCGGCTATCCGGGGTCGAGCGCGGCGGCGCTGCTGACCAGCATGAAAGCGCTCGGCTATCTCGCGTACGACGACGAGACGCATGCCTATGCGCCCACCGCGCGGCTCGTCAATCTCGGCGAAGCGCTCGTCGATTCGGCGGCAGGCAGCCGGCGGCACTGGCACGCCGTCGCGAAGCGGCTGGCCGCCCGCACGCACGAGGCGGTCGTGATCGCGGTGCAGAGCGATCTGTATGTGCAGTACATCGACGCGATCGCGGGCTCCCATAGGATTCCGATCCAGTTCTATGCGCCGATCGGCACGCGCCGCGAGATCTGCATGTCGAGCCTAGGCTGGGCGCTGCTGAGCATCCAGCCGGACAACACGATCCGCCGGCTCGTGGCGCGCAGCATCCGCCGGCTCGGGCAGTCGGGCAGGACGATCGACGAGGATGTCGTGCTCGACAAGGTCGAACAGGCGCGCCGGCACGGCTACTCGTATTCGGCGCATACGGTGACGCAGGGCGCCGCGATGATCTCGATGGTGATCGCGGACGGCTTGAACGGCCTGCCGCTGGCGATGGGCGTGGCCGGGCCTGTCGAGCGGATCGACGCGCACCGCGACGCGATCGTGCGGGCGATGCGGGAGGTGCTGGCCGAGCGCGCGGACGAGGCGGCCGGCTAGCCGCGCGAGGCTGGCCCGCGCGCCGGGCGTTGTGGCATCGGGCAAGTGCCGGTGCCTGACGGCGAGCGATGGCGATGCGGCCGGACGTCGATCCCGTGTGTCGGCCCGGTCATCGTTCGTGCCGCGCCCGTCGCACGCATTCGCATAGAATCGATGCGTTTCCTTGCCCCTGTCCCGGTTGCATTTCAGCGAGGTCGCAATGCCATTGAACGCGCCGCTTGCCGGCATCCACATCGTCGAATTCGAAGGTCTCGGCCCCGGCCCGCTCGCGGGCTGGATGCTTGCCGGGATGGGCGCGCGGATCACGCTGATCGCGCGCCCGTCCGGCCGCACGAGTGCGCCGGACGCGCTGCGGGGCCGCGACGGCGACCTGCTGCGCGAAGGCAAGACGATCGTCGAACTCGACCTGAAGGCACCGGCCGGCCGCGCTGCCGCGCTCGAACTGATCGCGCAGGCGGATGCACTGATCGAAGGGCTGCGGCCCGGCGTGATGGAGCGGCTCGGCCTCGGGCCCGAAGATTGCGCACGCCGCAACCCGAAGCTCGTGTACGGGCGGATGACCGGCTGGGGCCAGCACGGCCCGCTCGCGGCCGCGGCCGGGCACGACCTGAACTATGTCGCGCTGACGGGGCTGCTGTCGCTGTCGGCACCGAACGACGGCAGGCCGGGTTTGCCGCCGACCGTCGTCGGCGATGCGGGCGGCGCGCTCGGGCTCGCGTTCGGGATCGTCTGCGCGCTGTTCGACGTGCGCGGCGGCGGGCCGGGGCGCGTGGTCGACGGCGCGATCGTCGACATCGTGTCGATGCTCGGCTCGCTCGCGCTGTGGGCGCGTGCGAACGGGCAACTCGACGGCGCGCAGCCGAGCCTCTTCCACGACGCGCCGTTCTACGACGTGTATCGCTGCGCGGACGGCGAATGCGTGACGATCGGCGCGCTCGAGCCGCCGTTCTATGCGCTGCTGGTCGAGCGGCTCGGGCTCACCGACGTCGATCCTGCGTCGCAGTACGACCGCGCGCGCTGGCCCGCACTGAAGGTGCGGTTCGCCGACGTGTTCGCGCAGCAACCGTCCGCGCACTGGCGCGCGTTGCTGGAGGGCACCGACGCGTGTTTCGCGCCGGTATTGAGCGTGGCCGACGCGGCGCTGCATCCGCACAACGCGGCGCGCGGGATCTATCGGACCGACGAGAACGGCAACGTGCGGGCGCGCGTGGCGCCGCGTTTCCTGCCGCTGACGGGGGACGATGCGGGCTAGCGGCGCGGAGGCGTGCCGTTGCGCGGCATCGGATGGCGGCCGCTCGGGCCGTTTTCAGGCGGTTTCTTCAGGCCGTTTCCTCCGGCATATCCGGCACCTTGCCGTCGCCGACGCGGTTGATCGTGCCTTGCGCGATCGCGACGAGCCGCTCGTGATCGCCGTCGATGACGAACACATGACACTGGCAGGTCGCCTGGTGCCGCCCTGCGTAGACGAGCTTCGCGCGGGCGACGAGCGTGCCGTTCACGGCCGGCCGCAGGTAGTTGATCTTGTATTCGGCCGTGATCACGCGCGGGCCGAGCACGAGCGCGCCGGCGAACGTCAGCGCGTTGTCGGCGAGATAGCTGATGACGCCGCCGTGCACGAAACCGTGCTGCTGCCGCAGTTCATCGCGCACGTGCAGGCACAGCGACACCTCGTTGTCGCCGATATGCATCAGCTCCGTACCCAGCAGCATGCTGAACGGTTGCGCACGCAATGCGCCGCGCGCGTGGTCCGTGATGTCGGTCATCGACTTTCCTCGAAATGAGTGCCCGCTTGCGCTGAACTCTAGGAAGGGGGCAGCGGATAAGCAAGGAAATTCGTCCGCGTTTCCTGCAATTTCCGGCGCGATGTGACGCGATTATTGCGTCGAACGCGGGAGTTGTCCTTGTTTGCGGGCGATTCGGCGGGAATGCGCGAGCGACGCACGTCACGGGCCCGTGTTGCTGGCCGCACCTCGCCGGCCGCACCTGAACGGCTGCTCCTAAAGTCCGACGAAGAAATGCCGCTAATGCCGGGGCATTGCCTCATCGTCCGCTCTCCAGGAATCTCCCCATGTTCGGAAAAATCAAGCTCGCGTCGGGTCTGCTCGGCGTGTTGACCGTGTTTTGCCTCTTCCTGTTCGCGATCGAAGCGCTCGGCTTCCGGGCGCTCGCGTCGACGCGCAGCGGCGTCGACGATCTGTCGAACGTCGCGATCGCGCAGGTCAACGCGGCCAACCAGGCGACCGAGCACCTGCTCGACGCGCGCATCAACCTGTCACGCGCCGGCACGCGGATGGTGCGCGGCGGCCCGAAGCCGGAGGACATCATCCGCCACGCCGGCGCTTCGCTTGCCGACGCGGACAAGGCGTTCGCCGCGCTGACGGCCGCACAGCCGGTCGACGACACGAACCGCGCGCGCGTCGCGGCGCTCGCCGAGCGCTATCGCGCGCTGCGCGGCGCGCTTGGCGAACTCGTGCAGTTCCTCGACGCCGACAACATCCAGGCTTTCCTCGACCAGCCGACGCAAGGTATCCAGGATGCCTACATCGCCGAACTGCATCGCTTCGCCGAATACGGCAGCGCATCGAGCCGCACGGCGCTCGACACGATCGACGGGGGCATGCTCTGGTTCAAGTCGGTCGGCATCGCGTTGCTGGTGGCGATGCTCGCGGCGAGCGCGGCGATCTACGCAGCCGCGCGGCGCGCGGTCGTCGCGCCGCTGGACGAGGCCAGCCGCCATTTCGAGCGGATCGCGCAGGGCCGGCTCGACGAAGCCGTGCGGGCGGGCGGCGTGTTCGAGATCGACCGGATGCTGCGCGGCCTCGCCGCGATGCAGACGAGCATCGCGGGCACCGTGCGCACGGTGCGCCACGCGTCCGATGCGATCCACCTCGGCGCGGGCGAGATCGCGGGCGGCAACGCCGACCTGTCGGCGCGCACGGGCACGCAGGCCGCGTCGCTCGAGGAAACGGCCGCGAGCATGGAGGAATTGACCGCGACCGTCCGGCAGAACACCGACAGCGCACGCGCGGCCAGCGCGCTGGCCGACGCGGCGCTCGAAGCGACGAGCCACGGCGGCGGCGTGGTCGACAGCGTGATCGACCGGATGCGCGGCATCGCGCAGAGCTCGGGGCGGATCGCGGAGATCATCTCGGTGATCGACGGCATCGCGTTCCAGACCAACATCCTCGCGCTGAATGCGGCGGTCGAGGCCGCGCGGGCCGGCGAACAGGGGCGCGGCTTCGCGGTCGTCGCGGGCGAAGTGCGCTCGCTCGCGCAGCGCAGCGCGCAATCGGCGAAGGAGATCAAGGCGCTGATCGAGGATTCGGTCGCGCAGATCAACGGCGGCGCGGAACTCGTCGAGCGCGCCGGCGACGCGATGCGGACGGTGTCGGCGTCGATCACGCGCGTCGTGCAGACGATGTCCGAGATCACGGCCGCGTCGGTCGAGCAGAGCGTCGGGATCGAGCAGGTGAACCAGGCCGTCACGCAGATGGATCAGCTGACGCAGCAGAACGCGGCGCTGGTGGAGCAAGTCGCGGCGGCGGCCGCGTCGCTGAACGATCAGAC
This sequence comes from Burkholderia sp. NFPP32, assembly GCF_900119325.1. Lineage (NCBI taxonomy): Bacteria > Pseudomonadati > Pseudomonadota > Betaproteobacteria > Burkholderiales > Burkholderiaceae > Burkholderia > Burkholderia sp. NFPP32. Next base: position 108,196 of record NZ_FPJP01000010.1, on the reverse strand, counting down.
CGCGCACCTGATGCAGGCGGTGTCGGTGTTCGAACTCGGCGACGCGCGCGCCGCCCGCGGCGAACGCGCGGCGCCGTCGTTCGCCGACGCGGGTTACGAACCGGCCGGCAGCGCCGCGTAGGCGGTCGCGAGATGGTAGGGCGTCGTCGACGGCATGTCGGCGCGCGACACCTGCCCGTCCGCCGTCTTGCACTCGAACCAGCCGCGCGGATGCAGGAAGCGAGCGGCGAAGCGCCCGATCTGCTGCGCGAGCGGCGCGGACGCCGGCGTGCCGCCGTGCGTCGCGAGCGCGCGCAGGTACTCGGTCTGCGCCCAGATCCGCTGCGTGCCGTCGATGCACGCGCCTTGCGCGTCGAGCGCCGCGCAGACGCCGCCCGTCTGCGCATCGACGCCGTATTGCTCCGCGAACGTGAACGCGCGCGACAGTGCCGCGGGGAGCCCGGTCTGCGCGAGCCGTGCTCCGGCCGCATCGACCAGATAGAACCATTCGAACTGGTGGCCGGGCTCGAAACGGTTGTCGGCCGCCCCGAGCGGCAGCTCGGCGACGCAGCCGGTCGCCGCGTCGACGAACGTGCGCTCGACGGCCTGCGCGGTGCGTGCGAGCGCATCGTCGAACGCCGCGTCGCCGAACGCGTCGGCGGCCGCGAGCCACGCTTCGGTCAGATGCATCAGCGGATTCTGCAGCGCGCCGCTGCCGGATGACGAGAAATCGGCGTGGCGCGCCGCATCGAGCAGCGCGTCGCTATGGCGCGGTGCGAAGCGGTCCTGGATCAGCGCGGCGGTTTCTTCGGCCACCGCGCGCGCGGCGGTGTCGCCCGACGCCGCATGCCATGCGGCGCACGCGAACACGATGAACGCGTGCGTATAGAGATCCTTGGTCGTATCGAGCGGCGTGCCCTGCGCGTCGACGCTGTAGATCCAGCCGCCGTGGCGCGCGTCGCGGAAGCGGCTGCACAGCGCGTCGAACAGCGTGGCCGCGTGTGCTGTGTCGCCGGCCTGCGCGAACACGAACAGTTGCCGCGCGCAGGCCATTGCGCGATAACGGGTGACGGGCAGCGGCGCGTGAGCGGCCGGATCGACGGCCTCGAACGGCAGCCGCAACGTGTGGTCGAACCCGGAACCCCGCCAGATCGGCAAGACGACGTGCGCGAAATGGTGGCGCAGCTGGGCGGCCTGGGCGGAAGCGGAGTCGGAAACGGACATGACGGGGTTGAGCGCTTGGATCTGAACGTGTCGGCGCGGCCCGGATCGGCGCGGCCGGGGCCAAGGATAAAACATTCCGCGCGGACGGCACAAAAAAAGGAGATAAATCGGATGCTCAGCAACCTGGAACTCGTGATGCGGCTCGTTCTCGCGGCGGCGCTCGGCAGCGTCATCGGCTTCGAGCGCGAGCGCCTGTCGTGGGCGGCCGGCCTGCGCACGCACATGCTCGTGTGCGTCGGCTCGACGCTGATCATGATCGTGTCGGCGTTCGGTTTCGCCGACGTGCTCGGCAGCAGCGAGCACATCGTACTCGATCCGTCGCGGATCGCCGCGCAGGTCGTGTCGGGCATCGGCTTCCTCGGCGCAGGCTCGATCCTGCTGCGCGGCGAGATCGTGCGCGGGCTGACGACGGCAGCGAGCCTGTGGTCGGTCGCCGCGATCGGCCTCGCGGTGGGCGGCGGGCTCTATGTCGCGTCGATTTCGGCGACGATCATCATCCTGATCATCCTGGCCGGCATCAAGCCGCTGGAGCGGCGCTATTTCACGGTGCGCCAGCGGCGCCAGCTTGAGCTGACGGTCGTGAGCGGCGCGCTGACGTTCGATTCGCTGCACGCGGCGCTCGGCCCCGACAGCGCGCGCGTGAAGCAGTTCATCTTGCAGCGTGCCGACGACACGGGCGAGCACGACGAAGTGCGCATCGCGCTCGCGCGGGTATCGGAACTCGAATACCAGGCGATCTGCGGCAAGCTGCGCGCGCTGCCGGGCGTCACGCGTTTCGAAGAAGCGAACGGGTTGTCGGGTGACGAATAGGCTGAATCGGTTGCGGGGCGTGCGACAATGGCCGGCCACCGATTCCGTTCGACTTCCGGTTCCGCGCTCGCGGGCCCCGCAATCCGATCTCCATGACCGAATCCGTTTCCACGCCTCGCTCCCGTTCCCGTTCCAATCGTTCGTCGGCCCGTTCCCGCCAGCGCTCGGCGGCTGCCGCGGGCAGCACGTCCGCGAGGGCGACGTCGCGGCCCGGCAGCGCGCCGGTCGGCGATGCGTCGCGGGACGAACTGACGCTCGACCTGTTTGGCGACCCGGTGCTCGAGCCGGGCGAGCGGGTGCCGGTCACGGCACGCGACGAAGCGGTTGCGGAAGCCGAAGCCGCGGCCGGTGCCGCAGACGATGCCGCCGCCGGGCGGCAGGCGTCGCTGGATGGGTTCAGCGCGCCGGAGGCCGCGAGTGCGGCGGGGCATGCGGACGCAGAAGGCGCTGTGAAGCCGGAAGTCGCGCTGGCGGTTGACGGTGTTTCGGCGCCTGAAGGCGGCGATGCTGTGAAAGCGGACGGTGTGACTGCGGCTGATGGCGTTGCGATGAAGGCGGTCGAGGTACTTACGGCCGATGGCGTTGCAGCGAAGGCAGCCGATGTGCGTGAGGCCGATGGCGGCACGGTGGCGGTAGCCGAGCCGCAAGCGGCAAATGGCGCTGTGGCGAAGATGGCCGATCGACAAGCGGCTGATGACGAAGTTGCGAAAGCTGCTATCGAAGCGGCGGTCGGCGTCGCGACCGTCAAATCCCGCGAAGGGCGCTCTTCCGGTGAGGTAGTGAAGGAGCGCCGCTCGTCGTCGGGCGGCAAACGCCGGGCGGCTGCCGGCGCAAGCGACGCGACGTCGATGCAATCCGCGCCGGTTGCGACGAGCGTTGGCAAGGCGCCGGACGCGACCGGATCGAACCCGGGGGCGGACGCCGTTTCGACGGTCGAGCCGCAGACACCGGCACAACCGGTCGAGCCAGCGAACGCCGCGAACACCCGTGACGCTGCCCCGACCAACACCTCGCCGTCGCCGGTCACGCAGCCTGTCGCTTCCGCCGCGTCCTTCGTGACGAAGCCGTCGTCGGAACGCACGCAGCCGGCCGCGCCGGCCTTCGATCCTGACACGCACCTGCGCCCGCTGACCGACCGGCTCGCCGCGCTGCAGGCCGACGTGGACGGTTTGACGCGCGCGGCCGATCGCGAGATGCGCCGCGTCAACCGCCTGTTGCTGGCGCTGGCCGTCGTCGTGCTGGCGGGGCTCGTCGCGCTGATGCTGCAAACGCGGCAGATCGCGCACCTGAAGCAGGACGCGGCCACCGGGCAGCAGCGGATCGATCGCATGGCGGCCGACCTGTCGACGCAGCAGGCGACGCTGATGACGCTCGAGGAGCACCACGAAGCACTCCTGTCGCAGGTCGACCGGCTTCAGCGCAATGCGAACCGCGACGCGGCCGTCGCGAAGCGTGCCCGTCGCACGCGCTGATCGTTCCGACCCTATCCTGGAAGCCCGACGGGGCAAGGATCGTCGTTCCGCACCCGTGATCGGCGGCGGCGCGCGTGCGGCAAACTGATGCGGTGTACTGGCAGAATTCAGGGAAAACCCTTAGAATGGAGTCCGTCTAAGGGAAAACCCTATACACAACTGTCAGGAGTCTCACATGAGCTTCATCCTTGCCCTGCTGCAAAAGATCGACGACCTGTTCGTGTCGCCGCACCTGCCGCTCGACGCCGATTACTCGTACGCTGCGCGTCGTGCCGAAGCCGAGCGCGTGCGCCGTGCGCATCTCGTGCCGATCGTCCTGTATCGTCGCTGATTCGCTGATTCGCTGATTCGCTGATTCGCTGATTCGCTGATTCGCTGATTCGCTGATTCGCTGATTCGGCGCGGCGCCCGCTACACCTGCCCGCTTGTTTTCCGCCGCTGCCCCGCGCGCCGGCGCGACCGTCCCGCTACACTGGAAGTCCGATTCCCTTCACGGCGACCGGGCCATGCTGCAGATGCGGCCGATGACGGCCGGCGAATTCCACGCGTACCGCACGCGAGCCATCGACGGCTACGCGCGCGATCTCGTTTCATCCGGACAGAATGCTGTCGAAGACGCGGCCGAGCGTGCGCGCGCCTGTTTCGACATGCTGCTGCCGGACGGCCTGCGGACATCCGGCCAGACACTCGTCGTGCTCATCGACGGCGCCAGCGGCGACGCGGTGGGCGATCTCTGGTACGCGATCGTGCCCGAAGGGCCGAACCGCACGCTGTTCATCTACGACCTCGACATCGTCGCGTCCCGGCGCCGCCAGGGCTGGGCCACGCGCGCGCTTGATGCGCTCGACGCCGAGGCGCGGCGGTACGGCATCACCGAGATCGGGCTGTCGGTGTTCAATCACAACACGGCGGCCCGCGCGCTGTATCGTGCGTGCGGCTTCGTGCCGATCACGACGACGTTGATCAAGCCGGTCATCCCGGGCTGAATCCGCTGGCGGGCGCTGCGTCGTCACGTGCGACCGATTCCGCACGCGCCGCTGACGGCCGACGCAAACCACCCTCCCGACCCTTCCTGTTCGCCGAACGCCCATTCGGCTAGTTCACCGGCACGCCTCAGCGCGCGCGCCCTTTCCATCTCCGCAGCAGCAGCGCGTTGGTCACGACGCTGACGCTGGAAAACGCCATCGCCGCGCCCGCGATCACCGGATTCAGCAAGCCGAGCGCCGCGAGCGGCACGCCGACCAGGTTGTAGACGAACGCCCAGAACAAGTTCTGCTGGATCTTCCGGTACGTGCGTTTGGAGATGTCGATCGCGTCGGCGACGAGCGCCGGATCGCCGCGCATCAGCGTGATGCCGGCCGTGTGCATCGCGACGTCCGTGCCGGTCGCCATCGCGATGCCGACATCGGCGGCGGCGAGCGCGGGTGCATCGTTGATCCCGTCGCCGACCATCGCGACGATCCCGCCGTGCGTGCGCTTCAGTTCGGCGACGACGCGCGCCTTGTCGTCGGGCAGCACCTGCGCATGCACTTCGCCGATGCCGAGCGACGCCGCGACGGCCGCCGCGCTGCCGCGGTTGTCGCCCGTCACGAGCACGCTCGCGACGCCGCGCGCCGACAGCGCCGCGATCGCATCGCGGGCGCCCGGCTTCACGGTGTCGCCGAACGCGATCAGCGCGAGCAGCGCGCGCGGCGCATCGGCGCGCATCAGCCACGAGATCGTGTTGCCCGCGCGTTCGAGCTCCGCCGCGCGAGCGTCGAGCGCGGGCGGCACTACCAGGCCGAGCTCGTCGCGCCAGCGCGTGCTGCCGAGCGCGAGCAACTGCCCGCCGACGCGTGCTTCCACGCCGCGTCCGGCCACCGCGCGCGCATCGGCTGCGACGGCCGGCGGCGCTGCAGCACCGCGCGCGGACACGTCCGCATCGTGCGCGGCGACCACCGCGCGAGCGAGCGGATGGTCGCTCTGACGCTGCACCGCCGCCGCGAGCGCGAGCGCTTCGTCGCGCGGCATGCCGACGGCTTCGAACGCCGTCACGGACGGCTTGCCTTCGGTCAGCGTGCCGGTCTTGTCGAACGCGATCACGGTAGCACGCTGCGCGAGTTCGAGCGCCTGGGCGTCCTTGATCAGCACGCCGTGCCGGGCCGCGACGCCCGTGCCGGCCATGATCGCGGCGGGCGTCGCGAGGCCGAGCGCGCACGGGCACGCGATGACGAGCACCGCGACCGCGTTGAGGACCGCGGTTTCCGTCCCGGCGCCGGCGATCAGCCAGCCGACCAGCGTCAGCAGCGCGATGCCGAGGATCGCCGGCACGAATACTTCGCTGACGCGATCGACGAGCCGCTGGATCGGCGCCTTCTCGGCCTGCGCGGATTCGACGAGGCGGATGATGCGCGCGAGCGTCGTTTCCGCGCCGATCGCGGTGGTTTCGACGACGAGCGCGCCTTCGCCGTTGATCGAGCCGGCCGTGACGGCGTCGCCGTCGTCCTTCGGCACCGGCAGGCTTTCGCCGGTGATCAGCGATTCGTCGATATGCGAGCGGCCCGTCACGATCCGGCCGTCGACCGGCACGCGTTCGCCGGGGCGGATGCTGACGTTCGTGCCGACGCGCACTTGCGACAGCGGCACGTCGCGTTCGACGCCGTGCTCGACGACGCGCGCCCGATCGGGACGCAGCGCGTTCAGTGCGCGGATCGCCTCCGTGGTCTGGCGCTTCGCGCGCGATTCGAGCCATTTGCCGAAGCGCACGAGCGTGACGATGACGGCCGACGCCTCGAAATACAGGTGGCCGGGATGTGCGGGATCGCGCAGCAGCATCCACAGGCTCAACCCGTACGCGGCCGACGTGCCGAGCGCGACGAGCAGGTCCATGTTGCCGGTGCGCGCCTTCACCGCGTGCCAGGCCGCGCGGTAGAAGCGCGCGCCGAAGCCGAACTGCACGATCGACGCGAGCGCGAGCTGGAGCCAGCCGGGCAGCATCAGGTCGATGCCGAACGGCGCGACGAGCATCGGCGCGACGAGCGGCGCGCTCAGCACCGCCGACCAGATCACGAGGTTGCGTTCGCGAACCGCCTCGCGGTGCTTGCGGGCGTCGGGATCCTGCGCGGGGCTGGCCGATTGCGCGTCTGCGCCGGACGTTGCACCGGCTGACGGCGCGGCGGTGAGCGATGCGCGGTAGCCGGCCGTCGTGACCGCCGCGATCAGCGTGGCGGCGTCGAGTGCGCCGGCGCCGTGCACCGTCGCGCGCTCGGTTGCAAGGTTGACCGATGCGCGTGCGACGCCCGGCACGGCGGCCAGCGCCTTTTCGACGCGGCCGGCGCAGGATGCGCAGGTCATGCCGCCGATGTCGAGTTCGAGATCGGAGGCGGCGGCGGATTCTGCCGGCCGGACGGCGATGGCGGCGGCGCCGTCGACCGGCGTCGCGCCATAGCCGGCCTGTTTGACGGCTTCGACGAGCCGCGCGGCGGAAACGTCGGCCGCGGCGTCGACCGTGGCGCGCTCGGTCGCCAGGTTGACCGACGCGCGTGTAACGCCGGACACCTTCGCCAGTGCCTTCTCGACGCGCGACACGCATGACGCGCAGGTCATCCCGTCGATATCGAGTTCGATCGTGGCCGCGGCTTCAGGAAGCGCCGCCGTTACCGGCGGCGTTTCGTCGCGCGGCGCATGCGCCGCAGGCGCGGTCGCGACGGCTTCGACCGCCGCTTCACGCACGGCCGCGCGATAGCCGGCCTCGCCGACCGCGTCGACGAGCCGGCCGGGTTCGACCGATTCCTGCGCGGTCACCGTCGCCGTATGCGCGTCGAGATCGACCGCCGCATCGACGACGCCCGGCACGGCGGCCAGCGCGCGCTGCACACGGCCCGTGCAGCCGCCGCAGTGCATGCCGTCGACGCTCAGTTCGATCGTTTGCAGCGCGGCGGAGGCAAGTGGTTCAGTCATGTCGGATTCCCCAAAAGCGCGGTTCGTGCCGCGAATGATTCCAGTATCAACATTCCCATGATGGGAAGGTCAAGGGACGGCGACGCTGTCGATGCACACCGGTTGTTCCGGCCCGGAAAAAGCCGACACCCGACTTCCAGGCGGGCAGCCGGACGGGTCATGCCTTTGCGCTCGATTGCGCGGTCACGCGCAGAGCTTGGCGCTCGCGAGACGATTCAGGCTGACGCCTTGTTCGGCGGCCTGGATCACCAGCGCGCGATGCGCCTGCGGAGGGATGCGAACTTTGAATTCACCGCTGTAGGTTCGGTCGGCGATCGGCTCGGGCACCTTCTCCCCGTTCGCGGTCATGTCGCGCACGACCTCGGCGACGAGCCGGCGAATGCCGGCCAGCGCGCCTTCCGGCGTTTCATCGAGCCATGAAAGAGACGGGAACTCCGCGCAGAGGCCGACGTGCTCCCCGTCCTCCGGGGACCACGTTACGCGGTACGTAAAGTGGTCTTGGGTCATGATTTCTGTTCCTTCAGTCGATCGATCGCGTCGAGAACCTGCCGCACCTGATACGCCTTCGCTTTCCCGCGATCATTCTGGATATTCACTCGTGGATCGCCTTGCCACGGTGTCTTGAAAATGGCATGGCTTGAACCGGATTGGCGGGCCGCTCCGAAGTGTGCCTCGCAGACCTTGAACAGATCGTTGAATCGCACATTCGCGGGCTCGCGCCTCATTTGTTCGAGGATCTTCCATTCGCTTGCCATAGCAAATGGTGTCAATAGTGACACCATTTGTCAATCCGGACCGCGGGCCGCTCTGCCTCGGGATCGTTCCAGCACGTGTCGGCGTCGCTTCGATACCTCCGTTTTTGGGCGAATCCCGCGAAATGTTTCGAATTCGTCGACAGTCCGACTACCGTTTTGTCCTCTATTCGGCATATTGGGTGGGGGATGCCCTTAGGCGCTATGATACCGGCCTGATACCAGCGCCCACCGTAGCGAGACGGTCATGCGGGCAAGCTGACGTGCCTTGCGTTCGCCGTTCGCGAGTCGAACAAGGCGTTGACTGAAAAGAACGACATTCGGCCAGTAATCGATGATTGAAAACCTACGAGAATCCGTTTCTCCGCGGCGCGCGTGCGCGTCGCTGGTCATGGCGGCGTTGCTTGCGGGATGCGCGTCGCAACCCGATGCGATCCAGCGGAAAACCGGCTGGATGCGTGCGGAAGTCGCCGACTCCTATGTCTATGCGTATCCGCTCGTGCTGATGGACGTCGCGAAGGAAGCGGCGACGGGCGGCGACGGCGCGCAGCCGGGGCAGGCGCCGCTCAACACGCTGCGCCACGCGCAAGCGCTGCCGCCGGTCGGCGCGGTCAATCCGCCGCTGCCGGGCGTCGACACGCTCGACTCGACCGGCTGGCTCGACGTCGCCGCCGAACCCGTGATCGTCACGCTGCCCGACACGCGCGGCCGCTACTGGGACGCGCGCGCGCTCGACATGTGGACGAACGTGCTGTGGTCGTCGTCGAGCGTGGCGGCACGCGGGGCCCGCGGCGGCGCGCGATCGCAAACGATTGCCTTTGCCACGAAGGACTGGCAGGGCACGCTGCCGAAGGGCGTGCAGCGCGTCGACCTGCCGTCGGGCAATGCGTGGCTCGAAGTGCGGCTGCAGACGAGCGGCGGGCGCGATCTCACGAACGTGAAGAAGCTGCAGCGTGCGATTCGCGTGGTGCCGCTGTCCGTTTACACAGGCGCCGCGCGCGGCGCGTCGGTCGCGGTCCATGCGGGCAGCGCGCCGTCCGAAGCGGTGGGCGGCGGCACGCCGGCCGAGCAGGTGGCCGCGCTCGACCCAAAGGCGTTCTTCGCGCGCTTCGCGCAGGCGCTACAGGACAACCCGCCGCCGGCCGACGACGCGCACGCGCAGGAATTGCTCGGCGACATCGGCGTGTCGGCCGGCTACCCGGTGCTGTGGACGGGCGACCGCCTCGCCGCCGCGACGGCGGGCGTCGCCGAGGCGCGCGCGCGGCTCGCGACGCCGCCGTCGAACCTGCTGAACGCGAACGGCTGGAGCTGGATCGGCGACACGGCCGGCAAGTACGGCCAGGATTACGCGCTGCGCGCATACGCGGCCTACACGCAGTTCGGCACCGCGACGCGCGACGACGAAACGCTCGCGATCGTCCGCGTGGACAGCGACGGCCATGCGCTGAACGGCGCGAACCGCTACGTGCTGCATTTCGCGCCGGGCGCGCTGCCGCCGGCGCGCGCGTTCTGGACGCTCACGCCCTACACGACGAACGGCGCGCTGCCCGACCTCGGCGCGGCGCGCCGCTCGCTCGGCGATCGCGACCGGCTGCGCCGCAACCATGACGGCTCGATCGACATCGTCGTGTCGGCGTCGCCGGGCGGCGCGTATGCGGGCAACTGGCTGCCGGCGCCGCGCACCGATTTCGCGCTCGCGTTGCGCCTGTACGCGCCGAAGCCGCAGGCAAGCGACGGCTCGTGGATGCCGCCCGTCGTCGTCCGGAAATGAACGGTTGAGCGGCGCCGTTGCCCGCCCCGCGGGCGCGGCGGCGGCGCCCGACCTCCGTACCGTCCCCTTCTGAGCCTATACTTTCGGGATAGCGTGCGCGGCCGCCCGGTTTTCCGGTGCGGCCCGGCATCCATTCCCGAAGATATTCAAGCATGGCAAGCGCAGACAAAGAAACCGTATCCTCGACCCTCCATGCCCTCGGCGGCGTTGCACGCTCGCGCCGGACCCGGCGTATCGGCATCGGCGTACTGATCTTCCTCGTTTTATTCGGACTGCTCGGGTTCTTCGCGGCGCCGCCGCTGATCCGCCATGTCGCCGAACAGCAGCTGAGCAAGCAGCTCGACCGGCCTGCCACGATCCAGCGCATCGCGCTGAACCCGTACACGCTGAATCTCGAAGCCGATGGCATCCGCCTGGGCGAGCGCGGCGGCCAGGGCGACTTCATCGACATCGGCAAGCTCGTCGTGAGGCCGTCGTGGTCGTCGCTGTTCCGCGGCGCGCCGATCGTCAACGAAATCCGCGTCGATTCGCCGCGCTTTCACGTCGTCCGCTACGACGCGCAGCGCTTCAACTTCACCGACCTGATCGAGAAGTTCTCGACGCCGTCCAAACCCGAAAGCAAGCCGACGCAGTTCTCGGTGTCGAACATCCAGGTGAACGACGGCCGGATCGACTTCGACGATCGCCTGCTGAACGAAAAGCACGTCGTCGACAACTGGACGCTCGGCATTCCGTATATCGCGACGCTGGCGTCGAAGACCGACATCTTCGTCGAGCCGAAGCTGCGCTTGCGTTTCGACGGCAGCCCGATCGCGATCGACGGCAGGACCAAGCCGTTCGCGCAGTCGCGCGAGTCGGAGATCGCGCTGAAGTTCGACCGTCTCGACGTGCCGAAGCTGATCTCGTACGCGCCGGCGAAGCTGCCGGTGGTCGTGACGAGCGGCCTGCTGAGCAGCAACCTCACGGTCAATTTCGTGATGAGCGGCGAGAAGCCCGCGCTGCGTGTATCGGGCACCGTCGACCTGAACGACGCGAAGGTGACGGACCACGCGTCGGCGCCGCTGTTCGCCGCGCGCGGCGTGCACGTCGCGGCGGCCAGCCTCGAGCCGCTGCGCAATGCGATGCACTTCGACGAGATCCGGATCGACCAGCCGGTGGTCGACCTGTCGCGCGACAGGCAGGGCGTGCTGAACGTCGAGAAGCTCGCAGCGCAACCGGGCGCCGCACCGAAGGCCGAAGCCGGCAAGCCGGCGGCGTCGGGGGCCGCAGCCGCTTCCGGCATCGCCGCCGCGGCAGCCAGCAGTGCGAAGGCCGAAACCGCTGCCGCAGCAGCCAGCGGCGCGAAGGCCGAAACCGCTGCCGCAGCAGCCAGCGGCGCGAAGGCCGAAACCGCCGCCGCCGCGAAGGAGGCGCCGCCGCTCGACCTGACGATCCGTCATTTCGCGATCGACGGCGGCACGCTCAACGTCGACGACCGCGTGCCGGCGACGCCGACCGCGCTGTCGCTGACGAAGCTCGCCGCGACGCTCGACGATTTCTCGCTGCTGGGCAAGACGCCCGCGAAGTACACGCTGTCGACGTCGCTGTCGCGCGGCGGCGACGTGACGGCCGAAGGCGGATTCAATCTCGCGGCGAAGCAGGCCGGCACGAAGCTGACGGTCGCCGCGCTCGCGCTGCCGGCGCTGCAGCCGTACCTCGGCGAGGCGACGCGCGCGCGCGTGCTCGACGGCACGCTCGGCGCGACCGTCAACGCACAGGCCGACTGGGGCAAGACGCCGCTCGCCGCGCAGGTCGCCGACAGCACGGTCAGCCTGAAATCGCTGAAGATCGCGACGCCCGACACGAAGGCGCCCGCGATCGTGCTGCCCGACGCGAGCGCGAAGATCACGAAGGTCGACGTCGCCGCGCGCACCGCGGAGATCGCGAGCGTCGACGCGAGCGGGCTCGCGCTCGACGTGAAGCGCCTGAAGGACGGCAAGATCGACCTCGCGGCGCTGGCCGAACCCGCGCAGGCATCGGTGCCGCAGCGCACGGTCGCGCGCAAGGCCGAGGCCGCCGCGCCGTCGTGGCATTACCGGATCGACGCGCTGAACGTGAAGGATTCGTCCGCGAACTTCACCGACCTGTCGACGCCGCGTCCGGTGAAGCTGGCGATCAAGCCGCTGGAACTGTCGGTGCAAAAACTCAGCGACGACATGACCAAGCCGCTGCCGGTGCAACTGAAGGCGACGCTGAACCGTAAGGGCTCGCTGAACGTCGCGGGCGACGTGACCGCGCAGCCGCTGAAGCTCGGCCTGAAGATCGACGGCAACCGCCTCGACGCGGCTGCGTTCGAGCCGTATTTCGGCAGCGTGCTGAACGCGACGATCGCGAGCGCGCTGCTCAACGCGCAGGGCAACCTGACGTTCGCGCAGGTGAAGGACACGCCGCGCGCCACCTATCGCGGCGACGTCGCGCTCGTCGACGTGCGGATGCTCGACAAGGCGACGTCCGACCCGTTCGCGGGCTGGCGCTCGCTCGCGCTGTCGAACCTGAAGGCGAACTACGACGAGAAGGGCACCGACGTCGACGCCGCGCGCGTGACGTTCTCGAACTTCTACGGCCGCGTGCTGCTCGATGCGCAGGGGCGCCTGAACCTGAAGGACGTCGTCGCGAAGGAGTCGGGCCCCGCGCAGTCGCTCACGCGCGACGCAAGCAAGGGCGAGCCGGTGCCGCTGTCGCCGCAGGCCGCGTCGGCGCCGGCCGTGGCCCAGGCCGCATCGGCCGCGTCCGCGCCGGCGGTCGTGAAGGCCGCGCAGCCGCCGCAGCACCCGGTGCGGATGCACTTCGGTCAGCTCGTGCTGCAGGACGGCCGCGTCACGTACACGGACAACTTCATCAAGCCGAACTACACGGCGAACCTGATCGCGATCAAGGGCACGGTCGGCGCGTTCGGCACGGATTCGACGACGTCCGCGCCGGTCGACGTCGCCGCGAACCTCGCGGGCAACGGGCCGATCTCGATCAAGGGCTCGGTGAACCCGCTGATCGAGAAACCCGCGCTCGACCTCACGGCGACCGCGCACGACATCGAGCTGACCAACCTGACGCCGTATTCGGCGAAGTACGCCGGCTATCCGATCACGAAGGGCAAGCTCAACGTCGACCTGCACTACCAGCTCGCGAACGACCAGTTGACGGCGAACAACCACATCTTCATCGACCAGCTCACGTTCGGCGACCGCGTCGAAAACGACACGGCGACGAAGCTGCCGGTGAAGCTCGCGATCTCGCTGCTGAAGAACACGCGCGGCCAGATCGACGTGAACCTGCCGGTGTCGGGTTCGCTGTCGAATCCGGAGTTCAGCATCGGCGGGCTGATCTGGCACGCGGTGCTGAACCTGATCGCGAAGGCCGTCACGTCGCCGTTCACGCTGCTCGCGAATGCGTTCGGCGGCGGCGGCGAGGATCTCGGCTACGTCGAGTTCGCGCCGGGCACGTACGCGCTGACCGACGCGCAGCAGCAGAAGCTCGACACCGTCGTGAAGATGCTGACCGAGAAGCCGTCGATCCGCCTCGACCTGATCGGCCGCGTCGATCCGGCGCAGGACACGCCGGGGCTGCGCGACGCATACGTCGACCGGCTGGTGCGCCAGCAGAAGCTGAAGGACGTGGTCGGCCAGGGCGAGAGCATCGATCCGATGTCGGTGAAGGTCGACCCGGCCGAATATTCCAAGTACCTGACGCGCGCGTACAAGGCCGCCGACTTCAAGAAGCCGCGCAACCTGGTCGGCCTGCAGAAGACGCTGCCCGATGCGGACATGAAGCAGGCGCTGGCCGATCACGCACCGGCCGACGACAACGCGCTGCGTGCGCTTGCGCAGCAGCGCGCGCAGGCCGTGCGCCAGTACCTCGAAGGGAAGATCGATTCGAGCCGCGTGTTCGTCGTCGCGCCGAAGCTCGATGCGAAGGGCATCGAGGACAAGGGTGCGACGACCCGCGTCGACTTCGGGCTTCAGTAAGCCGTCGCTTCATCCGCTGCCGCCGCGCCCGCACCAGCCGGGCGCGGCGGCTTTTTTTCAGCGCGCGACGATTGCCGGTTCGCGCTTGTCCAGTTCCTTCCTCGCGGCCAGCGGCAGACGCGCGTCGTCCCACTGCGTCAGCCATTCGACTTCCTTCGCGGTGAATACCTGTCCGTAGTTGCGCAGCGCGTACTGCAGCGCGTCGACGACGTGATGGCGAATGATTTCGGGGGTGCGTGCATCGTCCAGCACGAACCGGAGAGCTTCCAGGGTCGACATAGTCGTGCTCCGGGTCAGGGAAAACCCTTTATTACACGCCAATAGTCGCGGGCCAAGTCGAAAAAAATCCGGCCGCGCTCGCCGACGCACGGAGCGGACCGCATTGCGACCGCTTCATGTCGCTTGCGTTTGGTTACGTTTGACAGAGAACAGAAAGCCCCGCTTCATCCGACCGCCGCACGATCCGGCGATATTTTGCGCGCCTGATGGCAAGTCACGCAGTTCAACATCAATCGATGAGGTGGGGTGATGATTTCGTTCTTCGGTAAGCAGCGGAAGATGGCCGCGATGGTGGCGGGCGCGCTGGCGCTCGCAAGCATGGGCGCGTACGCGGCGCAGCAGGACGGCAACAGTCAGGGCGAGAACGGCGGCCATGCGAGCCGCGTCGTGAAGCACGTGCTGCTGATCAGCGTCGACGGCCTGCACGAGCAGGATCTCGCGCGCTGCATCGGCGCGAACACGTGTCCGAACATCGCGGTGCTTGCCAAGAGCGGCGTGACGTACACGAATGCGTACACGCCCGGCCTGTCGGATTCGTTCCCGGGCCTCGCGGCGCTCGTGACGGGCGGTTCGCCGAAGACGGCCGGCCTGTTCTACGACGTGTCGTACGACCGCAACCTGTATGCGCCGAGCGACACGACGTGCTCGGGCAAGCAGGGCTGGAACGTCGTGTTCGACGAAACGACCGGCATCGACGCGATCAACGGCGGCAAGCTCGTGCACCTCGACGGCGGCGGCGCGTTCAACCCGCAAGCGATCCCGCATGCGCGCGTGGGCGGCCAGTGCGTGCCGGTCTATCCGCACAACTACCTGAAGACCAATACGGTGTTCGAGGCCGTGAAGGCCGGCGTGCCGAATGCGCATACCGCGTGGGCCGACAAGCATGCGTGGGGCTACGACTGGCTGAACGGCCCGTCGGGCGCGGGCGTCGACGACCTGATGCGCACCGAGATCAATTCGATCGACCCGGCGACGAACACCGACTACACGGACGTCTATTCGCACACCGCGCGCTTCGACAACCTGCACGTGCAGGCGCTGATCAACCAGATCGAAGGCCGCGATTCGACGGGCACGAAGAGCGCGCCGGTGCCGACGCTGTTCGGCGCGAACTTCCAGACGCTGAGCGTCGCGCAGAAGTCGCCGGTCGCGAAGGGCGGCGGGTATCTCGACGCGGACTTCACGCCGAACGGTCAGGTCGCCAACGCGATCACGTATGTCGACAACTCGATCGGTCATGTCGTCGCGGCGCTGAAGCAAGCCAACCTGTACACGTCGACCGCCGTGATCGTGACGGCGAAGCACGGCCAGTCGCCGACCGACCACACGAAGCTCGTGAAGAACGGCGACACGCTGTCGAAGCTGCTCGAGGCGAACAACTACCTCGACCCGAACGGCAACTTCGGCCAGAACAACACGACGACGGGCAATCTGAACGACGGGTCGGGCCTGGTCGGCACGGGCTTCGTGCAGACCGACGACGTCGGCCTGATCTGGCTGCGCGACCGCAGCCAGCGCACGGCCGTCGTGCAGACGCTGAAGGCGAATCTGGGCTGCAACGCGCCGGGGATCTGCGCGGACGGTTCGCAGGCCTACATCCTGTACGGCGCGGCGCTCGCCGAGCGCTTCGGCGATCCGGCCAACGGCCGCACGCCGGACATCATCGTCCAGCCGAATCCGGGCGTGATCTACACGTCGAGCACGAAGAAGGACGAGGAGCACGGCGGCAACGCACCGGACGACAGCCATCTCGGCCTGCTCGTGTCGTATCCGGGCATCCATCGCGCGCGCACCGTGAACGATCTCGTCGGCACGAAGCAGGTCGCGCCGACGATCCTCGAGCTGCTCGGCGCCGATCCGCGCCTGCTGCATGCGGTCGTGGCCGAGAACACGCGCGTGCTGCCGGGGCTCGGTATCGGGCGTTGAGCGTGACGGGCGGCGCGGCGCCGCGCTACCGGCGCCGCCATGCCGCCCGGGCTTGCCCGGCTCCGTATCATTCGAGCCTGTCCGGCTAAGCCGGACAGGCTCATCCGTTCGCGCATTCGTCGAGCATCCATTCCCTGAAGCGCCGCAACGCAGCGCTCGTCTCCAGGCGCTCCGGCGCGTAACACAGGTAGTGCCCTTGCGCGTCGACGTCGACGGGAGCGTCGAACGGTTCGACGAGCACGCCGGTCGCGAGATTGTCGACGATCAGGAAACGCGGCACGAGCGCGAGCCCGAGCCCGGCCTGCGCGGCCTGGATCAGCACCGAATACTGTTCGAAGCGCGGCCCCGACAGCGCGTTCATGTGTGCCGCGCGATGGCGTTCCGCCCACATGGACCATGCGATCTCCGCCTGCTCGTGTACGAGCCGCGGCGCGGATACCGCGTCGGCCGGCGTGCGCAGCGCATGCCGCGCCGCGAATTCACGGGAACAGACCGGCACGAACGTCCTGCCGTCCAGGTAATCGCAGCGGACGCCTTCCCATGCGCCGTCGCCATAGCGGATCGCCGCGTCGAGTCCGAACGGAAACACGTCGCCGTGAGCCAGATGGCGGCGAAAACTCAGCGTGACGCCCGGCGCGCAGGCCAGAAAGCGCGCGAGCCGCGGCACCAGCCACTTCGTCGTGAAGGTCGGCACGCTCGCGATCGTCAGCAGATCGCTGTTCTCGCGCGCGCTCAGCAATTCGATCGACGCGTTGCCGATCTCGCGCAGCGGGCCGATCACGCGCGCGTGATAGACCTGTCCGGCCCGCGTGAGCGCGAGATTGCGCCCCTCGCGCACGAACAGCTTGACGCCGAACAGCGTCTCGAGATTCGCGATCTGCCGGCTGACCGCGCTCGGCGTCAGGCCGAGCTCGCGGGCCGCATACGAGAAGTTCAGGTACTTCACGGAACTCGCGAACGCGTGCAGCTCCGCGATATTGGGAAACAGGTGCTTCACGGCGAACTATTCCTTGCGCGCACAGATCGATGCGGGCGTTGTACGTTTTTTTCATGACGATGCCATGTCGGATCCGCACACTGCGTCCGTCACGACAATGCATGCCGGTCCTGTCCGGCGGGCGTTGCGTGACCCATTCCGTGTCCGTCAGCGAGTTTCGCCATGCATCCGCCATCCGCTCCGGCCCTTGCCGAAGCTATTCCGATTCGTCGTAACAAACGGCCGCGCGCGTTGGCGGGACGCCTGCTGCTGCAGGCATTCGTCGCGGCCTTCGCGCTGTATCTCGCGTTGCCGATCGCGCTGCTGCTGATCGGCTCGGTCGGCCAGTCGTGGACGAACACGCTGCTGCCGTCCGGCGTCACGTCGCACTGGTTCGCGGATCTGGCCGCGAATCGCAGCTTTACCCGCGCATTCGGCGTGAGCCTCGTCGTTGCGCTCGCCTGCTGTGCGATCAATGCCGTGCTGGCGCTGCCGCTCGCGTATGCGCTGCATCACCGCGCACTGGCCGGCCGCGGCTTCGCGGCGCGCGTCGTGATGCTGATGCCGATCGCGGTGCCGGCGCTGACGCTCGGGTTCGGCTACATCGCGATCTTCAGCGGCGATGCGCTGCCGTGGCTCGGCACGCTGCCGCTGATGATCGCCGCGCATGCGGTGCTGACGCTGCCGTACCTGCTGCAGACGCTGCTGAGCGACCTGCGCCACCTGGGCCTCGCCCATCTCGAAGCATGTGCGGCGACGCTCGGCGCGACGCCGCTGCGCCAGTTCTTCACGATCGTGGTGCCGAACCTGCGGCACAGCCTGTTTTCCGGCCTCGTGATGGTCGCCGCGCTGTCGATCGGCGAATTCCAGATCTCGAACCTGATCGCGGGCTTTCGCTATCGCAACTATCCGATCGTGCTGCTGCAGGCGTTCTACGGCGCGTCGGGGATGGCCTGTGCGGCGACCGTCGTGCTGCTCGTCCTCGCCGTGTTCGCAACGCTCGCCTCCGTCTTCACCGTGCAACGCCTGAAGTGAAACCGTCATGAGTCTCGATTTCGAAAATGTCAGCTTTCAGTATCCGGGCGCCCGTCACGGCGTCGACGCGGTCACGCTGTCCGCGGCCCAGGGCGAACTGCTCGCCGTGATGGGCCGCAGCGGCTCCGGCAAATCGACGCTGCTGCGCCTCGCCGCCGGGCTGCTCGACGGCTACCGCGGCCGCATCGCGATCGTCGGCCGCGACATGGCCGGCGTGCCGGTGTGGCAGCGCGAGATCGGGATGGTGTTCCAGCACTACGCGCTGTTTCCGAACCTGTCGGTCGTCGACAACGTCGGCTATGGCCTGAAGATGCGCGGTATGACGGCGGCACTGCGCCGCCGCCGCGCGCTCGAGATGCTCGAACGCGTCGGCCTCGCGGCGCAGGCCGACCGCAGTACGGCGCTGTTGTCCGGTGGCCAGCAGCAGCGCGTCGCGCTGGCCCGCGCGCTCGTGATCGAACCGAAGCTGCTGCTGCTCGACGAGCCGCTCGCGGCGCTCGATGCCGGCATTCGCCACCAGTTGCGCGACGAGATTCGCGCGCTGCAGCGCGCGTGCGGCGCGACGACGCTGCTCGTCACGCACGACCAGGACGAGGCGCTAAGCATGGCCGATCGCGTGGCGATCGTCGACAGCGGGCGCGTGCTGCAGGCCGGCACCCCGCGCGACCTGTACGAGCGTCCGGCGACCGCGCAGGTCGCCCGCTTCGTCGGCCATTCGACGCTGCTGCGCGGCCGCGTGCTCGCGCACGGCGCGGTTGACGTGCGGTTCACCACGCTGTGCGCGGATACGGGCGCGCACCGGCCGGGCGACACGGTCGACGTGCTGGTCCGGCCGGAACACCTGCAGCCCGATCCGCCCGAACACGTCGCGAACCGCATCGACGGCCGGGTCGGCGACGTGCGCTATTTCGGCGCGACGCAGCGCTTCGACTTCGTGCCGGCCGGTGCGACCGACGCACTGCTCGGCGAAGGGCGCGAGCTGCCCGTGCGCTGCGTGTCGATCGAGCCGCGCCACCTGCTCGTGCTGCCCGCCGTGTAAGCGCGGGCGACCCTATTCATTCAACGGAGAATCGAGATGTCTGCACGCCGCCACTTCCTTCATGCCACGCGCCGCCGCCTGCTGGCGCTCTGCGCGTTCGCGGCCCTCGCGCCGGCGCTGGCCCATGCCGCGCCGGCGCTGGCCCATGCCGCGCCGTTGTATCCCGGCGAGGACACGCTGTACGAGAAAGCCGCCGACGAAGGGCTCGTCGTGTCGTTCGACACGGGCCCGGAATGGGCGAACTGGAAATCGCTGTTCGCCGAATTCCGCAAGCGCTACCCGAAGGTCGAGATCACGTACAACGACATCGGCTCGGCGGCAACGGTCGTCGCGCTCGACAAGTCGCGACGTCGCCCGCAGGCCGACACCGCGTACTACTTCGCGGCGTCGGCGCTCGATGCGACGGCCAAGGACGTCGTCGCGCCGTTCAAGCCGGTCAATTTCGACAAGCTGCCGCCGGTGTTCCGCGCGGCCGACGGCCGCTGGTTCGCCGTGCATTCGCTGAACATCGCGCTGCTCGTCAACCGGAAGCTCGTGAAGAACGTGCCGCAGCGCTGGTCCGACCTGCTGGAGCCCGAATATCGCAATGCGGTCGTCTATCTCGACCCGCGTTCGACCGGGCAGGGGCAGGTCGCCGTGTTCGCTGCCGCCTATGCGAACGGCGGCAGCGTCGACAACCCGAAGCCGGGCGCGGAGTTCTTCGGCAAGCTGAAGCAGGCGGGCAACGTGCTGCGCGTCGAGGGGACGACGCCGTACGCGAAGTTCGTCAAGGGCGAGATTCCGATCCTGATCGGCTACGAGAACGACGGGCTCAAGGCCAAGTACACGGACGGCATGGGCGACGCGGCCGACGTCGTGATTCCGCAGGACGGCAGCGTATCGGCGCCGTACGCGATGAGTCTCGTGAAGAACGGCCCGAACCCGGCCGCCGCGCAGTTGTGGCTCAACCTCGTGATGAGCGATGTCGGCCAGGCGCTGTTCGCGCAGGGCTACGTGCGCCCGGCCGTACCCGGCACGCCGGTCGCGCAGGAGGTTGCCGCGAAGCTGCCGAATGCGCCGCAGGTGCGTCCGCTCGACGTCGCGAAGGCCGCGACGCGCAAGGCCGAGGTCGACCAGCTCTGGTCGCAGGCCACGCTCGGCAAGTAAGGGGAACGGGATGCGGGTCTCGTCCATGCAGCGCGGCGCCCTGCGCCGCTACGGCGCGGTGCCGGCGGCCGGGCTGTTCGCGGTGTGCTTCGCGCTGCCGCTCGCCGCGCTCGTCGGCGCCGCGTTCGACGGCGGCGGTCGTGCGTTCGCCGCGGTATTCGGCGATCCGCTCGTCGCCGACGCAATCGTGCGTTCGCTGGCGCTCGCGATCGGCGCCGGCACGCTGTCCGTCGCGGTCGGCGTGCCGGTCGCGTTCGTGCTGGCCGGGCAGTCGCCGGCGCGCCGCCGCTGGTCGCTCGCGCTGCTCGGCGTGCCGCTTGCGTTCTCCGGCCTCGTGATCGCGTACGGCTTCATCCTCGTGTTCGGCCGCGCCGGTTTCGTGACGACGCTGCTGGCGTCGCTCGGCGCGGATCCGACCGTGGTCGGCGGCGCGATCTACACGATGCCGGGGCTCGCTTTCGCGTACGCGTACTACCTGATCCCGCGCGTCGCGCTGATCCTCTACCCGGCGCTCGCGAATCTCGATCGGCGGCCGCTCGAGGCGGCGCTGACGCTCGGCGCACGGCCGTGGCGCGCGTGGTTCGACGTCGCGTGGCGCGAGCTGTGGCCGTCGATCGCGTCGGCGTGGTGCCTCGTCAGCGCGATCGCGCTCGGCACGTACGGCACGGCGCTCGCGCTGGCCGGCACGCAGATCAACATCCTGCCGCTGCTGATGTACCTGAAGCTGTCCGACGGACAGACCGATTTCTCGCAGGCCGCCGTACTGTCGATCGTGCTGACGGCGCTCTGCACCTGCGTTCTTGCATTGGGGGAAGGACTTGCACGGCAACGACATCATTGAATGGTCGAACCAGGCGCGCGACGCGCTGGACCAACTTACGCAACGGCAGCGCGGCGCCGACCGGCATCGGATGCCGGTCGGCGTGATCGGCCCGCGCGATGCGACGGACGCCCAGCTCGCCATCGCGGAGCGAATCGCGCACGGGCTCGCGGCGGCGGGCGTCGCGATCGTCGGCGGCGGCAAGCAGGGCGTGATGGAGGCCGCCGCGCGCGGCGCGCATGCGGCGGGCGGCTGTGCGATCGGGCTGCTGCCCGAGGACGATGCGCAGCACGCGAATCCGTATCTGAGCGTCGCGCTGCCCACCGGGCTCGGCATCACGCGCAACGCGCTGATCGCTCGCGCGTCGCTGTGCCTGATCGCGGTCGGCGGCGGCCTCGGCACGCTGTCCGAGATCGCGCTCGGGCTGCAATGGGGCAAGCCGGTGTTCACGATTTGCGACGCGCCGCAGGTGGCGGGCGTCGAGAACTTCGACGAAGCGGACCTGCTCGTCGCGCGGGTCGCGCAGTGGCTGTCCGGTTCGGCGTAGGTCGGCATTCCGGCCCGCGCGCATGGCGCGCTCGCCCGGCCGGCGCTCCGGCTTCACTTCACCGCAAACAGCGTCAGGTTCATGAAGATCTTGAACGCATAACCGAGCGTGACGGCGCCGGCCACGCCGCCCGCCCACAGCACGACGAACCACATCCAGCCGCGCATTCGCGGCCGGGGCGCCACGGGCGGGCGATCGGCGGAATCAGTGGTGGTAGTAATGCTGGTCTTCATGGCGCACCTTCCCTCGGAATACCCAGTAACCCATCGTCGTGTAGGCGATGATGATCGGCAGGATAACCGCTGCGCCGACCAGCGTGAAGGTCTGGCTGGAACGCGGCGCCGCCGCCTCCCAGATCGTCATCGTCTGCGGGATCGCATACGGGAACAGCGTGACGAGCAGGCCGACGTAGCCGAGCAGCACGAGCGCCAGCGCGAGCACGAACGGCGTCATGTCGTGCCGGTCGCGCACCGCGCGACGCATCCACACCGCGCACCCGGCGACCAGGAACGGCACCGGCAGCAGGCGCCAGAACAGCCCCGAATCGAACCAGCGCTGCGCGATGGCCGGATCCTGCAGCGGCGTCCACAGGCTGACGACAGCGATGAAGCCGAGCAGCACGACGGTTAGCGGCCACACGACCCGATGCAGCCGGCGCTGCAGGTCGCCTTCCGTCTTCGCGACGAGCCAGCAGCAGCCGAGCAGCGCATAGGTCACGATCAGGCCGAGGCCCGTCAGCAGGCTGAACGGGGTGAGCCAGTCGAACGCGTCGCCCGCGAACACGCCATCCTTCACGTTGATGCCCTGCAGGAACGCGCCGAGCGCGATCCCCTGGAACAACGTCGCGCCGGCCGAGCCGCCGATGAACGCGAGATCCCACAGCTGCTTCGTGCGTCGCGCCTTCGCGCGGATCTCGAACGACACGCCGCGGAAGATCAGGCAGACCAGCATGAAGATCAGCGGCAGGTACAGCGCCGACAGCACGGTCGAATAGACGATCGGGAACACTGCGAACAGCCCGGCGCCGCCGAGCACGAGCCACGTCTCGTTGCCGTCCCACACGGGCGCGACCGTGTTCATCATCAGGTCGCGTTCCTTCTCGTCCGGGAAGAACGGGAAGACGATGCCGATGCCGAGGTCGAAGCCGTCGAGCACGACGTACATGAAGAGCCCCAATGCGATGATCGCGGCCCAGATTACGGTGACGTCCATAGGTTTTCTCGTTTGCTGATGGGGTGGGCTCAGACGGTCTCGATCAGCTCGTCGACGGCCGACATCGGGCGGCGCGCGGTGTGATCGGGGCGCGTGTCGGGCGTGTCGTCGTGCTTCGCGTCGGGCAGCGCGGGGCCGGCCTTCATCAGCTTCAGCATGTAGTACACGCCGGTGCCGAACACGAGGAAGTACACGATCACGAACGTCATCATCGACAGGCTGACCTGCTGCACCGACAGCGGCGACACGGCCTGCGCGGTGCGCATCACGCCATACACGACCCACGGCTGGCGGCCCGCTTCGGTCGTCACCCAGCCCGCGAGCAGCGACACGAAGCCGGTCGGGCCCATCGCGAGCGCGAAGCGCTGGAACCACTTCGATTCATACAGGCGGCCGCGGCGGCGCAGGAACCACGCGAGCGCGGCGAGGCCGATCATCGCGAAGCCGAGGCCCACCATGATCCGGAAGCTCCAGAACACGACGGTCGAGTTCGGGCGGTCCTCGGGCGGGAATTCCTTCAGCCCGCGGATCTCGCCGTCCCAGCTGTGCGTGAGGATCAGGCTGCCGAGGTGCGGCACCTTCACCGCATAGCGGGTCGTTTCCGCCTTCATGTCCGGAATGCCGAACAGGTTGAGCGGCGTGCCGCCCTTCTCGGTTTCCCACAGCCCTTCGATCGCGGCGATCTTCGCGGGCTGGTGCTTCAGCGTGTTGATGCCGTGCTGGTCGCCGATCAAGGCCTGCAGCGGCGCGAGTACGAGCAGCAGCCATAGCGCCATCGAGAACATCTTCTTCACGCCCTTGTCGCGGCGGCCCTTCAGCAGGTGCCATGCACCCGTCGCGGCCACGACCAGCGCGGCGACGATGAACGCGGCGATCGCCATGTGGAACAGGCGATACGGGAACGACGGGTTGAAGATGATCGCGAACCAGTCGGTCGGCACGACGCGGCCGTCGACGATCTCGAAGCCCTGCGGCGTCTGCATCCAGCTGTTCGACGCGAGGATCCAGAACGTCGAGATCAGCGTGCCGATCGCGACCATCAGCGTCGCGCCGAAGTGCGCGCGCGGGCTCACGCGGTTCCAGCCGAACAGCATGATGCCGAGGAAGCCGGCTTCGAGGAAGAACGCGGTCATCACCTCGTACATCAGCAGCGGGCCGGTGACCGAGCCGGCGAAGCTCGAGAAGCCCGACCAGTTGGTGCCGAACTGATAGCTCATCACCACGCCGGAGACGACGCCCATCCCGAACGCGACCGCGAAGATCTTCGACCAGAACAGACAGAGGGTCTTGTAGTACTGCTTGCCGGTCTTGAGCCAACGATATTCGAGCACGGCGATGAAGCTGGCGAGGCCGATGCTCAGCGCCGGAAAGACGATGTGAAAGGAGACGGTGAACGCGAATTGCAGGCGGGCCAGATCGAGGGCCGAAAGTGCGGTGTCCATACCAGATGACCGAAGCTGACGATACCCGCCGGCGGGTGCCGGCGGACCCCGGCCGACAGGCGGCGGGGTTGGCTGGAGTATGTGCCGCGATGTTGCACCGCGAAATGCGCCAACTCGTCGCAGATGTCCAGCCTGCCGCGCGCGAATTCGGGATAAATCGTTGATTCGTATCAAGAAGGCCGTTCGCGGCGCGTGCGGCCGCGGCGTGGCGGTCTGACGCACGTGCGGCAATATGGCGCGTCGCGTCATCGGAACGATTCGACACGCACGCCCGTACCGCGCGGAACCCCCGGGGTGCCACCGTGCGCGGCCGATCCGTTTCGACGCGTTAGCGTGTAGCGCGGGCGACCGCGCGGGAGGGGCGTGGCGGGTGGGGGCCGCGGCTCGACCGTCGGCACGCGCTGCGTGAATTGCGTACACTCTGAGTCTCGTTTCGGCAGGGCCGGGCGCATCGGTTCCGGTCCGCGTTTACTCAGGGCAAAGCGATGATCGATTTACGCAGCGATACCGTGACACGTCCGAGCCAGGCAATGCTGGCCGCGATGACTGCCGCCGAAGTCGGCGACGACGTATGGGGTGACGACCCGACCGTGCTGCGCCTGCAGGCGGCCGTGGCCGAGCGGACGGGCAAGGAAGCCGGCCTGTTCTTCCCGAGCGGCACGCAGAGCAACCTGGCCGCGCTGATGTCCCATTGCGAGCGCGGCGACGAGTACATCGTCGGCCAGCTCGCGCACACCTACAAGTACGAAGGCGGAGGCGCGGCCGTGCTGGGCAGCATCCAGCCGCAGCCGATCGAGAACGCGCCGGACGGCACGCTGCCGCTCGCGAAGATCGCCGCGGCGATCAAGCCGATCGACAATCACTTCGCCCGCACGCGCCTGCTCGCGCTCGAGAACACGATCGGCGGCCAGGTCTTGTCGGAAGGCTATGTGCAGGAAGCCGTCGCGTTCGCGCGCAGCCGCGGGCTGTCCGCGCACCTCGACGGCGCGCGCGTATGCAACGCGGCCGTCGCGTCGGGGCGCCCGATCGCCGAGTTGTGTGCGCCGTTCGATACCGTATCGATCTGCTTCTCGAAAGGGCTCGGCGCACCGGTCGGCTCGGTGCTGGTCGGCAGTCGTGCGCTGATCGAGCGCGCGCAGCGCTGGCGCAAGGTGCTCGGCGGCGGGATGCGGCAGTCGGGCATTCTCGCGGCGGCGTGCCTGTATGCGCTCGACCACAACGTCGAGCGGCTTGCGGACGATCATGCAAATGCCGCGCATCTCGCGGCAGGCCTCGCGCGCATCGAATCCGTTAAGGTGCTGTCGCATGCGACGAACATGGTGTTCGCGCAATTCCCCGAAGCCGATTGCGCGCCGCTCGAGGCGTGGCTCAAGGAGCGCGGGATCCTCACGCAGATGCTGTACGCGTCGCGCTTCGTCACCCACTGCGACGTGTCGCGCGCGGACATCGATACGTTCGTCGACGCGGTCGGCGCGTATTTCTCGCAGCGGCGCGCGTAACCGCCGAGAGCCGGGCCGTCACCGGCTCATGTCATTTCGACAGCGGCGCGAGCAACCGGCGCGC
This sequence comes from Burkholderia sp. NFPP32, assembly GCF_900119325.1. NCBI lineage: Bacteria > Pseudomonadati > Pseudomonadota > Betaproteobacteria > Burkholderiales > Burkholderiaceae > Burkholderia > Burkholderia sp. NFPP32. Next base: position 82,263 of record NZ_FPJP01000010.1, on the reverse strand, counting down.
TGCTTCGACCACCCGCGCGGACAGCGACGCCATCGTCGGCGACTGCACGGTCCACGCGTGCCAGTACAGCGTGACGTCGGTCGGATGCGCGGGCGCGAGATCGACGAGCCCCTGCGCGTCGAGCGGCGCGGTACCGATCAGCGGCTCCGGCACCATCGCGTAACCGAGCCCGTGCCGCACCGCCGCGAAGTGCGAATGGGTGCCCGGCACGTAATGGCACGGGTATGCACCTTCCGGCAACCCGAACTTCTCCTTCAGGAACGACGACTGCAGCGTGTCGCGCCGCGAATACGCGACGACGGGCGCGTTGCGTGCGCTCGTGCGGTTCAGCCCGCGCGGAAACCAGCGCGCCGCGAACGCGGCGGCCGCGAGCAGGCGGTAGCGCATCGTACCGAGCGGCGTCGCGACGCAGCCGCGCATCGGCTTCGGCTCGGTCGTCACGCAGCCGACCGCCATCCCGCTTTCGAGCAGCGCGAACGTGTGGTCCTGATCCTCGACGATCAGCTCGAACAGGATCCGCTCGCCCGCGAGCACGGACGTCAGCGCGGGCAGGAACCACGTGCCGAGGCTGTCGGAATTCAGCGCGATCGTCACGGAGATCGGCGATTCGCGCTCGGTCGCGAGCGTGCTTTGCAGGTCGGCCTGCAGCAACGCGACGCGCCGCAGGTGCTGCAGCACGCGCTGCCCGGCCACCGTCGGGCGGCACGGCCGCGTGCGCAGCACGAGCGGCGTGCCGAGGCTCGCCTCCAGCGCGCGGACCCGCTGCGTGACCGCGGACGCGGTCACGTGCAGGCGCACGGCCGCCTGCTCGAAGCTGCCCGTGTCGGCGACGGCCAGCAGCGCGGCGGCCTGCTTCGGATCGATCGTCAGCGACATGTCAACGGAATTCCTGTGAACGGGGACGAGAACAGGCCGTAGTGTAAGGCAGCCCGCGCCGCCGTCCGGGCGCGGCGAATCGTCCCGCCGCGCGCCATTCGTCATCGGAATCGGTCGCCGTGTATGGGACGCCGGGGCGGCGCGTGCATTTTGATCTACGCTATATCAATGTGCGAAGCGCGGCAGGTGCGATGCCGGTTGCCCGGCGTCGATGTCATCATGTCGACGCCGGTGCCGGACGACGATGCGCAGCAGACGCAGCCGTAAATTTGCGGATCATGCGGCGCGGCGGGCATACGGACGGGGCGGCACTCGTGCTCGCGCATACGCGCGTCGGCGACGCACGGCACGTGGGCCGTACAACACCAACCTGAACAGGCGACGGAGCGACTTCGCGATGATCTTCCGGCAACTTTTCGACCCGCAATCGTCGACATACACGTATCTGCTCGCCGACCTCGCGTCGCGCGAAGCGCTGCTGATCGATCCGGTGTTCGAGCAGGTGCGCCGCGACGCGGCACTCGTCGACGAACTCGGATTGCGGCTCGTCGCGACCGTCGACACGCACGTGCACGCCGATCACGTGACGGGCGCGTGGCTGCTGAAGCAGCGCATGGGCAGCGCGATCGCGATCTCGGCCGAGAGCGGCGCGCAGGGCGCCGACCGCTACCTGAACGACGGCGACCGCTGCGCATTCGGCTCGCGCTACCTGACCGTGCGCGCGACGCCCGGCCACACGAGCGGCTGCATCAGCCTCGTGCTCGACGATGAATCGATGGCGTTCACCGGCGATTGCCTGCTGATCCGCGGCACGGGCCGCACCGACTTCCAGCAGGGCGACCCGCGCGCGCTGTATCGCGCGGTGCACGGCCGGCTCTTCACGCTGCCGGCCGCGTGCCTGCTGTATCCGGCGCACGACTATCGCGGGCTCACGGTGACGAGCGTCGGCGAGGAGCGGCGCTTCAATCCGCGTCTCGGCGGCGATCTCAGCGAAGACGATTTCGCCGGCTACATGCGCAATCTCGGGCTCGCGCACCCGCGCCAGATCGACGTCGCGGTGCCGGCGAACCTGCATTGCGGCGTCGCCGCGAACGCGCCCGATGCGCAGGCGTCGCCAGACTGGGCGCCGCTCGTCTATACGTTCGCCGGCTTCTGGGAAATCGATCCGCAATGGCTCGAGGATCATCTGCCGGCGGTGCAGGTCGTCGACGTGCGCGAACCGGACGAATTCACCGGCCCGCTCGGCCATTTGCCCGGCGCGATGCCGATTCCGCTCGGCGAACTGGCCGCGCGCACCGGCGAGATCGCGCGCGACCGGCCGGTCGTGACCGTGTGCCGCGCCGGCGGGCGGTCCGCGCAGGCGAACGTGATCCTGCTGAAGGCCGGCTTCGATGCGGTCGCGAATCTCGGCGGCGGGATGCTGCGCTGGCGCGCCGAAGGGCGCGTCGTGATGGACGGCCGGTCGTAGCGCCCGAGGCCGCGCAAAAAAAATTCCGGACTGGTGTCGAAACGGCCGGTCGCCGTTCGTCGTCAAGGTATCCGAGATCATGTGGCGCCGCATGACGCAGCGCCGAAACCCTGAGAGACCGCACGATGATGCCGACGCTTTACGCCCATCCCTTTTCGTCCTACTGCCAGAAAGTGCTGACCGCGCTGTACGAGAACGGCACGCCGTTCGAGTATCGCGTGCTCGCGCACGATGATCCGAAGCCGATGCAGGAGCTGACCGCGCTGTGGCCGCTGAAGCGTTTTCCGGTGCTCGTCGATGCGGGCCGCACCGTGGTCGAGGCGTCGATCATCATCGAGTATCTCGGCCTGAACCATCCGGGCCCGGTGCGCCTGCTGCCCGACGATCCGCACGCGGCGCTCGAGGTGCGGATGATGGATCGCTTCTTCGACAACTACGTGTCGACGCCGCAGCAGAAGGTCGTGTACGACGCGCTGCGGCCGGAAGCCGAGCGCGATGCGCGCGGGGTCGCCGATGCGCGCGCGATGCTCGAAACGTCGTATGCGTGGCTGGAAAAGAAGATGGCCGATCGCGAATGGGCGGCGGGCGACCGCTTCAGCCTCGCCGATTGCGGCGCGGCACCGTTCCTGTTCTACGCGGACTGGACGCACCGGATAGATCCGTCGTTCGCGAACGTGATCGCGTATCGGAAGCGTCTGCTTGCGCGGCCGTCGTTCGCGAGAGCGGTCGACGAGGCGCGGCCGTTTCGCTCGTTCTTTCCACTCGGCGCGCCCGATCGAGATTGATTGGCGCGGCCGTCGCTCGGCGCGCGGCCGCCGCGCACGGCCGGCAGCGCGTGCCGGGGCGTCGGAAAGAAAGCAGCGGCAGCATCGCGGCGCGTGCCCGTTACATCGTTTGCGTGGCCGACTGTGCGAGCGTCAGCAGTTCGTCGAACTGCGTGATCAGCTCGAAGCACAGCAGGAACGCGAGCGTATAGGCCGGCGCGGGGAAGCGCCGGATCATTCCCAGCACCTGCGGTGCGAAGCCCGACCGGACCGCGTCGCGCGTCAGCAGCCATGCGATCGCGATGCCGATCGCGGCGCCGGCGATCAGGTCGGTCGGATAGTGAAAGCCGAGATACGCGCGCGGCACGCAGATGAACACGACGGAATACAGCAGCGCGAACACGCCGGCGCGGCGCGCGATGATGAAGATGCCGGTCGCGATCGCCATCCACAGCATCGCGTGATCGCTCGGAAACGAACTCCACGCCTGCAGCGTTGCCGCGCGCAGCCCGGCCGACGGGAAGTGCAGGTGCAGGTCGGGGTTGTAGATCGGCCGCACGCGGAACGGCAGCACTTGCGCGAGCAGCCGGCCGATCGCGAGTGCGATGAGCCCGCTCGCGACCGTCGCGATAACCAGTTCGCGTTGCCGCTCGCGGTTCGGGCCCGGCTGGAACCACAGCCAGCACAGCACGGGAATGAGCACGAAGCCCTTGAACGTGTACAGGCCGGCGATCACGCGAATCGCGTGATTCATCAGCGGGCCGAACGTCACGTGGGTGAGGAAGATCTGGATCGTGGTGTCGAAATTGTTCATGTTCTGTGACCCCGGCGGATGCGCAGCACGCGGCGTGCGGCCGGCAGGATCTGGAAGCGCGCTCGTACCGGAGCGCAACGGGGGGCAAGTATGTCACCCGTAATTTCGAAGAAAATGCAAAAAAATACCGGGAATCCCCTGATAAAACGGGGCTGTTCGGTGGGGCCGGATGGGAGCGTGCCGAGCGGCGGGGCAGGGGCGAATCATCCGATGTTTGTGCATCGATGCGCACGGGCGCCGGAAAAATATTTGGTTAAGCTGGACAATTTGGCAAGCCGATGCGGACCTTGCGCCGGGTGAACGAATGCGGGTTGCTCGCTGTGCGAATCTGTCAGGCATGCGAGGCATGACGCATGCGCCGGTCGAAAATAAAAAGAAAAGGCGGGCAAGCCCGGTGGGCCTGCCCGTTTTGCCGGCGCAACGCGGTCGTGCAGTTCGTCGCGATGATGGGCGAGGCGGTGCCGGGGCCCGTCGAAGCGCGCGAAGTCTGACCCGGGCGGCGTGGGTCGCGCCGTCAGACGCGCTGGATTCCTTCGGGCAGCGCGCTGATGCGGCGCACCTCGGGCGAGTCGAGCCATGTGCGCGACGTGGCGCAGTCGGCGAACATGTCGGTCGCATCCTCGCCCCAGAACAGGTCACCGTCGAGCTCGAAGGTCGGCACGCCGAATACGCCGTGCGCGATCGCACGATCGGTATTCGCGCGCAGCGCGTCCTTCACCGGCTGTGTTTCGACGGCAGTCACGCCTTCCGGAAAGCCGACGGCTTCGCACAGCGCGGCGAAGCCTTCCGGTGTCGATACGTCATGGCCGTCGCGCCAGATATGCCGGAAAATCTGCCGGATCGCATCGAGCGAATTGCCCATCGCGATCGCGAGGCGCAGCGGCTTGATCGGGTTGAACGGGTGTGCCGGCGGCATCCGGAACGGGATGCCGAGCTTGTCCGCGCGGTATTGCGCGTGGCGATAGGTGAAGACGCGTTTCGCCGCGATCTCCGCCGGCGCTTTCTGGCCCCAGTGCGCGAGCAGCGCGCCGAGCACGATCGGCCGCGGCTCGAACGCCGCGGCGGGCGGCAACCGGTCGAACTGTTCCTGCTGCAGGTAGGCGAACGGCGAAACGAAATCGAAATACCAGGTGGCGGTGCGCGCGGCGTTCATGGCGGATGCCCTCTTGTGCATGGCCGGTTGACGGTTGCACGCATGGTGCGCATACGGGTGGCGTGCGATGCGTGCATCGGCGGCCAGTGTCGCATGCGGTCGCCTTTTGCGCTGCCCTGCGCTGCGCGGCCGGACGCGCGCGCGGCCGGCTACGACCCCGCGGCGTCGTCTGCTGCCGGCGCGAGCCGAGCGAGGCTGTCGCGCACGGCGGCTGCGTCGTAGCGTGCGCCTGCGCCGCCGAGGGCAACGGTCGCTTTCTGCGCGAGCGGCAGCAGCATCGCGAGCGCCGCCGCCATCGTCGGCGCGGCGGCGAGCCGCGATTTCGGGCCCGACACCGTCAGCGCGCCGACGCATGCGCCGGCAGCATCGAACACCGGCACGGACGCCGACGCCGTCTCGGGGTCGCGCTCGCCGTACGATGCGGCCCACAGTCGTTCGCGCACGTCGTTCCAGCGTGCGTCCTGCGTGTCGGTGAACGCCATCAGCACCTTCCCGGACGCGCCCTGGCGAACCGGAAACTCCTCGCCGACGCGAATCGACACGCGCACCGCGCGTGCGGGCTCGACGCGGTAGAGCACCGAGCGCATGTCGCCCTGGCGCACGTAGAACGACGCGGTTTCCCCGAGTTCGCGGCTCAGCGTCTCGAGCAGCGGCTCGACCACCGGGCCGACCCGGAACGAGCGCTGGTACAGCGCGGCGAGCCGCAGCGGCTCGTGCCCGACCGCGTACTGGCCGTCGTCGAGCTTGCGCATGAAGCCGCCATGTTCGAGCGCGGCGAGCAGACGCAGGATCGTGCTCTTGTACAGCCCGGTGCGACGCGACAGCTCGGCGAGCGACAGCCGGTCGTCGGTCGGTCCGAATGCACGGAGGATCGCGAACGCGCGATCGAGCACGGCGACACCGCTGGAGGCATCGGCCGCTGAATCGGGCCCGTCGCCGGCGTGATCTGCTTGAGTGGTAGGCACTGCCTGCTTCCTTCGGATGATGGTCGACCGACTATATCGTTCTGCCTGACAGAACTCAAGTTCCAGAAAATCGCAATTTCACGGGTATACCCCGCTTACAGCTCATTTGACGCGCGTCTAGAGTTCCGTCTAACAGAACTATGTTCTTTCAGATAGAACAACGAGGTATCGAATGAGCGTTTCCGAATATCCGAAGGTGCTGGTCAGCGAGGTCGGGCCGCGTGATGGCCTGCAGAGCATCAGGATCGTGATGCCGACCGCCGGCAAGCTGCGCTGGATCACCGCGCTGGCCGCGGCCGGCCTGCGCGAGATCGAGGTGGGGTCGTTCGTGCCGGCCAGGCTGTTGCCGCAGATGGCCGACGTGCGCGAAGTCGTCGCGCACGCGCTGGCGATTCCCGGGCTGCATGTCGCCGCGCTCGCGCCGAACCTGCGCGGCGCCGAGGGCGCATTCGACGCAGGCGTGCACAAGCTGACGCTGCCGGTATCGGTGACGGAAGCGCATTCGCTGGCGAACATCCGCAAGACGCCCGCGCAGATGATCGACGAGGTGCGCGCGATCGTCGCGCTGCGCGATGCGCGGTTTCCGTCGGTTCAGATCGAGGCGGGCGTGTCGGTCGCGTTCGGCTGCACGATCGCGGGCGCCGTCAGCGACGACGAGACGATCGCGATGGCCGTCGCGATGGCCGAATGCGGCGTTGACGAAATCGGGCTGTCCGATACGAGCGGCTACGCGAACCCGGTGCAGGTGCGTCGGTTGTTCGCGCGTCTGCGGCGCGAAGTCGGCGACAAGGCGGGCGGCGCGCATTTCCACAACACGCGCGGGCAGGGTCTTGCGAACGTCGTCGCGGCGCTCGACGCGGGCGTGACCACGATCGACGCGAGCCAGGGCGGGCTCGGCGGCTGCCCGTATGCGCCGGGCGCGACCGGCAACATCGTCACCGAGGATCTCGTGTTCCTGCTCGAATCGATGGGAGTCGACACGGGCGTCGACGTCGACGCGCTGCTCGCCGCGCGCGCGATCCTGCACGACGCGCTGCCGTCCGAGGCGCTGTACGGCCACGTGCCGGACGCCGGGTTGCCGAAGGGCTTCCGCTATGCGGACGGCCGCTCTCCGACAGCCGCTCAACCGGAAGGATGCCTGACGGGAGTCGCGCAATGAACGGCCGGCTACCTGCTGCGGCACTGCCGTACCAAGGCGTGCGCGTGATCGAGATGACGCACATGGTGATGGGCCCGACCTGCGGCATGCTGCTCGCGGATCTCGGCGCGGAAGTCATCAAGATCGAACCGATCGCGGGCGACAGCACGCGTGCGCTGCGCGGCTCCGGCGCGGGCTTCTTCGGGATGTTCAATCGCAACAAGAAGAGCCTCGCGGTCGACGTGAAGGATCCACGCGGGCTGGAGATCGTGCGGCGGCTCGTCGCGACCGCGGACGTCTTCAGCGAGAACTTCAAGAGCGGCACGATGGACCGGCTCGGCCTCGGTTATCCGGCGCTGTCCTCGCTGAATCCGCGCCTCGTGTACGTGTCGCACAAGGGCTTTCTGCCGGGGCCGTACGAGCATCGCACGGCGCTCGACGAGGTCGTGCAGATGATGGGCGGCCTGGCCTACATGACGGGCCCCGAGGGCCGGCCGCTGCGCGCGGGCTCGAGCGTGAACGACATCATGGGCGGCATGTTCGGCGCGATCGGCGCGATGGCCGCGCTCGCGCAGCGCGAGCGCACCGGCCGCGGCCAGCAGGTGCAGAGTTCGCTGTTCGAGAACAACGTGTTCCTCGTCGCGCAGCACATGATGCAGTTCGCGGTGACGGGGCAGGCCGCGTCGCCGATGCCGAGCAGGATTTCCGCGTGGGCCGTCTACGACGTGTTCTCCGTGAAGGACGGCGAGCAGATCTTTCTCGCGGTCGTGTCGGATACGCAGTGGGCGCTGTTCTGCGATGCGTTCGGCTTTGCGGCGCTGAAGGACGATCCGCGCCTCGCGACCAACAACCTGCGCGTACAGGCGCGCGAGTGGCTGCTGCCCGCGTTGCGCTCGCGGCTCGCGCCGCATTCGGCCGCGGAGATCGGCGCGATCTTCGAATCGATCGGCCTGCCCTATGCGCCGATCACGAAGCCGCAGGACCTGTTCGACGATCCGCATCTGCTGGCGACCGGTGGCCTCGAAGCGGTGACGCTGCCGGCCGACGCGAGCTGTGCAGGCCGGCCGGTCGACACGCGCACCGCGCTGCTGCCGCTGACGCTCGCGGGCGAGCGGCTGCGGCTGCGCTCGGCGCCGCCGGCGCTTGGCCAGGACACGTGCGCGCTGCTCGGCGAGCTCGGCTATGCGCCGGACGACGCGCGTGCGCTGATCGAAGCGGGCGTCGTCGCAGGGCAGTACGGCGCGGACGGTGCAGCACACGGCGACGGGCCGGGCGGCGCGCCTTCGCCGAACGAAGTGGCGAGCGCGTAGCGCGGCCGCGATCCATCGAACGAACAAAGGCACCCGGCCGCGCGACGCGCGGACGCGGATCGCTGCATCCACGGAGACAACCATGACATCCGCTTCCCCGGCGCTGGCCGCCGATCGCGAGACCGACGCATCGGTCGAGCAACGGGCCGTGCGCAAGGCCGCATGGCGCTTCATTCCGCTGCTGGCGCTCGCGTATTTCTTCAACTATCTGGACCGCACGAGCGTCGGATTCGCGGCGCTGACGATGAACCGCGATCTCGGGCTGACCGCGACGCAGTTCGGCTGGGGCGCGGGGATCATGTTCGCGGGCTACTGCGTGTTCGAGGTGCCGAGCAACCTTGCCCTGTACCGCTTCGGCGCGCGCCGCTGGCTCGCCCGCATCATGATCACGTGGGGGCTGATGGCGGCCGCGACCGCGCTCGCGACCGGGCCGACGAGCTTCTACGCGATCCGGCTGCTGCTGGGCATCGGCGAGGCCGGGTTCTTTCCGGGTGTGATTTTCTTCCTCGCCGTGTGGTTCCCGGCGCGCTACCGCACGCGCGTGCTCGCATGGTTCACCGTGTCGACGCCGCTGTCGTCGCTGATCGGCGGCCCGCTGTCGACGTGGCTGCTGCAGCTCGACGGCGCGCTCGGGCTCGCGGGCTGGAAGTGGATGTTCATCGTCGAAGGGCTGCCCGCGTGCGCACTCGGTTTTGTCGTGCTGAAGCTGCTGTCCGATTCGCCGGCGGATGCCGCCTGGCTGTCGGATGACGAGCGTACCGCGCTGCAGCGCGCGTTCGAGCGCGAAGGCGCGGCCGCCGGACGGAAGAAGCAATTCGGCGTCGCGCTGCGCGACGTGCGCGTGTACGTGCTCGCGCTGATCTCGTTCGGCTTCACGATGGGTTCGTACGGGATCGGCATCTGGCTGCCGCAGATGCTGAAGGCGCACGGCATGTCGACGATGCAGACGGGCTGGCTGTCCGCGGTGCCGTACTTCTTCGCGACGGTCGCGCTGCTGTGGTGGGCGAAGCGGGTGGATCGTCGCGGCGGCCCTGTCGCGAACCTCGCGATCGGGCTGTTCATCGGCGCGGTGGCGCTCGGCGTATCGACGCATTTCCTGACGCTCGGTCCCGCGCTCGTCGGCATCACGCTCGCGCTGATCGGCACGATTGCCGGCCGCACGATCTTCTACACGCTGCCTTCGCGCTTCCTGTCCGGCCAGGCCGCGGCCGGCGGGCTGGCTCTGATCAACTCGATCGGTGCGCTCGGCGGCTTCGCGGGCCCTTATCTCGTCGGCTACCTGAAGGACAGCTTCGGTACCTTCACGGCCGGCATGCTGGGCCTTGCCATTGTCCTCGCGATCACGACGCTGCTCACGCTGTCGCTGTATGCGTTCGACCGGAGCGAATGACATGAGCACGACGATTTCGATCAAGCGACGCCGGCTGCTCGGCGCGGCCGCCGCGTCGCTCGCGCTGCCCGCGTTCGCCGATACGCAAACGCCGGCCCACGATGGAGCTTCCCGCATGACGACGCAAGGCAACTATCTCGCGGTCCGCCCCGACTGGCTCGCGTCGGCGCTCGAACCCGCGCTCGAGCCCGACCTGCCGATCGTCGACGCGCATCATCATTTCTATGAACGGCCGGGCTGGATCTACATGCTCGACGATTATCTGCAGGACGCGCGCTCGGGCCACAACATCCAGGCGTCCGTCTACATGCAGGCGCAGACACGCTATCGCGATTCCGGCCCGGCCGAGCTGAAGCCGGCAGGCGAGACAGCCTATGTCGCCGGCGTGACCGAGTCACTCCAGCACGGCCGTCCTGCCGTCGCGAAAGGCATCGTCGGTCACGCGGACCTGCGGCTCGGCGAACGCGTGCGCGACGTGCTGGACGCGCATCTCGAAGCGGGGCGCGGGCGGTTTCGCGGGGTTCGGCACCTGACCACGTGGGATGCCGATCCGACGCTCGCCAATCCGCTGTCGGCGGTGCCGCGCGGGCTGCTGCTCGATTCCGCGTACCGGGCCGGCGTCGCGCAGCTAGCGCCGCTCGGGCTGTCGTATGACGCGTGGCTGTTCTTTCCGCAACTGCCCGAGCTGTTCGATCTTGCGAAGGCGAACCCCGATACGCGGATCGTCGTCAATCACTGCGGCGGCGTCGTGCGGATCGCGAGCTACGCGGACAAGCGGCCGGAGGTGTTCGAGCGCTGGCGGGCGTCGATGCGCACGCTCGCGCAACTGCCGAACGTGTACGTGAAGGTCGGCGGGCTCGGGATGCGCATCAACGGTTTCGATTTCGAGAAGGGCGCGCGGCCGCCGTCTTCCGAGCAGCTCGCCGACGCGTGGAAGCCGTGGATGCTGACCTGTATCGAAGCGTTCGGCGCCGAGCGCTGCATGTTCGAGAGCAATTTCCCGGTCGACAAGGGCTCGTATTCGTACGTGAACGGCTGGAATGCGTTCAAGCGGCTGACCGCGCATGCGAGCCCGGACGAGCGCGACGCGCTGTTCCGCGGCACGGTCACGCGCGCTTACCGGCTCGGCTGACGCGTGTCGCGGCGCGCCCGCGCGTGCTCACCCTGCCTCGACCAGCGCCGCGAGCTTCGCCAGCGCCATGCGCCAGCCGGTCTCGTTGTCGGCAACCGGCACGCCGGGCGGAATCCCGTCGTGCACGGCATCCACGCGCGTGCCGTCCGCTTCGTCGGACAGCGTGATCGTGATCGTCATTGCGCCGCGCAGCATCGGGTCGTCGGTCTCGAACACGTCGATCTCGACGATCTGCTGGTCCGGCACGAGCGTGACGAAGCGGCCGTGGTAGGTATCGGTGCGCGCGGTGGTCTTGCCGGTGTCGGCCGACGGCGCGTCGTAGCTCAGCGACACGCGCAGCGCGCCGCCTTCGCGCGCGTCGTACGCATGCACGCGGCACGTCATGCCGTCGGGCACCTTCCATTGCTCGACCGCGTGCGGATCGAGCAGCGCGCGGTAGACGCGTCCGCGCGGTGCGTTCAGGTGCCGGCTGACCCGGGTCGAATGCGTGTGCGTATGCAACATGTCGCCTCCCGCGGAGCGCGCGCGACGGTGCACGCCGGATGCCGGCGTGTCGTCGTGCTTCCTTCAGGAATCGTAGGCGCGGGCGGGGCGGCATGCAATGACCGCGCGCTCGCCCGCGTTCAGCCGTTCAGCCGTTCAGCGCAGCGTGGCCGCGAATGCGTCGAGCTGCGTGATGCAGGTGTTCCAGCCCTCGAAGAAGCCGAGCGCTTCGTGACGCTCGCGCGTCGCGGCATCCGGATGCATCACGCGCGCCTCGTAGCGGCTGCCCGCGGCGTCGTCGGCCATCGTAATGATTGCCGTGAAGCCCAGCCACGGCACCTGCGGCCGCCAGCCGCCCGCGAGCATCGACGTGAACGCGATGCTCGCTTCGGGCACGATTTCGAGGAAGCAGCCGGGATTGTCGCTCGTGCCGCCATCGGGGCCGCGCATGAACGTGTGGAAGGCGCCGCCCGGCCGCAGGTCGAACGCGCGCACCTCGGTGGTCCACGGTTTCGGGCACCACCATTCCTTCAACAGCTCGGGGTCGGTCCACGCACGCCACAGCGCTTGGCGCGGCGCGCGCAGCGTGCGCGTGATGACGAGATCGTGGGCTTCAGCGGGTTCGACGTGGCTTGCTGACATCTTGCTCCTCCTGGTGACGGCGTTCGACGAATTCGACGAGACGATCGGATCGCGCTTCCCACAGCGCACGCTGCGCGGCGAGCCATTCCTCGGCCTCGGTCAGCCGGCTGCCGACCAGCGCGCAGGTGCGCGAGCGGCCGGTTTTGCGGGTCTGGACGAGGCCGCTGCGCTCGAGCACGGCGACATGCTTCATGAACGACGGCAGCGCCATGTCGAACGGCGCTGCCAGCGCGGAGACGGTCCGCTCGCCCTGGCCGAGCGCGCTGACGATCGCGCAGCGCGTCGGGTCGGCGAGGGCGTGGAAGACGTCGCTGATGCCGGGTTGAAAGTTAGCCATGCGGCTAAGTATAGGCGATGCAGCGGACATTTTCGTCGCGTAGGATGATGGGGCGGCAACACGCGCCGACCTGTGCCGCGTTGCCGGACGCCTGCCGCCGTTGCGCAAGCCTCGACGACCGGTGGGCGTTTTCCAGTCGGACGCACGCCGAACGAACGTGTGCGGCCCGGCCGACTATAGGAGATGGCATGACCGAACCTGTTACCGTCCGCCGCGTCGGCGCGCGCGACGCGAGGGCCTGTGTCGACGCGCTGGCCGACGTGCTGATCGATTGCGTCGAGGGCGGCGCGTCCGTCAGCTTCATGTTGCCGATCGAGCGGCCGACCGCCGTCGCATTCTGGACGCGCGTGGCCGACGGCGTGGAGAACGGCGAGCGCATCCTGCTCGTCGCCGAGGATGCGGCCGGCCGGATTGTCGGCACCGTGCAGGTCGTGACCGCGCAGCCAGAGAACCAGCCGCATCGCGCGGACATCGCGAAGATGCTCGTGTCGCGGCACGCGCGCCGGCAGGGCGTCGCCGCGCGGCTGATGGCGGCGGCCGACGCGGCCGCGCGCGACGCCGGCAAGACCGTGCTCGTGCTCGACACCGTGACGGGCGGCGACGCCGAGCGGCTGTACGAGCGGGCAGGCTGGCAGCGCGTCGGCGTCGTGCCGAACTATGCGCTGATGCCCGACGGCGCGCTCTGCGCGACGACGTTTTTCCACAAGCAGCTCGCGTAGCGGTGCGCGTTGGCGCCGCTCATCGGCATCCGCCATGCATCCCGTCTCACCGGCTCTCCTGTTCGTCGCGCTCGCGGCCGGTATCGTCGCGTTGCTTGCACCCGTGTTGCTCGCGGTCGCGTGGCGACGCCGCACGCAGGTACCGTTGCGCGTGTTTTGCTACGGCATGCTGACCTTCTTCGTGTTCCAGCCGGTGCTGCGCATGTCGTGGCAGATTCCGCTGTACCGCTGGCTCGCTCACGACCCGCGCTGGCATGTGCCGATGCTGGTGTTCGCGGCGTTGACGGCCGGGCTCTTCGAGGAATGCGGGCGCTGGGTCGCGTTCCGGTATCTGCTGCCGAAGCGGCGCGACGCACAGGCGGCCGTGATGCTCGGGCTCGGGCACGGCGGGCTGGAGGCGATGCTGCTGGTCGGCGTCGGGTTTCTCGCGCTCGGCACGGGTTACCTGCTCGCGCACGCGGGCGTCGTCGTGCCTGAGGGCGCGCAGTCGCTGATCGGGCCGCAGTTCGCGGGCATGACGCTCGTGTCGCCGTTTCTCGCGCTGCTCGAACGCACGAGTGCGCTGGCTGCGCATGTCGGGCTGTCGCTGATCGTGCTGCAGGCATTCGTGCGCGGCACCAAGCGCTGGCTGGCGTATGCGATCGCGATCCATTTCATGTTCGACCTCGTCGCCGTGCTGCTGACGCGGTACTGGCATGTCGATACCGTGTTGGTCGAGGCGATCCTGTTCGCGTGCGGTGCCGCGCTCCTGCGGCTGGGCATTCGCTGGAGCCGATGGGGGGCGGGCGCCGGCGACATCGGGCACGCCGCCTGACGCGCGTCGCCCGTTTCAGCCGTGCGCGGCGAGGTTCGGTCGCCGGATCGCCGGCCGTTCTCCGGTTCGCCACCGGCTGGCGAGGCTCAAGGCCATGCCGGCCGTGACGATTGCGATGCCGATGCCGGCGAGCGCCGGGGCGTGTCCCCGGTCTCGCCGAGAGTCGAGAGCCGGGCGGCGCCTGAAGCCGTTCAGAAAGAAAAACAGGGCCGGCAACCGTGCCGGTCCGATATATTCGCGCAGGAAGAACTCCAACAAAACGCCACGGAACCGCCGCCTCGATGAAACGCTCCCATGTCGCTTTCGCCCTCACGGGCCTGCTCGTCGCACTGCCGATTGCCGCGTACGCGCTCGTCAAGCCGCTACGCATCGTCGCGCCCGCGCTGATCCCCGGCGTGTCCTGCCCGAGCGCAGGCATCTGCACGGACGATGCCGCGAAGCTCGGCGACGCGCAGCAGCTCTATCGCGACGGCTATGCGCGCGCGGCGGCGGCCGTCGGCGCGTTCCGCGCCGCGCCGCGCGTCGTGTTCTGTTCGACGCGCGCATGCGCTGACGCATTCGGCCTCGGCACGCGCGCGGCGCTGACGCTCGGGAATTTCGGCGTGGTCGTCGCGCCGCGCGGCTGGCAGACCTACTTTCTCGCGCACGAACTGATCCATCACCGCCAGGCGGAAGTGCTCGGCAACCTGGCCGTCGTAACCAAGCCGCGCTGGCTGATCGAAGGGATGGCGTATTCGCTCAGCGAAGATCCGCGCCATCCGCTGACGGAGCCGTTCGAATCGTGGCGCGCGCGTTTCGATGCGTGGCATGCGGCGCTGGGCGGACAGCCGCTGTGGGATGCCGCGCGGGCGGTCGAATAGCGCACGAACGCAGGGACGCAGGAAGCGCAGGAACGCAGGAAGCGCACCGCCGCGCTTCGTTACGCCGGCGCAAACGAACCGCCGCGTCCGTCGACGAGCGTATCCCGTCCCGCGTCGAGGATCTCGTCGGCCAGCGCGGGATCGGTGCCGGCGATCGCGCGCGACAGCACCAGCGCGCCGACCATCTGGCTGAAGACCGCGAGCGCGTCGCGGCGCGTCTGTTCCGGCGTCGCGCCTTCGGTCGCCACCATTCGTTCCAGCCGGTCGAGATACGCGGCGAGGCCGTGCGCGTAGCACGCGCGCGCCGCCTCGGTCAGTCGCGGTGCGTCGCCCGCGAAACCGGACAGCGGGCACCCGGCCTCGACATTGTCGCGATGCGCCGCCGACAGATACGACGCCACCTGTGCGGCGAGACTGCCGGCGTTCGGCGAATCCGCGCGGTCCTGCATCGCCTTTTCCATCACCTCGGCGACCAGCGCATCTTTCGACTTGAAGTGGTTGTAGAACCCGCCCTGCGTGAAACCGGCTTCCTTCATCAGCTCCGTCAGCCCCACGGCGTCGACGCCGCGCGCGCGGAACAGCCGCTCGGCGGCCGCGACGATCGCGCTCCGGTTCTCGGCAGCCTGCTGTCTTGACACGCCCATCGATCCCTCCCCGATTCTGCTGATCGCGTCGATTGAAAAACACAATGGCGATCACAATTGACATGCCCGGGTGGCGCGAACACAATGCACCGCAAAGACAATGGTGATCGACATTGATATCGAGTGTAGCCGACTTGGCGGGCGGTGCGAAGCCACGGCTGGAACACGGATGGAAATTGGTCGAGGTCTTTGGCGCCGCAGGGTGACGGGCAGCGGACGGCTCGCCGTCTGCCTTCGGCGGCGCAGCGATTCGGTACGCAATGGCAGCCTCGTTTTCCACCGGATCTCACGCGCGCGACGAGCTGGCGCGCATGCGATTCATCATGCGAAAGGAAAGGAACGATCATGAAGATCGAAGGTGCAGTCGTTTTCGTGACGGGCGCAAACCGCGGGCTCGGGCTCGAGTTTGCGAAGCAGGCGCTCGCGAGAGGGGCGCGCAAGGTCTATGCGGCGGCGCGCGATCCGGCCACCGTGACGCTGCCGGGCGTCGTGCCCGTGAAGCTCGACGTGACCGATCCGGCGGCCGTCGCCGCGGCTGCCGACGCGGCGCGCGACGTCACGCTGCTGATCAACAACGCAGGCATTGCGCGGCTCGGCAGCCTGACGGACGACGGCGCGCCCGACGCATTGCGCGATCACTTCGAAACCAACGTGTTCGGGATGCTGGCGATGTCGCGGGCGTTTGCGGGAACCCTCGCCGGGCATGGCGGCGGCGCGATCCTGAACATCCTGTCGGTCGCGAGCTGGGTGAACCGGCCGATCCTGTCGGGCTACGGCGTGTCGAAATCGGCCGCATGGGCACTGACCAACGGGCTGCGCCATTCGCTGCGCGAGCAGCGCACGCAGGTCGTCGGGCTGCATGCCGGTTTCATCGACACCGACCTGACACGCGGCCTCGACGTGCCGAAGGCCACGCCGGACGACGTCGTGCGCCAGGCCTACGATGCGATCGAAGCGGGTGCGGAGGAAGTGTCGACCGACGAGTTCACGCGGCAGGTGAAAGCCACGCTGTCGTCGGGCGTCTATCTGGAAGAACCGGCGCCGCGTTGACGCCGCCGGGAGGCACCGCCCGCCGCCCGCGTTCGCGCGCGGCGGGCTCGGCCCTTGGGCCGTCAGGCCGTGGTGTCGATGATGCCCGGGATCTTCACGTCCGGGTTCACGTCCGCGTCGTAGTCGACGCCGGCGATCTCGAAGCCGAACAGCCGCAGGAAGTCGGTCTTGTAGCCGGCGAAGTCGGTCAGCTCGTACAGGTTCTCGTTCGTCACCTGGTCCCACAGCGCGACGACCTTCGCCTGCACCTGCGGATCGAGTTCCTTGTAGTCCGCGCGCAGCCGGCCTTCCTCGTCGATGTGCGGCGTCGTGCCGTACAGGCTGTCCTTGAGGAGCCCGTACACCTGCTCGATGCAGCCTTCGTGCGTGCCGGTTTCCTTCATCACCTTGAACAGCAGCGACAGGTACAGCGGCATCATCGGGATCGCCGAGCTGGCCTGCGTGACGACGGCTTTCAGCACCGACACGCGTGCATCGCCGCCGTGCGCGGCCAGCTTTTCGCGGATCGACAGCACCTTCTTGTCGAGATCCTTCTTCGCTTCGCCGATCGAGCCGTTCCAGTAGATGTCGTGCGTGATCTGCTCGCCGAGATAGGTGAACGCGGTCGTCTTCGCGCCGTCGGCCAGCACGCCGGCTTCATCCAGCGCGTCGATCCACATCTGCCAGTCCTCGCCGCCCATCACGGCGACGGTGCCGTCGATCTCTTCCTGCGTCGCCGGTTCGAGCGCGACGTCGCGGATCACTTCCTTGTCGGTGTCGAGGCCGCGGAACGTGACCGGCTTGCCGATCGGCTTGAGCGTCGAGCTGATCGTTTCGCCCGTCTTCGGGTGCGTGCGGCGCGGTGCCGCGAGGCTGTAGACGACGAGATCGACCTTGCCGAGATCCTGCTTGATGGTGTCGATCGTGACTTGCTTGACCTTGTCGGAGAATGCGTCGCCGTTGATGCTGCGCGCATAGAGCCCCTTTTCGGCGGCGAATTTCTCGAACGCGGCGCTGTTGTACCAGCCGGCCGTGCCGGGCTTCGATTCGCTGCCGGCGCGCTCGAAGAACACGCCGAGCGTGTCCGCGCCCGAGCCGAATGCGGCCGAGATCCGGGCGGCGAGGCCGTAGCCGGTCGACGCGCCGATCACGAGCACCTTCTTCGGGCCGTTGGCGATCGGGCCGTGCGAAGTCACGTAGTCGATCTGTTCCTTGACGTTGGCTTCGCAGCCGACGGGATGAGTCGTCACGCAGATGAAGCCACGCACGCGCGGTTTGATGATCATGGAAACCTCTTGTGAGAAAGGCGGAAACGGCCTGAAATCGGAAAAATCCCGCGCATTGTAAAGGAAGCGGCCGATCGCGGGCGGGCGCGGCCGGAAGGTGCCGGATCGTCCGGTTATTTCTCTCTTGACAGAAATAACTGAAATGAATAAATTTCCCGACATGGAACTCACACCGATTGCCGAACGATTCATTCTCCACTGGGGCGAAATGGGCTCGCGGTGGGGCGTCAACCGAACCGTCTCGCAGATCCACGCGCTGCTCTACCTGGCCGGCCGGCCGGTCGCGGCCGACGAGATCGCCGAGACGCTCAACGTCGCGCGCTCCAACGTCAGCACGAGCCTGAAGGAACTGCAGGCGTGGCGGCTCGCGAAGGTCGTGCATGTGCTGGGCGATCGCCGCGACCATTTCGAGACGTCGACCGACATCTGGGAACTGTTCAAGCTGATCGTCGAAGGGCGGCGGCAGCGCGAGATCGAGCCGACGCTCACGGTGCTGCGCGATTGCCTGACGAGCCCGGAGATCGCCAACGAGAGCCGCGAGACCGAGCAGCGCATCCGCGACACGCTGCAGTTCGTCGAGACGCTCACGACCTGGTCGGACGAGATGCTGCGGCTCAAGCCCGATACGCTGATGAAGGCGCTCGGCATCGGCGCGAAGATCAGCCAGACGGTCAGGCGCAAGTCGTCGAAGTAAGCGGTAGCGGAAGTGCGGGCAGGCAGCCCGCTTTTTTCGGGGTTGTTATTTCTGTCTGTACAGAAATAACTGTAAAGAGAGGGTGGAAATGAACGCAGTCTTGCCGTCTACCTGCCAGAGCGGCCGCACCGGGGAACGCAGCGTGACCGTCCTCGTTTGCGGTGCGAACGGCTTCATCGGGCGGGCACTGTGCGCGCAGCTCGAAGCCGGCGGCCATCGCGTGCTGCGCGGCGTGCGTGATGCGGCCGGCCCGCGCGACGTCGCGATCGACTTCGCGAAGGACGTCGATCCCGACGCGTGGCTGGCGCGGCTGGAGGGCGTCGACGTGGTGATCAATGCGGTCGGCATCCTCGCCGACCGGCGCGGCGCGACGCTCGACGCCGTGCATCGCGCCGCGCCATGCGCGCTTTTCACCGCGTGCTGCCGTGCGCGCGTGCGGCGCGTGATCCAGATCTCGGCGCTCGGTGTCGAGCGCGGCGATACGCGGTACTTCGCGAGCAAGCACGCAGCCGATTGCTTCCTGCAGACGCTGCCGATCGACTCCCGGATCGTGCGTCCCGCGCTGGTCTATGGCGCGGCCGGCACGTCGGCGCGGTTTTTCCGGATGCTCGCGAGCCTGCCCGTGCATGTATTGCCGGCGGGCGGCCATCAGCGGCTGCGCCCCGTGCATGTAGACGATCTCGCCGAACTCGTCGCGCGGCTGGTCGCGCAGTCGTTCGATTCGCCGGCGGCCGGCAACCAAGTGATCGACGTGGTCGGCAACGACGAAGTCGAATACCGCGAGATGCTCGCCCGCTACCGCGCCGCGCTGGGGTTTCCGCCGGCCGCCGGCGTGACGCTGCCGGGCCCGCTGGTCGGCGCGGCGGCTGTGCTGCTCGGTGCGCTGCCGGGCGCGATGTTGACGCGCGATACATGGACGATGCTGCGCGGCGGGAACACCGGCGATCCGGCGGCCGCCGCGGCCGTGCTCGGCCGGCCGCCGCGCGGCATCGGCGGTTTCGTCGGCGCGGACGCGGCCGCGCTGCGTCGCGACGCGCTCGCGATGTGGCGGCGCCCGTTGCTGCTGGGCGCGCTCGCGATCGTGTGGATCTGGACGGCGATCGCAAGTGCGTTCGTCCATCCGCTGCACGCGAGCCTCGCGCTGCTCGCGCATGCGCACCTGACGGGGCTGCCAGCGCTGGTCGCGCTCTATGCGGCAAGCGCGCTGGACTTCGCGTTCGGCATCGCGACCGTCGCCGCGCCGTCGCGCCGCCTGTGGGCCGCGCAAGCCGCGCTGATCGTCGCGTATTCGGCCGTCATCGCGGTCACGATGCCCGGCCTGCTGGCCGAACCGTTCGGCCCCGTGCTCAAGAACGTGCCGATCCTCGCGATCCTGTTGATCCTGTTTTCAGAAGAAGAACACGCATGAATACCTATCTCGTCGTCAAGGCGCTGCATATCCTGTCCTCGGTGCTGCTGGTCGGCACGGGGTTCGGCACCGCGTTTTATCTATTCTTCGCGAACCGCACGCGCTCGGTGCCCGCGATCGCGGCCGTGTCGCGGCTCGTGGTGCGCGCGGACTGGTGGTTCACGACGCCAGCCGTGATCTTCCAGCCGGCGTCCGGGCTGTGGCTCGCGCATACGGCCGGCTGGCCGTGGCATACGCCATGGCTCGTCGCGTCGATCGTGCTGTACGCGATCGCCGGCGCGTGCTGGCTGCCGGTCGTGTGGCTGCAGGTCGAACTCGCCGCGATGGCGAAGCTCGCTTACGTGAACGGCGACGCCGCATTGCCGGAACGCTACTGGCGCTATGCGAAGCGCTGGGAGCTGCTCGGCTATCCGGCGTTCTGCGCGATGCTGTCCGTCTACTTCCTGATGGTGCTCAAGCCGGCGTAAGCGCGTCGTGTCTGAAAACAGTCGACCGAACGATTCACGATGCTTTCGGTAAAGGAAGGAGTGCAGAGCATGAATATGAATGAAGTGGCGCCGACCATCGACAACGCTGCGGAACGCGTGACACCCTGGCCTTCGTCCGACAAAGCGCGCCGCATCGTCGTGCGCTGGATGTATGCCGCGGCGATTGTCCACCTGCTCGTCGGCGTGGCCGTTCCGTGGCTCGCCGGTGCACCGTTCGCCGATGCGTATCACCGCGGCATCGAGCTGCATTTCTGGGCGGCAACGGCACCCGAACCGGCGCGTGCCCAGCAGATATGGTGGATGTCGATGATCGCCGCGACGGTGCAGTGTGCGTCGGTCTGGATGCTCGCGCTCGTTCACCTCGGCAACCGGTTGCGCAGGCGGGAAGTGTGGGGATGGCTGCTGGCCGGCCTGTTGGTCTGGGCGCCGCAGGACGTGCTGTTTTCATTGCAGGCCCGTGTATGGGGCCACGTGGCGATCGACGCGACCGCACTCGTCGCGATGGTTCCGCCGCTTGTCTGGCTGTTGACGAGGGATACCGTATGAACACCGTGCCTGCCTTCGACTGGGCGCTCAACCTGCTGATCGTGCAGGGCGCGATGGGCGCATTCGATACGCTTTATCACCACGAACTCACGCAGGACCTGCCGCACAGCCAGCGCGCGCGGCTCGAGCTGGCGATTCATGCGGTGCGTTCCGTGCTCTACGGCCTCGTGTTCGCATCGATCGCGAACGTTGCGTTTCACGGCGCCTGGGTCGCGGCGATCGCGGCAGTGGTGCTCGTCGAAGTGGTGCTGACGTTGTGGGATTTCGTCGTCGAGGACCAAAGCCGCAAGCTGCCGGCGACCGAGCGCGTGCTGCACACGCTGCTGGCCGTCAACGGTGGCGCGCTGTTCGGGATGCTCGCGATGCAACTGGCCGTCTGGGCGCACGAACCGACCGCGCTGCACGCGATCGACGTCGGCTGGCGCGGCTGGCCGCTCAGCCTGTTCGCCGTCGGCGTGACGGTATCGGGTATCCGCGACGGGATTGCCGCGTGCCGGATCGCGCGACACGCCCCGGTCGCCAATCTGTTCGCGGGGCAGCCGGCCGGCAACGTGCTCGTCACCGGCGGCACGGGCTTTATCGGCGAAACCCTCGTGAACCAACTGCTCGATGCCGGGCATACGGTCACGTTGCTGGCGCGCGATCCGCTGCGCGCGGCCTATCAGTTCCGGGGCCGTGTGCGCAGCGTGACGTCCGTCGAACAGTTGCAGCCGCACGAGCGCTTCGACACGGTGATCAATCTTGCGGGGGCGCCGGTGCTGGGCGCGCGCTGGAGCAAGCGCCGGCAGGCGCTGCTGCTCGCCAGCCGCGTCGGCGTCACGCAGTCGCTGATGCGTTGGGTCGAGACCGCCGAGGTCAGGCCGCGCACGTGGATCCAGGCATCCGCGATCGGCTACTACGGCGTGCGTCCGGCCGACGAACGGCTCGACGAGGGCAGCAGCGCCGGCACCGGCTTCATGTCCGAGCTGTGCCGGCAGTGGGAGCTGTCCGCGCAGCCGCTCGAGCGCCATGGGGTGCGCGCGGTAGTGCTGCGGCTGGGCGTCGTGTTCGGCCCCGGCGGCGCGTTGCGCCCGATGCTGCTGCCGCATTACTTCGGGATGGGCGGACGATTCGGCGACGGCGCGCAGGTCATGAGCTGGATTCACCGGGACGACGTGCTGCGGATCATCGCGCGCGCGATGTCGAACGCGGACATGCACGGCGTCTACAACGCGGTGGCGCCCGGTGCATTGACCCAGCGCGAGTTCGTGCAGGTCGTGACGAAGGTGCTGCGCCGCCCCGCATGGCTGCACGTGCCGGCCGCGCCGCTGCGCCGCGCGATGGGCGAGATGGCCGAACTGCTGCTGGACGGGCAGCGGGTGATGCCGGCGCGGCTGCATCAGGACGGATTCATGTTCCGGTTCCCGACGGCGGAGCACGCGCTGCGCGACCTGACGAACCGGCCGCACGCCGATTTCGCGCGCCCGGCCTGCCGTTTCCCTCAAGGTCGTGTATAAATTCGACGTGACCGCGCCCGGGACGTGTCGTGCGTCCCGAACGCTCCGCATCCGACCTCACAAGGAGACTGCATGCTGCACATCCTCGGCAAGATCCCGTCCATCAACGTCCGCAAGGTGCTGTGGCTGTGCACCGAGTTGAACCTGCCGTTCGAACAGGAAGACTGGGGCGCCGGTTTTCGCACGACCAACGATCCGGCCTATCTCGCGCTGAATCCGAACGCGCTCGTGCCCGTCATCAAGGACGACGATTTCGTGCTCTGGGAATCGAACACGATCATCCGCTACCTCGCGAACCGCTATGGCGGCGACGCGCTCTATCCGGCCGAGCCGCAGGCGCGCGCGCGGGTCGATCAATGGATCGACTGGCAGGGCGCGGACCTGAACCGCTCGTGGGTGGGCGCGTTCCTCGGCCTCGTGCGGAAATCGCCTGATCATCAGGATCCGGACGCCATCGCGCAGTCGATCGCGGGCTGGACGAAGCACATGCGCGTGCTGAACGCGCAGCTCGAATCGACCGGCGCGTTCGTGGCAGGCGGCACCTTCACGCTCGCGGACATTCCGATCGGCCTGTCGGTGAACCGCTGGTTCGGCACGCCGTTCGAGCATCCGGATTTCCCGGCGGTGTCGTGCTATATCGAGCGTCTTGCGACGCGCGAAGGCTTCAAGACTTACGCCGGCAGCGCGAATCCGTGACGCATCGCAGGTAGCGCGCGGCGCGGCGGCATGCATGGACCAGCGGGCTCGCCGGCCTGTCGTCACGCGCCGGGCGCCGGCACCGCGTCGAGCACGCGCGCGAGAAACGCGTCGTGATTCCATGCGGATTCCGGCCGCGACAGCCCGAGCCGCACGACCACCAGCTGACGGCTCGGCACCACGCTCACGAACTGGCCTTCATGGCCGACCGCATGAAACGCGTCGGCCGGCATCGCGCTCGCATGCGGATCGCGCTCGTTGAACGGCTCCGGCACCTTGACCCACAGATGCGCGCCGAATTCCTGGTGCGGCGACTGCGGCGTCGCGCGCGTCAGGTAGCGCACCCAGCCCGCCGGCAGCAGCCGCTGCCCGTTCCACTCGCCGTCCTGCAGCAGAAGCTGACCGAAGCGCGCCCAGTCGCGCGCGCTCGCATACATGTACGACGAACTGCCGAGCGTGCCGGACGCATCGGGCTCGAACACCGCGCTGCGCATCCCGAGCGGCGTGAACAGCGCGCGGCGCGGAAACGCGAGGTAGTCGTCGTCGCTGCCGCCCATCGCTTCGCGCATCACGCGCGCGATGATCGCGCTCGTGCCGCTCGAGTAGTACCACTGCGTGCCGGGTGTCGCGGCGAGCGGCTTCGCCGATGCGAACCGCGCGGTATCGGGCTGCGTGAACAGCATCACGGCGACGTCGGACAGCGGGTCGTCGTAGTCCTCGTTGAATTGCAGGCCGCTCGTCATCCGCAGCAGCTCGTCGAGCGTGACGGCCGCGCGCGGGTCGCCGCTGCCGCGCCATTCGGGCAGCAGCGCCGACGCGTCGAGCGACAGCTTGTGCTGCGCGACGAGCATGCCGACCAGCGCGGCCGTCACTGTCTTCGTCATCGACCAGCCGGGCAGCGGCGTGTCGGCCGTGAAGCCGGGCGCATAACGTTCGGCGATCACCTGGCCGCGCCACATCACGACGACCGCGCGCGTGCGCCGCGGCCGAGCCGGATCGGGTTCGTCGAATGCGCGGTCGAGCGCGGTCTGCAGCTTGTGTGCGTCGATGCCGGCGGGCGGCGCGGCGGGTGCGGGCGGCGGGTCGGGGAGAAGGGGCAATGCGCCCGGCAATGTGGCAGGCAAAGCGCCGGGCGACGGCCCGAGCGCGAGCGTGCAGCCGAGCCCGGGCCGGAAGTCGGCTTCGCGCCCGGCGAAGCCGGCGAAGGTCGCCATCGCACGATGATGGTCGGGATCGAGCGACGGACGCACCAGTTTCAGCAGCGGATGCACGCCGGCCATGATGTCGACGTCGATCACGGACGCGGCCGGGCGGCCCGACACGAACACGCCTGAGCACAGCGCCTTGGCGGCATAGCCGGTCGCGATCGGCGCAAGCCGCGACAGCATGTATCCGGCATAGCCGACTGCGGCCAGCAGCACGAGGGCGGCGCCCCGTCGGATCAACGTCTTGATGGGTGTCGTCATGCGCGAGCGTCCTCGGTTGTCTGCGGGCGGGCGATGAACCGGCAGTGTCGCAGGTTCGGGCAAGCGCTGGCAATCGCGGGTGCTTGCGACGCCGGGTGGCGTCGGTCGGGCGGAGGTTGCCCGCCGTGTGTGAATCGTATGTGTCGATCGCGCATGTGGACGGGCCGCATGGGGCCCGTCCACGTGGTGCGTCATTGCGCGTTGTTGTCGTTGTCCTGACGCAGTGTCCAGACCGTCGCGGTATTCGTGTTGTCGTCGACGGCCGCGAATTGCAACTGGCCTTTGCTGCCATGTCCGAACGCAAGGCCGAATGCCGAGCCCGGCGCGGTATCGACCTGCATCTGCGCGACAAAGCGCCCGTCCACCGTGAATTCGACGATCTCGCTCGGTTGCAGCGGGTCCGGATTGACTGCGTCGCCGTTCGCGGTCACGAGATGGCCGTTCGGCGCGAGCGCCAGCGCGAGCGGGCCGTGCAGGTGCTTCGTGTCGAAGTAGATCATCCGCCCGACACCACCGTTGCGATTCGTCGACGCGGCGTTCTGGATCGCGAACACCGCGTTGTCGCCGGTGGACGCGACATACAGGACGTCGATGTTCGGGTCGTACGCAAGGCCGGTCGGGCCGACGACGAGTGCGTTGGGATCGGTCCGGTTCACGTAGCCCGACGCGATGATGCGCGAACTCGGCAGCATCGTGACGCCGTCGTTGCCGATCGCCAGTTCGATCCGCGCGACCGTCCCGTTCAGCACGTTCGACACGAACGCGGTCACGCGCTGGCCGCGATCGATCACGGTCATGTCCCACGGCCCGTCGAGCAGTGTGGCGCTGACCAGTTGCGTGACGAGATTGCCTTGAGGGTTGATGACGAGCAGCGAGCCCGGCGCGACCACGGTCTTGCCGTCCGGCGCCGGCACGTTGCCGGCCAGCACGAAGCCGCTGCGCAGCACCGCGAGCGCGGTCGTCAGGCCGAGATTGCGGCCCTGGAAGAACGTCGCGGGCGTATTGCCGGGCGACAGCTTCACGATCGTCGTGCCGGTGCCTTGCAGGTTCGACGCCGCGTTGAAGTTGGACACGACGACGTCGCCCGGTTTCAGCGTGCTCCAGGTCGGCACGCCGCGCGGCACGAACGCGATGCCGTACGGATTGAGATCGCCGTTGGCCGGCACGGTCGATGCGGTGACCGACGAAGGCGGCAGGATGATGTCGTTGTTGCCGGCCCACGCGAAAGTCGACGACAAGGCGGCCAGCCCGGCGGCGCAAGCCGCGCGGCATAACGTGCGCGCCAGCGCGTGCGAGGCGCGCGTGTATGCCGGCGGGTGCGCGGCGAAGACGGGCGGGGCGGGTGAACGACAGGTGGGGAGAGGGTCCATGGCATGACTCCGGTTGATGAACGCGAGCAGTCATCCCGGCTGCCGGCCAGCGCAGCCGACGGGTGTCCGGCGCGGGGGCGCGATCTTGCCGCGCGAACCCGCGCTCGAAATAAACGGATGGCGACGGCTGCTTATTCCATCCGGCTGCGCACGTTGCATGCGCGCCGGCATCGATTGTTCGCTGCGATGGCGACACGACCTGACAAGTTGAAATATCGCGCGCCGAAGGCCGATAATCGTCCGGCATCGAATGCTCACCCTGTTCAACCGTTATCGGAAACCGCCATGTCCTACGACAACAACAACCCGTTCGCAAAAATCCTGCGTGGCGAACTGCCGTGCGTGAAGGTCGCGGAAGACGACGCGACCCTCGCGATCATGGATCTGATGCCGCAGGCCGACGGTCACGTGCTCGTGATCCCGAAGGAGCCGGCCGCGCAGATCTTCGAGCTGTCCGGCGACGCGGCCGCGGCCGGCATCCGCATGACGCAGCGCGTCGCGGCAGCCGTGCGCGCGGCACTCGAGCCGGACGGCGTGTTCATCGGCCAGTTCAATGGCGCGGCGGCGGGCCAGACGGTCCCGCACGTGCACTTCCACGTGATCCCGCGTTGGGAAGGCGCCGAGTTGCGGATGCACGCACGCGACATCGCCGACGCGGCGACGCTCGAATCGATCGCGCAGCGCATTCGCGCGCGTTTTGTGTAACGGATCAACGGCACGCGACGCGGCACGGCGGCCGAGAGCCGGCCGGCTGCCGCGCCGCCATCGCCTGTTTCGGCGGTCACGCGAAGTAACACGTGTAACCGCCGGCGAAACTCGGCTCGGCAAGCTCGGCGCTAGACTCCGCGCATTACTTCATCGAGCGACAGGAAGAGCGGATCGCTTCTTCGTGCCGGCCGCCGTCGCCTACGGCGGCATGGTCTTCGCGAGGTGTCATTCGTCTTTCGCGCCGGGAATCGAGCCATGTCCAGACTTCTCATCACGCTTGCCCTGATCGGCGGCCTGTCCGGCTGCTACGTCGCGCCGCCGTACGGTTACGCGCCCGCGCCGGCCTACTACGGCTACGCGCCGGCGTATTACGCGCCGCCCGTCAGCGTCGGGATCGGCGGCAACTTCCGCATCCGCTGATCGGGTACCCGGCGCGGGCCTTGCCCGCACCGGTTCGCCGCCCTTCACCGGAAGGTTCGCGCGGATTCGCGCGCCGCATGACGACGGCACGCTGCGCATCGTGCGCGCGGTTCCTATACTTCACAGGAAAGAGCGTCCTGTGAGGCAGCCATGTCCGTCACACGCAAGTTCGCTGTCCTGTCGGGCGTATCCACGCTCGTCTATCTCGGGCTCGCCGTGTTCGGTTTCGGCGGGTTCGCCGCCTTTTTCTCGCATCCGCCGCTGATCGTCATCGTCGTCGCGACACTCGCGATGGCCGTCGTCGCGATGTTCACCGAAGGCAACCTGAGCGCCGGCGAGCGCGAGAACCGCGACAACCGCTGGGTGCTCGCGGCATTCGCGGTGAGCGGCTTCCTGCTCGCGTATCTGCCCGCGCTGACCGACCGGCTCGATGTCTGGACCCTCGGCGGCGATACGGTGCGATGGTTCGGCGTCGCGCTGTACATCGCGGGCGGGGCGCTGCGCATCTGGCCCGTGTTCGTGCTCGGCAAGCGCTTCAGCGGGCTCGTCGCGATCCAGCCGGGCCATACGCTCGTGACCGACGGCATCTATCGCCGCATCCGCAATCCGAGCTATCTCGGCCTGCTCGTCAATTCGGTCGGCTGGGCGCTTGCGTTCCGCTCGGGCGTCGGCGTGCTGCTGGTCGCGCTGATGACGGTGCCGCTCGTCGCGCGCATCCGCTCCGAGGAAGCGCTGCTGCGTTCGCAATTCGGCGCCGAATACGACGCGTATTGCGCGCGGACCTGGCGGCTGCTGCCCGGCGTGTACTGACCCTTCGTCCCACCCCGACCGTCGTTTCGGCGCGTGCTCACGGCACGTGCCCGATGTGTTGCCACGTGTGTCTCGAACGTGCGACGTTGCGCGTGGCCGGTCTGCCATTCGTGAGGGTCGGACCACCGCCGAAGCCAATACCGGCAAGGGTTTCGGGCGATTTCGGGGAGCGCGTTCGAGGTCCGTTATTCGCAAACAACTTGTTACCAGAATGTCCACGGCAGGGGTGTGGGACCGATGCTATTCTTCGCCGCAAGCTCAATGAAATGAATTGGTCCGGGGTTCGGCACAATGCCTGAACCGACATCGATCGATTCAGATCGTCGTACCGAGCGGACCTTCGATAACCAGATTGCGAACAAGGAAGAATACGGGAATGTGGAAGAAAATCGCCCCCGCTCTCGTCGTCGCCGCGCTGACCGGCACGACTGCACTGCCGGCATTGGCCGGTGACTTGAACAACGCGCTTGGCGGCGCGCTCGGCGGGGTTGCCGGCGCAGCGGTCGGCGGCGCGGTCGGCGGCAGCACCGGCTCGGTAATCGGCGGCGCCATCGGCGGCGGCGCGGGTGGTGCGGTGACGTCGAACCGTCGCGAGCGCACCGGCGCGATCATCGGCGGCGCACTCGGCGGCGGCGCAGGTACCGCGGCAGGCAACGCGATGGGCGGCCGCACGGGCGGCCTGCTGGGCGCGGCGGTCGGCGGCGGCGCGGGCGCCGCGCTCGGCGGCAACATGTCGCGCAGCTCGTACGAACGCGATTACGGCGATCGCGGTTATCGCGGCGATCGCGGCTATCGTCGCCACAAGCATCATCACCACCGCGACTGGGACTGATCGCTGCTGGCGCGGCACGGTGCGCGACCTGCGCACCTTCGCGCCGACGGCGTCGGCCCCCGACGCGAGAATCGGCCCGGCGGCCTGCCGGGCCGCCATCGCCGGCCAGACCGGCGACCTTTCCGGCTTCATCAGCTGCTGCCATACGCCCGACCGACGGGCCGGCAATTTCTCTCCTCGCCGTATTTCCCCGCTTCCCGACTACAAAGCCTGCCGCGCCTGAATGCGCCGGCGCAAGATCGGCGAACGCCATTACGCAGATTCCGTTCGACACGCCTGCCGGTTCCAGCCTGACGATGGTTCGCGATAGGGGCGGAGTGCTTCGCGGCCACGCGCGTATTGACCATC
The DNA here is from genome assembly GCF_900119325.1 of Burkholderia sp. NFPP32. NCBI lineage: Bacteria > Pseudomonadati > Pseudomonadota > Betaproteobacteria > Burkholderiales > Burkholderiaceae > Burkholderia > Burkholderia sp. NFPP32. The sequence goes on along the minus strand of NZ_FPJP01000010.1, from coordinate 53,157 downwards.
CTCGATCTGCGTAACCAGATGTATCGCGGCCCGCGCGTGCAACCCGTGTTGCCGTGGTCGGATGCATCGCATCGCCAACGTCCGGGCGATCGTTCGCGTCCCCCCCCGACCGTGAGGATTTCCCTGATACGCAGACCGCCGCGCCACGCCGCTTCGCCGCGCATCGCACGCGCCGGCAAGTAGTGGGAAATCGAATGGATAGCATCGCAACATTTAATTGGTCGATCGCGATCGACTTCGCTATCGTCAACGACGCCCGCGTACGGAATCGAACCGAGTCATCCGCCGCGTCTCGCCTCGTTGCATGAGCGCGAACGCCGCGGCTCGGCCGCCGGACCCACCAGCATCGGTCGCCGCGTCCGATCAACCGGACGGATCCGTCGCGAAGCCTGGCCGACCGAACGAAGGCGCATGCGCTTTCAAACCACCCCGGCGACGATGTCCCGCCGCCGCATGCGCGTCGCACGCGCATGCGTGCCGCCCGATGCCGTTTGCGCCCGGGGCCGGACCAACCCATTGCCTGGATGCATATGTCTAAGACAACGTATTACGCGCCGCATGGCGGCCACCCGCCGCAGACCGATCTGCTGACCGATCGCGCGATGTTCACCGAGGCGTACGCGGTGATCCCGAAGGGGGTGATGCGCGACATCGTCACGAGCTGGCTGCCGTTCTGGACGAACACGCGCCTGTGGGTGATCGCCCGCCCGCTGTCGGGTTTCGCCGAAACCTTCTCGCAGTACATCGTCGAAGTGAACCCGGGCGGCGGCAGCGACAAGCCGGAGCAGGACAAGAACGCCGAAGCCGTGCTGTTCGTCGTCGAAGGCGAAGCCGAGCTGACCCTGCAGGGTTCGAAACACGTGCTGAAGCCGGGCGGCTACGCGTTCATTCCGCCGGGCGCGGACTGGACGCTGCACAACGTCAGCGATGCCGCGGTGCGCTTCCACTGGGTCCGCAAGCATTACCAGGCCGTCGACGGCATCCCGCTCCCCGAAGCCTTCGTGACCAACGAGCAGGACGTCGAGCCGATCCCGATGCCGGGCACCAACGGCGCGTGGGTGACGACGCGCTTCGTCGACATGAGCGACATGCGCCACGACATGCACGTGAACATCGTGACGTTCGAGCCGGGCGGCGTGATTCCGTTCGCTGAAACGCACGTGATGGAGCACGGCCTGTACGTGCTCGAAGGCAAGGCCGTCTATCGCCTGAACCAGGACTGGGTCGAGGTGGAAGCGGGCGACTTCATGTGGCTGCGCGCGTTCTGCCCGCAGGCATGCTATTCGGGCGGCCCTGGCCGCTTCCGCTACCTGCTGTACAAGGATGTGAACCGTCACATGAACCTGACGCTGAGCCCCGCGCGCTAAGCGCCGCGCCAGCAGTCGAATACGCAAGCCCGCCGGTGCATGCCGGCGGGCTTTTTCATGGGCGGTGCGGCCGGCGTCGTGCGTGCTACAGGCCGAGCGCGGCCGCGGCCAGCGTCGCGACCTGCAGCCGCGTATCGGGCGGCAGGCCGTCTTCCATCAGCCATACGGCCGACAGGCCCGCCCACGCGAGAATCCACTGCAGCAGCCGGCGGCGGTCGAGCTGCGCGGCGTCGGCCACGCACGCGACGCGTTGCTCGAAGCGCACCGGGTCGACCGCGATGTCGTGCGCGGGATTGCAGAACAGGTTCGCGTAGTCGAACGCGCGATCGCCGCGCAGCCCCTTCGGGTCGATCGCGAGCCAGCCGCGTGAGCCGAAATGCAGGATGTTGCCGTGATGGATGTCGCCGTGCAGGACGACTTCATCGACGGGCTGTGCCGACAGCAGCGCGCGTGCCGTTGCGGCCGATCGGCGCAGCACGTCGTTGGCCGTGGCATCCGACAGCAGTGCATGGAACCAGTCGTGCAGCGGCACGACCGCAGGCGGCTCAGCACGATGCGCGTGCAGCCGCGCGACGACGTCGCACGCGATGCGCATCGCGTCGTCGTCATGACCCGAAGCCGAAAAGCCGGCCAGCGACGGCGCCGGCTGCGCGCGTTCGAGCAGGATCGCGTCGCTGTCGTGCTGCCACACCTGTGCGGTGCCTTGCCCGTTCCACCAGGTCATCAGCGCATTGCCGCGACGCTCTTCGTCGCACGTGGCGACCTTCAGCATCGCGGGTCGCGCGTGCCAGAGAACGGGCAGCAGGCCGCCGCTCGCGGTCAGGATCGGGCCGCCGTCGGGAACGAGGCCCCACAGGCCGATGTATCGATCGAACATCACGCGATGGTACAGGCGAACCGGACCGCATGCCGCGCGGTTTGTCCGACGGTGCGCCGCAAGCCGGCATGCGCTGCGCGAACGGCTCCGGCGCGCTTTCCTAAATAAAATTCAGCCTGCCAAAGTTTGGCTAAAGAATGTTCCGGTTTCGCGCTATCCCTTCGACAATGCGCGCCTTCTGCGATCGGCAGGCGCCTGTCGCGCGCCGGCCGTCGCGGCCTCGAAGAAGGAGCCCGACATGACCGACCACACCGCTTCCCCTCCGCCGCAACCCGCGCCGCCGCGCCGCCGACGCATGTGGCGCACGCTCGCGGGCGCGCTGCTCGGCCTGACGCTCGCGTGCGCGGGCATCGGCGCATGGACGATCCAGCGAATCTGGATGCAGTTGCCGTCCGTCGAGCACCTGGCCGTCTATCGTCCCGCGCTGCCGCTGCGGATTTTCTCGCGCGACGGCGACTTGCTGGCCGAATACGGCGTCGAGCGGCGCGAGTTCGTGCCGCTCGAACGCATTCCGCCGCTGATGCGGCAGGCGCTGCTCGCGGCCGAGGACGCGAAGTTCTATCAGCACGGCGCGGTCGATGTCGGCGGCCTCGCGCGCGCAACGTTCGCGAACGTCGTGACGGGGCAGCCCGGGCAGGGCGGCAGCACGATCACGATGCAGGTCGCGCGCAACTTCTACCTGACGCGCGACAAGGTGCTGAGCCGCAAGCTCGCCGAGATCCTGATGGCGGTCAGGCTCGAACGCGAATACAGCAAGGACAAGCTGCTCGAGCTGTACATGAACGAGATCTATCTGGGCGAGCGCGCGTACGGTTTCGCGGCGGCCGCGAACGTGTATTTCGGCAAGCCGCTCGACGCGCTGAGCGCGGGCGAGGCGGCCGTGCTCGCGGGGCTGCCGAAGGCGCCGTCCGCGTTCAACCCGGTCGTCAATCCGGCGCGCGCGACCGCGCGGCGCAACTATGTGCTCGGCCGGATGCATGTGCTCGGCGAGCTCGACGACGCGACGTACCGCGCGGCCGTCGACGCGCCGATCGTGCTGGCGACCACGCCGCCGCCCGGGATCGTCGCCGCGCCGTACGTTGCCGAGCGCGCGCGCCGCATGATGGTCGAGCGTTTTCACGACGATGCCTATACGCTCGGCCTCGACGTGACGACGACGGTCTCGATGCGCGACCAGCGCGCGGCCGAAGCCGCGCTCGACCGCACGCTGAGCCGGCAGCCACGCGCGACGCGCGATGCGCGCAACGGGCTCGAAGGCGCGCTCGTGTCGCTCGATGCGGCCACCGGCGACATGCTCGCGCTCGTCGGCGGCGCGGATTTCAATCGCAACGTGTTCGACCATGCGCTGCAGGCGTATCGCCAGCCGGGCTCGAGCTTCAAGCCGTTCGTTTATTCGGCGGCGCTGGAGAAGGGCTATTTCCCCGGCGTGCTCGTCGACGATACGCAGCGCACGCTCACGCATGAGGAAACCGGCGCGCGACCGTGGCGTCCGCGCAATTTCGGCAACCGCTACGAGGGCTTCATCCCGGTGCGGCGCGGGCTCGTGCGCTCGAAGAATCTGGTCGCGGTCAGTCTGATGCAGGCCACCGATGCACGTTACGTACAGCAGCACGCGGTGCACTTCGGCTTCGACGCGCAGCGCAATCCGGCGTCGCTGCCCCTCGCGCTCGGCGCGGGCGCCGTGACGCCGCTCGAACTCGCGAGCGCATACGGCGTGTTCGCGAACGGCGGCACGCGGATGGAACCGCGCCTGATCCTGTCGGTGAAGCAGCGTCACGGCGGCGCGATGTACGAGGCGACCGTGCCGGCAGGCGAGCGCGTCGTGTCGGCACGCAACGCGTTCGTGATGGACAGCATGCTGCGCGACGTCGTGCGCTCCGGCACCGCGCGCGGCGCGCTCGCGCTGCGCCGCGACGACGCGGCCGGCAAGACGGGCACGTCGAACGGATCGAAGGACGTATGGTTCGCCGGTTATTCGTCGGGCATCGTCGCGGTCGCGTGGCTCGGCTACGACACGCCGCGTCCGATGGGGCGCACGACCGGCGCGACGCTGGCGCTGCCGGTCTGGCTCGACTACATGAAGACGGCCGTCGACGGGCGCACGCCCGTCGATGCTTCGCCACCGCAGGACGTCGCGCTCGTCGACGGCGACTTCGTCTACGCCGAATACACGCGCGGCACGTGCACGGCCGATGTGCCGCCGTACATCCGCAGCCGCTTCGCCTGCGGCGGCGCGGCGGTGCAGGACGCGTCGGACGCGCCGGCCGACCGCGGCAAGCCCGACGAGCCGATGCCCGCAGCGGTCGATGCGGCCGAGCGCGAACGCGTGCTCGACCTGTTCCGGACCGACGACTGACGCGCGCGATGCATACGCTCTATCTGATTGCGATCGTCGCGGAAGCGATGTCGGGGGCGCTGATGGGCATGCGGCGCGGGATGGACCGCTTCGGGCTCGCGCTCGTCGGCGCGGTGACGGCGCTCGGCGGCGGCACCGTGCGCGACGTGCTGCTCGGCCACTATCCGCTCGGCTGGATCGCGCATCCCGAATACCTCGTGATCACGCTCGTCGCGGCGACCGTCGCATCGTGGGCCGCACGGCATGTCGCGCGGATGAAGACGCTGTTCGTCACCGTCGACGCGATCGGCCTCGCGGCGTTCACGATCATCGGCTGCGACATCGGCGCGTCGACGGGCACGGCGCCGATCATCGTCGTGCTGGCCGGCGCGATCACGGGCGTGTGCGGCGGGATGCTGCGCGACCTGCTGTGCAACGAGATGCCGCTGATCCTGCGCGAGGAGCTGTATGCGAGCGTTGCGTTCGTCACGGGCACGCTGTATGTCGGGATCCAGCATTTCGGCATCGATGCGAGTTTTGCGACGGTGATCGCGCTGGCGGCCGGATTCTCGATGCGGATGCTTGCGGTGCGGCTCGGGTGGAAGATGCGGACCTTCGGCGCGGCGGATGGCGAGCATTGAGCGCGGCCCGCGCGCCGAAGTTCAGTCCGGCTGCATCACCTGAAAGACGTTGCCCTCCGGATCGAGGCCGTCGTACATCCGGTACGCGAAGCCGTCGTAGCGCTTGAGATCGCGCACGGTCACGCCATCGCAGGCGAGCCGGTCGCGGTGCGCGTCGATATCGGCGTCGATCGAGAAAACGAGCTTCACGGCGTTTGCGTCGGAATTCGCATGCACGAACGAGGTTGTCTGGCGAAACGCGGGGCCCGCCAGATGCAGCGCCAGTTCGATCGCACCCGCGTCGAGCACGACCCATTCACCGTTGATTTCCTCGATGACTGGGAGGTCGAAATACCGCTGGTAGAACGCCTTCTGCAACGCTACGTCGCGGACGTACAGGATGATGCGGGTCATTGAAAGCGGCACGCGAGGCTCCTCGAAGGGGATGCGCGAATGATGTTGGGTGAACGGCAGTTGAAGGCAGCGTAGGACATCGAGCGACGCAACGACCGTGCAGTATTTGCCTACGCTACGCAGGCACCATCACCGGCGGCGTACCGTCGCCGGTTTCCACCATCTTCACCGCGAATCCGTAGCATTGTGCGATATGCGCGGGCGTCATCACGTCGCGCGGCGCGCCGTGCGCGACGATCGTGCCGTCGGCGAGCATCGCGATCGTATCTGCGTGCCGTGCGGCGAGGTTTGGGTCGTGCACGATAGCAAGCACGCCGAGCCGCCATTCGCGTGCGACCGCGCGCACGGTTTCGAGCAGCCGGTGCTGATGTGCGAGATCGAGCGCGGCGGTCGGCTCGTCGAGCAGCAGGTAGCGCAGGCTGCCCTCCACACCGTCGTCGTCCGGCCACAGCTGCGCGAGCACGCGCGCGAACTGCACGCGTGCAAGTTCGCCGCCCGACAGCGTCGTGACATCGCGGCCGACGAGCGCTTCGGCACCCGCGCGTTCGAGCGCGCGCCACGCGATGTCGCGATCGCGGTGCGCGATCACGTGCCGCGCACCGCTGCGCCGCGCATGCGGATAACGGCCGAGCAGCACGATTTCGTCGACGCTGAACGGGAAGGCCGGCTGCGCGGCCTGCGGCAGCACCGCGCGCAGGCACGCGAGCCTTGGCGCGTCGATGCGCGCGAGCGGTTCGCCGTTCAGCGTGATGTCGCCCGTCACGCGCACGCTGTTCGGCGCGACGCTGCCGGTCAGCTCGCCGGCGAAGGTCTTCAGCAGCGTGCTCTTGCCTGCGCCGTTGCGGCCGAGCAGCGCGGTCACGCGGCCGGGCTCGATCGACAGCGACAGGTCGCGAAGGATGGCGGTGTGTCGGCGGGCGACGTCGAGATGGTGGGCGGTCAGCATGGTCATCGTGACGGAAGGGTTACCCGCCGAGCGCGCCGCGGCTTTTCCACAGCAGCGCGAGGAAGAACGGCGCGCCGAGCAGCGCGGTCAGCACGCCGAGCGGGATTTCGGCGGGCGCGGCGACCGTGCGCGCGGCGAGATCGGCGGCGAGCGTCAGCAACGCGCCGAGCAGCGCGGCGCCGGGCAGAACGATGCGCTGGTCGGGGCCGCACGCGAGCCGCACGCAATGCGGCGCGACGAGCCCGATGAAGCCGATGATGCCCGCGCACGACACGAGCGCGCCGACCGCGAGCGCGACCGCGACGAGCACGCGCCGCTTCAGCCGCTGCACCGGCACGCCGAGATGCAGTGCCTCGGTTTCGCCGAGCTGCAGCGCGTTCAGCGCATCGCGTTCGCGCGCGAGCAGCACGCAGCCGATCGCGACGCACGGCGCGACGGCCGCCAGCGCGGACCATTGCGCGCCGCCCAGACTGCCGAGACTCCAGAAGGTCAGCGAGCGCAACTGCGCGTCGTCGGCGACGAATGTCAGCAACCCGATCGCCGCGCCGACCAGCGCGTTGATCGCGATGCCGGCGAGCAGCAGCAGCGGCAGCGCGAGCCGGCCGCGCGATGCGGCGAGCCGGTAGACGAGCGCCGCGACCGCAAGCGCGCCCGCAAAGGCCGCGACGGGCAATGCGGCCGCGCTCACGTGCGCGGCAAATAGGGCGGGGCCGAGCACGATCGTCGTCGTCGCGCCGAGTGCGGCGCCGCTCGACACGCCGACGAGCCCCGGATCCGCGAGCGGATTGCGGAACAGCGCCTGCATCGCGGCGCCGGTCGCGCCGAAGCCGCCGCCGACCAGCAGCGCGAGCGCGACACGCGGCGCACGGATGTCGAGCAGCACCGCGCGGGCCTGCTGAGCGGTTGCATCGCCGCTCAGCGCGGCCCATGCTTGCGCGAGCGGAATGCGGTACGCGCCGACGCACAGCGCGACGACGGACATCGCGCACACGAGGCACGCGAGCGCGGCCAGCGCGAACGGTGCAAAGCGGCGCGACGTGCCGATGCGCGCGGCGCCGGAGCGCGAGGCGGGCGACGGTGCAGGGAAAGGCGAAGCGTGAGCGGGCATCGGGGCGGTCCGGAATCAGGCGAACGCATCCGACAGGCGTCGGTGCAGGGTCGTGACGGCGAGCGGCAGGCGCGGGCCGAACCCGAGCAGGAACAGCGCATCGAGCGACACGACGCGCTGCGCGCGGCCGGCCGGTGTCGCGCCGAAGCCGGGCGTGGCGAGCAGCGCGGTGCGGCCGCCGACGGCCGCGAGCCCTTCGTCGGAGATCAGCACGACGTCGGGTGCGGCGGCCGCGAGTGCCTCGGTCGTCAGCGGCTTGTAGTGATCGAAGCCCTGCATCGCGTTGCGCGCACCCGCGTAGCGGATCATCGCGTCGGCGGCCGTGCGCTGGCCGGCGACGAGTGCCTGGTTGCCGGTATGGTTCAGCACGAACAGCACGCGCGGCGGCTGCGCGCTGCCGGATGCGCGTACGGCGACCGCGTCGCGCGAGGCCTGCCAGTCGCGATCGAAGCGCTGCAGCAGCGCGGCGCCCGCATTGCGCACGTCGAGCGCCTGCGCGACGCCGGTGATCTTCGCGCGCACCGACTCGACGTCGTGGCGTTCGTCGAACGTCGTCACCGCGACACCGGCGTTTTTCACCTGCGCAATCGCGGTGGGCGGGCCGGCTTCGGCCGACGCGAGCACGAGATCGGGCCGCAGCGACAGCAGCCCCTCGGCCGACAGCGCGCGCTGGTAGCCGACCTTCGGCAGGCGCTTCGCGGCGTCGGGGTACGTGCAGGTCGTGTCGGCGCCGACGAGCCGGTAGCGCGGCGTCTCGGCACCGCCGAGCGCGAACGCAGTTTCCGCGAGCGCGCCGCCGATCACGACCACGCGCTTCGGTGCGGCCTGCGCGGCTTGTGCGAGCACGCGGCCCGGCAGCGCGCCCGCGAGCGCGCCAGCCGCCGCGCTCGCCAGCACCGTGCGGCGCCGCGGATCGAACGATCGCGCGCTCACCGCGCGTCCCCGCGTGCGGCCGGCGGCAGCGTCGCGACGAGCGCGCGCCAGTCGTCGCGTTCGACCTTGCCCGGTTTGCGTTCGCCGAACAGCAGCGCGACGTGGTCGCCCTGCCGGTCGAACAGTTCGAGCGACGTGACGATGCCGTCGCTCGTCGGCTTCTTCACGACCCACGCGGCGGCGATCAGGTCCTCGCGCACGTGCAGGTTGAAGCCCGGGTCGAGCACGTTGATCCACGCGCCGACCTCGCGCACGTTCGCGACGGGGCCCGTATGGATCTGGATCATCCCCGCATTGCCGACGAACACCATGATCGGCTGGCCGCTTTGCGCGGCCCGTTCGAGCACGTGGCGCAGCGCACGCGCGGTTTCGACCGGATACGCGTATTGCGGATCGGCGAGGCGCAGCGCCTGCATGCGGCTCACGCCGAAGCGCTGCGTGATGCCGAAGAACTGGTGCGTGTCGGTCATCGCATTCCACGCCGCGCGAAAGCTCGGGACGTCGATCTCGGTGTCGGCGCGTTCGGGCGCCTTCGGCGCGGCGGGCGCGACGTCGAGGCCCGGTTCCTGCGATGGCGCGCGCCAGCGTTCGACGAATGCGTCGTACGCGGCGTGGTCGCTGTGTGCGCGCAGGTAGACCTTGTGGATCGCGTGGCCCTGCGCGTCGAAGAACTGCAGGCTCTTCAGCGGGCCGTGCGCGGTCTCGTCGCGCACCGCGAACGCCGACACCCAGTGACGATAGAAGATCCGCAGGTCGATGTCGCCGAGCGCGAGGCCGACGGGGCCGTCATGGCTCATCTGCGCATATTCGCCGTCCTTTTCGTGGACGGCCGTGTCGTTGCGCGTGAGCGCCATCACGCGGCCGAGGCGCGGCATTTCCTCGAACATCGCCGGAAAGCGCGCGTCGAGCCGCACGACGTGCTCGCCGACGAACGCGGCGAGCGCCTGGCCTTCGCTGACGCCGAGCGCCTGCGCGACGTCGCGGTTGCGCAGCTGGCGCTCGGTCTTGAGCTTGATGAACGCGTCGCGCAATGCGGCGGCCGCGCGGGCCGGGCCGGCCGGTTGACCGGGAAGGGCGGATTGCATCATGTCGGACTCCTTCAAGTAACGGTTGGGGTGGCAGCGCGGGCGTCGCGCATCAGAAATCCACTTTCATGCTGACGGCGACCGTGCGTCCGGGCGACGTATAGGCGTCGAGCACCTGCGAATCGGCCGCGATGCCGCGCACGTCCGACCAGTTCCAGTATTTGCGGTCGAACAGGTTGCGGATGCCGATCGTCGCGCTCACGTGCTTGTTGAAGCGGTAGCCGCCGCGCAGGTCGACGACGAACGACGACGGCGGCGTGAAGCACGCCTTGTTCGAACAGTCGGATTTGTCGATGTCCTTGTCGCGTTTCGCAGCCTGGAACAGCAGGTCGGTCTGCACGAACCAGCGCTCGCCCGGCTCGTAGCGCACGCCGAACACGGCCGAGAACGGGTTGACCGTGTTGAGCGGCTGGCTGGCCGCGCCGTCGTTCTGCGTCGAACCCTTCGTGAACGCCATCGCCGTCTTCAGCGTGATGCCGTTCGGCATCGCCCATTCGGCGCGGCCTTCGAGGCCGTGGATACGCGCGTCGGCGAAGTTCACGTACTGGAATACGGACGGGTCGGTCGGCCGGCCGCTGCCGGCGATCGTCGTGCGCGAGATGAAGTTGCGGTAGCGGCCCGTGAACGCGGCCGCGCTGTAGCGCACGACACCGTAGCCGGTGCCGGCCTTGCCGCGCAGGCCCGCTTCGAACGTATCGCTCGTCTCGGGCTTCAGGTTCGGGTTGCCGATCGACGTGTAGCCGTACACCGGGTTCGAGAAGCTGCTGTTGACCTGGTCGGGCGTCGGCGCGCGGAAGCCGTGCGCATACTGCACGTACGGAATGACCGCGGGCGTGATCTCGTAGAGCACGGCGACGCGCGGCGACAGTTCGTTCGCGCTCGTCGACACGGCCTTGCCGGTGAACAGCGGATCGTTTCCGGTCGGGCTCAGCCGGTATGTGTCGAAGCGCAGGCCCGGCGTGACGAGCAGGCGGCCGTAGCCGATCTGGTCCTGCACGAACGCGCCGAACAGCGTGTAGTCGGTGTCGGGGAACGCCTTGTTCGGGAACGCTTCGCCGACGCCCGGCACCGTGCCGTCGCGCAGGTTCGTCACGCGCGACAGGCTGCCGTCGACGCCATACAGCAGCTTGTGCGCGAGCGGGCCCGTCGCGAAGCCGCTTTCGGCAAACGCGGAGCCGCCGAACGTGCGTTCCTTGTATTGGTTGTCGCGCGAGCGCGACTTAAGCGGCGCGCCGCGCGTCTCGAACGCGTACTGGTCCTGCTTCGCGTCCTGGTAGTAGAACTGCACATGCGCGGTCTGGAACCAGCGGAACGCGTCGTCGCGGAAGTCGTAGTCGACGCTGAAGCGGTTGCGCTCGAGCCGGTCGTTCGTCGTGAGGCCGAGCGTGGTCGGCGGATTGATCGCGGACAGCACGTCGGTGCTCACGCGCCGCTGCCCGGTTTCCGCGGTGAACTTGATCGTGTCGCGCGCGGTGGGCGTCAGCACGAGCTTGCCGAGCAGCGATTCGGAATAGACGTCCTGCGGGTTCGACGTCGTGCGCAGCGTGCTCGCCGAGTTGTTGCCGCCGCGCGTGTCGACCTCGTGGCCGCGGCGGCCGTCGGCGATGATCGTCCCCTGCACGCGGTCGTTGCCGCCCGCGGCCGACACGGTCGCGCCGATGCTGCGGTCGGCCGAGTCGTAGCTCGGCCGGAACGAGAAGTAATAGGGCTTGTGGTAGATCGACAGCAGGTCGCGCGGATCCTTCGTGATGAAGTTCACGGCGCCGGTCAGGCCGTCGCTGCCGTAGAGCGCCGAGGCCGGCCCGCGCAGGATCTCGATGCGCTTGAGCGTGTCGAGATCGGCGTAGTCGCCGCGCCCCGCTTCGAGCGGCCCGAACGAGAACGCGTTCGGCAGGCGGATGCCGTCTTCCATCAGCAGCACGCGATTGCCTTCGAGGCCGCGGATGTTGATGCTCGAATCGCCGTCGCGGCCCCCGCCGAGCGCGGCGCTGCCGGGGCGGTAAGCGGTGCGGCGCACCGTGATGCCCGGCTCGTAGCGCAGCGCGTCCTTGATGTTGGTGGCCTGCTGTTCCTCGAGATCCTCGTCGGTGATCACCGACACCGACGCCGCCGTGCGGCTCGCGGCGGTGGCGGTGCGGGTGGCCGTGACGGTGACGGGGTCGAGCAGCGCCGCATCGCCGCGCTTGGACGCGGCGACGAGGACGGCAGGAGGCGGGGTGGCGCCTTGCGGCGACGAATCGGCGTGAGCCGGGGCGGCGGACAGGCCGAACGCGCCGAACAGCGCGGCACAGATCGGCCGCCGCGCCAGCGGATAGCAATGCACAGGTGGTCTCCCATTGACGAAAACAAGCCCGAAGGCTGGCTGGGTGACGCGTTCACCTGGCTGGCCCGTCCGCGCGCGGCATGCGGCGAACGGCGAATTGAAAGAAACTGATAACTTTACCAGTGTAAATGAGAATCATTATCAATACAAGGAAGGAAAGCGGCCCGTGCGGGTGAGCGCTTGCCTGCGCGGCTCGAGTGAGCCGCGGCGGGAAATTCGGGAGAAACGCGCAGGCGCGCCGGCGCTAGGCCAGCGCTTCGATGCGGATCAGCAGATTGCGCGCATGCGCGATGAACGCATCGTGCGTCGCGCGATCGCTGTGGCTTTCGAGGCCCGCCTGTTCGGCGAACGCGATCTGTTCGGTGTAGAGATCGACGAGCGCACGGCGTTCGTCAAGGGGAAGCGCGCGGATCATCGACACGAGCAGCAGTTCCTGCGCGCGAAGCATGCCGGACAGCAATTGAACGTTCATGCCGACCTCCTCGGACGATGCGGCGGCGGGCCGCTCTTTCCATACTAGGCGGTCGGCGTACGCAGCGCAGGCGCGGGGTTCGCGATGATGACGCGGGAAGCCGATTCGACGAAGACGACTCGGCCCGACGCAACGATGTGCCGCGCGAGCCGATACGCGCCGCGCGCATCCGCGGATCGCGAATCCAAGCGTGCAGCGATGCGAATGGAATCAGCCTGCAGCCGTTGCGGCTTGCGCATCGCGCACGACCTGCGCGACGCGTTCGACGAATTCGGCGTCGACGCTCGACAGCGCTTCGCGCTTGCCGTCGGGCATCTCGACCATCAGGCGATACGTGACGTCCTGCGTGGTCCAGGCGAGATAACCGACGACGGCGAGCATCACGCCGACGACGAGTGCGGCGCTCGATGCGCCGATGCCGCCTGCGATGGCGGCGGCCGCACCGATCAGCGAGATCAGCGCCGGAACGACACGGTTTTTCGGAATCTTGACGACGTCGACGTGGCGGATGTCACGCAGCGCGAATACCTGCCCGGCGGCCGACAGGCCGTTGCGCGTGATCATGACGCCGCGTTCGTTGAATGCGTTTTCCATCGTGTGTTGCGTGGACGAAAACGCGCAGCGTAGCAGGTTTCGTTGCCGCGTCAAACGAGACCGACTGCCGCACGATGCGTGCGGGACGGCCGAAATGCGGGAAGCGGGGGAACGGGAAGGCGTTCAGAACTGCAGCCGGCCGTCGCCGTAAAGCCGGCCCGGCACGTGCGATGCAACGACCTCGGCGATCTCTTCGTCGGTCGATTCGGCCGGCACGATCTGGCGCCGCGCGGGCGCGTCGAGATGCATCGTCCATTCGACGAGCCGGTACGGGCGGCCCCACGGGCGCTGCATTGCTACCGATACGCGGCAGCTCTGGACCGGCAGCGAGTGTTGGCACGTCAGAATCGCGTGCAGATGGCTGAAAACGGTATCTTCGATCATCATGGCCTCCGATCCTGTCTTGTGGGCAATCGATGGCGGCGCCGTCGGCATTTAAAAAAAAAGCCGCCGATGCTCAGGCGGCCAACAGGGGGGGTGAGAGCATCCTCTCAGCCCAGAATTAAGCGAAACTTAAAAGCAGATAAAAAAGCGCCCCGCGTGGAGCGGGGCGCTTCTTGCCGTCGTGATCCGCGAGTTAAGCGGATGCTTTAGAACTTGTGACGGATACCGACGCGAGCGGCGAGCTGGTTCGACGAGCCGTTGCCCGACGTGTTGAAGTAGCTCGTGCTCGAACCGATCTGCGCCTGCACGTTGTTGCCCGACGCCTTCTGGTAGACGACGAGGCCGTACACGTCCGTGCGCTTGCTGAGCGCGTAGTCGAGACCCAGGTTGCCCTGGTTCCAGTGCGCCGAGCCGCCGCTCTGCGTCGCGTTCGTGTACGTGTAGCCGGCTGCTGCCGACAGGGCCGGCGTGATCGCATACTTCAGGCCTGCTTCGTATGCGTTGTAGAACGTGCCCGATGCGCCGCTCGCGAGCGGGGTGAACTGCGTGCGCGTCCACAGCAGCCATGCGGTCGCCGGGCCGAAGATGTAGCGGCCGCCGACGCCATACGTGCGCAGGTCGCGGATGTTGCCCGTGCTGATGTTCGCGATCGTCGTCGAGAACGCCGGCGTCGACTGGCTCGGGAAGCGGATGTCCGTGTAGGCAGCGCCGAGCGAGAACGGGCCGTTCGCGTAGTTCAGGCCGAAGCTGTATGCGCGCGACGAGCCTGCCGTCGTCGTCGTGCCCGACGTCGTGGCCGGTGCGCCGGCGAAGTCGGTCGAGTTCGAGAAGCCGTACAACGCGCCGAACGTGAAGCCGGCGTAGTTCGCGCTCTGGAACTTCACCGAGTTGTTGATGCGGCTCGACGTGAGCTGGTCGACGTCGTTCACGTGGTACGCGTAGTTACCCGCGACCGTGTTGCCGCCCGTCGAGTAGTTCGAGCCGAGGATGTCGGTCGAGAACGAGTACTGACGGCCGAACGTGACCGTGCCGTATTGCGACTGGCTCAGGCCGACGTAAGCCTGGCGACCGAAGATCGCGCCGCCCTGGCCGATCGTGCCGTTGCCGCTGTTGAAGCCGTTTTCGAGCACGAAGATCGCCTTCAGGCCGCCACCGAGGTCTTCGGTGCCGCGCAGGCCCCAACGGCTGCCCTGGGCAACGCCGTCGTCGTACTTGAACAGCTTGCCCGAGCCGCCGGTGGCGGTCTTGCTGTGGTTCACGTAGCTGATACCGGCATCGATGACGCCGTACAGGGTCACGCTGCTTTGCGCGTGTGCCGTGCCGGCCGTTGCTGCGAGGGCGGCGATGGTCAACAGTTTCTTGTTCAAAGGATTCTCCGAGCGAATAAATGGCGTGTCCAGTTGCGGTTCCGGCGCTCTCTGTGGGCGCTTTCACGGACCGGCGGCAACTTTATCGGCGGGCCACGTAATGAATATGACAGCGACTGTCATATGAAGAATGTGTGGTGCCGATGCGACATTGGATTCTGCCCGGTTGTATAGCGGGGAGTTATACCGATTTCGGCTGAGATTCGATCCGGATCGGGAATATGCACATGAAATAAGCTTGGTTGGCGGTGTTCGGGCCCCGTGCCACGATCCGTGCTCCAACAACGACACGGGACAAGAGGACACCATGCGACGTTCGATCCTGACCGGCCTCGGCGCACTCGCCGCGGCGCTGGCATTCGCGGCGCCCGGCGCGCACGCCGACCCGCAAACGCTGAAGATCGGCACGATGAGCGGCCCCGACGCGCAGATCTGGACCGAAGTAACGAAAGTGGCCGCGCGCGAAGGGCTTGCGATCAAGGTCATCGAATTCAACGACTACGTGCAGCCGAACGCGGCGCTCGATTCGGGCGACCTCGACGCGAACGGCTTCCAGCACCAGCCGTTCCTCGACAGTCAGATCAAGCAGCGCGGCTACAGGATCGTCAACGTCGGGCTTACCTACACTGCGCCGATGGGTTTCTATTCGAAGAAGATCAAGTCGCTGAAGGACTTGCCGGTCGGTGCGAAGGTCGGGATCCAGAACGATCCGTCGAACGGCAACCGCGCGCTCCTGCTGCTGCAGAAATACGGGGTGATCAAGCTGAAGCCGGGCGCCGGCACGAACGGCGTGAACGCGACGCCGCTCGACGTCGCCGAGAATCCGAAGAAGATCAGGATCGTCGAGCTCGATGCCGCTCAGCTGCCGCGCGCGCTGCCCGATGTCGATGCCGCGTCGATCAACACCGACTACGCGGTGAAGGCGGGGCTCACGCCGGTGAAGGATGCGATCGCGATCGAGGATCTGCGCGGCCCGTACGCGAACCTGATCGCGGTGCGCGCGCAGGACAAGGACAAGCCGTGGGTGAAGAAGCTCGTCGCGGCCTATGAATCGGACGACGTGCGCAAGTTCATCGACCAGAAGTTCGGCGGCGCGATCGTGCCGGCGTTCTGATCGCCCAGGCGTGCCGCCGCCCGGCCGGATCGCCGGGCATATCGGAAAGCAAATCGCCCGCGCTAGCGGGCGATTGCATTGGTGCGCGTTGGAACGCGTCGATGCGCGCCGTTACCCGGCGCGCGGGCCGATCTCAGGCCGACAGCAGCGAACCCGTGCGGATCGCGGTTGCGCCGGCGATTCGCGCGACTTCCATGCCGGCCGTCGCGAAGCGCACGATCTGGCGCGCATACAGCACGCCCGACACGCTGCTCTTCAGCGTGACGACGCGATCGGTCAGCGGATCGACGATGTCGGCCACTTCCTGGCCGGCCTCGATCATCGCGCCGACCGGCGTGCGGAACACGATCACGCCCGACACCGGCGCGACGAGCGGATCGGTGCCTGCGAGCGGCGTGGCCGGATGCGCGAGCGGCGGCAGCGGCGCCGGCGTACCGTCGACGATGCCGCGCTCGGTCAGGTATTCGACGATCGCCTGAG
The DNA here is from genome assembly GCF_900119325.1 of Burkholderia sp. NFPP32. Taxonomy (NCBI): domain Bacteria; kingdom Pseudomonadati; phylum Pseudomonadota; class Betaproteobacteria; order Burkholderiales; family Burkholderiaceae; genus Burkholderia; species Burkholderia sp. NFPP32. The sequence continues at coordinate 36,738 of NZ_FPJP01000010.1, read as the reverse complement.
AATCCTTTTCGGCGAACTCGTACGACACGTCGCGTTCGCTGCGCAGTTCCACCGTGACGGAAATCGCGCCGTTCGGGATCGGGAAGCGGTCGCCGAAGCGGTTGCGCAGATCCGACCAGCAGAAGCTGTGGATCTCGTCGAACGGGTTGCCGACCGAGTTCAGCGCGAGCAGCGACGCCTGCGCGTCGAGATAGCGCGACAGCGGCTCGACGTCCGGCCACAGATCGGGGTTCGTATAGAGGTGCATCACCGCATCGCTGTCGCAGTGCAGGTCGAGCACGATATCGGCGTCGAACGACAGCTTCTGCAGCGCGAGGCGCTGCGAGTCGAGCTCGGTGCGCGGCTTCTGCTCGTCGAGCGCTTCGCGCATCGCGGCGCGCACGGCGACGAGGTTGCGCTGCGCGTCGTTCGTGAGCCGGCTTTCGACGCGCGGCAGCACGAGCGCCGCGAGATCGTAGAAATTGCGGTTGAAGTTCTGCATCGAGCCGAGCTCGAAGCGGCCGAGGTGATCGCCGAACACGTGTTGCGACAGGCCGATCGGGTTCGGCACGGGCACGATGACGACTTCGCCGCGCAGCTTGCCGGCCGTCTCGAGCGCGGCGATCTTGCGGCGCAGCAGCGCGGCAACCAGCATGCCGGGCAGTTCGTCCGCGTGCAGCGACGACTGGATATAGACCTTCTTGCCGCCGCGCGGGCCGTAGTGGAAGCTCGTGATCTGGCGTTCGGTGCCGACGGCGGGGGAAATCAGCGGATGGGTCTGCGTTTGCATGATGAGGGGAGTGCGGCGCAGCCGCGAATGATCCGGTGTGCGTGGAAGATTGATTGTACGTTGCCTGCGTCGCCGCCATCAAACCGGTGCCGGAGCACGCTGTTTTTCCTTGAGAATCATGAGGTTGGCGCGGAAAAAAACGGGCTCCTCGCGGAGCCCGTTTGCTTCGAAGCGAATGACTCGCTTGCTTGCCGGATTACTTGCCGTAGACGTCGAAATCGAAGTACTTCTTCGCGATCTTGTCGTACGTGCCGTCCTTGCGCATGCCGGTGATCGCGCTGTCGATCTTCGCCTTCAGGTCGGTGTCTTCCTTGCGCAGGCCGATGCCGGCGCCGTTGCCGAGCGTCTTCGGATCGTCGATATCCTTGCCTGCGAAATCGAAGCCCGCGCCGCGCGGCGTCTTCAGGAAGCCGATCTCGGCCTGCACCGCGTCCTGCAGCGCGCCGTCCAGACGGCCCGCGATCAGGTCGGCATAGACCTGGTCCTGGTTCTGGTAGGGGACGACCTTCACGCCCTTCGCCGCCCAGTAGGTCTTTGCGTAGGTTTCCTGGATCGTGCCCTGTTCGACGCCGATCGACTTGCCCTTCAGCGATTCGGCCGTCGGCAGCAGGCCGGCGCCCTTCTTCGCGACGAGGCGCGTCGGCGTATTGAACAGCTTCGACGAGAACGCGATCTGTTCCTCGCGCGCCGGCGTCATCGACATCGACGACAGCACGCCGTCGAACTTGCGCGCCTTCAGTGCCGGGATCATCCCGTCGAAGTCGTTTTCGATCCACACGCACTTCGCGTTCATGCGGCGGCAGATTTCGTTGCCGAGGTCGACGTCGAAGCCGACCACCTTGCCGTCGGGGCCTTTCGATTCGAAAGGCGGGTAGCTTGCGTCGACGCCGAACCGCACGGTCGTCCAGTCCTTCGCATACGCGCTGCCGGCCGATACGGCAAGCAGGGCAACGGTCACAGCCGCAAGAATCTTTTTCACTCGGTGACTCCTCGTTTTGTTCGATGGGTGCGCGGTTGTGCCGCGCCATAAGCCTTCGGTCCGGCACGGCTTCGCGCCGGACTGTCCGTTTCGCCCGCCCGATGCGGGCGCGCGACGTGCGGAGATTATCAAGACAAAATACCGGCAGGGCGCCTAGGACAAGCCCCGATACCGGGCCCGGCGGCGGCGCGCGGGGGCGCGCGACCGTTTCAGACACAGGAACGATTCAACCGAGCGTTTCGTTGACCGCCCGCTGCAGGCACGTGACGAATCGAGAAACGGCGGGCGTGGGCAGCATGTCGCGCCGCGCGATGATCGACAGGTCGAAGCGCGGCATGCTTTCGTCGAGTTCGGCCGTGCGGATGCCGAGCGGCGCGACCATCGCGGCGAGCGGGCGCGTGAAGCAGCCGATCACGTCCGAGCGCGCGACGAGCCCGAGCGTCACCGCGAACGACATCGGCGATCTCAGCAGACGTTTCGGCAGCGGCAGCCCGCGCGCCTCGAACATCCCGACCATCACGCTGTGCGGAAACTGCTCGGCGCCGACGGTGACGATCCACTCGGCGTCGAGCAATTCCTCTAAACGGCGCGCATGCGCGAGCGGGTGGCCCTCGCGCATCACGACGGTGAATTCGGTCGACAGCAGCGGCGATTGCGTGAAATCGCGGTCGAGCGCGGGCACATGGTGCATCGCGGCGATGTCGAGCGTGCCGTTGCGCAATTGAGCGAGCGCGTCGGGCACCGTCACTTCCTCGAGATGCAGGCTGACGTTCGGCATCGACCGGCGGAACGCCGTCACCGCGTGCGGCAGCGCCGTCAGCGCGATCGACGGCATCGTGCCGACCGCGACGCGCCCCGACATCTCGCCTTTCACCTGCTCGACGGCCTCGACCGTGCGGCGGATGTCGCCGAGCAACTGCTCGGCACGCGGCAGCAGCGCATGGCCGCAGGCGGTCAGCTCGACGCCGCGCACGCTGCGCGCGAGCAGTTCCGCGTTGAGCGCCGTTTCGAGTTCGCGGATCGTGTGCGTGATCGCGGGCTGCGTGACGCCGAGCTCGCGTGCGGCGGCGCGCAGGCTCTTGAGATGCGCGGCGGAGACGAATGCCTGGAGCTGCGCGATGTTCAGGGGATTGCGGATGCGGGTCATCGGTCGGGTCCGGTTGGCGCGAAAGGGGCTTTGGCGGGCGAAGTGGCGGGGGCGGCGGCTTCCGGTCGCGATCCTGACGATTGTGCGCGTGGGTTCACGTCGTCGGGGCGACGCATCGGGTGCCGATGCGCAGCGCGAGCGTCATGCGCCGGACCGCGCGCGGAACGCGTGACGATACCGCTGCGGCGACGTGCCGACGATGCGCGCGAACCGCTCGCGAAACGCGGTCACCGAACCGAACCCGGCTTCCGTTGCCACATGTTCGATCGACAGCTCCGTGACTTCCAGCAACTGCTGCGCATGCCTGACGCGCGCGGTCTGCAGCCATTGCCGCGGCGACGTGCCCGTCTGCTCCTGAAAGCGCCGCGTCAGCGTGCGCACGCTCGTCGACGCCTTGCGGGCCATCGCGTCGAGCGTGAGCGGCTTGTGCAGGTTGGCCTGCAGCCAGTCCATCAGGCTTTGCAGCCCGTCGGTGCCGGCCGGCCATTCCGGCGCGATGAACTGCGCCTGCCCGCCTTCGCGGACGCGCGGCGCCACCGCGCAGCGTGCGGCGTCGACGGCGACCGCCGCGCCGTAGTCGGCCTGGATCATGTGCAGGCACAGATCGAGGCCGGCCGCTGCGCCGGCCGACGTCAGGATCTGGCCGTTGTCGATGAACAGCACGTTCGGGTCGACCGTCACGTTCGGGTAGCGGCGCGCGAGTTCGCCGGCCGCCAGCCAGTGCGTCGTCGCGCGCAGGCCGTCGAGCAGACCGGCTTCCGCGAGCACGAACGCGCCGCTGCAGATCGACGCGATCCGGCAACCGCGCGCGGCCGCCGCGCGCAGGGCCGCGATCGCGCGGCGCGACGTCGGCGCAAGCGGCACGGACGTGCCGGGGACGACGATCGTGTCGGCGTCGGCGAGCGCATCGAGACGAAACGCGGGCCGCAGTTCGAACAGGTCGCCGGCGACGCGCGCATGCTCGCTGCACACGCGCACGCGGTACGCATGCTCGACGCCGGGCGAACGCACGCGCGCGAACGTGTCGCATGCGACGCCCAGATCGAACGGGACGACATCGGGCAGAGCGAGGACGGCGACCGTATGCATGGCGTTCGAGGCCGTGGCCAGAATCCGTTTAAAGATGGCATTCTAGCCAATGGATCGGGCCCGTGCCACACGCCATAATTGCGGCTGACCAACCTGGGGGCCCATCAATGAAACAAGGCGATCGCAATGCGTTGCGCAACCTGCAGTATCTGTCGCTGCTGGAGGCGACCACGCTCGTCGTGCTGGTGTGCATTGCCGTGCCGCTCAAGCATCTGGCCGGTTATCCGGCCGCGGTATCGATCATGGGCCCGATTCACGGTATCGCTTTCGCGATGTACGTGTGGGCGGTCGTCGGCACCGCGTCGAGCGGGCTGTGGAGCAAGGGCGACGTCGCGCGGCTCGTGCTGTCGGCCGTCGTGCCGTTTGCGGGGCTGGCGAGCGCCGGATGGATCGCGCGCAGGCGGCACGCGCAATGATTTACCTGCTGCTCAAGGCCGCGCATGTCGTCGCCGTCGTCACGTTCGTCGGCGGGCTGCTGATGCTGTCCGTCGGCATCCGTATCGCCAACCTCGCCGTGCATCGCGCGGTGCGGCGCTGGGATCGTTCGGTGACGGTGCCCGCGCTCGCGCTCGTCTGGATCACGGGGATTGCGATCGCGCTGAGCGGACACTGGTTCGGCGCCGCGTGGCTGTCGGTGAAGCTGGCGGTCGTCACCGCGCTGTCGGCGCTGCACGGGATGCTGGCCGGCACGCTGCGGCGCATGGAACGCGACGATCTCGTCGTCGTGCCCGCGCAATGGCTCGGGCACGCAGCGGGCGCTGTCGTGGTCGCGGCGGGGATCGTCGTCGGGCTGGTCGTGATCAAGCCGTTTTGATGCGTTGGCTTACGCGAGCGCCGTTTCGACGGCCGCCAGCATGCGGCGCCGGATCCACCCGCTCCCGAGCCGGATCGCGAGCCAGTACGGCGTAAACAGCCGCCGCGTCCGTGCGATCGGGCAGTGGATGAAGGTTTCGGTACGCAGGATGTACGCACCCGATGCCAGCCCGACGACTTCGAACCGGAGCACCAGCTTCGCGTCGCGTGGGTCGTCGTGCCGGACGAAGGCCGTTGCATCGGCGATGGCGCGCACGTCGGTCGTCGGGCGCCAGAAGCGTCCGACGAGACCGAGCGACAGCGACGTGTCGTCCCGGTGAAGCAGCGTGAACGTGTGGAAACCGAAACGCGCGCGTTCGCTTCGGGCCGGCCCGTTGCGAAGCGTGTCGACGATGGCCGACGGGAATTCGCGCACCGTCATCAGTGCATCGATGACCGGATCGGCGCGCATGTCGAGCGCCGCGACCGCGTCGATGATGCGGGCCGGCGACGCATGGATCGGCTGCGATTCGTGCACTTCGTGGAAGCCGAACGACGGGATGAACGGCGGCTTGCGCGCCGAGGTCCGGGTGCTCGATTCGGAGACGATGCCGAGCGCGTTCATGGCGGCTCCTGAAGGCAAAGCTCGATCGTAGCACCGGGCGCGAATTCGCGCCGCGCCGCTTCGGCGATGCGCATCGCACCGCGCCGCATCGACAAAAAAAGCCCGGAAACTCGCGTTCCCAGGCGGGAGACCATCAACGATGATGGTGGAGGAGACGTTGTCGTCCTGATGCGCGCCGTCCTTCTGCCGGCGACGTCGCGCACGATCCGCGGTCAGATCGCCCAGCCGCCGAGATAGAACGTGACGAGCACGGCCGCGATCAGCACGGTGCCGACGTTGAGCTTGCGGAATTCGCCGCTCGCGATGCGGCCGATCACGAGCGTCGAGAAGCCGAGCATGATGCCCGTCACGATGTTCGCGGTCAGCACGATGAACACGGCGCACACGAGGCCCGACATCGCATCGACCATGTCGTCCATGTGCAGCTTGCTCACGCTGCCGAGCATCAGCAGGCCGACGTACATCAGCGCGGGTGCCGTGGCGTACGACGGCACGAGGCCCGCGAGCGGCGAGAAGAACATCACGACGAGGAACAGCAGGCCGACCACGGCCGCCGCGAGGCCCGTCTTCGCGCCGGCGGCCACGCCGACGCTCGACTCGATGTAGGCCGCCGCCGGCGCGCCGCCGAGGAAGCCGGAGAAGATCGAACTGAGCGAATCGGCGGTCAGCGCGCGGCCGCCGTTGATGATGCGGCCGTTCTCGTCGAGCTGGCCGGCCTGCCCGGCGACCGCGCGGATCGTGCCGGTTGCGTCGAACACGGCAGTCATCACCAGCGCCAGCACGCTCGGCAGCACGGCCATCGACAGCGCGCCCTTGATGTCCATCGCGCCGATCAGCGACGCATGGCCCGGTGCGCTCAGCGACGGCAGCGCGAAGATGCCGTGGTACTTCACGGCCGGGTCGAACACGAGGCCGAACACCGAGATCGCGATCACGACGAGCAGGATGCCGCCCGGCACGCGACGCTTTTCGAGGCCGAAGATCGCGGCGAGGCCGACGACCGACATGATGACCGGGAACGCGGTGATCTGGCCGAGCGAGACCGGCAGGCCGGCACCCGGGTTCTTGATCACGAGGCCGACGTCGTTCGACGCGATCAGCAGCAGGAACAGGCCGATGCCGATGCCGGTGCCGTGCGCGACGCCCGCGGGCAGGTTGCGCAGGATCCACGAGCGCACGCCGGTGACCGAGATGCCCGTGAACACGAGGCCCATCAGGAACACGGCGCCGAGCGCGACCGTTGGATGCAGCCCCTTGCCGAGCACGAGGCCGAACGCGGTGAACGCGGTCAGCGAGATCGCGCAGCCGATCGCGATCGGCAGCTTCGCCCACAGGCCCATCAGCAGCGAGCCGAACGCGGTGGTGAGGCAGACCGCGACGAACACGGCGCTCGTGTCGAAGCCGGCCTTGCCGAACATGCCGGGCACGACGAACACGGAATAGACCATCGCGAGGAACGTGGTCACGCCCGCAATGATTTCGCGGCGCTGCGTGCTGCCGCGCGACGAAATGCCGAAGTACCGGTCGATGACTCCCTGGGTGCCAAAGTCCGTTTCATCCGTGCCGACGCCGACCGTCGGCTGCACCGGGGTATCACTCATGAGCTTGCTCCTTTATCAGCATGCTGAAACGGCCCGCAGCGAGCCGTCGTCAGGGTGTCTCGAATCTGGTTGGAATTGTCGGCAACGTCGTGGGGACGAATGACGCGTGATCCGTGTCGTCATGCGCGAATCGAAACGATCGCGAGCGTGTCGCGTCGTACGATGCGTGGTGTGGTCGACCCCGTCACGTGTGCTTTGCCGTAGCGAAGGTTAGGCGAACCGCCCATCACGTCCCATTGGGGGAAGAGCATGCAGCGCATGTCGCAGCGCTTATATCGGCGTGAAACGGGGCTTCGTCGTGCCGGAACGCGTGTATACGCCTAGTTCGAATCCGTTAAGGCGACTATTTGAACGCGGGGCCGGCGGGCAGGGCGGCAGCGGGTGGTGCATCGGGCATTACGAAAGTCTTTCGTCGTGGCCGGTCCCGTCCACGCGTCAATTGTGCGCGAGACGCTCGAGGTACGCGCAAAACATGTCGCCCATGGCCGCCGAATACGCGTCGATTTCCGCAGGTGTGCGCTCGCTTTCCGAAAACGCCTTGCCGGCCGTGGCGAGCGTGGTGGTGATCAGGTCGCATGCGAGCGCGCGCGTGGCGTCCGGCACATCGGGCAGCGCCTCCCGCATGAACGCCTGGAAGATGCGGTTGCCGGCCGCTTTTGCTTCCCGCGCCTCGGGCGCGTCGCGATAGAGCGGCGCGGCGTCGTCGAGCGCGATGCGCATGCGCGCCTCGTCGCATTCCGAACGGATGAACGCGTGGACGGCCGTGCGCAGCCGCTCGGGCGGCGTTTGACGCGCGTCCTCCAGCATGCCGCGCAGCATCTCGGACGTCTGCCGCCATTCGTCGTGCTGCAGCCGGAACAGCACGGCCGCCTTGTTCGGGAAGTACTGGTACAGCGAGCCGACGCTCACGCCGGCCCGCTCGGCGACGCGCGCCATCGTGAAGCGCTGCGCGCCTTCGCTCGCCAAAACCTGAACAGCGGCCTGGAGGACGTCTTCGACGAGACGCGTCGAGCGGGCCTGCCGGGGCTGTTTGCGCGTGGCGATCCGGGTGTTTCGGCGGTCGGTCATGAGCGGTTTGCCAATGCGAATAGTAAAACCTGAATAGTTCGTCATATTCTAATCGGGTGCAACGACGCACTCAACCCGATACCGGAGATTCGCATGACCACCCTGATTCTCGACCCGCTTGCCTCGCTGCTGGAGCGCCTGTTCGACGAGGCCGACGCGTCGTCGCCCGCGACGAGCCCGGACTTTGCCGACCTGTCGCACGACGAGCACGCGCGGCTGATGCGCAGCAAGACCGACTACGCCGATTTTTATGCGCGGCTGAAGGACTACCCGCTCGCCGTATCGCGCGAGACGGGCACGCTGCTGTACATGCTCGCGCGCAGCCGCGGCGCGCGGGCGATCGTCGAATTCGGCACGTCGTTCGCCATTTCGACGCTGCATCTTGCGGCCGCGCTGCGCGACAACGGCGGCGGCCGGTTGATCACGAGCGAGTTCGAGCCGTCGAAGGTCGTGCGCGCGCGGGCGAACCTGACGGCCGCCGGGCTTGCCGATCTCGTGGAGATTCGCGAAGGCGATGCGCTGCGCACGCTGGCCGCCGACCTTCCGGATACGGTCGATCTGCTGCTGCTCGATGGCGCGAAGGCGCTGTATCCCGAGATACTCGCGCTGGTCGAACCGCGGCTCGGGGCGGGTGCGTTCGTCGTCGCCGACAACGCGGAATACAGCCCTGACTACCTCGCTTATGTGCGCGCGCCGGAAAACGGCTATCTGTCGGTGCCGTTCGGCGGCGATGTCGAGCTGTCGATGCGGATACGCTGACGCGCGCGCATCATTTCGTAGCCTGAACGACGACGATGAAGATGCCACGTATCCAATCCATAAATGCAGGATAACTGATCAAATGGACGGGCTGCGAGCAACCTGAAGGCGGCGTCCGCGCTTGGGGGCGCCGCCGTGCGTTACTTCAGGAACACGTATCGCGCGAAATACGGAAAGCGGCCGATCGCATGCTCGGTCGCGCACGTCGCGGCCGGCGGCGTGCCGCCCGCGGTATCGAGCCGTTGCACGAAGCGCACGCCGGCCAGCGTGCCGGTTGCGGCCGGCGTCGCGGCGAGCAGCAGTTGCGGAATGCTGTTCGGGCGTGCGCTCGGCGCTTCCGCGAGCTTCTTGCCGGTGATGCGGCTGCCGTCGAGCGCTTCCCACGACGGCCCCGCGCCGTGCCGGACGACGAGCGTGCCGCCGGCATCGAACAGCATCGCCTCCGGGCGCTGGAATGTCCACGCGAGCCGGTGTTCATTGTCGTATTCGCATGCGTAGATCTGCACGCCGGTCGCGGTCGTCGAGAGCACGGGCGTCGCAGGCTCGGGCGGCGCGAGACCGGCCGCATCGTCGGCGTAAGCCGGCAACGTGAAAGCCGAGAAGGAAAGGCCGGCCGCGAGGGCCAGCAGCATGTCGCGTTTCGGGGAACGGCTTGGCATGGCGGGGCGTCCTTTCAGGTCGGGTGACGGTCGTGCGGAGTCGATCCCGTAAACGCTAGACGCCGATTGCGCAGGCTGCAATTCGGAAATGGCAATCGCGGCGATAGTCGCCGCGATTGCGACCGAATGGCTATGCGCGGCCGCTCGTCGCGGCGGTCGCGCTTAAGCGGCTCAGGCCGCGCCGGCCGGCGTCGGCGCGTGTTCCGCGATCAGGCGCTCGGCCTTCAGCACGCCCCACAGTTCGGACGGAATCGGCGCCGCGGCGAGCCGCAGGTTCTCGTCGATGCGATCGGGCCGGCTCGCGCCGGGGATCACGGCGGCGACGGCCGGGTGCGCGAGCGAGAACTGCAGCGCCACCGCACGAACATCGACGCCGAAGCGCTCGCCGATCTGCCGGATGCGCGCGACGCGATCGAGCATGTCCTGCGTCGCCGGCTGATACTCGAAGTGGGTGCCTCCGGCGAGCACGCCGGAATTGTACGGACCGCCGACGATGATGCCGAGCCCGCGCGCGACGCTTTCCGGCATCAGCCGTTCGAGCGCGCCCGCATGGTCGAGCAGCGTGTAGCGGCCGGCGAGCAGGAAGCCGTCGGGATCCGAGCGTTCGAGTGCGAGCTCGCACGGCTCGACGCGGTTCACGCCGAGGCCCCAGCCCTTGATGACCTTCTCGTCGCGCAGCCGCGTGAGCGCTTTCGCCGCACCCGACATCGCGACGTCGAACACGTCGAGCCAGCGCTCGCCGTGGAAGTCGATGGCCGGATCGTGGATCCACACGGTGTCGAGCCGGTCGGTGCGCAGCCGCTCGAGGCTCGCTTCGATCGAGCGCAGCGTGCCGTCCTCGGTGTAGTCGTAGACGATCTTGTTCGGCAGGCCATGGCGAAACAGTCCGCCCTTCTCGCCGAGATCGCGCTGCGACGCGTCCTCGTGTTCGTCGAGGACCAGCCGGCCGACCTTCGTGCCGAGCGAATATTCGTCGCGCGGACGGCCTGCGAGCGCTTCACCGAGGCGCAGCTCGGCGAGGCCCGCGCCATACAGCGGCGCGGCGTCGAAGTAGCGGATGCCGCTTTCCCAGGCCGCATCGACCGTGGCCAGTGCTTCTTCGTTCGGGATGTCGCGATACATGTTGCCCAGCGGCGCCGTGCCGAAACCCAGGCGGGAAGGGAGCGTGATTCTCATGTCGGATTCCAGTGGATCGTTCACGCGGCGGCTTGCGCGAGCGTCGGATAGTCCGTCAGGCCCTGTGCGCCGCCGCCGAACAGCGTGTTGCGGTCGTGCGGCGTGAGCGCGGCGCCGGTGCGCAGGCGCTCGGGCAGATCGGGGTTCGCGACGAACGGGCGGCCGAAGGCGACGAGGTCGGCCCAGCCGGCGGCGATCGCTTCGCGCGCGCGCTCGGCGGTGTATGCACCGGCGTAGATCAGCACGCCCGGGTACGCGGCGCGCAGTTGCCGCTTGAATTCGACCGGCATCAGCGGTGCGTCGTCCCAGTCGGCTTCCGCGATGTGCAGGTAGCCGACACCGAGCTCGCCGAGCAGCTTCGCGGCGGCGAGGTAGGTCGTTTCCGGATCGTCGTCGACGCAGCCGTTCAGCGTGGTCAGCGGCGCGAGGCGGATGCCGACGCGCGACGCGTCGCCGGTGCCTTCGATCAGCGCCTGCGCGACTTCGCGCAGGAAGCGCAGCCGGTTTTCCAGCGAGCCGCCGTACGCGTCGGTGCGCGTGTTCGCATTCGAGTCGATGAACTGGTTCACGAGATAGCCGTTCGCGCCGTGCAGTTCGACGCCGTCGAAGCCGGCTTCGATCGCGTGGCGCGCGGCGGCGCGGTACTGGCCGACGATCTCGCGGATCTCGTCGATCGTCAGCGCGCGCGGCTCGGACGCCTGCACGAAGCCCGGCGTGCTGCCGTCTTCACCGGCGATGAACACGTTCACGCCCTTCGCCTGGATCGGCGACGACGACACGGGTTGCCGGCCGCCGAGCAGGCTCGTGTGGCTCAGCCGGCCGACGTGCCACAGCTGCGCGAACATGCGCCCGTGCGCAGCATGCACGGCGTCCGTCACCTTGCGCCAGCCGGCGACCTGCGACGGCGTGTGAATGCCGGGCGTCCACGCGTAGCCCTTGCCGAGCGGCGCGATATAGGTGCCTTCGCTGACGATCAGGCCCGCGCTCGCGCGCTGAGCGTAATACGCGGCCATCAGTTCGTTGGCTTCGTCGCCGGGCTGGCTCGCGCGCGAACGCGTCATCGGCGGCATCACGATGCGGTTCGGCAGCGTCAGCGTGCCGAGTCGCAGCGGTTGAAAAAGCGGGTCCTGGGTCATGATGAATTCCTGTCGGTGCCACGGCCGGCCGGCCGCGGACGGGTCGATTGAGGGTGCGGCGCGCTTAGTCCCACTTCGGCGCGAGGCCGGCCGGGTCGACTTCGCGGCCGTTGCGGTCAAGCGCGGCGATCTGCGCCATGTCTTCGTCGGTCAGGCGCAGCGTCTGTGCGAGCAGGTTGCTCGCGAGGTTCTCGCGCTTCGTCGACGACGGAATCACCGAGTAGCCGAGCTGCAGCGCCCACGCGAGTGCGACCTGTGCGGGCGTCGCGTGATGACGTTGCGCGATCGCGCCGATCACCGGGTCGCCGAGCACCTTGCCGTACGCGAGCGTCATGTACGACGTCACGTGGATGCCTTCGCCGTTCAGGAACTCGACGAGCTTGCGGTTCTGCAGGTACGGGCTCAGTTCGATCTGGTTCGTCGCGATCGCATCCTTGCCGACGGCCGCGATCGCTTCCTTCGTCAGTGCGATGTTGAAGTTCGAGATGCCGATCTGGCGCGTGAGGCCCTTTGCCTTCGCATCGGCCAGCGCGGTCATGAACGTGTCGAGCGCGACGCCGTTGTCCGGGGCCGGCCAGTGGATCAGCGTCAGGTCGACATGGTCGGTGCGCAGCTTGCGCAGGCTTTCTTCGAGGCTCGGCACGAGCTTGTCCGGCGCGTAGTTGTCGACCCAGATCTTGGTGGTCAGGAACAGGTCTTCGCGGCGCACGCCCGATGCGGCGATCGCTTCGCCGACTTCGGCTTCGTTGGCGTAGATCTGCGCGGTGTCGATCGCGCGGTAGCCGACCTCGAGGCCGTTGCGGACCGAGTCGACGACGACCTGGCCTTGCAGGCGGAAGGTGCCGAGGCCGAATGCGGGAATCTTGCTCATCGTGTGCTCCTGGGAGAGGGGAACGGTTGCGGTATGCGAGTCATTCTGGCGTTTGAGACTGATGAGATAAACGCCTTTAGAGGTCAAAAATATTTGATTTGAATTCAAATATCGATCGTGAACCGGGCCCGCTGAGGGCCGTTGCCGGCCTTATGCGACGTGTGTTCGCGCGCTCGCGTTCGCATTCGCATGGAACGCCGGCAGCACGTCCGCTGCGATCTCGGCCATCGTCTCGTCGAGCGGACGGCGGTTGCGGCGGAAATGCAGGCCGATGTGCCGCACGCCGGCGTCGCGCATCGCAGCGAGTTCCTCGGTCAGCGCGATGCGTCCCGCGCGGGCGCCGAAGCGGTGCCGCTGCAGCGGTTCGTGCGGATCTTCCGCGAGGTCGAGATGGATGAAGCTCACGTACGGCTTGTCGCCTGCCACCGCGCGCCAGTTCGCGGCACGCTGCGCGTGGTCGGCCGGCGTGCCCGGATACGCGAGGCAGCCGTCCATGTGTTCGCCGATCCACGCGGGCGTCTGCTGCGCGAGGCCCGCGACGAGCAGCGGCACCGGCGAACGGGCGGCCGGCAGCACGTCGAGGCCGGGCGGCAGGTGTCCGCGCGCGCCGTCGCGCAGCAGCGCGATCTGGTCGCGGAAATTCGTGCCGCGCGATGCGAAGTCGCGGCCGAACAGCGGATATTCGACCGGCCGGTCGCCGCTCGCGACGCCGAGCAGCAGGCGGCCGCCGCTCAGTTCCTGGATCGTCGCGGCCGATTTCAGCGTCAGCAGCGGCTCGCGCAGCGGCAGCACGACGGCCGCCGTGCCGAGCAGGATGTCGCGCGTGATGCCGGCGAGGTAGCCGAGATACGAGAACGTTTCGAACACCTGCGCGGCGTCGCCGAACGACGGGTCGTACACCGGCACGTCGCGCACCCAGAGCGCGCGGAAGCCGAGCGTGTCGGCCAGTTGCGCGAGCTCCGCGTGGATTTCCAGGTTGGGCACGCCGGGGCGGCGGCCGTCATGCTGGCGCTTCGCGTCGCCGGCCGGCGACCAGTCGTTGTCGAGCGGCAGTTCGATACCGACGCTGAAGCCGCCGTCGGCGAGTTTGTCGAGTGAAGTGGACATCGTCGGGCTCCGTTCAGATCGCACGCAGGCTGCCTTCGAGCAGGTAGAAATCGAGCGACGGCGCGGTGAAGAACGAGCGCGACGTGCCGGCGGCGAAATCGTCGATATGCACGACCGTCGCGCGGTCGGCTTCCTGCCACGAGATCGCGTAGGTCTCGCCGGCGATGTGCTGCCACGTGCAGGCGACTTCGCCCTTCGCGCCGGCGTATGCGCCTTCGGTGATCTCGTAGCGCATGCGGCGGCCGTCCTCGTCATACGCGTTGAGCGCGGCGAGGCCGTCGTAACGGACTTCGAATGTCTTGCCGGCGAACGGCGGACGCTGGGTCGATGCGTTCATGCTGATCAGCTCCTGCAAAAAGATGTGACGTTCAATGGGCGAGTTCGACGGGTTCTGCCGTGCGTGCCGGCAGCCCTTGGTGGCGGTCGAGACGGCCGCTCAGCGCGGTGAGCGCGAACGCGCCGAGCGTGACGACCGCGGCGATCCACGGCGTGTGGCCGAGGCCGACGTTCGCGACGATCAGGCCGCCGAGCGACGAGCCGCCGGCGACGCCGAGGTTGAACGCGGCGATGTTGAAGCCCGATGCGACGTCGGTGGCGTCCGGCGCGAAGTGGCGCGCCTGCTTGACGACATACACCTGCAGCCCCGGCACGTTGCCGAACGCGACCGCGCCCCACGCGAGCATCGTCAGCACCGCGAGCCATTTGACGTGGATCGTGAAGGTCAGCGCGAGCAGCACGATCGCCAGCAGCAGGAAGATCCGCTTGAGCGCCTTCACGGGGCCGACGGCGTCCGCGAGCTTGCCGCCCCACACGTTGCCGAACGCGACCGACACGCCGTAGCCGACGAGCACGAGGCTCACCTGCGACGGCGTGAAGCCGGCGATCTGTTCGAGCAGCGGTGCCATGTACGTGAACGCGATCAGCGAGCCGCCGTAGCCGACGGCCGTCATCGCATAGACGAGCAGCAGGCGCGGCTGCGCGAGCACGCGAAGCTGGCGGGCGAGCGGCGCCGGCGGCGTTTGCGGCAGCGCGCGCGGCACGAATGCGACCGCGCCGAGGAACGCGACGAGGCCGAACAGCGCGACGATCAGGAACGTCGCGCGCCAGCCGAAGTGCTGGCCGATGAAGGTGCCGAGCGGAATGCCGGCGACGAACGCGACGGTCATCCCGCTGAACATCGTCGCGATCGCGCTGGCGGCCTTGTCCTTCGGCACGAGCGTGGTCGCGATGATCGAGCCGACCGAGAAGAACACGCCGTGCGCGAGGCCCGTGAGGATGCGCGCGACGATCAGCGATTCGTAGCCGGGCGCTTGCCATGCGACGAGGTTGCC
Source organism: Burkholderia sp. NFPP32 (assembly GCF_900119325.1). NCBI lineage: Bacteria > Pseudomonadati > Pseudomonadota > Betaproteobacteria > Burkholderiales > Burkholderiaceae > Burkholderia > Burkholderia sp. NFPP32. The sequence goes on along the minus strand of NZ_FPJP01000010.1, from coordinate 21,629 downwards.
GACGGTGAAGAGCGCCATCAGCGCGGCGAGCAGCGTCTTGCGCGGCACGCGGCCGGTGAGCGCGGTCAGGAGCGGCGCGCCGATGGCGACGCTCAGCGCGTACAGGCTGACGAGCAGCCCGGCCGACGGCAGGCTGACGCCGAGGTCGGCGCCGATCGTCGGGATCAGCCCGACGATCACGAATTCGGTGGTGCCGATGGCAAAGGCGCTGATGGTCAGCGCAAGCAGGGCGAGTGGCATGATGGGATCCTGGTTCCAGTAAGGATGGATCGCAGTGTGCCGCCTTTACTTTTGCTGAAAAACTGGTCTATAAACCAAATTGTTTTGATTTCAAATCAACAATGAAAATCACGCTCGACGAACTCCAGGCCTTTGCCGCCGTGGTCGACACCGGTTCGATCACCGCTGCCGCGCAGCAGCTCGACCTCACCGTGTCGGCGGCGAGCCGCACGCTCGCGCGGCTCGAGGAGAAGCTGAAGACCACGCTGCTGCGCCGGACCACGCGCCGGCTCGAGCTGACCGAGGAAGGGCGCGCATTCCTGCAGGACGCGCGCGCGATCATCGAGTCGGTCGAGAATGCGGAAGAGCAGATGCTCGCGCGTCGCGAGATGCCGTCGGGGCGCCTGCGCGTCGACGCCGCGACGCCGTTCATGCTGCACGTGATCGTGCCGCTCGTGCGCGGCTACCGCGAACGCTTCCCGAAAGTCGAGCTGGAGCTGAACAGCAACGAAGGAATCATCGACCTGCTGGAGCGGCGCACCGACGTCGCGATCCGGATCGGCCGCCTGAAGGATTCGACGCTGCACAGCCGGCGCATCGGCAACAGCCGGTTGCGCATCCTCGCGAGCCCCGCGTATGTCGAAGCGCACGGCCTGCCGCGCAAGGTCGAGGATCTCGGCAGGCACACGCTGCTCGGCTTCACGCAGCCCGAATCGCTGAACGTGTGGCCGATCCTCGGCACCGACGGCGAACCGTGCCGGATCGAGCCGGGCATCTGGTCGTCGAGCGGCGAGACGCTGCGGCAGCTCGCGCTGGACGGCGCGGGCATCGTCTGCCTGTCGGATTTCATGACCGCGCAGGATCGCGAAGCGGGGCGGCTCGTGCAGCTGCTCGCGCGCCAGACGCTCGACGTCGAGCAGCCGATCCATGCGGTGTACTACCGCAATACCGCGATCTCGTCGCGGATCGCGTCGTTCGTCGATTACATGATCGAGGTGCTGGGCGGCGGTGGCGGCAGCAGCGGCAGCGATGCGCCGGCCCGGCGCAAGGCCGCGTGGCTGGAGCCGCGCTAGCGGCGGCGGGCGGCTTGCGGGGAAAGCGAGAAAGACGGGGCGGGCACACGCCCCGATTGGCCCGGCGTGCCGCGCGGCGGCACGCCGTCGTGCTGCGGTTACGCTTCTTCGGACCAGGACATGCCGTCGCGCGCGAGCAGCGCCGACGAGGCCGCGGGCCCGAACGTGCCGGACGTGTACAGGCGCGGCCGGTCGCCGAGCTGCTTCCAGCCGTCGAGGATCGGCTCGACCCACGACCATGCGGCTTCGAGCTCGTCGCGGCGCATGAAGTGCGTGAGGCGGCCGCGGATCACGTCGATCAGCAGCCGTTCGTACGCTTCCGCGCGCCGTTCCGGAATCGCCTGCTGCAGGTCGAGGTTCAGGCTGACGGGCACCATGTTCATGCCGCTGCCCGGTTCCTTCGCGAGCATCTGCAACTGGATCGACTCTTCCGGCTGGAGCTGGATCACGAGGCGGTTGCCGTAGTGGCGCGGGCCGGTCGGGATGATCGAGAACGGCATGTCCGCGAACTCGATCACGATTTCCGACTGGCGGCGCTGCAGCCGCTTGCCCGTGCGCAGGAAGAACGGCACGTTCGCCCAGCGCCAGTTGTTGATGTGCGCGCGCAGCGCGACGAAGGTTTCCGCGCGGCTGTCCGCCGGCACGTTGTCTTCCTCGAGATAGCCCTTGACCGGCTGGCCGTCGACCGCGCCGGCCGTGTACTGGCCGCGCACCGTGTCGCGCGCGACGTCCGACAGCGCCATCGGCCGCAGCGAGCGCAGCACCTTCAGCTTCTCGTCGCGCACCGCGTCCGGGTCGAGCGACACGGGCGGCTCCATCGCGACGATGCACAGCAGCTGCAGCAGATGGTTCTGCACCATGTCGCGCAGCGCGCCGGTATGGTCGTAGAAGCCCGCGCGGCTGCCGACGCCGACCGTTTCCGCGACCGTGATCTGCACGCTGCGGATGTTCGGTGCCTGCCACAGCGGCCCGAAGATCGGGTTGCCGAAGCGCAGCACCATCAGGTTCTGCACGGTTTCCTTGCCGAGATAGTGGTCGATCCGATAGATCTGCGATTCCTCGAAGTGCTTGCCGACCGCATCGTTGATCGCCTTCGCGGATGCGAGATCGTGGCCCAGCGGCTTTTCGAGGACGACGCGCGAGCGCGCGTCGACGAGGTGCGCGGCCGACAGGTTGTCGCAGATCGTCGTGAACAGCTCCGGCGACGTCGACAGGTAGAACACGCGGATCGCGTCGCCGCGCGCCGCTTCGGCGAGGCGCAGGTAGTCGTCCGGCGCGTTCACGTCGATCAGCACGTACTTGAACAGGTCGAGGAAACGGCTCCACGCGTCGGCGTTGAACGCCTTCTCGTCGATGAACGGGCGCGACTGCTCGTCCATGAACTTGCGATAGCCGTCGATGCCCCAGTCGCGGCGGCCGACGGCGATGATGCGCGTCTCGGGCGGAAGGTTGCAGTGCAGGTGCGCCATGTACAGCGCGGGCAACAGCTTGCGGGCGGCCAGGTCGCCGCCGCCGCCGAAGATGATCATGTCGACGGGCCGGTCGGCCGCGGTCTGGGTAGGCTGATTCGTCATGAGTGGTTCGCGGTTTGAAACGGGGAACGTGAAACGAACGTCGAAGGCATCGGGCGCCGGATGGCCGGCACCGGTACGGCAAAACGATAATAGTGCACGGTTTTGATGGATTGCGTGTGCGTTCCCCCAAGATGTAACAGGGCTTGCGTTCCGTCGGGCGGCCTGATTATGATTGAGTGCTCACTCATTAAAGGAATCGAACGTGGCCCGACCGCGCAGTCCCGACAAGCACGAAGCCATCCTCGCCGCCGCCGCCCGCGCGCTTGCCGAGGACGGCGCGACCGCGACGACCGCGCGCATCGCGCGGCTCGCCGGCGTGGCGGAAGGCACGGTGTTCACGTACTTCGAGACCAAGGATGCGTTGCTGAATGCGCTGTATCTGAGCCTGAAGGCCGACATGCGCGAAGCGATGATGGCCGGGTTTCCGGAAGGCGCGCCGGCCGAACAGGCCGTGCGGCATGCGTGGAACGGCTATGTGTCGTGGGGCGTCGCGAATCCGGACGGGCGGCGTGCGCTGCAGCAGCTCGGCGTGAGCGGGCGCATCGACGACGTGCATCGCGCGGCCGGCGCCGAAGGCTTCGGCACGATCCGCTCGCTGCTGCGGGAGCAGATCGTCGCGTCGCGCGGGCTGACGGCCGATGAAGCGCACGCGTTCTGCGCGGCGCTGTTTACGTCGATCGCGGAAACGGCGATGGAGTCGGTCGCGCGCGATCCGGCGCGGGCCGATGCGTACCGGGAGGCCGGGTTTCGTGCGCTGTGGGCTGTGCTGCACGCGGTGTGAGCGTGACGCGAACGATGTGACGGAAGGGGTGGCCGCCGTGGGCGGTGCGTGGGCGGTGCGTGGGCGGTACGGCGGAAGGCAGGACGGTTTCAGGCAGGGCGACGCATCGCACGAATCATCGATGCATCGTCGATATTAATGAGTGAGTAATCATTCATTTTCGTGGTTTCATCTTTTCGAGGAGTGGAAAAATGTCGAAAGTCTGGCTGGTAACAGGGGCCGCGCGCGGCCTTGGGCGAGCGATTTCGGAAGCGGTGCTGGCGGCGGGCGACCGGCTGGTGGCCGGTGCGCGCGATCCCGCGCGGCTGGCCGATCTGGCAGAGCAATACGGCGACCGGCTGCTGCCGGTGGCGCTCGACGTCACCGACGAAGCGGCGGCCGCGCAGGCTGTCGCGGCGGCACGCGAAGCGTTCGGCCGCATCGACGTGCTGGTGAACAACGCGGGTTACGGCCATACGGTGCCGTTCGAGCAGATGGGCGCCGACGACTTCCGCGACCAGATCGAAACGAACCTGTTCGGCGTGATCAACCTGACGCGCGAGGTGCTGCCGACGATGCGTGCGCAGCGCGCGGGCCACATCTTCCAGGTATCGTCGGTCGGCGGGCGTACGTCGACGGCCGGTTTGTCCGCGTATCAGGCGGCGAAGTGGGCGGTCGGCGGGTTCAGCGACGTGCTGTCGAAGGAAGTCGCGCCGTTCGGCGTGCGCGTGTGCACGCTCGAGCCGGGCGGGATGCGCACCGACTGGGCCGCGCAGGCGAAGCGCAGCGTCGACGGCCTGCTGCCCGACTATCAGCCGTCGGTCGGGAAGATTCTCGAGCTGTACGGCGCATATGCCGGCCACGAGGTCGGCGATCCGGCGCGGATCGCGAAGCTGATCGTCGAGCTGTCGCGGCGCGACGACGTGCCGATGCGCCTGCTGCTCGGCGGCGATGCGCTGTTCGTATGCGAGCAGGCGGAAACGCAGCGCGCGGAAGAAGCCGCCCGGTGGCGGGATGCGACGCTGTCCACGCAGTTTCCGGATGCGAAGCTGCCGGAGGGGCTGGAAGCGTTGAAGCGCGTGTAATGAGCACGGCTATGCGCCGCTCGTGCGGCTGCTCCGTTGGGTCGGGCCGTGCGTAACGGCAGGCCCGATGCGAGCGGCCGGACAATCGGCTGCCGGCCATCTGTCGATCACACGCCCGCCCCGACCCAACGGAGCAGCCGCGCACCGTATGACGCACTTGCGATCAGCAGGACAATCGTCAGTCCGACGTTCCACGCGAGAATCATCATCGTGGCGTCGAGCGGATGATAGAGCGATAGCGCGACCGCCGTCATCGCGGAGACGGCAACGCTTCCCGCCATGACCACGGGCACCGGCGCGAGACGTGCGGCATGGCGCAGCATGATCAGCAGCGTCAACGAAAGCGGCACACCGGTGAGCACGAGCGTCGCAAAACAGCGGGCTGTTTCGCCCGGCGACAGGCCGTCGGGGCCGATTTCGACCCAATTCGTCAGGCAACCGTAGCCGATCGTCGAGATCCAGACGAACAGAGCCGGCGACGGCAACAGAAGCCATCGCAGCGAGCGCCCCGGCACGCTCGCGATGAACGCGCCGATGGCGGCCAGAATTCCTGTTGCCGCCGCCGCTGCGATGCCGGTGACGAACGCTCGCTCGTGCAGCTTCAACGACAGATCCGGCCGCAAGCCGTGCGCGACGGCGATGGCAAGGAGCAGCAGCGCCGCGAACGTCAGCCAGCCTGTTGCCCGCCACAGCGGCCGGCGCAGCGGGCGGACCGGCGTGCTGTCCGCTACCAGCGATTCGATCAGTTCGGAGGTCGGCCGTATCATTCAGCTGTCCCTTTTCTCGCCAGCAATTTACGTAATGTCTTGATCCCGCGATGGACCGCGACCTTCAGGGCGGCAACCGTCATGCCGCTCGCGACGGCCGCTTCCTTCAACGACATTTCCTCGAGTTTGAGCATCCGGATCGCGTCGCGCTGGCCCTGGGGTAACCGGGCAAGCGCGTCGCGCAGCACCTGCGCATCGGCTGCCTCCTCCATAAGATTCGCTCCGTCGCCGGCCAAGGTTTCGTGGTCGGGGTCGAGCGACATCTCGCGTGATGCCGCACGGCCCTGGCGACGCAGCGCGTCGACGATGCGGCGACTCGCTATCGATACCAGCCACGGCCCGAATGGCCGCTCGGGCGCGTAGGTGTGGCGCACTTGATGAAGGGTGATCAGTATGTCCTGCACCACATCCTCGACGGCATCGGGGTGGACGCCGTGGCGTGCAGCAAGTCGCCTCAAGTACGGGGTGACGCTCTCGAGCAGCCGGCGGTAGGCGTCCCGGTCGCCGATCTGTGCGCACGCCATCAGCATCGACCAGTCGGGCGATCCGTCCTCCCGAATCGCCGCCCGTCCGCTACCTGCCTCGGGACCGGCTGCCGGCCGGACCAGACGGATACGCTTTGCACGATGGCTTTCGTCGTCGGTCATTTCCAAGGTATCCCGCTACAAGGTCCGGCGCAGAAAATTTTCCGGTGCGCTGCGTAACCTTTAGTCGCCGCGGAGCGAATTTTCTGACAAGGTCGCGCACCGGCGATCTCTCGATCTTCAGGAGAAGACACCATGAGCAAATCCGCCTTAGCCGTTTCCTCCCTGTCAGCCGCGATCGGACTTGCGCTTGCCATGCAAGCCGCTCCGGGACTGGCGCAGGGTATGAAGGATATGAGCAATATGCCCCAGGTCGTCAAGGACAACATGGCGAAGATGGCGCAGAACCATCTGGAAAAATGCTACGGCGTGAACGCGGTCGCCAAGAACGACTGCGCCGAGGGCGCGCATTCGTGCGCGGGGCAGGCCACGCAGGCTCGTGATTCGAAGTCGTTCGTGCTGTTGCCGGCAGGCGATTGCGGCAAGATCGCCGGCGGCAAGCTCAAGGCCGGTTGACGGCCCGCCCCATCATGAGCGTATCCGCGCCGCATCGCCCGGCGCCGCGCCCGATTCCGGCCCGGGCGGGCGTCGGGCTGCGCTTCCGGCACCATCGGACGGTCATTGACGAGCGGCCGGCTGTCGCATGGTTCGAGGTGCACACCGAGAACTACATGGGCGGTGGCACGGCGTCGCGATGTCTGGATGCGATTCGTCGCGATTACCCGCTGTCGCTGCATGGCGTGGGCTTGTCCATCGGCAGCGCGGACGGGCTGGACGCCGTGCATCTCGCACGGGTGCGTGCAGCAGTGCTGCGTTTCGAGCCCGACCTGGTTTCCGAGCATGTGTCGTGGAGCGCGGTGGGCGGAACCTATTTGGCGGACCTGCTGCCCTTGCCGATGACCGAGGAGGCACTGGAGGTCGTATGCCGGCATGTGGACCAGGTGCAGACCGTGCTCGGGCGGCAGATTCTGGTGGAGAACCCGTCCACCTATTTGCGCTACGTCCACTCGACCATTCCAGAGTGGGAATTTCTTTCGGAAATCGCGCGGCGCACGGGATGCGGCCTGCTTTGCGACGTGAACAACGTTTACGTCAGCGCCTGCAATCATGGCTGGAATCCGCATACCTATCTCGCTACGCTGCCGCCGGCGGCAATCGGCGAAATCCATCTCGCCGGCCATAGCACGATGCAACTCGAGAACGGCCGAACACTGCGCATCGACGATCATGGCTCGCGCGTCGCGCCCGCGGTGTGGACACTCTACGAAGCGGCGCTACGGCGTTTTGGCCAGGTGCCGACGCTGATCGAATGGGACAACGACGTGCCCACGCTCGAGGTTCTGATTCAGGAGGCGGCCATCGCGGATGCCGTACGGGAGGCGATTCGAAATGAAACCGCAAACGCATTCGCTTGCTGACGTGCAGCAGGCTTTCAGCCGCAGCCTGCTGTGCGATGCCGATCACGATGCGAACGACGACGTTGCAGCCGTGGTGCTCGGCGACGGGCTGGAGCCACGCGCGCGCTTGAACATCTACCGGAACACGGCGATGAGCGTGCTGGCCAACGCGCTGCGCCTGAGCTTTCCGGCTGTGCAGCGTCTGGTCGGCCCCGAATTCTTCGACGGTGCCGCGCGCCTGTTCTGCAGCACGGCGCCGCCGCATCGCGCGTGGCTGGACGAATACGGCGCGCAGTTTCCCGACTTCCTCGCGCAGATGCCGCAGACCGCGTCGCTGCCGTACCTCGGCGACGTCGCACGCCTCGAATGGCAGGTCAATCTCGTGCTTCACGCACCGGACGATCCGATACTCGATCTTGCCCGCCTGGCACGACTCGACGACGTCGCGCTGGGCGAGTTGCGGCTGTGGCCCCATCCAGCTGCGCGGCTGCTGTGCTGTAACGCTCCCGCCGACGCGATCTGGCGCGCAGTGCTCGAGAACGACGATTCGGCCCTACGCGCGATCCGGCTCGACGACGCGCCCGCACACCTGCTCGTGCAGCGCACGGCCGAAGATGTGGAGACGCTCCGCTTGGGTGTCGCCGAATGGCAGATCATCACGGCGCTCTTTGCAGGCGAGACGGTGAGTGTCGCACTCGCGAAAGCTCCCGAAGCGCACGGATACGCACTGCTCGCAACCTGTCTTGCACGCGGATGTTTTGCTGAAGCGTCGCAGTCGGCGAACGACTGCGCGTTCGACGGAGGATCAAGGACATGACTCGCCTGTCACGAACCGCCCATACCCGTGCGAGCGCGGCCGACGCACTGCTGCGCATCGCGCAGACGCTCGAGCGTGTTCCTTACTGGCTGCTCGCCATTCCGCTGCGGATCGCGGTGGCGACCGTCTTCTGGAACTCGGCGATGACCAAGCTTGCGAACTGGGATGCGGCACTGCAACTCTTTTCGGAAGAATACCGGTTGCCGGTGCTGCCACCCGAAATCGCCGCATACATCGCTGTCTCGATCGAACTGAGCATGCCGGTGCTGCTCGTACTCGGTTTGGCAGTCCGGCCCGCCGCGCTGGTCCTGCTCGGGATGACTTCGGTGATTGAAATCTTTGTCTATCCGCAGGCGTGGCCCATACACATTCAATGGGCGGCGATGCTGATCGTGCTGTTGTGTCGCGGCGCCGGATTGTTATCGATCGATCATGTGGTGCGCACGCGCTGGCTGCAGCGGAATTCAGCAGAAAACTGAGCCGCAGGCCTCGACCCGAGAGTGTGCTCCAGGGTCCATCGTGAAGTGTACGGATGGAAATTCAATGGACCGTCTTCCCGACATCATGACCGGATCATTGGGGGCGATTCCGGCAGCACTGGAACACGCGGGCAGGTTCAGCCTGTGCAAATCCGCGGACGGTCGACGTCAGCGAGTGGCGTTCTGGATCGTCACCCTCTCGCTGATTGGTCTGCTTGCCGTGCCGTCGTTGAAAAGGGGCGGGGGCAGCAGCACAAGGGCATCCGTCCGCGTGACGCCGAGGTGGCGCCGCGCGACGGACGAACTGAAGAGGGGCCGAAGTCGACGACGCACACGCCGCGCCGCGTGGCGAAGTCTCCGGTTCCGACCGCACGACATCGGTACCCGGCGCTTCCGGGCTGTCTTTCGGGCCGCGAAGTGACTTACGGCGTCACGACAAGCGCCGTATGCATGCCCGCAACGTAGTGTCCCGGCTTGTTGCAGATCAGCACGTAGTGGCCGGGCGTGAGCTTGAATGACGCGCGCTTGCTCGTGCCCGGCGCGATGTCTTCGACTTCGCCGATCTTTCTCAACCTGTGCTCCAGCACCTGCCGTTTGCGGACAGGAAGTGCATCATCCGAGAGATCGGTCCTGAGCACGACAAGTTCGTGCTCCATGTTGTTGTCCACAGCATTCTTGACGTCGAACGTGACGCGACCCGCTTTCACGTTGTGTGTCTCGAGCTGGATCGAGTTCGAACGCAACGTCGCGTTGACGGTTTGCTCCGCCCGGCTTGCATGCGATGTCATGCCGAGGGCGGTCACACTGGCGAGGATGGCGATTCTGTAAGCGGCGTCCATGGCGGCCTCCTTTGCATCGAAACAACGCGGCCTATCAAGCGTCGAGCGATTGCCGTAAGCGATCCCGGCGAGAACGCTCACGGGCCGACGTCGATGCGGCCATAGACACCGTCGGCTTCGTCGTTGGGGCCGGCAGCAAAGAACAGCGTATTGACGGGTTGATTGTTGAGGCCGTTGCCGAATGCGATGCCCCACAGCCCCGGCTCGACGATCGCCTTGCCATCGAGTTGCTGCAGGGTCCCGCGCAGCATGCCTGACGTCGCATCGAACGCGTGGATCATGCCGTCACCGAAGTTGCCGATCAGAACGGTGTTGCTGAAGCGGCCAAAATCCGCGGGCGCAAGCGCCATGCCCCACGGCGCATTCAACGGCTCGCCCGAGGCGAAGCGTTGAACGAATTGTCCCGACGGGCTGAACACGTCGATCAAACCCAACCCTGCACCAGCGACGTCGTCGTGTGCTGCCGCGTCCTGCTTCGCATAAGAGACGTAAAGTTTCGAGCCGATGGCCTGAATTCCAAACGGCGCAAACCCTGCCGGCAAAGCGGGATCTTGAAATGCACCGGTCGTCGTAACCTTTGTGAAGGTTCTGTCGAAAACATCGATCCGGTTGTTGTGGAAGTCCGTTGCGTACAGGAAATTCGCGCCGTTGTTGCTGGCCATGGCGAGCCCTTTGTAGACGGCGCTGCCGCCGCTGTCGAACACGGTGACGGCCGATGTCGGATTGACCGCTGGCGACCACGCCGTGATCGTTCCACCCTCTCCGGCGAAAATGAAAGGCGCCGGCCCCGATTTTGCGCCCTGGGTCACCACGAAGTCTGACGTGCCATTGAATACGATGCCCGTGGGGGCGGCGTCGCCTTGCGAGCCGGCGGGGATTGTCACGACGAGCGATTGCGGCACGCCATTGCCGTCATAGAGCGTCGCGTGCTGCGTCCCGTTATCCGCGACCCAGACAAAGCCCTTGGGATTGAATGCAATGCCCCACGGATTCTTCAGGTTTGTATCCACGTGAGCAGCGGGAAGCGCACCGTCGGAAACCAGTACGCCGACCTTGTACTGACTGACGTGGGATGAACTGCCGCATGCTACGACGCTGGTCAGCACGAATGCCATCATCGCAGCGCCGAGCGTTGTATGGACCTGTTTCATGACTTGGCTCCGAACACGATTGAGACGTTAGTAAACGGACAGGCCGGTGCGTTTATTCCGCTCGTTTCATTCGCGCGGCTACGGTGTCGGGCGCGGAACGCGACGATCAGTCGTGACGTCTATCGCCACAGAACCGTCCATCGTCGATCCTTGCGAGGACGGCCGTTCAAACTGGACAGGAGAAAACAAATGGCGCTCACGTACAAACTGAGCCTGGTGGCACTGCTTTCGACGTTGCCGCTCGCGGCTTGCGCGCAGGATGCGCAGTTAACCGATCCCCGGATCGCCGCGATCGTGGTGACGGCGAATCAGGTCGGCATCGATGCAGGGAAGCTTGCGATAGGCAAGACTCACACGACGCAGGTCAGGGACTTCGCAAAATTGATGGTCACGGACCACACCAGCGTGAACCGATCGGCAGTCGCGCTTGCGACCAGGCTGAACCTGTTTTACGCGTCAGCGTCGGAGCGCCCGGCGCGATAACATCGCGCCGATGGTCAGCACGTCGACCATCGGCGATTTCGAGCGGAACGTCATGGTCGAAGACCCAATCTCATCGCCCGATCGCGCGCTCATGCGGGCAGAGTTGCGCGCGTTGCTCGAGCGCAAGCTTGATGCGTTACCCGACGCGTTCCGGGTCGTCTTCGTCCTGCGTTGCGTCGAGGAGCTGAGCGTCGAGGAAACGCCACAGTGTCTCGGTATACCGGAAGCGACCGTGCGTTCGCGTCATTTCCGGGCAAGGAGCATGCTGCGAGAATCCCTTGCTCAGGAAGTCGATCGGCCGAGCGTGACGTGTTCTCGTTCGGCGGCGCGCGTTGCGATCGGATCGTGGCCAGCGTGCTGGCGAGGCTCGATTCGCGCCGATAGGCTCGCACGACACACGTCGTGTGCTCAAGGAAACGGGGCGACGGCGAGCCTTCTCGACCGTCACTGCAGCATCTGCCGCAAGCCCTGCGGCAGCGGCGCGGTATGTCGGCCATGCGCCGAGCGCCCATATCCGCATCTGATCGAATCTGACATACACGCGTCATCTTCGATTAGATGCGGATATCGTTGACGCGTTATCCCGAGCTGGTGCCCGGCTCCGATTTTTCGGTGAGCTGATTCATCAGTTGATGCAGACGAGCGCAAATTTTCGCGACATCCGGATCGATCTGGGGCGGGAATTCGCTGAGGCACGCCAGATACATACGGACCCGGACATCAATGCCGTTCTCACGAGACTGACACATCAACGCGGCGTACGGAAAGGCCAGTCGCCGCCTCAAGCGATTAGCACCATCCACAAGTCGAAGGGGCTGGAAACCCGAAGAGCGCTCTTGGTCCCCCGTGACGCCAACAACCTCGTTGCCAACGAGAAGAATCGGTGCCTGCTCTATGTTGCGCTGAGCCGGGCGTGCGAGCATCTGACACTCGTCGTTCCACGGTCCAATCCCTCACCTCTCCTCAAGCTATAAGGCGTCACGTCAACAGATCATCCAAACGGCAGAAATGCGGGTCTGCTCGTGCGCCCGTACGGATAAAAGAAGAGAACGATAGTCGGCCCCGCAGGGAACAACAATTGTCGGAGCTCTCGTATTCCATGATCTCCAATACCTTCCAGGTGGCCGTCTGCGCCCGATGTCAATTTGACTTGGCGGAGCTGTCGTTACCCTGATTGCGACCTGGTTCGCGCGCTGTCGCCGACGGGCCCAGTGTCGCGAGAATCTTGTCGCGGCATACCGTCAGGATTTCGTCGGCCAGTGGAGAATCATCCGGGCACGCGCGCGACAACACAATGGCGCCGACCGCATGCGCCATGATGTCGAGGCAGTTCGCTCGGGCCTCCGCCGAGTCTGCACCGTCTGACGAATCACGTTCTTGGACTAACGCCGCCAGCAGTCTTTCGATGCCGTCCGCGAATGTGGCCCGGACCGCTTCGGGTTGACGCGCGGCATCCCCACCCAGCGCGGCCATCGTGCAGCCGGTTGCGCGCGAGTCGCGGTGCTCGCGCGCGAGATACAGTCGCACGAATTCCGATGCGTCCACCCCAGCCGACAGCGCAACGGTCTGCGCCATGCCGCAGGCCGCCGATTCTGCCATCAGATCGGTCTTTGAGCGGAAGTGCTTGTAGAAGCCGCCGTGGGTGAACCCAGCTGCGCCCATCAGATCCGCTACTCCGACCCCATCAAAACCGCGCTCCCTGAACAGCGTCGACGCTGTTTCAACAACGTGGGCCCGGTTGGCCTGGGCCTGTGCCTTGGTGACTTTCACTTTTCCTCTCCGTGGGCGCGTTCCTGTCTGATGGCCTGACTATACATTGATGTTGGTCGTCATCAAAGTCTTGACACTTTTGATTATGGTCATCATTATTAACCCATTCCCACCACCAGACGCTGGAACAACATGTCGGAGAAAACGCTTTTCGAGCCGTACGCCCTTGGTGGCCTGACGCTCGCCAATCGCATCGTCATGGCACCGCTGACCCGCAACCGTGCCGGCGCCGGGTTGGTGCCCAGCGAGCATGCCGCGACCTACTACGCCCAGCGTGCGTCGGCCGGCCTGATCATCACGGAGGCCACTCAGGTTTCGGCCCAGGCCCAGGGCTATCAGGACACTCCCGGCCTGTACACGCCCGAGCAGATCGCTGGCTGGCGGAAGGTCACGGACGCCGTACATGCCAAGGGTGGACGCATCTTCGTGCAGCTCTGGCATGTGGGCCGCGTCTCGCACACTGACCTGCAACCTGGCGGTACGGCGCCGGTCGCACCTTCCGCTATCCGCGCCGAGACGAAGACTTTCGTCAACAACGGATTTGCCGACGTGTCCGAACCACGCGCCCTGGAACTTGCCGAGCTGCCGGGCATCGTGAACGATTTTCGACAGGCTGCCGCCAACGCTATTGCCGCTGGTTTCGACGGAGTGGAAATTCACGGCGCCAACGGATATCTGCTGGAGCAGTTCATCAAGGACGGGGCCAACCATCGCACCGACGACTACGGCGGCTCGATCGAAAACCGTGCGCGCCTGCTGCTCGAGGTGGTCGCCGCAGTGGTCAGGGAAATCGGCGCCGAACGCACTGGCGTGCGCATCTCGCCCGTTTCGCCGGCCAACGGCATTTCCTGCAGCGATCCGCAAGCGCAGTACGACTACATCGCCGAACAGCTCAGCGCCCAGGGCGTCGTCTATCTGCACGTAGTCGAAGGTGCGACTGGCGGCCCACGCGATATCGCCGCGTTCGACTATGACGCGCTGCGCCGCCGTTTCAAGCAGACCTATCTAGCCAACAACGGCTACGACTTGGAATTCGCCACCACTCAACTCAATGAGGGCAGGGCCGACCTGTTCGCGTTCGGCCGTCCGTTTATCAGCAACCCGGACCTGGTCGAACGCCTGCAGCACGGCGCACCCCTGACGCAGCTCAACCCGGCGACGCTCTATGGCGGCGGCGCTGTAGGCTACATCGATTATCCGACGATCTCCGGCTAAAGCTCGTGCCCTTGACTGAGTCTCCGCCAGAAGAACCCTTGCAAAGGAAAGTACCCATGACCACGCTTCCGACAGTCCTCATCACCGGCGCCTCCAGCGGCATCGGCGCCACCTACGCCGAGCGCTTCGCTCGGCGTGGCCATGACCTCGTCCTTGTCGCCCGTGACAAGGCGCGACTGGATGCCTTGGCAACGCGCCTGCGTGAGGAAAGCGGTGTGGCCGTAGAAGTGCTGCAGGCCGACCTGACCCAGTCCACCGATCTGTCCGCGCTCGAGGCGCGTCTGCGCGATGACGATCGGATAGGAATTCTAATAAACAATGCCGGTGTGGCTCAGTCTGGCGGCTTCCTGCAGCAAACCTCTGAAAGCATCGAACGCCTGATCACGCTCAACACCACGGCGCTGACGAGGCTTGCAGCCGCGGTCGCTCCACGCTTTGTGCAGTCCGGTAATGGCTCGATCGTCAACATTGGCTCGGTGGTAGGTTTCGCGCCCGAGTTCGGCATGTCGATCTACGGCGCGACCAAGGCATTCGTGCTGTTCCTGTCGCAGGGCCTGAACCTCGAATTGTCGCCCAAGGGCGTTTACGTGCAGGCGGTACTGCCGGCGGCGACCCGCACGGAGATCTGGGAGCGTGCCGGGGTCGACGTGAACACGCTTCCCGAAGTTATGGAAGTCGGAGAGCTGGTTGATGCGGCACTGATTGGGTTCGACCGTCGCGAACTGGTCACGATCCCGCCACTGCACGTAGCCGGACGATGGGACGCGCTGGATGGCGCTCGCCAGGGACTGATGTCGGACATTCGACAAGCACACGCGGCCGAGCGCTATCAGCTCAACGCCTGACTATTGCCGTTTCTGCCTTTGGCGAGCGTCAGGCTGTACCTGATCTGTAAGAAGCCGTTTTTTGCATCCCGACACTGCACCCTCTGGTTGTTTCAGGGGGCGCCGTGGTCTGTAAAGCAATTGCGGCAAACGGCGGAGCGACCAATACCACGAGGACTTTGCGCCCCAAGTGTTGGCATTTCTAGCGCATTGAAGCTGCGAAGCTGCCTCAACAGGTGAAAACATGATTGACACCCATATCACTACGCCCACGCGCTTCGTGGATGTCGAAGGTACTCGATTCGCCTACCGCCGCTGGGGTAACGCAGATTCTTCGCAGCCGCCGTTACTGTTCCTGCAGCACTTCCGTGGGGGCATGGACAACTGGGATCCACTGATGACCGATGGTCTTGCGCAAAGCCGCGAAGTCATTCTCTACAACGGTCGCGGCGTCGCTTCCTCCGGCGGGCAACCACGCACGCGCATTGAGGACATGGCCGATGACGCAGCGGCCTTCGTTCGCGCACTCGGCTTGCAGCAAATCGACGTTCTGGGCTTTTCGTTGGGAGGGTTTCAGGCGCTGGACCTGACTTGGCGCCATCCCGAGCTCGTGCGCAAGCTGATGCTGCTGGGTACCGGGCCGCGCGGGGGAAATCCCGAAATGGAGCAGCGCGTGTTGACGACAGCGGTCAATCCGGTCCCTGCGTTCGAAGACTTCCTCTACCTGTTCTTCGGCCGATCAGCAGAGGCTGAGCAGGCAGCAAGGGCGTTCTGGGAGCGGCGTCATATGCGAGCCGACCAAGATCCGCCATCCTCGCCGGAGGTCTCGATCGCGCAGATTGAGGCCAACGTGCTGTACATGCCGAGGCTCTCGGAAGACGATCCATTTGCGTATCTGCGCAACATCCGGCAGCCGACGTTCATCCTCAATGGCGTGAACGACGTGATGGTCCCGACGGTTAATTCGTTTTACATGGCTCGCAACTTGCCAAATGCTCAGTTGTTCATTTACCCGGACGCCGGCCACGCAGCGCAGTTCCAGTACCCGCAACGCTTCCTGGGGCACGCAATTCAGTTTCTGAGCGAGTGACGCGACGGTCGTCATAGTCCGAACGCACTTTTCGCAAGTCAAAAGGATGGCCCGAAATGCTTAAGTTCAAGTTCCTGTTGTGGGCATTCGCCCAGATGCTCAGACGTAAGATCAGGAGCGACGCCAACGCCGCACGCTACGTCGCGTCCAAGAGCCTGGTATTCCAGATTCGTACGGTTTCGGGTGCCGGGCGCTACTTTGTTGTCAAAGATGGCACCGTCCGATCGTTTGCGGGACTGGCAGCGACTCCTCGATTCACGCTCACCTTTACTAGTGCCGCCAAAGGCTTCGAGATTCTGTCGGCCAAGGATGCCCAAGCGGCTTTCCTCAGGGGGGTGAGCAGTAAAGACCTGACCATCAGCGGCGACTTCCGGGAAGTGTTGTGGTTCCAGGGCCTTACGGCGTTCCTGCAGCCTCCGAAAGTCGTCTTGCCTTACGACCGCACCGTCTTCTGAGTTGCCATGAAACCCGATCTGCTTAACCAGCCGCTGCGCCTGCCCAATGGCAGCGCTCTGCGCAACCGGCTCGCCAAGGCCGCCATGAGTGAGACTCTGGGCACCTACGATAATCGCCCAACACCGGACCTTGTGCAGTTGTACCGACGCTGGGCTGCCTCGGGGCTCGGACTGATCATGACAGGCAACGTAATGATCGACCGCCGCGCCTTGGGCGAGCCTGGGAATGTCGTGATCGAAGACGAAGCAGACTTGCCCGTGCTGCGGCAGTGGGCGGAGGCTGCAACCGCGCAAGGGGCGTCGATCTGGGTGCAGCTTAACCATCCCGGAAAGCAGTCGACCAAGGGTTTGAACGCCTTCAACCTGGCGCCTTCTGCGGTTCCTTTCCGCGAGGACATGGCAGCATTCTTCGAGACACCGCGCGAAGCGACCACGTCCGAGATTCAAGAAATCATCGAACGCTTCGGGCGCAGTGCGGCTATTTGCAAGAAGGCTGGGTTCAGTGGCGTAGAGATCCATGGCGCACATGGTTATCTGATTAGCCAATTTCTTTCTCCGCACCATAACCGCCGCAGCGACGAATGGGGCGGCAGTCCCGAGAAGCGGCGCCGGTTCGTACTGGCCGTATATGCGGAAATCCGCCGGCAGGTCGGTCCAGACTTCCCGGTCGGCATCAAGCTCAATTCGGCCGACTTCCAGCGTGGTGGATTTACGGAAGAAGAATCGATCGAGACAATCCGCGCGTTGACCGACGCGGGCATCGACCTGATCGAGATTTCTGGCGGTACCTATGAGGCGCCGGCCATGAGCGGGGCGATGCGAGAACCGAAGAAGGAATCCACCGCGGCCCGAGAAGCCTACTTCCTTGAATTTTCCCAGAAGGTGCGGGCAGCAGTCAAAGTGCCACTGATGGTGACCGGTGGTTTCCGAACGGCTGCCGGCATGAATGCGGCGCTGCACTCCAGCGCGCTGGATGTGGTGGGCTTGGCGCGTCTGCTCGCGATCGATCCTGATGCCCCCGTCGCGTTGCTTCAAGGGCGCGACAGCCTGCAGCAGGTGCACCCAATCAGTACCGGCCTCAAGACTGTCGATCGCATCGGAATCATGGAGGTGCTGTGGTACACGCGCCAGCTCAAGCGCATTGCGAGGGGTAGAGAACCGCGCCCCGACGAGAGCGGGCTTGCAGCATTCTTGAAGTCTGCATTCAGCAGCGGCTGGGGAACGTTTCGCACGCGTCGTTTGCGGGCGCGCAGTTGAGCGCCGAGGCGCTTGCGATTAGAAACTCATCGCTGATGAACGTCCTATGAAACGATCCGCCGCCCGATCAAAGGAAGCCACGCACGAGCGCATTGTCGACGCTGGCGCGCGCGTGATCCGCCGCAGCGGGTATGACGGCGTCGCCATTGGCGACATCATGAAGCACGCGGGCCTCACCCACGGTGGGTTTTACGGACATTTCGCTTCGAGAGAGGCAATGCTGGTCGAGTTGGCGGATCGGGCAGGCGCCGATGCCATCGCCACCTTTTTGCGCTGTACGGCCGCAGTGCCCGCCGAGCATTCCCTGCGGGCGCTCCTACGAGCTTATCTGTCCAAGGAGCACGTGAAAAACCCGGAGGTCGGTTGCCCAATCGCCGCCCTGGGAACGGAAATGCCGCGTCAGGCGCCGGCTGTACGACGCGTAATTACGCGCCGCATCAAAGAAATGATCGAAGTCGTCTCCCGCCAATCGGCCGATTGGGGTGAGCCCGATGCGCACAAGCGTGCCCTGGCGACCACAGCAACGATGATTGGGGCCGTGATCCTGGCGCGCGCTGTCGACGAAGAGCCGTTGTCCGAATCGATGCTTGAAGCAGCACTCGAGCATCTTGCTTGCGGCGCGGATTAAAGTCCGACTGCATTTTTTTTACCCGTCAGCATGATGCTCGACATATGAAAGTAGAACCCAAGGAGTCAATGATGAAGAGCATCAACCCAGACACCCAATCGGCCCCGTCGTTTGCTCGAGCACCGAACAACTTCGTCAAGGCGGCTGGCACTACCTTCGCCTACCGCGAACTCGGTCCGCACGGCGGAATTCCTTTAGTTTTGCTGAACCATTGGGGAGCCGTTCTGGATAACTTCGACCCGCGCATCGTCGACGGCTTGGCTCACAAGCGTCGCGTTATCACCATCGACTATCGAGGAATTGGCTTATCCGGCGGTATCGCGCCGGTGACCGTGGACGAGATGGCGCGCGACACCATCGCGGTGATTCGCGCAATGGGTTTTGATCGAGTCGACCTGCTTGGCTTCTCGCTCGGCGGATTCGTGGCGCAGGACGTGGCGCTCAAGGCGCCCGGCCTGGTGCGCAAGCTCATCCTCACTGGCACGGGTCCCGCCGGCGGTCACGGCATCGATCGTGTGGGTGCCGTGTCCTGGCCACTGATGCTCAAAGGCCTGCTAACGCTGCGCGATCCAAAGGCCTATCTGTTCTTCACCTCCACAACCAATGGCCGGCGGGCAGCAAGCGCCTTCTTGAAACGGTTGAAGGAACGTAAGACTGGCCGTGACAAAGGGCCTACACCTCGCGCCTTCCTTCATCAACTCAAGGCGATCAAGGCTTGGGGCCAGCAGGCGCCACAGGACCTCACCAACCTGCCCATGCCTGTCCTGATCGCCAATGGGGATAACGACATTATGGTACCCACCGCTTTGAGCCACGATATGGCCCGCCGCATCCCCCATGCACAACTCGTCATTTATCAGGACGCGGGCCATGGTGGAATTTTCCAGCATTACACCAACTTCGTACCCACGGCACTGGAGTTCCTATCGCAATGAATACTTTGTGAACCAGCGGCGTATGAAGTTTCTCGCGAACCCAGCAGAGCGCGCATGATTCTCGACCAAAATTCGTGACGCGCTTTGCCGAAAGCATCACCGAAATTTGGAGAAAGAAATGAAAGCAGTCCGATTTCATAAGACCGGAGGCCCTGAAACCCTGGTCTATGAGGATGTGCCAGATCCCTCACTCGCCGACGACGAAGTTCTCATTCGCGTCGAAGCGGCTGGATAGTACTCCAGCCGTGGGCGTGAGTGCGGCTCAGTTCAGCGCCTTCACAATACAACGCAACATCGGAGTAAGAGCAACATGAAAGCACTCACATTCAAACGCTATGGCAAATCACCCGAGATTGGGTTCGCCGAAGTTCCGCGCCCCACACTAAAGCCCGACGAACTGCTGGTCGAGGTTCACGCCGCGGGGGTGAACCCGATCGACAACATGATTCCGACGGGAATTTTCAAACCCGTATTGAAGTTCCAACTGCCCGCGACTATGGGTAGCGATCTGGCTGGCATTGTGATCGATGTTGGCAGTCGCGTAACTCGCTTCAAGAAAGGCGACGCAATCTTTGCAAGTCTGTTCGACCTTGGAAGAGGATCTATCGCCGAATTCGCCGTTGTACCGGAGAGTGCAGCAGCCCCAAAACCGGCTAATCTCGACTTCGTGCAGGCCGCCTCAGTTCCAATGGTCGCACTCACTTCCTGGCAAGCGCTGAAGGAACGTGCCAATCTTCACGCGGGTCAGAAGGTGTTCATTCCTGCAGGATCTGGCGGTATTGGCACGTTTGCGATCCAATTGGCCAAGTATTTCGGTGCTAAAGTAGGGACCAACACCAGTACGGGTAATATCCCGTTGGTTACAAGCCTGGGCGCGGACGAGGTAGTCGACTACAAGAAGCAAGAGTTCGAGAAAGTGCTGCGCGGCTACGATGTGGTGATTGGCACGATCAGGGGTGATGCGATTGAAAAGTCGATAGGAATCCTGAGTCAAGGAGGCAAGATCGTCTCTCTTATCGGGCCGCTGGACGCAGCGTTCGCCCGTGCTCGCGGGCTGAACTTCGTCCTGAGGTTCGTATTTGGCCTAATGAGTCGCAAGATCATGCGTCTCGCGAGAACGCGGGACGTCACCTACTCATTTCTCTTCGTACGCCCCGACGGTGCTCAACTTGCCGAGATTGGCAAACTGCTCAAGTCAGAACGCATCCATCCGGTGATTGACAAGGTATTTCCGTTTGAACAGGCAAAGGAAGCGCTTGAGTACCTAGCGCAAGGACGCGCCAAGGGTAAGGTCGTGGTCAAGATCAAGTAAGGTACCTAAGGGTTGAGTGTTGAGGCGTGCCGAGCTCGGGAATGATGTATGACTCTCAATACGCCTGCCCCTGGGCGAGTTGGCGTCAGGCGTTCGCAACGCCGAGCGTCGGGACGACTTCATTCCGCGGCACGTATGACGACATTTTCCCCTTCGGCGTCGGCTTCGGCCGGCGAAGTGTAGTGGCTGGCAGGGAATTGCTATCGGCTCGCGAACAGCAAGTGCTGGAGCGTCTTGCCGCAGGCTGCACCATAAACGAAATTGCCGCCGAGTTTTCCCTCGGCGCTAAAACCATCAGCACACATAAAATGAGACTCATGCAGAAGCTTGGTATCGATAACAATGCCGAACTGATTCTATATGCGATAGAAAACAATGTTCGCGCCAGCCAATTTATCTGACTTTACAATATATTTTCAATTCAAAATAAACTAAATTTCGGCCGAATGACGGGGTTCGGCCACGCCCGAATTAATTCCGGCATCAGGAACATACATATGTTCGGCTTCAGCCAGATACGATTTGATATGTCGCATCAAGGTCGCACGGTGCACATTGAAGCGTTTTGCAACCTGTGACGGGGAGTAGTGTCTCAACAAGTCGCGCGCCTCGATACATTGGGCGTCGCTCAGTACCTTTGGGCGCCCGATCTGGCTGCCCCGGTCGCGAGCGGCCTCCATCCCGGCACGCGTCCGCTCACTAATTAGGCCTCGCTCGAATTCGGCAATGGCCGCGAGCATATGGAAAGTAAAGCGCCCGCTCGACGAGCGCGTATCAATATATTCCGTCAGCGATACGACGCGGATCTTACGCTTGTCGAGCTGAGCCATGATGTTCGCTAGATGGCTGAGCGAGCGTCCGAGCCGATCGAGCTTCCAGACGACGAGCGTATCGCCGGTTGCCGTCACCTCCAGT
>NZ_FPJP01000034.1:0-47485 GCF_900119325.1 Burkholderia sp. NFPP32 | reverse complement strand
CGAGCGAACCAGGCAGCCGCGTGAGAGAGTATGTCGCGCTCCATCTCGAGTTGGCGGACTTTACGGCGTAGCCGCGTTAATTCCTGCCTCTCGGCCGTGGTCAGTCCGTCCTGGCGCATTCCCGAGTCGCGATCGGCCTGAGCGACCCAGTTGATGATGCTCTGCGCCGTCGGCTCGAACTCGCGCGCCAATTCCTCAGGCGTACGTCCTGCCTTCACCAGCTCTACCATCTGCGCCCGGAACTCCGCCGGGTACGGCTTCCGATGCTTGCCCATGACGGCACCTCCTCTTCAAAAAGAATAGGTGTCCGTTGAAGCGGGTCAACTTCACCCCGGTTCCAAGCGCCCCATCGTTACCGACGCCAACGGTACGCCGCTCGCCGCGATCCTGACCGGTGCGCATGTCAACGACGTCACGCAATTGCTGCCTTTGATCGACGCGATTGCGCCGATTCGCGGATTGTGCGGTCCCCCATTGTGCCGACCGCGTGTGGTCTACGCCGATTGAGGTACAACTCCGAGCGACATAGACGAGCGTTGCGCAAGCGCGGTATCGAGCCGGTGGTCGCCAGGCGCCGTACCGAACACAGCGGTGGCCTTGGCAAATATCGTTGGGTCGTTGAACGCACGCATGCCTGATTGCATCACTTCCGCCGCGTCCGTATTCGTTTCGAGCGCCGTGCTGACATTCACAGCGCGTTCCTCAAATTCGGTTGTTGCCTGATTCTGCTGGAATACCCTCCAGTGCGCCGAGCAGCATTTTCGAAACCGTCTCTATGACTGGTGCCGTGATTTAAACCTCGATGACGAGATCCGTGTATTTCGCTAGATTCCCGTCTGCTGTTACGAGCCGCAGCGGCTCCGTCATGGCCTGCGCGATGAGAAGCCGGTCGAACGGGTCGCGATGAAGGTCAGGCAGGTCCCGAACCATTGCAGCGTGTGCGACGCGAACCGGCAGCTCTACGAAGCCGGCGGCCGCGATCTCGGCGACAAGTTCGTTCACGTCGACGTCGAGCTTCCCGAGGCCAGCTTTGATCGACGCTTCCCATATTGTTGCGGCGCTGACAAAGACCTCGTCGGCTTCCATGATTAGCTTGCGCGCGCGCTGGGACAGCTTAGGGTCGTCAAGAACAGACCAAAGGTAGACGTGCGTATCCAGTAGCAGGCGCATCACCGGCCCTCGAACGAAGCCAGCATCTCGTCAGGCAGCGGCGCATCGAAGTCGTCCGCGATCTGCATCTTGCCCTTGAGGCCGCCGAAGCGCCGTTGCGGCTTTGCCGGTTCGATGGGAACAAGGCGGGCGGCGGGTTTGCCAGCCTTGGCAATCACAATCTCTTCGCCGGCGGCCGCAGCGTCGACGAGCCGTGAGAAGTTGGTTTTCGCGTCATGGATATTGACAGTGCGCATGACATGCTCCGTGTGGACTAGTATGGACTAACAGCGATGTTGGTCCATATTAGTCCAATGGTCAATAAGAGCGATCCTTCCGTCATGCTGGACTTCCGCGGGGGGGTCTCGATCTTCTTTGGTGTTCTGCAACTTCATGATTTTGCAAGAATTTTGCGGGTAATGACGTGCCTGCGACGTCAGACCTCGTCCCCCAATTTTCCGCTCGAGAAGGTACGCTTATCCGGTGATCGGTACCATCTGGGTGCGTGACATCGACACGGCGGTGACCGTGCGGATCCTTCAGCCGATCTGGACGAAGAAGGCCGAGACCGCGCGGCGGGTACGCGGGCGCATTAAAGCGATTCTCGACGCGGAAACGGTGTTGGGTCATCGCACGGGCAGCAACCCGGCACGGTATGTCGACCATCTCGAACTCGTGTTACCTCGGTCGAAGACGCGTTCACACGTGAAACACCATGCCGCGCTGCCTTGGGAGGATCAGCTGGACATTGTTCGAGAACTCGAAACCCGTCCGCGCCGCGAGAGTTCTGCACCTGCTGATTCTCACGGCAACCCGCACGAACGAGGTGCGCTTCGCGCGACCGGATGAGTTTGACCCGGCCAACCGCATCTGGACGATTCCCGGCGATCGGACGAAAAGTGGCCGACCGCTTCGCGTGCCACTTTGCGAGCGCGCCGTTGAAATCGTGCGCAGCGCGCTGCCCCGATCGAAATACGGCTACCTGTTTCCCGGCTGCAAGGAGGGACGTCCATTATCGAACATGGCGATGCTTACGCTGTTAAGGCGCATGTCGCGGCACGGGATGACGGTCCATGGTTTCCGTTCGACGTTCCGCGACTGGGTGGCTGAATGCACGGAATATCCCGATTCGCTGGCTGAAGAGGCGCTGGCGCACACGATTGCGTCGCTGACCGTGGCGGCTTACCGGCGTCGCGATCAACTCGAGCGTCGACGCCGAATGATGGAGGACTGGGGGCAGTATTGTGGTAGTGGTTGCCAGACGAGCACGCCGATGGCGTTGTCGCTGCGAGAATCGGTCGCCGCATAGCGGCGCGTTTGAGCGCCGGAGGTCGAAACGCTCGCCAGACTCTCAACCATCGTTCGCGGGGATTCGATGATGGTTAGGGTTTCGTGCGTTGTTCAGATCGTCACTCGCACGATTCGATCGAACTTGACTCACCACGCCAGTGATGGCCGACTGCCGCAACCCTACTGGGTTTCATAGTTGACATTGCGCCTGACAGGGACGAAAAAATAGACATGCAGATTCAGGCGAGCAGCACGTTGCTGCTGCCTGGGCCCGCTGAAACCGTGATTCGAGCTTGCGCAATAATGGCCGCCTATTGTCGGTTGGTGTGGCCTGCGCACTCGCGGCTAAAGTTCTTGCGGCGATGTATGCGTTGTGTGCAAGGCGAGGCATACCATGGACGAATGGCAAGCGAGCAATACGACAACCTGCTCGGCGCCATCGTGTGATTGCGCGGCTGTGCAGCATCGGTTGCGGGGCGCGGAGGCCGAAATCCGTCGCCTCACAAGATGCCTGCAACTGAAGGATCAGAAACTGTGTGAGCTCAGGAAAGTGCTGGCGCATTCGGCGACCGTGCACTATTGCGTCGAAGATCGCCTGCAGCGCGAGCTCGACGCGCTGCGGATCAACATGCCAGCCGATGGGATGGACACTCCTTTCGATCGGACCGACCGTGGTCCATCTATAGATGGCGTGGTTGTCAAGCTGCCTTACATGACCGCGATTCTGTCGGTGTTGTTCGATACCATGGTGACATTTTGGGCGGATTGTGACCGTCATCGGCTTCCGAAATCGTCGACCGTCGCGCGTGCAATCGACGAGCGTCTGGGACTGAGCGGGCAGTCAAATGGTGACGCGTCGCGCAGTAGCCAGGCATACGCGTCTGCAATCAGGCCGGACTGGGTGAAGGACGCGGACATGCGTCATCATCGAAACACGAGTGTGAGGCGGTATCCATGATCAGCGGGATCATGGCGGCACTCTAGGCGTTCGATGTGAACGCGTGATTTGCGCCGTCGCATTCGGAAAGGTCGGACAGAGATGGCGGCATTGCGGCTAATCCTATTCCGGGCGGCGTTTCCGATGCGTCCGGTCCAAACCACGTGACCGTACTCAATAGCGCGTTAGGATCAAGATCGAGTTCGACGAACGTTGTGGATGTGAGGTCAATCGTGCAAACCAGAAACGGAAATCCGGATATCTCGGGTTCAGGTCCAATGCATTGGAGATCGAGCCCGAATCGACGATACAGTCGCGCGATGGCGCGCGTTACGACACCGATGATGCGTGTCGCGCCCAGTGACATCGCGATGGCCAATACGTGGGGAAATAGCAGCATGCCAGACGTCATATCCGTCGACCGGTTATGAGCAATCGATCCCGCGAAGCGCGAGAGTTCCCACACTGTCGGCGAAGAAGGTAGCGTGAGGCCCGATGAGATGGGGAGCAAATGCTGGAGCAGATATGGAGCCGAAGTGGGCAACAGCCGGGCGCTGCCGCATATCTGGCGCCTGGCATCGAGCGCCACAACCTGAACCGTATCTCCGTCGTCGAATTGATCCCATTCAGCGGTGGCGTGTTCTATCGCGTTTGGTAATGCCCATCCAAGTCGCCGCATGAATACATCGTAACGGTATGCGCCCAATGTGTGGCGGATCTCGAATGGCAGATCATTTAGTTTGCCGGCGACAATGACGAACATGGCACATTCTCCCGTATATCGATGAGTGCCACGCTAGCAACGCGAAGCCTTGGGAGAAACTAGTCCGTATGGGAGGGGGCGCTACCGGTCGACTCGGATGCGAACCCGCCGGCAACAGGCGAGGCCGCTCGTGATAGGGCGAAGCGATCTGATCAGGTTGCGGTGCACACTACTTTTCGGACTCGGGTAGAGCAGGGGTAATGGCGGTTGAGTAGGTTGTTTGTAGCGGCCAAGCTTATTTCGGGACAGGAGTATGCGGTCGTCAGTGCGGGATCAATCCATAAACCGAGGCGTAAACAGCAGCCTTCGTTCGACTATTGACGTTCAGGATTTTCATGGCTTCAGTGATGTGATAGTCGACCGTGTGGTGCGATATGCCCATAATGATGCTGATTTCCGGCGACGTTTTTCCTTGTCCCACCCAATAAAGACATTCCTGCTGACGGGAGGAGAGGCGAAGGGTCGGCGGCTCAATATGTGGGATCGACGTAAGGCGCTGCAATTCGACATGGAAGAGCGAACTGGTCAAATGGGCCAGTCGTGAATTCAGGGGAGCGTTGACGCGAGACGACGGGCCGGAAAAGTTGAAGAGCAGCACGCTGCCGTCCGACTCGTGAATCGGAATGCTGAGACCGTGCGTCAGTCCAGCATCGTGGGCTTCCCAAAGCACACGCCGCTCGAGCTCGCTCAAACCAAAAATCTCGCTCCAGCGATAAGGCGAATCGTAAGTAAAAGCCGCTCGGTGCACCGGGTCAATGAATCCGTAGTCGTGTTGCTGATAGTGCTTCGTCCAACTATTGGGATAATGCGCGTAGATTGTCTCAGCGAAAATGCGAGGGCTGGAGCGGGAGCGAAGTCTTGATACTCGGCTGATGGCATAGCAAGGAAAACCCAACGAATGTGCAGTGTTGGAAAACGAGTTGATGAGCGATCGAAAACTATTGGCCTTTAAGAAAGGGCCAAGAAAGGGAGCAATGCGAGTCGTCAATTTCTTGTTTGGCGGTAACAATTTCGATGATATGCCGCTCGCGCGATATCGGAAAACGCGACACACTTTTACCACCTCGAACCTGCCGCATGGCATTCGGCGAGCATGATACCCAGCCTAGACAGTGAATTTGTCATCTCGGTCGATTCTCTGTGGGACGCCATAATCGTGGAATTTACCATTTTAATTTTGATGTCTTGAGCGGTGATCAATTAATTGTAATTTTTTAATACTGAAATCTGCTTGCAGTTCATGTTTTTTGAACTGGTGGTCCGATCCAATCCCGGTGGACGTCGCTTGTGCAAGCGGAGAGTGCGACGCAGACCTGCTCCCGGTATCCGACAAAATTAGCGCATTAGTAGGGCTGCCGCAGAAAATCCGCCCACTCCTTGTGCGAAGAGCAGGAAAGATTTGCCTGACATCAGATCATGGCAGTCGGCGAGATTGATGAAGGGATCGCTCACGGTCACATGTGCGACGCGTGGAAAATTGTCGACGAACAGGCATGTCGATGCCAGTCCGAGGGATTCGACGATGCGGCGCCACGCGGGCAGGTCGAGATGGGATGGCAGAACACGCTGTACCTCGGCCAACGGGACGTGTGCTTCGTCAGCAACTCGTTTGATCAGTTGTCGAGCCGCAAGAAAATACTGGGCCGCAAAGCGCGGCTCTCCTTGTCCGAGCGTCCCTCGCCAGCCGTTTCCGGTTGCGTGGCTCGCCAACGCGAGCACGCGATTGACCCTGGCGTCGCGCTCGACAAGCGCGGCGAAAGCGCCATCGCTCAGTAGTCCGGCTGCTTCGATGCGTCGGTCGATGTCGATCGGCATGACATCGGCCCCGACCAGCAACACCCGATCGATGACCGGGCGCGCGATCAACATTGCACGAATAATGCGCAAGGCGCCGAGCGAGGATGCGCAATGCTGCTGAGCTAACGAAAACGCCGCAGCTTTCACGAAACCGAATCGTTTGCACAGGAGCTGTGGCAGGGAGAGCGGAGGCGGTGCAATGCTGCCTTGAAGCGTATGGACATAGACGAGGCAATCGATCGTGTCGGACGAGAACGTGCCAGTGTCCAGTAGCGTCTTGATCGCGTTCGTCGCGAGCGACAACGCGGTCTGTCCGGCGGCGTCATGGAAACATCGCACACCGGCTTGTTCGAGGCGCGTAATGGTCGCATCCGACTGTCCCGTTATCCGACCCCAGTGTCGAACGTCGTTGACTTGATCGGGCAGATAGTAGGCGACATACGGTATGCCGAATTGCATGGTCACGATGACGGATCTCGGGTGTTGAGATTGTGATGCAGAGACACGGTGCCCCGGATCGCGAGCAACGCACAGCCGAGGTGACCACTGAGTCCGATTCCCCACACAAGCAGCCGGGATTGCGGGGGCGGCGCGTTTGTGCGGAGGGTGTCGACCAGTTGCACGATGGATTCAGCTGCGCCCAGATACACGTGGTGGCCGCGGCCGGTTGGCGGGAAACCGAGATATCGAGACACAAGGTCATTCAATCGACGGTCAACGTTGTGCCCGACCACGGCCGAGAGATCAATTGAACGAAGGTGGTGCCGCGTCAATATGTCGTCGATCATGGTCAGAAGCGCAGACGCCCAGTTCGCGTCGAGCGCTGCACCGGCGTATGTCGGCTGAATCGGGATCGGGTGAAGCGAACAGGTTGCCGCGTCGATTATCGCCAGTCCGCTGACGGCATCGGCGTGCCGCTCCACCAGGATGGCCCCGGCTGCGTCACCGTGCAGGATGCCGGGGCCGATCCAGCGCGAAAATGGTGGGCACCACTTCTCGGCTGCGACGATCAGAATGGCGTGGGTATCGGGTTCCGCGGCCAGGATGTCGGTGGCCAGTTGCAGCGCTGTAAAGAGCGATGCGCCCTGCTGTTGCGACACGGAGCACGGAAAGGACGCGGCGCCCACCAATGCGCCCAGGCGGCCGGCCGTTGTCGTTGAAACATGTTCGTTGAGACTGCAATGGCAGAACATCACGATGTCGATGGGCGCCGCACGCGGATCTCGCCTGCTGCAGATCACTTGCGCCACGCGCGCTGCGAGCCCTGATTGATCGACGTGTTGTTCGACCGGGATTCGAAATGTCCGAGGTTTTTTTGATCGTCTGGTGGTGAGATTATCTATCGCTGTCGCTGGCGATTCTTCGACCGCATCGTATTCCGGATGCCACGATTGGATCCACGCTGTCCAGCCAGAGGGTGCTGTCGCGAGAAGCGTGGCCTCGATCTTTTGCCAACGCTTGAGTGAGATGGCGGGGGGCACGTAGGCAGCGAGCGCCGTGATGGCGGGCGCATTCACGATACACCTGACGAGTCAGCTAAATCGTCTGGCAACAAATCGTAAAGGAGCCGACCGACTCGTACATCGTTGACGAGATGGCAGTCACGTTGCAACCCGATCAGGCGAAAGCCGAGTCGTGCGAGCAGACGCTGAGACGGTACGTTACTGTGGACGGCCCACGCCGTGATGCAATGCAGTTGATCGCGGTCGAACGTTTCATGCAGGAGTTGTCTTGAAGCATCGTACGCCATATCGGGGTAGGCGGGACGTTGCTTGTCCCGCAGTACCCAGAACGAACCCGTCGCGAAGCGGTGCGTGACATCGCTTACAGCGACCAGGCCACTTGGCGAGCGGCATCCGTCTGGCCCGAACATGCGTATGCGGTGTCGTCCAGTATTGAGCATCGCGTGCAGCGCAAGCGATGGCAAATCCTGTCGACCGAGCCCGAAATCGAACCATTGATTGATATCAGCTCGCGCAAACCACGCGGCGATTGCACCGACATCGTCGGAATCGGGTTCGCGCAACCAGCATCGCTCCGAGGCGTCGTTCGCCGCGTTCAGGCGAGGCCTTGGCGCGCTCATGCGATCGTTCATGCGCATGCTCCGTTCGCTCATCATGACTGCGCGGATGTCGTAAACGGCGCCAGTGCCGAATCGATTCGCATCAGCAACCACGCAAACCAATGATTGGTCTGGAAACGCGCGGCAGGCGGAAGTCCTTCGACGTACCCATGACCGCCGCAGAACTGGACCAGTTTGCGATTGACATCAGCCGATGTGGCGACGATGTGCCGCACGAGCTGGCGCACCAGCGATACCGGCAGCGGTGCACGCGCACTGGCCACGGAACGCAGAAATAGATGACTGCCGTGGGTCGCGATCAGCATATCGGCCAGGCGCGTGGCGACGAGCTGATGCGCCATCAGCGGCTTTTTAAAAGCTTGGCGAGATGTGCCATAGTCGAGTGCGAACTGCACACTATGCTGCATCGCGCCGATGGACAGTGCGCACAGGTAGAGGCCGATTTCGGTGAGCCATGTCTGCACGGGGCAAACGCCGTGTGGATCGCGTTGTTCGAGTGTCATGAGCGTCATGCACGGCGCGGTGGCCCCAAGCTCATCGACGCCGACTCGTTCGAGACAGAGCGTGCCCAGCGTCGCGACGCACTTGCCTTGCGAAAGCTTCGGATCGTTGAGTTGCTCGATCAGCGCGAGCTTTTGGCCATCGATACTGCTCCACAGCGTTTGCCCCCGTGTTACGGCTTTCGAGCGCAACCGCCAGAGTGTGGCGGATGCGCTATCCGGTACGGTCCATGCGATCGATGATTTGCCGTCGAAATAGTCCTGGATGTCGTGTACGGCAAGCCAGCCGAGCGCGTCATGCGCGCGCATCGTCATCAGTGCGGGCACACTTATGGTCAGCTCGGCCGCCCGCTCCAGGGGGCCCGCCGCGAGTGCGCTCACCACGAGTGCCAAGTCGTGGCGATCGATTGCCATGCCCCCGAGGTGTGCAGGCAGGATCATCGTGCCGAGTTCGAGCGTCGCGGCGAGCCGGATGGTTTCCTGCCACACCTCGTCCGATGCAGGCGCCGACAACAGAGGGACCAGTCGATCGCGCGCGAAGCGCTGGCT
Source organism: Burkholderia sp. NFPP32 (assembly GCF_900119325.1). Taxonomy (NCBI): domain Bacteria; kingdom Pseudomonadati; phylum Pseudomonadota; class Betaproteobacteria; order Burkholderiales; family Burkholderiaceae; genus Burkholderia; species Burkholderia sp. NFPP32. The sequence goes on along the minus strand of NZ_FPJP01000034.1, from coordinate 38,417 downwards.
GGCTGCATAGAGATCGCGTTGCTCGTCGGTCCATGCCCACGATTCGGGTATCGGCTGCGGCGGCCGGGATGCAAAAGGCTGCATGGTGATTCTCCACGGGAGTGACGGCTGTCAGACGAGCATTTCGATCGCGTCGGGATGACCGAGGAAGCGGCTGGGGCTGGCCGAGCGTCCGTATGCCCCGGATTGCAAGACGACCACGAGATCGCCGATGTGGGCCTCGGGAAGCGGCACGTCGTGGGCGATTCGATCCAGCGGCGTGCACAGGCATCCGACAATGTGGCATCGCTCTCGTGGTGCTTCGCCCAGGCGATTGCCAAGCATCACGGGAAAATTGCGGCGCAGTACTTGCCCGAAATTCCCCGAAGCCGCGAGATGATGGTGCAGGCCGCCGTCGGTCACGAGAAACGTTTTGCCGCGGGAGACCTTGCGGTCGATGACGCGGCACACATAGATGCCAGCTTCGCCAACCAGATATCGACCCAGTTCGAGGATGAGACGGGTTCCCGGCAGATTTTCCGTGAATTGCGGCAGCCAGCTGCGCATCGCTTCGGCAATCGCCCCCAAGTCAAGCGGTGTCTCGCCCGGGAAATAGGGAATGCCGAAGCCGCCGCCCAGATTCACGAATCGCGGGGCGACGCGCCGCTCGGCCGCCAGTTTCATCACGAGGTCCGCACTTTGTCGTTGGGCCTGGATCACGGTTGGGGCGTGCAGGCATTGCGAGCCCCAGAACACGTGAAAACCGGCGAGGGCCGCATCGCGCGCATCGAGTTCACGCAGGAGCGCGGGCACTTGCTCCACATCAACGCCGAACGCAGCGGCGCCACCCCCCATGCGCATCCCGCTGCGATCGACGTGGAAGTCAGGGTTGATGCGAATGGCGATGTTGGGCTGCACACCGAGCTCCCAGCCGAGCGCTGTGACGAGATGCAATTGGGTGAGGGATTCGACGTGGACGTTCACACCGCTTGCGACGGCGCGACGTAATTCATCGCTCCCCTTGCCTGGACCCGCAAAGCCGATCCGATCGGCCGGCATGCCTGCATCGAGCGCAAGTGCCATTTCGGCTGCCGAGGCCACATCGAACCCGTCGATGCGTGTCGAAAGATGGTGGACAACAGCGGGCATCGGGTTGGCTTTGATCGAGTAGTGCAACAGGACGCCAGGCGGCAGCGCGTCGCGCAATGCGCGCACGCGAGCATCAATCGTTGCGCGATCGTACGCGAAGAAGGGCGTGCGTCCTGCGCGATCGGCAATGCGCCCGATCGTTGCGCCGCCGACGACCAGCACGCCGTCGCGCTCACTGAACGGATGGTTCACGAGCGCCTCCCTTCAATTCCATTGTTCGCCGCCGAGAATGAGGCGCGAAGGGCGCTGCGATCGAACTTGCCGTTCGGGTTGCGCGGAATGCTTTGCCGCACGACGATCTGATGCGGCACCATGTAGCGCGGCAGGTGCTGCGTGCACCAGTCTAGAAGCTTTTGGGCATCGAACAAAGCGTGAGCAGGCACGACGAGCAGGACGATTGCTTCGCCGAGTTCGTCATCGGGAACGCCGATGGCCAGCGCTTCCGCCACGAGATCGCTACCGTGGACGGTGTTCTCGATCTCTTCGGGGCTGATCCGGTATCCGGAGCTCTTGATTTGCGCGTCGTTGCGCGCGACGAAGTAGAGAAACCCCTCTTCGTCGCGCCGGACGAGGTCGCCGGACCAGACGGCGATGTCGCGTGGCGCGCCGCCCGGTTTTGGCTCTGGAGAGGGGCGATAGCGCTGCGCCGTGCGTGCTGCATCATTCCAGTAACCCAGTGTGACGCACGCGCCGACATGCACCAGCTCGCCGGTCTCGCCGGGTGCACAGGGCGAGCCGTCGGGACGAACGACCAGGATGCGGGCGTTCGGCACGGCTTTGCCGATCGAGTCGGGGCGGTGGTCCACCTCGCCAGGATCGAGAAACGTCGAGCGAAACGCTTCTGTCAGGCCGTACATCAGATACGGCAGTGCCTGCGGAAACAGCGTGCGCAATTGCTGCAGGACAGGGACCGGAAGCCGGCCACCGGTATTGGCGAAATAGCGCAGCGTGCTGCGCGCCGTTTCTGGCCACGTGGCGCGCGCCAGTTGCATCCAGAGTGGCGGCACGCCGGTGATGGCCGTAATGCGCTCGCGCTCACACGCGTTGACGACATCCTGCGCGCTCAGATAGTTGACGAGAACGGTCGCGGCACCGGCGGACCAGGCCGACGTGAGTTGACTCAGACCCGCGTCGAAACTGAGCGGCAGCACAGCGAGGATGCGGTCGGTGGCGGTGTGGTGAAGATAGTCGGCGACGCTCCAGGCCCCCTCGAGCAGGTTGCGGTGGCTGAGCATCACGCCTTTGGGAAGCCCGGTTGAGCCCGACGTATAGAGGATCGCGGCCAAATCGGTATCGATGCTGGATACCGCAGGAGCCACCGGCGCCGCCACGTCGATGTCCGTGTTTTCAGCGTCGCGCATGAAGTCGGGCCAGCGATGGACGTTGCTCGTGCTCGCCATGGACGGCTCTGCGGCGCCTGGGGGATCGACGATGATGATGTGTGGGACGTCGGGAACGCCGTTGTCGTGCAGCATGCGCGCTCGTAGCGCGGTCGTCACCAGGCAGCCCGCATCGCAGTCGCGTAGCACGTGCGCGACCTGCTCGGGCTTGAGCAGCGGATTGATGGGCACGAACACATGTGCGGCGGCAGCGGTGCCGAGCATCGATACGACGGTTTCGATGCGCTTGTCCAGAAAGATCGCGATACGCGCACCGGGCGCGCTGTCAAGCGACCAGAGCATACGCGCGAGCGCGTGCGCACGGCTTGCCAGCGCTCGATAGGTGACGCGCGTCGACCCGTACACCAGCGCCTCGGCATCTGGCGTCCGATGCGCGGCTGCATGAACAAGATCGAGGATATTTTTCATGGCGGTATAGGGGGAGCGTTGAAGGGACCTGCTGGACGGTTAGTGCCGTATCACCATGGCACCGAAGCAGCCGGAAAGACCGCAGGAAAACAGCAGCGACCAACCTCCGACATCCCGGTCGGCACAGGTGTGGAAATTGATGAATGGATCGGCGCCAAAGACGTGACCGATGCGGGCGAAGTTCGCGGTGTAAAGCCACTCTTCGGGGATGGAGAGCATTGCCATCAGTCGTGTCCATCCGGGCAGATTGACGTGATGGGGCAGTACGTGAGTGACATCGCCGGGCGTGATGCCGGCTTGCCGAATCGCGCTGCGCATGGTGGAAAATGCGGACCAGTAGTAGCGGTCGTCGGGTATGGGCTGCAGTTCGTCATCTGTGCCGCGAAAGAAGCGACCATCCGTGTACAGGTGCAAACCGGCAATGACGTCGTGAGTACCGTTTCGCTCCAGCAGCATGGCGCATGCGCCGTCGCTGTGCAGCGCGAGGTCCTGGATCGCCCGCAGTCGATCACATTCGGAGCCGATCACGTCGGCACACACGACGATCGCGCGCTCAACGGGGCGCGGCCGGGCACTTAGCGCATGGAGGACATGGATAGCCGCCATCGGCGAAACACAGTGCTGCTGTGCAATCGAGAAGGCCAGCGCTTGGCGCAGGCCCGTTTCGGACTGAATCTGTTGCAGCGTGCTGGCGGGCGGTGCGATGACGCTGGTCTGGATCGTGTGGGTATAGACGAGCGTGTCGACGGTCTCGGGTGCCGTGCCGGGTTGGCGCAGCAGGGCGGCAACAGCGCGGACGGCCAGCGCCACTGGCGACTCTCCCATCGCATCATGGAATTGCATCACACCGTTATCGATCAGGGCGCGGGCTCGGGCATCCGCATCCGGCAAGCGGCAGCGGGCCGCCCAGCGGTGCGTGTCGACGGTCTTTTCCGGCAGGCTGACCGCGACGCCGGAGAGCGAGAACTCGCAGGTTCCTACCGGCGCCATCATGGCGCATCTCCGCAGAATTCGAGCAGGGCGCAGCCGACCTGCCCCTGAAAGCCCGCCGACCAGACGAGCATGTGCTGGTGGCTCACGGGTGCGATCGAGCGCAGCAGACCATCGAGACGCACGGGAAGGTCCGCGACGCCGAAGCAGCCTGGCGCGTCCTCGTCGGCCCAGACGCGTTCGGCAGGCAGTGCGCAACGTACGCTGACTTCATGTATCAGTCGTGGGTTGATGGCGGCGGGCACAATCCAGTCAAGTTCCGCGGGACCCAACTCAACACGCGCGCAGGTCTCGCCGATGACGTGCGCGAGCGTCACCGTGTCGACGTAATTCGTTTCTGTCGCCAGCGGGTAAGCGCCGCATGGTGTCTGTATCGACAGGTGGCGCACGCACCATCCGGGACCCGGGCGCCGTGCGACCAACAAGGCCGCGGCACCGTCGCTCAAGACGGCGAGCGCGCCGACCCGGCGCGAGAAGGGTGCGCGCCAGCGCTCTGCCGCCACGATCAGGATCGTGCTCAATTGGGTGTCGGCCGCCATGAGAGCCATGGCTGCATCCAGCGCCATCAAGGGCGATACGCCATGAAGCAGACCGATGGCGAAGGGTGATCGGTTGGATCCGAGCGCGTGATGCAGGCGGCACGCACAGGAGAGCGCCAGGTCGTGTTCAAAACTATTGGCGCATACGATAATTTGGTCTGGCGGCGCGGTTTGCGCCGGAGGCAAGGCCGCGATCAGCGTCTGGGCGGCAGTGAGCGCCATGTCCGAGAGCGACAGGCAAGGCTCCGCGGCGACTACGCCCCCGGCTGCGAAACCGGCTCCGGATCGCGAGTCGCTGCTTGTAGCGGCCGGCGCGACACTATCGCGCCAGCGCAGCGTATCGGCATAGACGGCCTGCATGACGGTTTCCCGAGCCCTGTGCGTCGACGCGTGCAATTCGATGCGTGTGTCTGGCGAGAGGCGCGTGGACGGGATGTATCGCGCTGTCGCGACGATGCGCGGCTCGATACCGGCGAGGTCAATGGGATGAGACATGGGATTGGACGAACGCGACCAGATTATCGAAACGCAGGAACAGATCCGAGGACAGATCCTCCGGATTGAGCGTGAAACCGAAGCGCTGCTCGAGTTGCAGCAGCAGTTCCGTCATGTTCATCGAATCGATGCCGAGGTCGAACAGATTCGTGTCGTCGACGACGAGATCGGCGCTCAGGTTGCTGCCGAGCACCGACAGCAGGCAGGCTTTCACGGCGGCAGGAACGTCGGAGCGGGATGAGGCAGGATTCGAAGCCATGAACGATCTCCGGTAAGGGCATCAAAAGGTCGGGGACGTGCCGGATGGTGCGGGACACTGGGAGGTACCGGAAGCGACGTCCCAAGGCAGAGCGCTTGCCCGCTGCAGGGCACGGGCGATCATGAGTCGCTGCAGATCGCCGGTGCCTTCCATGATGTCGAAGGCCTTGGCGTCGCGATAACTTTGTTCGAGCGACGGGTAGGCGGCGATGCCGTCGAGGCCAGCGAGCTCAAGGGCTGTGTGGGTAATGCGGGCGGCCACGCGCGAGGCATAGGCCTTGGTGATCGACGCATCCATCGACGAAGCGACGCCGTAATCGAATTTCCAGGCAGCGTGGTGGCACAGCAAGTGCGCCGCGGTAATTTGCCGGTCGATGTCAAGAAGATGATTATTGACGTCCGCGGCGCGTAGGTGGATGTCGCGGGGATATCCGTCGGCGTCGAAGTAAGCCGCCAGGTCGTCGCGTACCCGTCGACATGTGCCGATCATGATCGACGAGAGTAGCGGCCGGAAATAGTCCCACGCATGCTGGGCGCCCGCGAATGCGTCGTCGAGCGGTCTTTCGTCGCCTCGGCAGAGAAGCGCGTCGTCCGGCACCTCGCAGTCGGCGTAAGTGAGCACGGCGAGCTGGCTCACGCGCAGGCCCGCCATTCGCTCGATACGGGTAACGCAGAAGCCGGGGGTATCGCTATCGACGCAAAATGCGCGAATGCCAAAGCGGCCCAATTGCCTGTTGACCGTGGCGAATGTGATCACGTAGTCGGCGCGGGCGCCATTGGTGATGAAGCACTTGGTACCGTTGAGCACCCAGCCGCGCGCGGTTTTGCGTGCCGTAGTCCGCATGGCTGTTGCATCGGATCCGCAGTCGGGTTCCGTGATGGCAAATGCTCCCCAGCGCGGGGTCGGGCTGTGAAAACGCTCAAAGAAGCGCGCCTGTTGCTGCGGGTGGGCAAGGGCCACGACCGGTGGCATCGCGAGTCCCGGCCCAGGCAGCGCGAGGGCGAGGCCCGCATCCGCATAACCGAGATACGCCATGACTGCGGTGCGCGACACCAGCGACTGAACCTCGGGACAGCCGCCATACGCGGACGGCACGAGGTTCAGGTTCAATGCGTGGATCTCGTCCGGCACCCAGAACGCGTCCGGGATGTGCCCGGTCTGATCGGCTTGCGTGCCATGCGCGCGCATGCGGGCTGCGAGCTGATCGAGGTGCAGACCGTGGGCGGCGAGCTTCGTTGCGAGTGCCGCGCACTCGGGATGCAGTCGTAGCGGTTGCACATACTGGGACATCGCGGATTCCCCCAAACATCGCGCGCGAGCGCCGGATGATCGACCTGCACGGGAACCCAGCGGGAGCCGTACCGATCGTTTGACCAGCAGCGTAGGGGGTTGCCGCGGGCATGGCTACCTCCGAACATGGGGAGGGTGCGGCTGGTAAGGCGCGGTTTGCTGCTCGCGTGGGATGCGGATATCCGATAATGGCGCCGGGATCAAACGAAGCACGACCAACGACGGACGTAACAATATGGCAGGGCGAAAGAAGACAACTGAGACGACGCCGCCGGTGCAGCCGAACAAACGGGGGCCGCGCGCCGTCAAGCGTGGCGATCAGGTCGCCGAGATGATCAAGCAATGGATCAATGATGGGCAGTTGCGGCCGGGCAAGCGCCTGAGCAAGGAGGCTGAACTGCAGCAACTATTCAATGTCAGCCGAGGCTCGATGCGTGACGCGCTCAAGGCCCTGGAGGTGCAAGGACTGGTGAGTCTGAGCACGGGCCCCGAGGGTGGTGCAACGATCACCCGCGTGCCTATTGCCCGAGCGTTTCAGTCGCTCCAGAACTTCCTGTTCTTTGAGAACATCACGCTCGAGGATCTCTACGCGGTGCGCCGCGTACTCGAGCCGCTGATGGCCGCCGGCGCAGTTGGTCATCTGACCGATACGGATTTTGAAGCACTTGAGCGTAGCGTTTCAGTTTGCGAGCCATTCATGGCCCGCCATGAGGACGCGCTCGATCAGCGCCACGAGGATATTCACTTCCATGATGTGTTGGCGGCGGCGCATCCCAACGCGTTTTTGCGTAGCTTGTGCCAGATCATCAATCAGATGCTTCACTCGTTGGTGATCGTCGCGGGGAACGTGACGCAAGCCGATTATCAGGCGTTTGGGCGACGGACCGTTGTTGCGCACCGTGCGATTCTGGATGCGGCGCGGCGGCGGGATGTCGAAGCCGTCCAACAGCTTATGGCGGCACATATGGAAGAAGCGGAGGCGCAGCTGCGCAAGGTTCATGCTGCTTTGCGGCAAAAGCTGGTGCTGGATTCGGAACTGGATTTGAATGCAGGGCGCGGTGCGGATTGAATGTTTCGGGAGAGTCGTTCGATCCGTCCCGAATATCGATGCTTCGCTTGGACGGGCAGACCCACGATCCGGCAAATTTCCGTACAAATCTTGATTTGACCGGCAAATTTCCGTACAATCGGACCAAGGAGGTGCTTTGTTATGGCAACAACCAGGTTTGAAGCTCGGATCGAATCGGACGTGCATGCCACGATCCGGCGCGCCGCCGAAATGCAGGGACGTACGATGACGGATTTTGTCATTTCCGCGGCTCGCGAGGCTGCTCAACGAGCGATTGCCGAAGCGGAAGTCATCCGGCTGTCCTTGTCAGATTCGCAACGGTTCGCCGATGCGCTCATTTCGCCGCCGGAGCCAGCAGACGCGCTCAAACGAGCGATCGCTAGTCACGACCGACTGTTGCGTGACGAATGAGTGGCGATCAATTCGTTGTCTCGGCTCTGGCTTCTCTTCATGACCGCTCTCAGTTCGAGTGCGGGTCAATCGCGCTCGATCGTTACCTTCGAGAACTGGTCACGCAAGATGTTCGTCGTCGGGTAGCAGCGTGTTTCGTGATGCTCGATGACAACGTGGTGGCCGGCTACTACACACTTTCCGCAGCAAGCATTGCACTTGCCGATTTGCCGCGAGACGTGGCTCGAAAGTTGCCGCGCTATCCCGCGGTTCCGGCGATACGCATGGGGCGACTGGCCGTCGATCTGAAATATCGTGGTCGCGGGTTAGGTGCCGCGCTACTCGTCAACGCATTGCGTCGCGCGGCGCAATCGGAGATTCCGGCTGTTGCATTGGCGGTCGATGCGAAAGACGAACGGGCCGCGGATTTCTATCGGCATTTCGGGTTTATCCAACTCGGTAGCGACCCGCTATCGCTCTTTCTTCCGCTGGCGACCGTCCGATAACAGCGACCGCATGCATGGACGGAGCGCGGGCGACCGGTTTCGATTCGCCCTTGATCAAGTCGAGGTCGCGCCGACGACGGACGTGGACAGAGCGCGCGTCATTTCCGAGAGGGGGGCACGTCCGAATGCGAGTTCGAGCACGTGACTTGCCCATAGGACTAATGCGTCTGCATGGCGCCCCCCGATAATCTGGATGCCAATGGGCAGATGCGTGGCTGTCATGCCGGCATAGAGGCTGGCAGCGGGTAGCCCCAACTGGTTACACCATGCCGTGAAGTGAGGAAACAGCTCGTTGCCCGACGACACTTCGGCGAGCGGCATGGCCACACGCGGATACACCGGGCAGATGAGGATGTCGTGTAGGTCGAAAAATGCATTGACCGCGGCACCGAGGTCGCCGCGCTCGATCAGCGCGCCTAGCAGGGCCTCCCGTGAGACGTCGTCTCCCGCGCGAGCATACGCCTGCAGCGACGGATCGAGCTCATCCCCGCAATTTGACAGATTCGACACGAGTTGCCGGCAACTCGCGCGCCACAGGGTGGTGTGGACGGCGTTGCATCGGTCGACGCCAGGCGGGTCGGCCGCCTGAACCTGCGCACCCAGTTCGCGGAACGTTGCTGCGGCGCGTATCACGGCGTCGTGAACCTCCGCTTCTACCGTGACGGGTAGACCAAGTGTGGAACTGCACGCAATGCGGATGCCGTTGGGGACTGGCTGGCACTGCAGCGCGCGTGCGTAATCGCCGCCGTCGTATGGCAGCGCGTACCAGTCGCGGCTGTCCGGGCGGCTGATCACCGTCAGGATGCGGGCTGCATCGTCGACGCAACGGGTCATGGGCCCGACATGGCTGAGCAACCCGAATGGGCCGCGGGGCGCATGGGGCACGCGCCCAAAGCTGGGTTTGAATCCGAAGATTCCGGTGAATGCGGCGGGGATGCGAATTGAACCACCGCCATCTGTTCCGATGGCTGCGGGGCCCATTCCGAGCGCGACTGCCGCCGCGGCGCCGCCACTGCTTCCGCCGGGCGTACGAGTGAGATCCCAAGGGTTGTGCGTGGTGCCCGTGAGCGGGCTGTCGGTGACGATCTTGTGCGCGAAGTCGGGCAAGGTGGTCTTGGCAAAACAGATTGCGCCAGCCTCGCGCAGTCTGGCAACGCAGGGGCTGTCCGACTGGGCCGCTTCGCGGGTGGTAGCGCGCGAACCAAAACGCGTTGGTACGCCGGCGATGGAAATGTTGTCCTTGATGCTGACAGGGATGCCGTCGAGTGGACTGAGCGGCACACCTTGTCGCCATCGGGCTTCCGATGCGCGCGCCATATCTAGCGCGGTGTCTGAAAGCTGGCAGAGCGCGTTGACTGCGGGATCGAGCAACTGGCTGCGTTCGAGCACGTCGCGCATGACCTCGACCGGCGATATCTCGCCGTTTTCGTAAAGCATGCTGAGCTCACGCACAGTCAGCTCGCAAAGGTTACCGTCCATGGGATCTCAAATTAATTATAATAAATTAACGGTAGGCGCGATCGCGACGGATGTCAAGCGAAGGTGTAGCTTGGTCATTCTACGGAAATTATGGGGTAAACGCGATGCAGGTTCGCGTTGACAGGAGATTTCTGGGCTCGTAGATTGATGATAATAAATTGGAGTTGATTCGGAATCGCTGGATGATGGTTTGCGGTGCATGAGCATGACCGGACGCTCCATTTGCGATGGGGCGGCGAGTGTTATCGTTTCGGATAGGGGCTTTGATGCGCGTGCGACGCGATGGCCGCGGGAAATGCCGATGCGCTGAGGCAGCTGATTAGACGCGTACGAAACTGACCGATGAGTGTGTCACTCTTGCGTGAGTGCTTCAGCACTGGCGATGAGTGCTCGTTTCTTTTCCTTGCTGAGTCGACCCGCGATGGCAAGCAGACTGGCGAGCAGGTCGTCTTCCTCATAGAGGAAGCTCGTGGGTACAAGCAATGCGCGGGCGAGACGCTGGCTGGTCTGAATCGTAGGGGTATGCTTGCCCTTTTCGTACTGGTTGACTCGGGCGCTAGCAGAAAACTCGTCGATTCCTGCTTGGATGCCGAGCTGTTCCTGCGTGAGGCCCGAGCGCAGGCGCGCCTGTTTCAGGCGCTGGGAAAACACGGAGGGTATCGTTGTGTCGCCGGGCATTCTCGAAGTTTCCAAGAATTGCTCGCCGTTTTTGCTAAGTAACTCTTAGTCTGTGTGCTAAGAGTTACTTGATCTTTGTAGGAGGAACAGGAGCTTGTACTAATGCTTCAGCGCATTTGAGAAGGGCTTTCTTTTTTTCACGGGGCAACTTTGCTGCCGTGGCGAGGAGATTCGCGAGCAGGTCATCGTCTTCGTAAAGAAAGCTGGTCGGGACGTGCAGCGCACTGGCAAGCCGTTGGCCCATCTGCAACTTGGGCGTATGCTTACCTTTTTCGTATTGATTGATACGCGCACTAGCTGAAAATTCGTCAATTCCCGCCTCGATACCGAGCTGCTCTTGAGTGAGGCCCGAGCGTAGTCGAGCCTGTTTCAGGCGCTTTGAGAAAGTCGAGGATGTCGATGTGTTCCGAGGCATCCTAAGAGGTTCTTTGTTTTTTTTGTGCTTTTTACTAAGCTTTTCTTAGTCTATAAACTAAGAAAAGCTTAGCTTTGGGGCGGAGGTATGGTTCGTCGATCTGATATGGCGATCGTCAGGCAGCTCTTCGAGCCGGACAGGATTGGCGCAGCGGACACGGAAAGAGGACTGGTAGCGATGACAACAATCTTCAACATTCTTGGTTATGTAAGCATTCTGGCTCTGGTGGCGCTCGGGCTCGCGATCATATTCGGCATGATGGACATCGTGAATCTTGCGCATGCCGAATGGGTCACGATCGGTGCCTATACGTTAGCGATTGTGCAGTCGATAGGCGGGCCGCAGGCATTCTGGTTCGCCTTGTTTGCGGCGCCTGCGGTCGGTGCAGTACTCGGATGGTGCCTGGAGCGCCTGGTCATCCGATTGCTCTATGAAAGGCCCCTCCATACGCTGCTGGCGACGTACGCGGTCAGCTTGATCGTTCAGAAGGCGCTGGAGCTTGTGTTCGGCACGCAGCCGATGCGGGTGTATGCGCCAATCAACGGGGCACTTGCCGTGCCCGGCGGCAGCTACCCGATGTATCGGCTGTTCGTAATTGGCGTGGCGTTAACGGTGACTGCGGGATGCTGGCTGATTTTTGCTTGTACGCGCTTCGGTACCCAACTACGCGCCGTGATCCAACATCCTGCGATGGCCGAGGCAGTCGGCATCGATACCCGGTACCTGAATCGAATGGCCTTTTGCGGTGGCGCTGCGCTGGCCTCGCTGGCAGGCGTGCTGGTCGCTCCAATGGTTTCCGTGGAGTCCCATCTCGGCGTGGCCTATCTCGCCAAGGCATTTTTCGTGATCGTTCTGGGCGGCATCGGATCGATCGTTGGCAGTCTGGTCGGCAGTGCGTTCGTCGGCACCGTGGAAACGTTGCTTAGCTATCGCGTCGACCCTTCACTCGCCTCGGCTCTGGTGTTGGTTCTGTCCATCGTTTTGATCCGTTTCAGGCCGCAGGGTCTGGTTCCTGGATTCAGCGCCGCTCATCAGCTCCTCGGTAAAGGTTAAGTCATGCTTCGACATTCCCTTGCTCAAATACGCCTCATGCAGCGTCATCGGACGCTTGGCCGCGACGACTTCTCGCCTATCACAACATGGGTGGCAATTGCCGTAGCGGCGGTGATCCTCCCGCTGTGTTTGGGATCGTATCAGCTATCGACAGTGCGAGATGCACTGATCATGGGGCTCCTCGGACTCAGCTATGACTTGCTCTGGGGTAGAGCGGGTGTCCTCACACTGGGGCACACCACGTTCTTCGGCTTGGGTGCCTACGGTTTCGCGGTCGCCACGACGCAGTTTGGCCAGACGCCGGCCGTCGGGATGGCTGTTGGATTGGTATGTGCGATGTCGGTCGCGGCGGTGCTGGGGTACTTCCTACTTTTTGCGGGCGTCAGGCTGCACTTTTTCGCGATTATCAGCATGGCGGTCCTGATCATCGCCCAGCAACTGGCGACGAGCTGGCAGTCGGTGACAGGGGGCGACACAGGCATGCTGGGCATTCCGGGCTTGTCCTTCACGCTGGCCGGCTTCGCGGTTGATCTGAGCGGCTCAAGGAAATCCTGGTACGCCGTTGCGACGGTTCTCTTGGTGGGCCTGTTCGTGACATGGTTCGCCTGCCGCAGCCAGTACGGCAAGATCCTCGCTGCGATCGCAACCAACGAATGGCGTGCGCAAGCCTGTGGGTATCACACATCGTGGCATTTGTTGCGTGTGTTCGTCGCATCGGCGGCGATGGCGGCTATCGCAGGAGCGCTGATGGCCGCATGTTCGGGCGTGGTGGCACCGGACGTGTTTTCTCCGGTGCTGGCCACCGAGGTCATTCTCTGGGTCGCCGTCGGTGGTCGCGGCACCCTCGGCGGCCCGATGGTGGCGGCAGTAGCGCTCACGCTGTTCAAACAGTCCGTCTCGAGTTTCAGCACCGAGTGGTGGCCCCTGATGCTCGCGGCGCTCTTCCTCGGTTGCATTCTGTTCCTGCCGAACGGTGTGCGCATGCGCGGCATAGCCACACACGCATACCGGATTGCTCGCCGGTGCGCGGCGCGTATGACCTTGCGCCGCACAAGCCACGTAGAAGGGGGACGAGGATGAGCGAGCCGTTGATGAAGGGTGTTGGGCTGCAGCGCGCATTTGGCGGCATCCACGCGGTCGACGATATCGATGTGTCGATCGGAGCGCGTGACCTGCTCTGTGTGATCGGGCCGAACGGTGCCGGCAAAAGCACATTGGTCGGGCTGTTGTCAGGCGCAATCCGCCCCGGGGCAGGCGAGCTGTATTTCGACGGCGAACGTATGACGGGTCGACCGATGCATCAGTTCTGCCGGCGCGGCGTCGTGCGCAAATTTCAGGGGACCAATACATTCCTGTCGATGAGCGTGCGGGACAACCTGCTCGTGGCAGGGCTTGGGGTGACGCGTTACCGGAAGTCACCGATGCCCGATCCCGAGGCGATCCTCGAAGAAATCGGGCTATCGGTTCAGGCAGACCTGCCGGCCGCAACTTTGCCGCACGGTGAGCGACAGTGGCTCGAAATCGGCATGACATTGATGTGCCAGCCGGCGTTGCTGCTGCTCGATGAACCGGCTGCAGGCTTGTCGGGAAACGACACGAAACGCCTGGTGCGCCTCATTCACCGATTACGCGAGCGTTGCGCCGTGCTGGCCATCGAACACGATCTGGCGTTTGTGCAGGCGCTTCAATGCGAAACCTGGGTCATGCATCGCGGGCAGATCGTGCGGCAGGGTACTTACGACGATATCGCGCGAGACGAGGAAATCCGACGAATCTATCTGGGGCAAGGGGCGACGTATGCTGCACATTGAGCAACTGTCTGGTGGCTATGGTGATGCGGATGTCCTTCACCAGATCGACCTCGACGTGCTGCCCAACGAGGTCGTGGGCGTGCTGGGATGCAATGGAGCGGGCAAGACGACGCTGGTCAAGGCAATCATGGGCTTGCTACCCCGCGTGAGCGGCCAGGTGGGCTTTCTCGGGCAGTCCATCATCGGCCTGCGTACCCATCAGATTGCGCGTAGCGGGATTGGGCTGGTTCCCCAGGGGCGCTGGATTTTTCCGAAACTGACCGTGCGAGAGAATCTCGTGATGGGCACGCAGGCTGCCGGCGGCGGCGACATCCTGGACGAGGTGTTCGAGTACTTTCCCGTGCTGAAGTCCCGGCTTGCCCAACAGGGCGGCACGCTATCGGGCGGCGAGCAGCAGGTGCTGGCCATTGCGCGCGCCTTGTGCGGCAGACCGAAATTGCTGCTGCTCGACGAGCCCTCTGACGGCGTGCAACCAAATCTCGTCGAACTGATCGGCGAGATCATTCCGACGCTGTGCCGCCGATCGCAACTGGCCGTGCTGCTGGTCGAACAAAACCTCGATCTCGTGCTGCGCAGCGCGCAGCGATGCATCGTACTCAAGAGCGGGCGGCTCGTTCACGCTGGCGACGTCGGGCCTCGGCGCGGTGACGTGGATGCGCATCCACTTGCCCAATATCTGGCGCCGGCCGGCGACACTGAACCAAATTTCCACCTGGACGAGCTCCGATGAAGACCATCCTGACCCGCCGTGACTTTTCTAGAACCATATTACGAGGTGCTGCCAGCGCGCTGGCAGTGTCGGTCGTCCCGTCATTCGCACGCGCTGCGACGCCGCTCAAAATCGGACTGCTCGCGCCATTAAGCGGTCCATTGACACGAGTGGGTGAAACGAACCGTAATTGCGCGGGGTTGGCCATTGACGAGATCAATGCAGCAGGCGGATTGCTCGGCCGGCCGCTGGAGCTGAAGATCGAAGATACGCAGATGTCGACAGCTGTCACACTCCAGAAAGCGCAGCAACTCTTCATGCGCGATGAGGTGGCAATGGTCACCGGCATGGTGTTGCCATCGGAGCGGGAGGCTGCGCTGCAGGCGGCCAAAGCCGCCGGCCGTCTCGTCGTCTATCCCAATTTCGACGAGGGGCGCTGTCATCCTCAGCTCATTACTACTGGCTTGACTACCAACCAACGGGTGGATGCGTTGATCGCGTGGCTGATGCGTGGGGGCGGACGAACCGTGTGTGCAGTGGTGTCGGATATCGGCAGCAACCGCAAGGTGCTGGTGCCCCAACTGCAAGCCGCGGTGGCACGTCACGGTGGGCGGGTGCTCAGCGTGTATTGGCTGCCTTTCGGCACGCGCGACTACGGGGCGGTTCTTCAGCAGGTCGCCAATCAGTCGCCCCAGGTCGTGTGGCATAGCATTGGCGACGATCCCGTGACCTTCGTCAAGCAATACCGGTCTTTTGCGATGAAGCCGCAGCTCGTGACCGATATCGCACACGAGTCGCTGTCAATTGCAACCACGGGGGCGTCAACCGACATCATCGGCGTGTCCTCGTACTTCATGAGCATCGACAATCCCGAAAACCGGAGTTTCCTCGCACGCTATACCGAGCGCCATGCGAGTGCACGGGACCCGCGACTGGGGCGGTATGCGGTCGTCATGCCGCACGGCGAAAACACGTATGCGGGTATTTGCCTGTTTGCACAGGCAGTGCGAATGGCAGGCAGCATCGATGCCGCTCGCGTGAAGGCGGCGCTGCCCGGCGTTTCGCTTGCCCTGCCGCGCGGGAAAACCGGTGTGAGTCAGGACGGAGGCCACGTGCTGTGTCTGACACGCATCGGACGAGCATTGGCGGATGACAGCTTTGCGCTTCTTGACTCGATGGGGCCCATCAAGCCGATTTGTCAGGGATAGGGGCAACGAGAATACGAGATATTTTCTTTCAATCGATATATTTAGGAGTACGTATGGATGATTTGCTCTCGATGAGTGGCAGTCAGTTGATTGCGGCATTCAGGCGTCGTGCGCTGTCGCCGGTCGAAGTCATGGCTGTCGTGCTGGATCACGCGACGCAGTTTAATCGACAGGTCAACTGCTTATGTTGCATTGACGAAGAGGGCGCGCTTGCGACCGCACGTGAATCAGAGCAGCGCTGGATGCGAAACGAACCGTGCGGATTGCTGGACGGTGTGCCGGTCTCGGTCAAGGATTTGGTAGCAGTGCGGGGCATGCCGACACGGTACGGCTCGCTGGTGTCTTCGGCTGGTGCCGAGCAGGAGGATGCGCCTGCTGTCCGACGGCTGCGGCACGCCGGCGCGTTGTTGTTCGGTAAGGCTACAACGTCGGAATACGGCAACAAGATCGTCACGGACAGCCCGCTCACCGGCATCACCCGCAATCCGTGGAACACGCACGTCACGTCAGGCGGCAGCAGCGGTGGGTCGGCGGTGGCCGTCGCGTTCGGCATGGGGCCGCTTTCGCTGGCAACGGATGGCGGTGGCTCCATCCGTGTTCCTGCTTGCTGGAGCGGTGTAGTGGGATTCAAACCGTCCTTCGGGATGGTGCCGACAGGCACCGAAGGGTCATGGACGTCCTTGTCGACATTGGGACCGATCGCCCGCAACGTCAGCGATGCGGCGCTGATGCTCACCGTGATGGCACGCGCGCAGCACATGCAGGATCCGCTCATGTCGTGCTGTCGAGATTGGCGCATCGGGCTCGACGCCGGTGTTGCGGGGCTTCGTGTCGCGTACTGCGCCGCACCGGCCGGCGTTCGGGTTGAGCCGGCGATTGCCGACTGCGTTGGGCAAGGCGTTGCCGTAATTGAAACGCTGGGGGCGCACGTCGAGGAGGCGGAGATAGCGCCACTTGGCGGCTATCTGAAGAGTCGCATGCATTCGATTCAGTGGTCCGTGTTTTTTGCTCAACGGATCCGACAACTCGACGAACACGCACAGGCGCAACTTGATCCGGATGTCCGTACATTAGCCGAGAGCGGTGCACGGGAAACGACGTTCTCCCTCGTCGATGCGTTGCAAGCGCGTCATGCGCTGACTGTCGCAATGACCGAATTCTTCGAGCATTACGACCTGTTGGTGACGCCAACCTTTCATTGCGGTCCACCACCCGTACCGGGGCTGCCTGAAGAACTACGTGGAGCGCCGCCGCTGACGTCGTGGTGCAACCAGACTGGTTTTCCGGCGGTGAGCGTGCCTTGCGGGTTGCCGGCAGGAATGCCGACCGGACTGCAGATCATTGGGCCCCGTGGAGCGGACGCGCGGGTGCTGCGCGTCGCGCGTGCTTATGAATCGGCGAGAGGACCGTTTCCGATGCCGGGGCGAGCACGCGATCGCCAGATCGCCGAGGTAGAGGCGCAACCATGACGGCACAGATCGAGAAAATCATCGTCCACCTGGTTGGGCGTCATCGGGAACTCGGGGTGCCAATTGAGCCGATACACCGGCAGGCGGTGGCGGCGGCCGTCCTGCGGCTCAACGATTTGCGCGTGGACAGCGCCCTCGAGCCGCTCTATGACATCGGTGCGGAGCTCGGCACGCTGCTGACGGCGCGCGCGATACAGGCACTGGCTGTGACGCCGGAGGTCATTCAGGGCTACGGCAAGGCCGCGATCGTGGGCACGGCCGTGCCGCTCGAGTGTGGTGCAGCACTGTTGCATCCGCGTCTCGGCAAGGCAGTACGTGCTCGCCTGCCCGGCGCGACATCGATCATGCCGTCGGTTACCAAACGTGGGGCGCCGGGCGCGAGCGTTGATATTCCGCTGCACGGCGTCGCAGACATGTGGAACTTCGATCTCTTCGACACGGTGTCGCTGACGATAGCGGATTCACCCGCACCAGACGAAATCGTGGTGGCAATCGCGTTGTCAGACCGTGGCCGGCCGCTGGCTCGCGTGCGGCCGGATTGAACCGTACCTGATACCAGCACCGCAACAAAAAGAACATCGACGAAAAGGAGACAATATGCAGAAATCGCTTCGGGGTACAACGACGGTGCTGACGTTGGCGTTGGCCACGACAACCGGCATGGCACACGCACAATCATCGGTAGCGCTTTATGGGCTCGCCGACGCCTTTGTAGGTGAGTTGCATCCGGCCGGCGCATTGGGCAGTGCCTGGCAGGTCGGATCGGGCGGCATGACAACGTCTTACTGGGGGATGTCCGGTTCAGAGGACTTGGGCGGTGGTCTGAAGGCCGTGTTCACGCTGGAGAGTTTTTTCCGGATGAACGGCGGTCAGATCGGTTCCTTCAACGGGCAGGCATTTTTCGGGCGCAATGCCTTCGTTGGTCTGGGTGGCCATTTCGGGGAATTGACGCTCGGACGCAATACCGCGCCGCTGTTTGTGTCGACGTTGCTTTTCAATCCGTTCGTGAATTCCTTCGTTTTCTCGCCAATCGTCGTGCATAGTAACCTCGGCTCGGCCATGGGCAGCGCATCATTACAGAGCGACACGGCGATCGATAACTCGGTGCTTTACCAGACGCCGGAGGTTGGCGGTTTGTCGGGAAGCGTGCTTTACAGTAACGCCGGTGTTGCCGGCCATGTCGGCCAGGCGAACTACAGCGCGAACGTACTGTATTTCGCGGGCCCGTTTTCGGCGACGGCTGCCGTGCAGAGCCTACATACGGCCTCGCTGTTTCTTAACGGCGCGACGGCGCAGACCGCGTGGCTAATCGGTAGCGCATATCGATTCCGCGCAATCAAGGTGTTTGCGCAGTACGAGCGCGTTGACAACAACAATCACGTCACGGACGACACCGTGCAAGTGGGCGCGAGTATTCGAACGGGGATCGGGAGCGTCCTGGTATCGTGGGCCGGAACTCAGCGACGACCCGCGGCGGGTGATCATATCCACTGGTCGACGGCAGCGCTGGGTTACGACTACCCGCTCTCGAAGCGGACCGATATGTACGCGGCCTGGCGTTACGACACGATCTCCCATGTGTCGTCAGGCAACAGCGTGGGTGCTGGGATACGAATGAAATTTTGAGTAGCGCCGGCTGTTCTGGTCGAAAGCGGCCGGGTGAGGCATCCGGCCGCAGCAGCGGTAAGCCATGATCGTTCAGTTTGCTCGAACCCAAATCTCAGCCTGAATGCTTGGAGGCGCGACCGATGCGATCGGTGGTTTGCGCCGCGAGACTTCGAAAATCCGACGGGATGTCCCGTCGATAAGACGGGTTTGGAAGTTCGTCATCTCGTCTGCTTGAATGCCTTTCAGTTCCGGCCACGTATGTGCCGGGTATGGAGGGCGAATCATGTCGTGGAATGATGACGGAACGCTGACGATCTTACGTCGGCGGCAAGTCGAGCAGTGCACGGGTCTGTCACGCTCGACGATCTACAAGCGCATGCGGGACGGAACGTTTCCGCCTGCCATTGCGTTAGGTGGACGGATGGTCGGGTGGCGGGCAGCGGACATCGAGCGATTCCTGTCAAACCCCGCGCGATACCGTGCTCCGCAGACGTGCGACGAGCAAGCGCGCGGAGACGACAATGAAGTGCGATGAACATGGGTTGTCACTCGATGAGCGTCTTCGCAACTGGGGGCAGTCCAATCGCGGCGCGTACGACCCAGTTGACGCCGAGCGTGTGACACGGGCGTGGAGAATGCTTCGGCCACGAGATCGGGATGTCCTGCGGATGGTTTACCTCTGGCATGCAAGCCGGGAGGTCGTGTGCCGGCGGCTGAAGATTCCTCGATACCCCCGCCACCGATTCGATCTCGAACTGCACGCTGCGTGTTCCGCACTCGCCCGTATCCTGAATGAAGACGATGTTCAGCAATGACGTCTGCACGTGCAATTGGCGATGTACTCGTGTCGATGCAAGTGAACCGAAGCCGCATTGTGTCGATGTCATCGTTGGAAAACTCGCACACGCGTCGGACGAAAAAAATTTTAGGAACTGCCCGGAATACAGCAGAGCAACAGGGATCTCGATTGCCTCGATTACCGGATGCCGACGCTTGAATCGACGCGATGACTGCCCTACAGTGAAGCCAACAATCTGATCCGGTCAACGTGCGTAGCACGACCGAGTACGCGTTAGCGGCCCCGTAGTATCGATGTTGGTGTGATGACGTGGTGCGCCGTAACGCGTGTGAGAAGGCCTGCAATCGCAGGCCTTCTTGCTTTTTAGTGTGACGCCTGATTCCCCGTTGAACCCGCGGTAGGCCCCCGGCGCCGCGGGTTCTCTTTTTCCGCCAGAACGTCGATGCCCGGAGCCCCATCCGAGGAAAGACGGTCATGAAATCGCTTCTGGTGACTTCGTTTCGTGGCGGTACTGGGAGAGCGATGCTGTCGCGTCAGCTCGCCCATTATCCCCGTCTCGCCTCTGTATATCGGCTATTCGTGAGGGTTTTGGCCGAGATCAGATCCAACGCGATGTCGGCTGCATATCCTCCGTGCATCAGCACGATGACGCGTGGGCCGCTCAATGTTGCGAGTAACCGAATATTCGATATGGCGGCCGCCCACATCGATGCGCTGGCCGTCTTCATGAACTGGGCGAAGCGGTGCTGCAGTTCGGCCGCGACAAGGCGTGTCAGGCGTCATGCCGCATGGCAGCCGGGCATGCGGAAAACCATATGGCGCCGGATGGCACCGCTTGCCGCTGTTCTCGTTCTCTCATTGAACGGACCAAGTACGGCCTTGGCGGACGACTGGGGTTGCCAGGTCATGCTGTGTTTGTCGAACCCCGGTGGCCCTGAACAGTATGGTGAGTGTGTGCCGCCGATCGAGAAACTGTGGCGTGCGCTGCGGCACGGTGACCCGTTTCCGAGCTGTGATTTCGGTGAAGGCCAGGCACAGGGCACGTCTGCAA
The DNA here is from genome assembly GCF_900119325.1 of Burkholderia sp. NFPP32. Classification (NCBI taxonomy): domain Bacteria; kingdom Pseudomonadati; phylum Pseudomonadota; class Betaproteobacteria; order Burkholderiales; family Burkholderiaceae; genus Burkholderia; species Burkholderia sp. NFPP32. Next base: position 17,663 of record NZ_FPJP01000034.1, on the reverse strand, counting down.
CCAACACGTTCGCGAGCGCTGGCTATTGCCGTGAGGACCTACTGGTGTGGGGAGGTCCGGAGCAGAGCGAACTGCTGTGTCGGACAACTGGTGCAATCAACGTCGAGATCGACCATCGCCTGTATACGCGTGTCTGGTGGGGCATCGGAGGGCGGTGGCCAACGGTCACCGAATTCTACGGTGCCGGCAGTACACAGGTTCCCTATGATCCTGCGCAGTCGGCCACGCTCTTCCTCAAGCGTAACGAACAACAGGAGGATCGTTTCGGAGGAGGGAACTGATCATGCCGCTCGATTTTGCGTCGCTGGCGCAGCAGTGTGCGCCGCAGATCCCTTCGATCATGATGGCAGCCATCGTGCGAGTCGAATCAGGATTCAATCCCTATGCGATCGGCGTGGTGCGTGGTCGACTGCTGCGGCAGCCGTCAAATGGCGCTGAAGCAGTGGCAACGGTGCGCGCGCTGGAGGCGGGCGGATGGAACTTCAGTGTCGGACTGGCGCAGATCAATCGCGCAAACTGGTCAGCCTACGGCTTGACCACCGAGAACGCGTTCGAACCGTGCCGCAACCTGGCAGCGGGCGCCGCGATCCTGCACGACTGTCTCACTGCTGCTCGAAATAGGCCGATTTGGCGGTTCGATGCCCAGGCGGCGTTGCTTGCCAGCTTGTCTTGTTATGCGAGCGGTAACTTCTCGACCGGCCACCGAACGGGCTATGTCCAGCGCGTCATGAACGCCGTGGCGCGTCAGCCGCCATTGGCCTCGAGCGTAACTGGGACCAAACCGATCCCCGTTGTTCCGATTGATTCAGCGATTCCCACTCTGTCGCCTCGTGCTCCATCGGCCGATAAACGGCGACCACGAGAGAACAGCAACGGTGTGGCGACCGTACCCATCGCGGATCCAAAGAACGACCCGGGTGACAGCGCGGTGGTGTTCTAGTTCGGCACTTTTGACAGAGAAGGTAGGCATTCGATTCAGTTGGAGTCGATCATGAAGTTAGGAATACGACATAAATTTGAAAGCTATCCAGGACGCGTGACTCAGTTGCTGTTCGAGCGGAAAGTGGCGAGATCAGCCGCCGTTGTCGCACCGGTTCTGATGGTCACGGACTCTGCGTGGGCGCAGCTTTCTCAGGTCAATACGCTGCTGAACACAATCCAGACGACATTGCTTGGTGTCGGTGGCGTCATCTGCTCGATTTCCATCATATGGGCGGGCTTCCGGATGATGTTCCAGCACGCGCGCTTCGGTGATATCGCCAACGTGTTCATCGGCGGCCTGTTCGTCGGTTGTGCGACCGTCATCGCCGGCATGCTGATCCCGACGAGCTGATCCCGAGGCGCCTGGCCATGTACTCGCTCAAGGATCCCGTATTCAAGGGCTGCACGCGTCCCGCGATGCTTTGGGGTGTGCCGCTCGTACCGTTGCTGATGATTGGCGGTGGTACGCTGATTCCAGCCATCTGGGCACTGCTCGCAAGCCCGCCGTTGGGCGTCGCGATCCTGTTGTTGCTGCTCCCCGTGTTTGTCGCGATGCGCGTGATCACGCGCCACGACGACCAGCGCTTGGCGCAATACGCGCTTCGGGTTCGCATGGTCCTGCGCCAGGGTAATCGCCGCTTCTGGGGCGCGCACGCCTATGTGCCAGTCCGCCTGAAGAGGATGGCGTGACATGTGGGCCGAGCCGCAACTCGTGTCTGTCGCGAACCGGGAAGTGCCGCTTGCGGCCTATATCCCGTACTCGACACACGTGAGTGACCACGTCATTAAGACCCGTGAAGGCGACTACCTGCAGATCTGGAAGATTGCCGGCATCTCGTTCGAGGCAGCTGATCCGGCCGACATTCTCGCGCGGCACGATGGATTCAACCAGTTCGTGCGTGGGCTCGCGGGCGGGCATGTGGCGCTGTGGGCGCATCGCCTGCGTCGGCGCGTGTCGGATCACTTCCCGACGCAGTATCGCAACCGTTTCTGCGAGGAGTTGGCCACGCGCTACTACGCGAGCTTCGCCGGCTATCGGATGATGGCCAACGAACTGTACCTGACGGTGGTGTACCGGCCAAACCAGACCCGGCTCGGCCGCCTCTTCAGTCGGGCCGCACGCCGCACACGGGACGATATCGAGCGTGACCAGCTCGACGCGCTGAAGGTGATGGCCGAACTTGCCGCCCAAGTTGAATCAAGTCTCAAACCCTACGATCCGGTCGCGCTCGGCGTCTATACCCGGCCCAGTGCCTTTGCGTCGAGTGCACGCCGCTATTCATCGGCGCTGGAACTGCTCGGTTATCTGGTCAATGCGGTTTGGGAGCGACAGCCGGTGCCCACCGGCCGGATTTGCGAGGCGCTGCCGACCTCGCGTCTGTTCGTCGGAGCCGAGAAGGTCGAAATCCGCATGCCGGCGGAGACGCATTTCGCCGCGATGCTCGATCTCAAGGATTATCCGGAAGACACCGAGCCGGGCATGCTCAATGGCCTGTTGTATGGCGAGTTCGAGTATATCGAAACGCAGAGTTTTACGATCCTCGACAAACCCACGGCGAAGGAGGCGCTCGAGCGGCAGCGTAACCAGCTCATCGCGGGTGAAGACGTCGCCGTGTCGCAGGTCGAGTCGATAGACCTGGCACTCGATGATCTGATCAATGGTGATTTCGTCCTGGGCGAATACCACTATTCGCTGGCCGTGCTCGGCGACACGCTGGGCGAGGTGTCGCGCAGCGTTGCGAAAGCACGCACGCAACTGGCCGATGCGGGCTTTCAGACGGCACTGATCGATCTCGTCGCGGACGCGGCGTGGTTTGCGCAACTGCCGGCTAATTGGCGCTACCGGCCGCGCGCGGCGAAGCTCACGTCCCGCAACTTCTGTGGTCTCGTGGGCCTGCACAACTTCGCGACGGGCAAGCGCGAAGGCAACCCGTGGGGCGAGGCGATCACGATCGTCAAGACGCCCAGCGGCCAGCCGCTCTATCTGAACTTCCACGCGACACCGGACAAGCAGGACTCGCTCGACGAGAAGGCACTCGCCAATACCCAGATCATCGGTCGCGCTGGCGCGGGCAAGACGGTGCTCGAACTGTTCCTGCTCGCGATGGCCACCAAGTTTGGCGTCACGATCGTGCTATTCGACAAGGACCGTGGCACGGAGATCGCGATCCGCGCGATGGGCGGCACCTATACCGTGTTCCGCCGGGGTGAGCCGACCGGCCTGAACCCGTTCCAGATGGCGCCGGGCGAGCCCGTGATCGACTTCTGGGAGCGCCTCGTGCGCAAGCTCGTCGACACGGGCGCGGCAGTGACCGCGCGGGAGGAGCTGGATATCTCGCGCGCTGTGCGCGAAGTCGCGCGCATGGACAAGCCCTTGCGCCGATTGTCGATGGTGCGACAGATCCTGCCGAATGTGGGCGAGAACAGCCTGCACGCACGGCTTGCCAAATGGTGCGCGGGCGGGCGGCTCGGTTGGGTGCTCGACAATCCGACCGATCGGATCGATCTGGGGCACGCGGAGCTGTTCGGCTTTGACGACACTGAACTGCTCGACGACGCGGAGGTGTCCACGCCCGTCACGATGTACCTGCTGCATCGGACCGAAAACCTGATCGACGGGCGGCGCTTTATCTACGTGATGACTGAATTCTGGAAGCGCCTGGGCGATCCGGTTTTCACGGACTTTGCGAAGAACAAGCAGAAGACGATCCGCAAGCAGAACGGGCTCGGAATTTTCGATACCCAGTCGCCGGCTGATGTGCTGCGCAGTGAGATTGCGCGTGCGCTCATCGAACAAAGCGCGACATTCTTTTTCCTGCCGAATCCGCGCGCCGATTACGACGACTACGTGCATGGCTTCAAGCTGACCGAGGCCGAATTCAATATCGTGCGCAACCTGGGCGAGAACAGCCGATTGTTCCTCGTCAAGCAGGGGCATCACTCGGCCATTGGCCGCCTCGATCTCGCGGGTCTTGGCGACGTGCTGGACGTGCTGTCCGGCACGACCGACAACGTGGAGCTGCTCGACACGATCCGCGCCCAGGTTGGCGACACGCCGCAAGACTGGTTGCCCGTCTTCCATGAACAACTGGCGAAGCGTCGGGCCGCGCACGTCAGCACGCGCCGCGCTTCATTGCCGGGGCAGGGAGGCGCGCGATGAACGGTCTCTTTACTGCCGTGGGCGGCACCCTCGAAAACGGCATGTCAGCCTACGTCACGAACGTGTCGTCGGCGCTCTCCGCAGCCCTCGTGCCTGTCGTGACCACCGCCGTCACGATCTGGGTACTGGCCTATGGCCTCGCGGTGGTGCGCGGCGAAGCGCACGAGGCGGTGCCGGCTTTTGCCTGGCGGGGACTGAAAGTCGCGATCACGCTCGCATTCGCGCTGAGCGCCGGAATCTACCAGCAGCAGGTCGTGACCGCCGTCAACGGTGCGACGTCCGGCTTGGCCCAGACCATCCAGCACGCGGCGAACGCGTCGAGCGGTGGCAATCCAGGGTGCGGCTTGGCCGACGCAAGCAGCGTGACGGCACAGGGTGCTGCGACCAGCATCTACCAGACGCTTGATTGCTACGACCGGCAAATCGCGCTTGTGATGGACGCCTATTTCAACAAGGCGACGCACGAGGGAATCGGTCCGAGCGGTCTGGGTGCCGCGATTGGCGATTACCTGTGCGGGCTGGTTGCCGCGTTCGGGGGGGCGATCTTTCTGGTTGTCCTGGCCTTCGAGGTCGTCATGGCGCGAATGCTGCTCGATCTCGTGCTTGGGCTCGGTCCGATCTTTATCGCGTGCGCCGCATTCGCGCCAACCGCACGCTTTTTCGAGGCGTGGACCGCGAAGCTCGCCAACTACGCGTTGCTACAGGTCCTTGTTGCGGCCTTCCTTGGCATGGCGCTTACGGCGTTCTCTGCCGATCTCGCCACGCTTCATGCGACGAGCGGTTCGCCCGGCGCCGATGCATCGGCCGCGATGCAAGCCATTTCCGTGGCCCTTGACGACGCTGCGCCGGCGGCCGCCGCAATGGGCCTTTTTGCGACCGGCGTGCTTCTCGCGATGGTCGGCTGGCAGTTGCCGTCGGTCGCGGCGGGCCTGTCCGGTGGCGCGACGCTGAGCGGCTTCGGTGCGTTCGTCGCGGGTGTGGCATCGCGAAGTCTCGTGAGTGCGATGGGACGTGCGTTCATCCGCGGCAGTCGGGCACCACGCACCGGTGGCGAGATTCGCGGCCTGACGGGCTCAGATAGTCGTGCGGACGGCCGCACATCAGCGGGTAGTACGACGCCGGCTTACCAGCGCGCCGCTCACGCGCGTCTTGGGCGGCAGGGCAGTTGACGAGGAGGGCATGATCATGAACGGGCAAAGCAGATGGATGGGCGTCGGATTGCTGTGGGCGGCATGGTGCGTGGGTGTACAGGCGCAGGGCATTCCCGTCTATGACGCGCAGAACGTTGTGCAGGCCATTGCCACCGTGGGTCAGCTCAAGCAGCAAGTCCAACAGGAAATGCAGATCTACCAGTCGACGGTGGGCTCGCGCGGCTTTGGTGCGCTCTTGAGCAATCCGGTCGTCGCCAACTCGTTGCCATCGAACTGGCAGAGCGTCTATGCCGCGATCCAGAACGGCGGTTATGCAGGCCTGACCGGCAGCGCGCGGACGTTGCGCTCGGCCAGCCAGATCTACAACTGCGAGGACCAGACGGCGATCGGTCAGCAAGTGTGTCAGCGCGCGCTCAACAAGCCCTATCAGGACAAGGTGTTCGGCCTGCAGGCATATCAGACGGAGTTGCAGGAACTGAATCAGATCGAAAGCCTGGCTCAACAGATCGACGCGACGCAGGACCCGAAGGGCATCGCGGAGTTGCAGGCGCGTATCCAGGCCGAATCCGCGGCGGTTGGCAACGAGATGACGAAACTGCAGCTCTTCCGGATGCTGGCCGAAATCGAGGACAAGCTCGTGGCCGAGCAGCAAAGCGAACTGGTATTGAGTCGGGCCGGCAAGACCCGTCGGCTGCAGGACGACATGGTGCCGGCATCGTTCGGCAACTGAGGGAGATCGCCATGTCCACGCTGCTCTCATTGACGCTGACCCTCTGTCTCGCATCGAGTCTGGCCGCGTGCAGCAGCGGACGGCCGGTGCCCGTGCTGCCTGATGGTCTGCATCGTGTGCCGGTCAATCGCGTGCTTCCCGTGCCCGATTCGCCGACGACGGTGCAGACCGAACTGGATCCGCCTGTCTCCCTTGATGGAGGCCGGTGATGAGCACGTCGCACGACTACGGCCGCGTGCTGGACATTGAGGTATCGCTGACTCATCTGCAGGAGCGTTCCGAACGGCGCGCGTGGCATGTCGCCTACGCCGCCACTGGCGTTGCCGTGCTCAGCTGCGCGGCACTTGCGGTGATGGTGCCGTTCTATCGCGTGGTGCCATTGCCGATCGAGGTTGATCGTCTGACGGGGGAGTCCCAGGTGATCGACGTACTGGACGCGCGCCATGTCCATACGAAAGGCATCCAGGACAAGCACTGGGTCGAGACCTACGTGCGCGCGCGCGAGCGCTACAACTGGGGGCTGCTGCAGATGGACTATGACAGCGTGCTCGCGATGAGCAATGACGTGGTCGCACGCGATTACCGCAGCATCTACAGCGGTCCCGATGCACTGGATAGGCAGTTGGGGCCCGGTATCGAGCGACGCATCCGGATTGTTTCGATCACGCTGCCACCTGACGAACCGGGCCATGCGGTCGTGCATGTCGAGCGCACGTCGTTCAAGAACGGCGAGGCGCATGGCGAGCCCACACAGCGTTTCGTGATCACGATGGCTTATACCTATCGGCCTCCTGTGTTCACGCGCGAAAGCGTGGCGATTGCCAATCCCTTCGGCTTCAAGGTCACAGCGTATAGCCGGGATGCGGAATATACGCCACCAGCGTCCGCCGCGGCTGCGGGAGGTTCGCCATGAAGATGCTGATTTTGGATGCCGCGCTGGCGAGTCTGCTGTGCTGGGGCCGGGCTCACGCGTTCAATGTCCCCGGATGGCATGACGACCCGCGCGTTCGGGCGGTGATCTATCGCGCGGATGGGGTGGTACGCGTTCAGGCGCAGCGCGGCTTTGCCACACACATCGCGCTCGATCCGCACGAGCACATCCAGGTTGTCGCACCGGGAGACCGGGACGGGTGGCAGGTGGTCGCGAACAAGGGCGATCATGACGTCTACATGAAACCCCAGCTCGCGGCGCACAACTCGAATCTCGAAGTCCGCACTGATCGGCGCAGCTACAGCTTCGATCTCGTGGTGTTGCCGCTCAAGACGCGGTTTGGCAACGATCGCGTGATGTACCGCGTGAGCTTCGTCTATCCGGACGAACTGGCCAAACAGGCATATCAGGCTTCGGAAGCCGGGCTGATCGCGAAGCGCCTGGTGCAGCCGCCGGTGGTGCGTAACGCGCGGTACTCGATGCAGGTCATACCGCATTCCGACGACATCGCGCCGACCGCAGCGTGGGACGATGGGCGGTTTACCTATCTGCGCATCCCGAACAATCGACGCATGCCGGCAATCTTCCGCGTGGCGGATGACGGCACGGAAAGCGTGGTTGACAAACACGTCGAAGGCGACGTGATCGTCGTACACGAGATCGCGAAACGTTTCGTGCTGCGGCTCGCAGGGGAGGTCGTGGGAATCTGGAACGACGCCTACGACATGGACGGCGTGCCGCCCCATGATGGCACGACGGTCAACGGTGTGAAGCGTGTGCTGCGGAGTCACGGCGATGAATGACGATACTCCGCGCAATGTCATCGAGCCCGACGATGTCCCTGGCTCTCGGCCTGGCCGCGGCCAGAACGATGCGGTATCGGGCACTGCTGCGGACCGCGGCATGCCGGCGCTCGGGCTATACCGCGGGACTCGCCCGCGAGCCTCGTGGCTGACGCCGATCGCGGTCGTGCTGGTGATCGGCGCAGGTGCAGTCTGGACCGTGCACGGTTTTCTCGCGCGGCATGACGCCGAGGCGAAAGCGCGGCGCGATTCGGTGGCCGATACGTCTTCTCAGGGGCGTGTGTTCAAGGATCCACCTGCGTCGGCGGTCGGTCCTGCGGCCACGGCACCGCTACCCGCAAGCGTTGTCGTCCAGACGCCGGTGTCCGGTACGGCAGGGCCGGCTGCCCCCCGTCGCGCCATGCCAGCCGTAGCGCCCCGCAGCTATTACGATGCGCCGCTGCTGGTTGGCGGAAGCGGACAGGAATCCGTGGATGCGATGGCAGGCGCGGCCTCGTCGGTTACAACCGTCTCCCCCGGCGGAGCAGGAGCGTTAGGCCAAGGGGCGGGACAGGCGGGCGGTGCGCTTGCCCAGGCGCTCACGCCGACCGTCACGCCGCGCATGCAGGCCGCAACGCTGGGCAACCGGAGTCTGGTGCTCGCGCAGGGGGGCAAGATCGACTGCGTAGGTGACACGGCATTCGATTCGACCGAGGCAGGCTTTTCGACCTGCACGGTGACAAAGAACGTGTATTCGGACGATGGCCGCGTGGTGCTGATCGAGCGCGGTTCGCAAATCAACAGTCAGTATCGTTCCAACCTGTCGCCGGGTCAGAGGCGGGTGTTCGTGCTGGCCGCACGCATCAAGACGCCTAACGGTGTGACGGTCGAGATCGATTCGCCCGCAGCCGATGCGCTGGGCCGCATGGGCATTGATGGGGACGTGGACAATCATTGGCGCCAGCGTATCGGCGCGGCGATGTTGCTCGGCATCACGCAGGACGCAATCGGCTATCTGTCGACGCGCGGTGGCAATACCAACGCATCGGTGGTGTTCGAGAACACGCAGCAGCAGGGCAATGACATGGCCACGCGCGTGCTCGACAGCACGATCAACATCCCGCCGACGCTCACGCAGAACCATGGTGCGGAATTCACGATCGTCATTGCGCGCGATCTGGACTTCGGATCGGTGTATGCCCTGCAGCCGGAGGGCACGCGATGACGCCGCATGCACACCTGCCGGATGCTTCCTGCGACCCGGTACTGGCCCGACTACCCGACGACGCGTCGGTACGCGAGCTGATGCGACCGTTTGCGCCGCTGCTGGACGATCCCGATGTGACGGAACTGGTGATCAACCGACCGCAGCGTGTGTTGACCGAGGACCCGCTCGGCTGGCACAGCCACGATTGCCAGGATCTCGACTTCGACAGACTGATGTCGTTCAGCGTGGCGGTGGCCACGTTGACGAACCATGAAATATCGGCCCAGCATCCAATCTTGTCGGCGCTGCTGCCGGGCGACGCGCGCATCCAGATCGTCGTGCCGCCGGTTGTACCGCCGCGAACGGTGTCGGTGACGATTCGCCGTCCGTGCGCACGCGAGAAAACCCTCGATGCGTACCGTGACGAAGGTCTGTTCGACGACACGGTCTGGCGCCGCCCGGATGGGCTTGATGTCGCTTTGCCGGGTCTCCGGGCCGACGATCGAAGGCTCGTTCAGTGTCTGGATGCGCGGGACTGGGGCGCATTTTTTGACGGGGCGGTCACCGGGCGACTGAACATCGCAGTTGTCGGCAATACGGGCTCTGGCAAGACCAGTTTCATGAAGACACTGTGCCGCTCAATCCCGGCGACCGAGCGGATCGTGACGATCGAGGATGTCCGCGAGCTTTTCATCCGGCACATCGAGAACTGCGTGCATTTGCTGTACAGCAAGGGCGGACATGGCCAGGCGCGCGTGACGCCCGCGGACCTGATTGCGAGCACGATGCGCATGCGCCCCGATCGCGTGCTGCTGGCCGAGCTGCGCGGCGCCGAGGCCTATGACTTCCTGAAGCTCCTGACGACGGGACACGCGGGCTCGATCACAAGCTATCACGCACCGAACGCCACAGTCGCGATCGAGCGCTTCGCGCTGATGGCGAAGGAACACCCGGAAGCCGCCGCCTGGGACAATGCCGCGCTCAAACGACTGCTGTTTCTGACCATCGACGTCGTCGCGCACATGGATGCGCGCCCGGTCCTCAATGCCAAAGGCGAGCAGACCGGCAAGTGCTGGGGCATGACGGAGGTCTGGTTCGATCCGGTGCGCAAGGCGCGCACCGCGTTCGTGTAGGGAAGCGGCCATGAACCAGTCGCCTTCTCCTTTGCTTCAGCATACCCGGGCGGCCGCGATCACATTGATCGTACTGGCATGCCTGATTGGAGGACTGGCGGCGGCGCTCTGGCTCGCCTCGTTCTTCCTCTATGCAAGCCTGCGGATCAATCCGTTGCATGCGGGGCCGTGGGGCTGGGTCGACGCGGTACTTGCCTGGCGGCATGGGGGGATGCCTAACGCCGGTCGGAAACTTGCCGGTGCCGCGCTCTTTGCCGTGTTTCTGTCCTTCGGCGGCCCCGTGTTTGGCCTGCTGGCATGGCGCGATCGACTGGGACGCCGCCGCCTTTACGGCAATGCGCGTTTTGCGAGCGAGTCGGAAATCCGTCAGGCGGGGCTGCTATGACGGTGCGCGCGCACTTCGATTCCACGCCGGCGATTGTCGTCGGGGTGTGGCGCGGACGTTACCTGCGCTTCACCGGTCAGCAGTTCGTGCTGCTGGCAGCGCCCGCCCGCTCCGGCAAGGGTGTCGGCATCGTGATCCCGAATCTTCTCACCTTTCCTGATTCGGTGGTGGTACTCGACATCAAGCAGGAAAACTATGCGGCCACGGCCGGCTTTCGGCGCGCGCACGGGCAGGATGTGTACCTGTTCAATCCGTTCGCCGAAGATGGCCGAACGCATCGCTACAACCCGTTGTCGGCGATCTCGGATGGCGTGTTTCGGGTGGGCGACATCGTCGCGATCGGCTACGCGCTCTATCCGCCAGGCGGTCACGACGATTTCTGGAAGGATCAGGCGAGAAACCTGTTCCTCGGCATCGTGCTGCTGCTGTGCGAATGGCGTGACGCCCACCGCGCCGGCAAGGGGACATCGATTCCCGACTTCCCCGTCACGATGGGCGAAGTACTGCGGCAATCGTCGGGTAACGGCATGCCGCTCAAAACCTACCTGCAGCGCGCGTTGGTCCAGCACCGTGACGTGCTGACGGGGCCGTGCGTCGATGCGCTCAATCGCTTTCTGTCGAACGACGACAAGGTGTTGGCGAGCGTGCTGGCGACCTTCAACGCGCCGCTCACGATCTGGGCCAATCCGATTGTCGATGCGGCCACCAGCGCCAATGATTTCGACCTGCGCGATGTGCGCCGCCGTCGCATGTCGATCTATATCGGCATCACGCCCGATCATCTGTCGGAGGCCGCGCTGCTCGTCAATCTCGTGTTCTCGCAGCTCGTGAATCTGAACACGAAGCAGCTGCCCGAAGCCGATCCGACACTGAAATTCCAGTGCCTCATCCTGCTCGACGAGATGACTTCGATCGGGAAGATCCACATCATTGCGCGCGCGGTCGCCTACATGGCGGGCTACAACCTGCGTCTGCTGTCGATTGTCCAGTCGATCGCGCAGCTCGAGTCGGTTTATGGGCGAGCCGATGCGCGCACTTTCATCACGAACCACGCGATGCAGATTCTCTATGCGCCGCGCGAGCAGAAGGATGCGAACGACTACTCCGAAATGCTCGGGACATTCACCGACCAGTCGCGCAGCGTGAGCCGCTCGAATGCGATTTTTGGCGGTCGGAGCGGATCGAGCGAAAGCGTCTCGGAACAGCGTCGGCCGTTGTTGCTGCCACAGGAGCTGAAGGAGCTCGGCCGCAATAAGGAAATTATCGTGCTGGAGAACACCAAGCCGATTCTGGCCGACAAGATCTGCTACTGGCGAGATCCCGAATTTGCGTCGCGCGTCGTGGCGGCGCCATCCGTGCCGGCGATGAACCTGGCCCATTTCAGTGCGGTGGTCGAGCGGCGGTTGCGCGATCTGCATCCCGATGAGATCGACCCGGATGGCGCCGGTTTGACGCATCTGCCGACCGAGTATCTGGAAGTCCTGCAGGCATGGGATCCACGCGAGTTGCCGCCGAACCTTGCCGACATTAGCGAGGAGGAAGCCGCGGCCTACGTGGAGCGTCACTTCATGCTGCTGGGGTTGTCCGCCGGGCAGGTCGGGCAGGCGAGACGCCGCCTGAGCGTGGACGATCTGGACGTGGCGGACCTCGATTTCGTTGAGCCGGCGCGGCGTGCCGTCGCGAGCGGCCCTGAAGCTACGGGACCCTTGCAATGACGAGCTCGAACCTGGACGAAGCGGATCGTGTGCGTGCTGCGCTTGCCGTGATTCCGGCTGACGACTACGAGACCTGGGTCGATATGGCGTTTGCGCTCAAGCAGGGATTCGGCGACGAGGGCTTCGAGATCTGGGATGCATGGAGTCGCACGGCCGCGAACTATAACGAGCGCGCTGCCCGGACCACGTGGCGCTCGGTCAGCGCGTCGGGCGGCAAGACGCTCGCGACGCTGTTCTGGCAGGCGCGCCAGCATGGTTTCGACCTGAAGCGAACGAATTACCCGGACCGTATGAGCGCCGCACTCGCACCGTCTGCCGAAGTGCTGGCACAGCGCGCGCACGAGGAAGCGCAACGGCGGGCGCGCAACGCGGCGGTGGCGCGTGAGGCCACGTCGATCTGGCAGTGGGCAAGACCGGTGGGACCTGAACACCCATATCTCGTGCGCAAGCACCTGGAGCCGACGGATACGCTGCGCGAGCTGGATGCACTGGAGCTGCGCGCACTGCTGGGCTATATGCCGACCAGCGAGGAAGCGCCGCTCACGGGACGCCTGCTGATCGTGCCTGTCTGGAATGGACCGATCTCGACTCTGGAGCTGATCGACGAACACGGCAGGAAGTCGTCGCTGGCCGGCGGCGTGAAGAAGGGCGGTTACTGGATGACGGGATCGGTACCGGTTCGAGCCAACGATGCATCGCCAATTCTGATTGCTGAAGGCATGGCGACGGCTTTGTCCGCATCACGCGCGACGGGCTGGTTTGCGGTGGCGGCGCTGTCGAGCGGAAATCTGGCGTTGGTGGCGCAGAGATGGCGAGAACGGTATGCCGATGCGGAGTTGATCGTCCTGGGCGAACTGGGCCGCGGTGAGGTGCAGGCCCGGCGCGCGGCGCAAGACGCGAAGGCGCATCTGGCCTGGCCACGGTTTGCCGCCGATGCGCGCATCGACGACCACGTGCCGAACGACTTCAGCGACATGGCGGTGTTGTCGGGCTTCGGTGCCGTGGGCGAACACCTGCGCGCCGTGGACCGTTTTGTCGCAAAGGTGAATGGTCAGCCGGATGTCTCCACCGCATTCGACGTGACCGTAGTTGAGGTGGATCAGTGTGAGGAGGGTGGAGCAATGGGCAATGTCAAGGAAAAGCTGCTGGCCGACGACGAAGGCACGCCGCGTCGTCGGGCTTCGAAGCGCGGTGTATCGAAACAGGCCGAGCTGGATGCGCCTGATGCGCTGGCGAAGGACTCGGGATCTGCCCAGGCGTCACCCTCGGTGGATCGGCCTTCCACTATGTCTACGGCCGAAGTTACGGCCGAAGTCGCGCCGGTTACCGAACCCCCGCGGTTTGCGTCGACGCGCCCACCCGTTGGCGATCCGCTCTTTGGCGTGAGTGATGTTCCCAATGAGGTCAGAGCGGTTGCGGAACATCGGTTCGGTTCGCCGCTCAGGATGGGCACGCCGCGTGAGAACGGTGGGCCGTATCGTGGTGAGGTCTTCAATACGGAACACTATTTGATCCAGGAAGTCGCGACGCGCAGCGTCGTGTTTCACCGCAAGGATCGGATGATGTTCGTGTCCGAGCGTCTGAAATGGATGGACGAAAACGCACGGCTGAACGGCTCCGAGCTGCAGGTGGGGTACGACGGTGTCCAGGCGAAGGTTTATCCGTGGGACCGTGCGCGCGATCTGCTGGAGCGCACGGTGGGCTCGCTGAAGAAGTCCGCCCGCGAGCTGAATTACAGCCCCAATCTGGAGGGGATGCTCGATCAGTTACAGGCGAGATCGTGGGCGCGCATCCGGGAGGCACGAGCGGCCGCGCTGGAGAAATCCAGGGAGCAGGATGCTCCCCGCGAGGTAGGTTCGAAGCCTGATCGATAAAGCACGGCGGCGTAGCGCCCACGTGCGAAGCCGAACTCGAGGATGCGAGGTAGCGACATGGCTCAGACAACGCCCACTCACGAGGCCGATCCGGTCATCAACGTGATCGAACAGGATGTGCCCGGCAGCAGTAGCGGCCCGGCACCGTCGGATGATCACCGGGACAGGCTGGAATCGGCTGCAATGGATGCCGTATCCGCTCGGCGCCGGCGCGAATTCGATGCGGCTCGCGCCAGACTGCGCGAACAGGCGATGCGTGACGACGCAGTTAAATCACGACAGGCCGACACCCCGTCCCTGGCCGAAGTGACAGCCGATGCTGATCCGGGGCGTGCGCCGCTCGACCAGCCGCCCGAACGTGTGCGCAAGCGCTATCTGCGCGCAGGCAATCAGTATTTCATGAAGGACGCCCCGTATCAGCTGGCATTCGAGGATCTGGGACCATACCTCGTTACCGAGCACAACCGGCCGGATGTCGTCGAGTCGATGATCGACATGGTGCGAGCGAAGTCGTGGCCGCGCATTCGCGTGTCGGGCCACACGGCATTTCGCAGTGAGGTTTGGCTGCAGGGTACGCTGCTCGGTATCGAGGTGAGCGGCTACGAGCCGAAAGCGGTGGACCTGGCACGTCTGGCGAGTGCTCGGCAGGCACGGCTGGACAATCGTATCGAGGTTGCGGCGCAAGGCGTGGCAACGGTTGCCGCAGGCACGCAGGGTCGTGTAGATGATCGGGCCGCGGCTTCGTTTGTGCCTCGGGCCGAAGCGGGCGCGGCCGTCAGCGGCAGTTCTCCATCCGCGTCGGTGCATGTGCCCGCACCGCAAGCGCCTGTTCCCGACGCAAACCGGAACATCGGCAACGACGAGGCAGACGTCCCTCGGAGGTACGTTGGCAAACTGCGTGACCATGGTGACGCTCCTTACCAGCACAACCCGGCGCGCAGCGAGTCGTACTACGTTGTGTTTCGCGATGAGGCAGGAGTCGATCAGGTGGTGTGGGGTGTGGATCTGGAGCGCGCGCTGCGCGAAGCGAATGCTCAGATCGGTCAGCAGGTGACGCTTGAAAATCTCGGCAAGCGTTTCGTGACCGTACGGACGCCGATTCTAGATGACGACGGCAAGGTGATCGGCGAAGAGGAGAAAGACGTTTATCGCAATACCTGGCAGGTGGAGGTTATGCAGCGGGACCGTGGCGCTCCAGTTTTGCCGAAATCGGACGGGCCGCCGGATGGTGAAGCTCGTTCTGCTGATTCACATGGCCTGCCGGGCGTCGGGAGCGAATCGAATCATCCTCGTGATGAGCAATATCCGGAGAGCGAACGCGCGTTGCATCTGGCCGTGCTGACGGCGGCGATGCGTGCGCAGGGCTTCAGCGAACGTTCCGTTGCCCGCGTGCACCAGCGTGCCGAACGCATGTTGGTGGCGTTCGCGCGTGCAGGCATTCCGGTTCCGGTACCGAAGGTCTTCGATCCGAGCGCGCCATCGGGTCGGGATCGTCGCAAGCGTTCAGTTCCGGACCGAATACCCTCGCGCGAGATCGACCGTACGCGAGCCGAACCCTCTCCCTCGTCACCGTCCCGTTGAGGTGAATCGTGGTCGTGCGCGAGCGCTTGTGCGTCGAACTCGGGGCGGTCAAATTTGGCTGGGACGACTGGTGTGCGCGCCGTGGTTTGACGGCAGGCGAAGGTGTACGTCAGTTGATCGCGGTTGCGATGCGAGACGACGGAAATGGGGAATCCGGCGCGTTCTCGTCGGGGCTGCCTCGGCCGTTCATCGGGGAAGCGCGCCGTCGCGTAGAGATTCGGTTAACCATTGAGGAACTGAGCGCGGTCGAACAGCGTGCGGCTGCTTTGGGCCTGAGTGGTAATCGCTGGATCGTGTCGCTGATCCGTGCGCAATTGACGCGCGAGCCTCAACTGGGTGTGCACGAGATGCGCGTGCTGGCTGAATCCAGCCAGCGGCTCGCCGAGGTCGGCCGCGGGCTGAGCCAGCTCGCGCGTGCCGGCGGGATCGGGCCGGCGCATCGGGATCTGATGAGCGATTGGTTGGATACGCGAAAACACATTGACGACCACCTGCGTGCGACGGCGGACGTCATGCGCGCGAACCTCGATCGGTGGAGCCGCTGACATGCCGTATCCGAAAATCTACATCGACGCGATGCTCCTGAATTGGGGCGATCGATTGTTTCACGAGCCGTTGCGGCATGCGCGCGCATCGCGGCTTTCCCATGCGGGTATTCGGGACGAGGCTGTCTGCATGCGTGTGCAAGTCGACCGCACGCTCAGGCGCGTGCCGGAAGTCATGGTCAAGATCACGAACAAGGCAGCCAGCGCGCAGGGCATGGGTGCAGTACGTCGGCACCTGCGCTATATCTCCCGCAATGGCAGGATCGAACTGGAAGACCAGAGCGGCGACAGTATTGTCGGAAAGGACGCACTGCACGATCTTACGAAGACCTGGCAGCTCGGCGGGTGGGGCATCCCGGAGACCAGTACGCGTCGCGAGGTATTCAACATCTTGTTGTCGATGCCGCCAGGAACGGACCGGCAAGCGGTGCGTGATGCGGCGCGGGACTTCGCAGCGCTCGCGTTCGGCGATGGTCGCGCGTATGTCTTCGCGGCGCACGACGACGAAGCGCATCCACATGTACATCTGAGCGTGCAGGTTCGGGGTCCGGACGGTCGTCGTCTGAATCCGCGCCACAAGGATCTCCAGCGCTGGCGGGAGCAATTTGCGGAGAGGCTGCGCGAGCACGGTGTCGAGGCGAATGCGACGTCCCGGCGTGTGCGAGGCGTAACGCAACGCTATCCGAAGCCTGCGGTCGTCCATATGATCGCGCGAGGCGTAACGCCGATGCATTGGAAGCTGCTGGCTACCGATGCACAACGCGATGCAGGGTGGGTCGCACACGGCGGCGTATTTGCCGCTTGGCGAGAGATGGCCTACGCACTGGCGAGGTCGCGAGTGCGTGAGGATCGCGCGATGGCTGTAGAAATCGCGTACTTCGTTGGGGCCATGCCGGTGCAACGAGACCGACCGATGGTGGCGCGTGAACACGGTGTCCGGCGCGAGCAGTCGGATCGTCCGGTGGTGGATACCGTAGATCACTCAGAGGGTGCCCGACCGGATGTGGATCGTTGAGCGCGATGGCCGTACTTATGTACCTATCTCGTACCGTGGATAGGAGGTCATGCTGAGCAACGTGGAATGGCGAAAAGCATATTTACGTAAAACGTAAAGATTCGGAAATAAATATGCTCATAGTTGTACTAACCTAGGGAAACGCTGATTAATCAGGTTCGGCGGTCATCGCTGACGTCGCCGAGGACGTTGTAGAAGGAAGCTCACGGAACGGACTCATAGTGATGAAGCGGCAGATCAGCTTTGCAGAAGCGGAAAGTGCAGGCAAGAAGCGAGTGACCAAACGTCAGCGCTTCCTGGCGGAGATGGAGAAGGTCGTACCGTGGCCGCGCTTGCTGTCGGCGATCGAGCCGTACTACCCGAAGGGCAAGCGGGGCCGTCCGCCGATTGGCCTGGAGCGGATGCTCCGAATCTACTTTCTGCAGCAGTGGTACGGCCTGTCGGACGAAGGTCTGGAAGACGCGCTGTACGAC
>NZ_FPJP01000006.1:0-374601 GCF_900119325.1 Burkholderia sp. NFPP32 | reverse complement strand
TGAACCGCCTATAAGGACCTCCCCGTTTTGACAAGCGGGTTTAATGCGTCACTGGTCAAGCTCCGGTGTCGTTCGAGACGTTGGCGGTGCGGACGGCGGCGAGACAGACTGCATGCCTATAAACGGCCTTGCTGGGCGCTGTGGTTGCTACGCCCGGGCCCGGATAGTAACCGCGCAGCGGGACTCCATCCCTGGGACGGCGAATAGATGCGATTTGGCGCCTTACGGTTCATCGAGTTCGCCCGCTGCCGGTCTGACCTGTCGCTATCCTTTACCTGTTGCGTCTTCGAGAGCATAGTGGATCCTGGTTGATGCCTGGATCAGCTGTTTGTTGCGCAAATCACCGCGCGCGGAGCAATACACACGTGCGATGGATCGAATTTCTCGCCTTTCGCGAGCACGGCCCAGAGAATACGCGCATGCTTGTTGGCGACGGCGACCAGCGTCTTGTAGTAGCCGACGCGCGCCTGGAGCTGGACAATCCAGCACGAGAGCCGGTCGTCACGTCGGTGTGCCGTCAGAACCGCTGAGCGCGCGCCCTGAAACAGCAGGGTTCGGAGATAGTCGTTGCCTTGCTTGGTGATGCGTCCGAGCCGCTGTTTGCCGCCGCTGCTGTTCTGTTTAGGTACGGTGCCGATCCAGGCAGCCATCTGCCGGCCGTTTTTGAATTGTCGCGCATCAACGACGGTCGCAACAGCGGCGGAGGCAGTCAGAGGGCCCACGCCGCACACGTCCATGCACCGTTGTGCCTGAGGATCATGACCGGCGTGTTCGGCAATCTGTTTGTCAAGCCACGCAATTTCCTCATCCAGTGCCTGGCATTGTGCCCAGCCACGCATCAGGGCCTGGCGTGCGGGACCAGCGAGTTCGTTGCTGCCGTCTTCGATACGGTCGACGATGTGTTGGTGTAATGTGCGGATGCCTTGCGACAGAAACACACCAAACTCGGCAAGCAGTCCGCGCAGGCGATTCACCAGCGCGGTACGCTCCTCGACAAACCCGGTCCGCATGCGGTGAAGTACAAGCACGCTTTGCTGGGCCGGTGACTTGACCGGCACGAAACGCATCTGTGGACGGCTAGCGGCCTCACAGATCGCTTCGGCATCCTGTGCGTCGTTCTTCACGTGGGGACCTCCCTTGCGATAGGGGGCCGCAAATTGCGGTGGAATGAGCCGCACTTCGTGTCCGAGCGTGCGCAGCTTACGCGCCCAATAGTGCGCCGCGCTGCACGCTTCCATGGCCACCAGGCACGGCTCAAGATTGGCAAACCAGATCACGAACCGTTCGCGGGCAATTGCCTTGCGTACGACGACACGTTCGGCAGCGTCAACCGCGTGGACTTGCATCACATTCTTCGCCAGATCCACGCCAACGCGAGTAATCTTTTCCATGACTTCCCCCTTCGCTGAAGGTTGTGTAGCACAGCCATGATGGCACCAACCGGTGCCGATCTGGCGATCGGGGAGGTCCTTACCAATTCCCGGGAATGTAGGAGACTTCGGATCTTGGCTGACACCGGGGGAGGCGGCGCGGATTCACGTGCTCGTCGAATATGAGGGGGCGCGCGCAAGCTGATGCACACGCGCCGCAAGCGTGTAGGCGAGCCGGAATGGCGCGATGCGCACAAGGTCGAGCCGTGCGGCATCAAGGCGCTGCCGGAATTCCACTTTCCAATGCACGGCGAGCTTGTCGCGCTGTATCGGCACGCGCGCGATCCAGATGTGCGCCGGGTGATCCTCGAAGTGGTGCGTGCGCGGCGCGTAATAGGCGAGATTGAGGACGCAGGGCTGTCGCGCGGTTACCGCGACCGACACATAGCACAGCCATCACCCTATGAGACGCTGTTCAACTGGCGGACAAGCAGTCCGCCGGTTGCTTTCCGCAGCCCGAGATGTAGGATTAAATCCTACTCAATCACGGAGGCCTATCGTGCGTTCGACCCAGCAATTCAGCATCACATTGCCGACGGAGTTGGCCGAGCTAGTTCGCTCGAAGGTCGCCAGCGGTGAGTACGCTACCGATAGCGAAGTCATCCGTGACGGTCTGCGGACGCTGGCAGCCCGCGATCGGGCCGTGGAGTCTTGGCTAAGAAATACGGTTGCGCCCACGTACGATGCTTTGAAGGCCGATCCATCGCGTGCGCTGACGGGAGACCAGGTTCGGCAACGGTTAGCCGAGAAGCGTAAGATGCGCGGAACCAAAGTCTGATGGCCGCGTTTTCCGTCGAGTTCGCCCCGGAAGCGGTAGAGCAACTCGAACAGATTGAAGAGTACATAGCCGAACAGGGTTCGTCCCGTGTCGCTACTGCCTATGTCGATGCCATCGTAGCCTTTTGCGAGAGTCTGCAGTCGTTTTAATTGGGGAACACAGCGCGATGACATTCGACCTGGCTTTCGGATCACCAACTATAAGGGCAGCGCAATCAGTGCGTTCGCGGTGATCTCCGGCGAGTGCTCGGCGGCTCGGGAACGGACGTCATGGCGCAGGTAGGATTCTGCTCGAAAATGCGCGGCTTGCGCCATCGCTCGGAGCGTATCGCGTCCGCTTTTTAGTGTCTTTTTAGTGTTCGGGCGGGATGACGCAAATTTTGTTTTAGGGGCCGGAGCGGAAAGCCTTGCAGGGATTGGCTTACAGTACAGGCGCGATCCAAAGTTAAATGATTTGTGATCACTCGCCGCCGCAAAATTTTGCACAATGGCGGCAGCGCGGCGTTGCGCCGCGATTCGCCCCCCCGGCAACCGGCAATCCCGACCACCGTTGTCGCAACCGTTACCGAACCCGAGCCCGACGTGCCGCCGCCCACCGCCATGGACCATCCGAAACGCATCCTGATCGTCGAGGACGACGCCGACATCGCCGACGTGCTGAGCCTGCACCTGCGCGACGAGCGCTACGAAGTCGTGCACAGCGCGGACGGCGCCGAAGGGCTGCGCCTGCTCGAACAGGGCAACTGGGACGCGCTGATCCTCGACCTGATGCTGCCGGGCGTCGACGGCCTCGAAATCTGCCGGCGCGCGCGTGCGATGACGCGCTACACGCCGATCATCATCACGAGTGCGCGCTCGAGCGAGGTGCACCGGATCCTCGGCCTCGAGCTCGGCGCCGACGACTATCTGGCGAAGCCGTTCTCGGTGCTCGAACTCGTCGCGCGCGTGAAGGCGCTGCTGCGGCGCGTCGATGCGCTCGCGCGCGATTCGCGGATCGACGCGGGCACGCTCGACGTCGCCGGGCTGTCGATCGACCCGATCGCGCGCGAGGCGAGCGTCGACGGCGCGCGCATCGACCTTACGCCGCGCGAATTCGACCTGCTGTATTTCTTCGCGCGGCACCCGGGCAAGGTGTTCTCGCGGATGGACCTGCTCAATGCCGTGTGGGGCTACCGGCACGAAGGCTACGAACACACGGTCAACACCCACATCAACCGGCTGCGCGCGAAGATCGAGGCCGATCCGGCCGAGCCCGTGCGGATCCTCACCGTATGGGGACGCGGCTACAAGCTCGCCGCGCCGGGCCAGCGGGACGCGTCATGAAACTCACGCTCACCCAGCGGCTGTCGCTCGTGTTCTCGGTCCTGCTGCTCGCGTGCTCCGGCGCGTCGGCGTGGCTGCAGATCCGCGCGAACGACATGCGCGAGAAGGAAGTCGTGCAGGCGCTGTCGCGCGACCTGGCCGCCAACATCGCCAACAGCGCGCCGCTGATGGACGCGAACGGGCTGCGCCCCGACGCCGTGCGCACGCTGTTCGGCCAGCTGATGGGCGTGAACCCGAGCGTCGAGGTGTACCTGCTCGACAACGCGGGGCGGATCAAGGGCGACGATGCGCCGCCCGGCCACGTGAAGCGCGACCGCGTCGATCTTGCTCCCGTGCAGCGCTTCATCGCGGGCCAGCCGCTGCCGATCCTCGGCGACGATCCGCGCAGCCCCGACGCGCGCAAGGTGTTCAGCGCCGCGCCGCTGCAGCGCGCCGGGCAGCCGCCGTCGGGCTATATCTACGTGGTGCTGCTCGGCGAGGCGCACGACCGGCTGGCCGCGCGCGTCGACGCCGGCAACGTGCTGCGCACGACGCTGTGGTCGATGGCGGTCGTCGCGCTGCTCGGCCTGCTCGCGGGCCTCACCGCGTTCAGCTTCATCACGCGCCCGCTGCGCCGGCTGACGGACGCGATGCGACGTTTCGACGCGAACGGCGTGCCCGACACGCAGCCGCCGGTGCCGCGCTCGCCGCCGGGCCGGCGCGGCGACGACATCGTCGTGCTCGAATCCGCGTTCGCTCAGATGGCCGACCGGATCGGCGAACAGTGGCGCGCGCTGACGCACCAGGACCAGCAGCGGCGCGAACTGATCACGAACATCTCGCACGACCTGCGCACGCCGCTCACGTCGCTGCACGGCTATCTGGAGACCCTGTCGCTGAAGTCCGACGCGCTCGCCGAACCCGAACGGCGGCGCTACCTGTCGATCGCGCTTGCGCAGAGCGCGAAGGTCGGCCGGCTCGCGCAGGCGCTGTTCGAACTCGCGCGGCTCGAATCGGGCGGCGTGCAGGCCGAGCGCGAGCCGTTCTCGCTGGTCGATCTCGTGCAGGACGTGTTCCAGAAATTCGAGCTGGCCGCGCAGGCGCGCGGCATCGCGCTGCATGCGCGGATCCCGCCGCGCGTGCCGGTCGTGTCGGCCGATCTCGGGATGATCGAGCGCGTGCTGACCAACCTGCTCGACAACGCGCTGCGGCACACGCCTTCGCGCGGCGAGGTCGAGGTCGCGCTGGAGCCGCGGGGCGACTGCGTGGTCGTGACCGTGTCGGATACCGGCGAAGGGATTCCGGCGGCACGCCGCGAAGGGCTGTTCCAGCGGCCGCAGCGGCCGATGAGCGGCGCCGCGTTGACGAGCGGCGGGCTCGGCCTGCTGATCGTGCACCGGATGCTGGCGCTCAACGGCAGCAGCATCCGGCTCGTCGATCGGGCCGGGCGCGGCGCGGTGTTCGAATTTGCGCTGGCGGTCGCGTCGCCGGCGGCCGGCGACGCACGCTGAAATTCGTCAGCGTCCGCGTTCAGCCGCCGCGCTTGCGCCGCACGTCGCTCGGCGTGGTGCCGGTCCAGCGCTTGAACGCGTGACGGAATCCGACCGCATCGCTGAAGCCGAGCGTCAGCGCGATGTCCTCGGTGCTGAGCGTGGTGGTGCTGAGATAGTCGATCGCGAGCGCCTTGCGCACGCTCGTCAGCAGTTCGCTGTACGACGTGCCTTCGGCTTCGAGCTTGCGGCGCAGCGTGCGCGCGGTGATGCACAGCGTCTGTGCGATCGCGTCGAGGTCCGGGAACTGCCCCGGCATGCGCGTGAGTTCCTGGTAGACGCGGCGCGTGACGCCCGACTGGGTGCGCAGTTCGTCGAGCAGCCGCGCGCAGTGCGACGACACCTGCGCGGCGGTGATCGGGTTCGCGAGCTGCGGTGCGCGCGTGAGCCACGCGGCCGGGTAGCTGAGCACGTTGCGCGGCTGGTCGAACGCGAGCGGGCATTCGAGCGCGTCGGACAGCATGGCCGCGTGCGGCGGCTCCGGCTGCGTGAACTGCGCACGCGCCGGCACGCACCACGTGCCCATCACGTCCTTGATGATCGTCACGTGCAGCGCGAACTGCATGTCGATCAGGAAGCGGTACAGCGGCTCGTCGAGACAGGGCAGCGGCATGGTTTCCCGATCGGGAAACAGCCACGAAACCGTGTCGTCCTGCACGACCCAGCCGATTTCGAGCATGCGGTTCGCGAGCTGGTGGTATTTGACGGCCGAGTCGAACGCGTGGGCCATCGATTCCGAGCACAGCATCGCGTAGCCGTACATCCCGTAGCTCGACGCGTGCAGTCGGTGCCCGACCCGCACGCCGAGATCCGGGTTGCCGTAAGCGCGGATCGCGTTGCCTGCGGCTGTCAGGAACTGCTGGGACGACGTGAGCGTGAACGGATCGGCGACCGCGGCGGGATCGAGATCGGTCCCGGCGAGCACCGCACCGGCGTCGAGCCCCAGGTCCGACGCGACCTGCAGCAGGACCGCGAGCTTGGACGGCGAGAAGCACTTCTCGCGCAGCATGGCGGGCAGCGCGGCGTCGGGCGACCGATCGCCGGGGGGCCGTGTCTTGGCCGGTTTCAACGGCGCGTCGCGCAGCATGGGTGAGTCCTGAGTCCGATTCGATAGCGATTCCGGGTACGCGATTCTGCCCTCGAATGCACCGGGTCGCCACGGGGTTCACCCTGAGTCCGGCCGCCGCCCGTGGGCCGGACCGTCTGCCGTGCATGGCGCCGGCGCTCCGTTTTGCCCGATGTCGACTACTTTCCCGTGTGTAGAGGCGGGCTCGTCTCGCTGAGCAACGTCAGAATTTTGTCGGTGACGAGTTCGGCCCATCGACGATATTGATTCGGCCCGGGATGGTACCGGTCGATTGCCATCTCGGCGGGATTCGCGGCCCACTCGAGCGACACGTAACGTCGCGCGGGATGGAGGTCGACCCAGCGCCGCAAGATCCGATCGAGTCGAATGGCGTAGCGGCCGAGGTACCACCGCAGCGGATGCGGTGCGGCCGGCAGGATGCGCAACGGCGGCAATCCTGTCACGACGATGCCGGCGGCGCCGGTTCGCAGTCCGAGATGATCCGCGAGCGCGATATAGTCGCGGATGAATTGCCCCGGCTTGCGCTGGGACGTGACGTCGTTCGTGCCGAGCGCCGTGACGAGGTAGTCGGCCGGCCCGATCGTGCTGCACGTCAACAGCTTCAACGCCTCGTCCGTATTGATGCCGGACTTCGCGATCAGTTGCCATTCGACCCGTCGGCCCGTGGCGCGTGCCAGGAGCCGTGCAACCGGCTGCGCCAGTGCATGTTCCTGCTCGTCCACGCCCACGCCCGCCGCCGAAGAATCGCCGACCACCAGGATGCGCAGGGGCGCCGTCGAACCATCATCCGCGCCCTCGCTCCCTTTACGGGGACCGTTGGCCTCGGGCAGGCGCAGCGCGGTTCTGCGCAACCAACGTGCCTGAGCCAGCAGGATCGGGCCAAGCGCGTACTTATATAGCGTCAACATAGAGCAAGAAGATCGAGGTGATGCGCTTTCGCAGTGAAGAATCGCGGAGGCTACGCGACTTCGTTCATAAAGGCCAGCGTGGCCGCAATACCGGTCTTGTCGCGCAAGATCTTCCGATGACCTTGCTTGCGTGTCGAGAAGAGCCTTGCGTTGATGTGGCTCGAATGGAGTTCCTGCGCCTGTCGGAACGGCACCTCGTCGTCGTCCTCGTCATGAATCAATAGTACCGGCCGATCGAAACCACGGATCAGTCGCGCCGGCGCTATCTGGTCCCAACGCCACGCATTCCGATGTCGCTGTTCGAGTCGTACGCGCATTGCATGAATGACGGACGCTTTTATCCGGAAAAATCGCGCAAAAGAGTCGGTGATGAATACGGCGTCGGAAAAGCAGCTGATCAGCACCAGCTTCGTCGTGGCGAGGCCGAACCGGCTGATCGACAACAGCGTGCAAGCCGCTCCGAAGGAGTGATGCTGCCCGAGACAGCGTGGCGATAGCTTTTGACCTGCAGCACGAGCGTCGTGATTTCGGTGCCGACAAGCAAATCAATCTGTTGGCCGCCACAATAGAAGTCGCAGAGAACGACGGCCGGATGTTCATTGATTTCGAGGATCTCGACGACTCGTTGAAGAACGCGTCTCTCGGCAGCATTCTTCGCGCCTTTGGAATATCGACAGAAGATTTCAACCGTCATGGTCTGCTCGTGGGCCCTGTTGTTTTTCACGTCAGCCAGCTATTAGAGCATGCTGCACCCCATTTTCATTTCGTTATTGATGCGCTTCCGACAGCGGCGAGCGGCATCCGAGTCGATATTGTCCGAGGATGTTCATTTACGAGCTTCGGCGTTGGCTGCGGGGCGACATCCGATGCGTGTCCGTTTCGATCATCTTTACGACCGCATCGATCATTTGCAAAGCACGGCCGGCGGGCGATAGTCGGCATTCGTGAGACAACCTTCGCCCAAGCGGCACGGGGCGTCGAGCGAGCGGCGCCAGCATCGATCCGGGAGCGGTTCCCGCGATGCGCGAAGCCTGCGCGCCGGCCGCACAAGGATACCTACATGATCAAGAGACACTGGACCGCGTCATATGGCGCGATCCCCGCCGAGATCGACGCCGATCGCCATCCTTCCGTCAGCGTGCTGCTGGACGACGCGATGCGCCGCTTCGCCGATCGTCCCGCGTTCCATGCGTTCGGCCGCACGCTGACCTATGCCGATGTCGATCGCCTGTCGAGCGCGCTGGCCGCCTATCTGCAGCAGGTCGTCGGCGTCCGCAAGGGCGACCGCGTGGCCGTGATGCTGCCCAACGTGCTCGCGTTTCCTGTCGTGTTCGTCGCCGTCGCGAGGATCGGCGCGATCCAGGTCAACGTGAACCCGCACTACACCGCGCACGAGCTCGAGCATCAACTCAACGACGCAGGCGTCGAGGTCGCCGTGGTGTGCGGCGGGTCGATGGGCACGTTCGCCGACGTGGTCGGCGGCACGCGCGTGCGCACCGTGCTGAGCGTGGGTCGCGGCGATCTGGGCGTGGTCGACGCGCCGGCCGGTGCGTGCGACGCGCTGCCGCCCGGTTCGATCGCGCTCGCGGACGCGATCGCCGCAGGCGAATCGCTCGCGTGCGAGCCGGTCGCGCTGGGCGGCGCGGACCTGCTGCTGCTGCAATACACGGGCGGCACGACCGGATTGTCGAAGGGCGCCGCGCTGTCGCACCGCAACCTCGTCGCGAACATCGAACAGTTCGCGGCGATCGTGGCGGCCGCGCGGGTGCCGGGCGAGGAAGTCGTCGTCACCGCGATCCCGCTGTACCACATCTTCGCGCTGACGGTGAACTTCCTGTCCTACTTCGCGATCGGCGCGCAGAACTGGCTCGTCGCGAACCCGCGCGACATGGACGCGTTCATCGACGTGCTGAAGGCCGCGCGGCCGACCGTGTTCGTCGGCGTGAACACGCTGTACGCGGGGCTCGCCGGCCATCCGCGCCTGAAGGAAGTCGACTGGTCGCGGCTGAAGCTGTCGGCCGGCGGCGGCGCGGCGGTGATCGACGTGATCTCGTCGCGCTGGAAGGCGGTGACGGGCAACTTTATCCGCGAGGGCTACGGGCTGTCGGAAACGTCGCCGGTCGTGTCGTTCAACCCGCAATCGATCGACACGTTCACGGGCACCACGGGCCTGCCGCTGCCGTCGACGGACGTGAAGCTGCTCGACGACCAGGATCGCGAGGTCGCGATCGGCGAAGCGGGCGAGATCTGCGTGAAGGGGCCGCAGGTGATGACCGGCTACTGGCAGAAGCCGGAAGCGAATACGGCCGCGTTCACGGCGGACGGCTATTTCCGCACCGGCGACGTCGGCGTGTTCGACGCAGCCGGCTTCCTGCGGATCGTCGACCGCAAGAAGGACATGATCATCGTGTCGGGCTTCAACGTGTACCCGAACGAGGTGGAAGCCGTCGCGACCGCGCTGCCGGGCGTTGCAGAATGCGCATGCATCGGCGTGCCGGACGCGCGCACCGGCGAGGCCGTCAAGCTGTTCGTGGTGCTGGCGCCGGATGCCGACGTGACGGAGGCGCGGCTCGTCGCGCATTGCCGCGCGAGCCTCGCGGCCTACAAGGTGCCGAAGCTCGTCCGCTTCGTCGACCGGCTGCCGAAGTCGACGGTCGGCAAGATCCTGCGCCGGGAACTCAGCCGCACCGACTGATGGCGCCGAAGCGCCGCGCGGCCGCGGCGGCGCGGCCCGGCGCGCCGAAGGCCCTGAAGCAGACGCGCGGGCCGCTCAAGTACAATGCGAGCGGTTCGATCGACGGGGACGCGATGACCGGCTCAGATTCACTTTCCGCCCGGCCCGGGCGTGCGCTGCCGTCGCCGAGCGCGACGGTGCCGATCTCGCTCGTCAACGGTTTCCTCGCGAGCGCGGGTGCGCAGCGCGACGTGGTCGAACGCTACCTGCGCGGGGCCGGCATTCCGATCGAACTGCTCGGCGAGCCGCATGCGCGCGTGACGGAGGAGCAGTTCTCGACGCTGTACCGCACGCTCGCGATCGACCTCGACGACGAGATGCCCGGCATCTTCTCGCGCCCGCTGCGCGGCGGCACGCTGAAGTATCTGTGCCTGAGCCTGCTCGATGCGCGCAACCTCGAAACGGCGCTGCATCGCTTCGGCCAGTTCTTCCATATCCTGCTCGACGACTTCTTCGTCGAATCGAAGCGCGACGGTCTCGTCGCACAGGTGCTGCTCCGCCCGAACGAGGCCATCGGCCCGATCGGCGCGCTCGGTCAGGAGCTGATGCTCAAGCTCGTGCACGGCGTATGTTCCTGGCTGATCGGGCAGAAGATCCCGCTGCTGCGGATCGAGTTCGCGTGCCCGCGGCCGCGCCATGCGGTCGACCACCTGTACTTCTTCACCGGCTCCGTGCAGTTCGACTGCGAGCGCACGCTGATGCGCTTCAGCGCGGACTACCTCGATGCGCCGATCCGGCAGAGCAAGCGCAACCTGCGCAAGTTTCTCGCGCGCGCGCCCGGCGACTGGATCTTCGAATCGTTCAGCGAACAGCTCGTGTGCCATCGCGTGCGGCAATACCTGTCGGCGGCGCTGCCCGACCTGCCCGTGATCGACCAGGCGGCCGAGCACCTGCATTGCTCGGTGCGCACGCTGAGCCGCCACCTTGCGGCCGAAGGGACGACGTTCCAGGCGCTCAAGGATGAACTGCGGCGCGACATCGCGATCCAGCGGCTGACCGATACGCCCGACACGATCGCGGCGATCGGCGCCGATATCGGGTTCGACGATCCGAGCGCGTTTCATCGCGCGTTCCGGCACTGGACGGGGAGTACGCCGGGGACATATCGGCGGCGCGCGTAGCGCGCGACGCCCGCTGTCGTCTTTTCGAAGCCGGTTCCCATAGCCGGCTCCCATCGGCGGTTCCCATAACCGGCTTCCTTCGCGGGTGGAAGTGAATCGTGGAATCTCCGATGCGGCGACGCGCTCTGCGACGCGGGGCGCGGAATAAATCCGTCGTTCGCGTGTTGTCGATAGATCAGCCATCGACGCTGTTCCAGGAACGAAATGCGCTTATTCACCGATATGCTGGATGCTTCCGTCGCCGCGTGGCACGAATCGATCGACGCGTTTTGCCGCTTGCAGGACGTCGGTTCCGTGGCAACGGGCGCGCACGGAACGAAGTCGATCTACAGTGGCGCGCCCGTGCCCGTGCTCAATGCGGTCATCGGCATGACGCGCGAGCCCGACGTCGACGAGATCGGAGTCTTTGCCGAATCGTTCAGGGATTGCGAATTGCCATGGAGTATCCAGACACGCGCTGCCGGCACGCAAGCCGCGGCAATCCGACAAATCGCGGGTGAATACGGTCTGACGCAATGTGTCGCGCTGCCATTCATGACGAAGCGGCTGGACCGCGTCGAAGCGCCGGCAACCGGCGATGGCCGGGTGGTCGTGCGGCGTGTGGCGGCAGCGGACAGCGAACGGTACAACAGCACGCTTGCCGCAGGCTACGGCGCGCCGGAGCAGGTGTTTCGACGATTGAGCGCGCGGGCGGTGCTGGAGTCGGACGGGATGATGGGCTTTCTGGTGGAATGCGCCGGCATTCCGGTTGCAACATCGTTCGGTGTCCTGTGCAACGACCAGGTGGGGGTATTCAATGTGTCGACCGTTCCCGAGTATCGGCGACGAGGCTACGCGCGAGCGGCGACCCAGGCGGTATTGAACGCCGCGATCGACAAAGGCGCGCATACCGCGTTTCTGCATTGCACACCGGCGGGACGCCACGTGTATGAGTCGATGGGCTTTGCCGCCGGCGAGGAATGGCAAGTGTACGTCGGTCGGTGACAGACGGGCGCGCGTTTTCGACGATGAACATTCAAAGCGATTGGGCCTTGGTCTCCGGCAACAGGAGAACCGCGAGCAGCACCACGCCATAGGCCGCCCCTGAAAAGATTGCGATGGCCATCGCCAGCCCGATCGAGTGGCTCAACATCCCGACCAGGCTTGGAAACAGGGCACCGATTCCGCGGCCGAAGTTATAGGTAAAGCTCTGTGCATTCGCGCGGAAGCCCGACGGAAACAATTCCGTCAGGTACGCGCCGACCCCGCTGAAGATGCCGCACGAGGAAAAGCCCAGCGGAAACCCGAGCCAGAGCATCTGCGCGTTGGATAGCGGAAGCGTCAGGTACAGGCACACCGATACGAGCGACAGCGCCGAAAACAGCATGAAGTTGCGCCGCCGCCCCCAATAGTCGGAAAGGTATGCGCCGACGACGTAGCCGCAAAACGACCCCACTATGATCACGAACAGATACGCGCCCGTGTCGAGCACGGAGAGATGTCGCTCGATCTTGAGAAAGGTCGGCAGCCAGATGGACATCGCATAGAAGCCACCCTGGATGCCGGTGCAGAGCAGTGCGGCCAGTACCGTGCGGCGCACCTGCGAATGGGAGAAGATAACCCATGCCGAGGGCCGGCCGGCGCCTTGTTTCCGGGTGGCGGCTGCCTGCGCGAACACGTCGGGTTCCGGCACGTGCCTGCGGACGTACAGGACGAGCAACGCGGGCAGGATCCCGACCCAGAAAAGGCTGCGCCAGGCGAGCGATTCCGGCAGCACGGAAAACGCGATACTGTAGAGAATCGCCGCGATACCCCACCCGACGGCCCAGCCGCTTTGCACCAGGCCGACCACCTTGCCGCGATGTGCGGGCGAGACGATCTCGCCGATCAGCACGGCGCCGACGGCCCATTCGCCGCCGAAGCCGAGCCCTTGCAACGCGCGCAGGACGAAGATCTGCTCGAAATTCTGCGCGAAGCCGATCGCGAGCGTACAGACCGAGAACCATAGGATGGTCCCTTGCAGGACCTTGACCCGCCCGTATCGATCCGCCAGGATGCCGGCAATCCATCCGCCGATCGACGAGAAAATCAGCGTCACGGTGCCCAGCAGGCCTGCCTTGCCGCGATCGAGCCCCCAGAGGTCGATCAGCGAAGCCAGAACGAAGCTGAACACCATGAAATCGAACGCATCGGTCACCCAGCCGGCGAACGACGCGTTGAACGTGCGCCTTCCCGCAGGGCCGAGTTCCGCATACC
Source organism: Burkholderia sp. NFPP32 (assembly GCF_900119325.1). Taxonomy (NCBI): domain Bacteria; kingdom Pseudomonadati; phylum Pseudomonadota; class Betaproteobacteria; order Burkholderiales; family Burkholderiaceae; genus Burkholderia; species Burkholderia sp. NFPP32. The sequence continues at coordinate 361,457 of NZ_FPJP01000006.1, read as the reverse complement.
AGGATGGGCGGGATACCGCGGGTTGCGACACGTGCTCGACATTTCTCGTTGACGTCATTGTTCTGTCCGGGAGTAGAAACGGCCCTGTCAAAGCCCCGCGGGCGAGCGTCGGGTCGCCAGCGCCCGACGGACGACATCCGGTGATGCGGGGGCTTCGCGGATTCGTAGGCCGATCGCATCATGAATGGCATTCAGGATGGCCGCGGCCGTCGGGACCAGCGCCGGCTCGCCGATGCCTTTTGCTCCGTAGGGGCCGACGGTCGTCGGTGCTTCGACGAAAATCGACTGCACCTCCGGCATGTCATGCACCGTCGGAATCATGTAGTCATGCAGATTGTTGTATTGCCCGGGGTGATACTTCTCCATCAGCGCCATGCCGACGCCTTGTGCCACCGCGCCCTCGATCTGCCCTTCAAGCAGTGTCGGATTGACCATTCTGCCGACGTCGTGTGCGGCCACGATCTTCAGCACCCGAACGCGCCCGCTCTCGCAGTCCACCACGACTTCCGCAATTTGCGCGCCAAACGCGTAGGCGGCGTAGGCGATGCCTTGCCCTGTCGCATCGAGCGTCGTCGTCGGCGGATCGAAGCTTTCTTCTGCCGCGACGACGTAGCCGTGTGCATCGACGGGCAGGGCCCGGAGATCCAGTGCGGCGCCGTCGATGGCGATCCCGCGCGTATCGGACGAAATCCTTGCATCGGGCGCCGCGCCTGCCAGGGCGAGCAGCCGGTGGCGCAGCGTCGTGCCGGCGAGGAACGCAGCCCGGCCGGTGACCATGGTCTGGCGTGACGCCGAGGTACGGCCGCAATCCGGCGTCAGCGCGGTGTCCGGACCGACGATCCGCAGGCAATCGACCGGTACGCCCAGCGCATCGGCCGCGATTTGCGGAATGACCGTGTTCGAGCCCTGGCCGGCATCCACCGCGCCCTGGTGCAACACGATCGTGCCGTCGGGTCGAATACCGAAGCGGACCGTCGACGGATTCGGCAGCGCGGTGTTGCCGCAACCATAGAAGAACGCGGCCACGCCGACGCCATGGCGAAGGTGGCCCGGCGACGCGCCATTCAGCGCGGCGACACGGGCTTGCGCTTCACGCCATGCCGGCCGCAGCGCATCGAGGCACGCGACGAGGCCCACGCTATCGTCCAGGACTTGCCCCGTCGGCAGCAGGTCTCCCGGCCGCAGCGCGTTCATTGCACGAAACTCGAGCGGATCGATGCCCGCCTTGAGCGCCAGCTCGTCGACGAGTTGTTCCTGCGACATCGTCGTTTGCGGTACGCCAAAGCCGCGGAACGCGCCCGCGGGCGTGACGTGCGTATGAATCGCGCGCGAGTGCGCCGTATAGTGGGGAATGACGTACGGGCCGCCGGCATGCACCGGTACGCGATTGGCAACGGCGGTGCCCCAGGAAGCGAACGCGCCGGTATTGAAGTCGCCGTCGAACGTCACGGCACACAGTCGGCCATCGGCATCCGCGGCCATGCTGGACGTCATTCGGCCGGGATGGCGCTTGGTCGACGTGGCCATCGATTCCTCGCGCGACAACACCATCGCAACGGGCCTGTCGAGATGCCAGGCCGCGATCGCCAGCAACGGCTGGACCGTCATGTCGAGCTTGCCGCCGAAGCCGCCGCCGACCGCGGTCGCCACGACGCGCACCTGCTCCGGCGCGACGGCGAGAATGCGGGCGAGATCGCCGCGATGCGGATGGGGCGCCTGCGTGGACGAATGGATCTCGATGGTGTCGCCCACGCGTCGCGCCCAGCCGGCCTCGGGCTCGAGGTACGCATGCTCGACGAAACTGGATTCGAACGTCGCGCTCACGACATAAGGGGCGCCCTGTATCGCGCGTTCCGCGTCGCCGCGGCGCACGAGCCCCTCGATCAGCACATTGCCGGGACGATCGGCGTGCAGTTGCGGACTGTCGTCCAGCACGGCGTCGGCGATCGCGAGCACCGGTGTCTGCGGTTCCCATGTGACGGGAAAGCGGCTCAGGTCGAGCGCCGCGATTGCGTCGCGCTCGCCGACCACCAGCGCAACCGCCTCGAGATGGTGTCGTGTTTCCGTTTCCGGAAGGACGGGCTGGTCGGCGTACGGTGTCGCGACGCCGTGCAGATTCATGCCGGGCACGTCGACGTGGGTCAACACACGACGCACGCCCGGATGGGCTGCGACAAATGCGTCGAGGTCGCCGAACGCGAAGCGAGCGCGGTGATGCGGACAGCGGACCGCGCGCAGGAACAGGCTGTCGGCCGGATAGTCGTCAGCACCGAAACGCTGGCTGCCATCGACTTTTTCGGGCCCGTCGAGGCGCGTCAGCGGTACGCCGACGGACGGCCCGTCGGACGGGGCAACCGTACAGTGCCGCGCGGCGGTGCCGCACCCGACCTCGGTCACGGCGTCGACGATCTTCCGGTAGCCCGTGCAGCGGCACAGCACGCCATCGATGGCGGCCCGCGCGCTCGCGCGGTCGGTCACGCGGTTGGCGTCGATTGCCGCCGCCGCTGCCGTCAGCATGCCCGGTATGCAAAATCCGCATTGCACCGCCTGATGCGCGAGGAAGGTTTGCTGCAGGCGGCTGCCGCATCGGGTGCCGTCGGCCAGCCCTTCGACGGTGACGACGCGGCGTCCCGCGACTTGCCCCAACGGAATCAGGCAGGCATAACGCGCATCGCCATCGACGATCACGGTGCAGCTTCCGCAGTCGCCCTGGCGGCAACCCTCCTTGGTCCCGAACTGCCGCAAGTCCGCGCGCAGGTAGTCGACCAGCCGCTGCGACTGGTCCGCCGGCAGGCGCAGCCGCGTGCCGTTGAGTTCGAACCAGTCGAGTGGCGGCGAAACCGGCGCGCTGCCGCTGGCGGTGGTTTCGCGAACGTCGGCAAGCTCGTCAAGCAGTGGATGCGCCACGTGCGTTCTCCTCGATGCAGCCTCTGAAAGCGCGCGCCACAGCCAGCCGCGCGAGATGAATGCGATGCAATGCCGTCGCCCGGCAGTCGTCGAGCGGGGACAGCTCCGCGAGCGGCGCCGCTTCGATCACGCCCGCCAGATCTTCGCGCCGCCGGCCCGACAGCGCCGCCTCGAGCACCGGTATCCGCCGCGCAACGTCGGATGCGCCACCGACGGCAACGGCGGCCGCCTCTACCGTACCGTGCACGGACACGCGCAGATGCGCGGCGGCCGAAACGACGGCGATCGCTGCGCCGTCGCGATTCGTGCATTTGACGAACGATGTCCGATCCTGCGCGCGCGGTAGCGCAAACAGGATGGCAACCAGCAGTTCGTCCGCGTGCAGCGCGGTCCGGCGGCTGCCCGGCAAGAACTCGGCCAATGGCAAACGGCGCACGCCCCGTGTGCTCGCCAGCTCGACGCAAGCGTCGAGTGCCAGCAGCGGCGGGATGCCGTCCGCCACCGGAGAGGCATGGCACACGTTCCCGCCGATGCTGCCCTGGACGCGAATTTGCCGGGGCCCGACGGAAGCTGCCGCTTCCGTGAGCGCCACGGGCAACCAGGCAGTCCGGGCGATGGCTTCCCAGGTGCTCGCAGCGCCGATACGGGCTACACCGTCGCGCTGCTCGATGCCGCGCAATGAGGCGATGCGGCTGATGTCCACCCATGCAGACCTGGCGGGCACCAGCCCGATATCCGCGAAGGCGTCGGTTGCTCCGCAGACGATGCGCGGCCGCGGATGCTCCGCAAGCCTGCCGAGCACTTCGTCGATGGTGTTGGCGCGAAGATAGTTCATCGCAAGAGTGCGTGCATCTTCATGGTTACGATGGTGGACATTGGTACCGGCACGCGCTCAGTCGCCGGCCGACGCATCCTTGCGGACAACCCGCAGCACGCTGTCGATCACGAACGACTCCCAGTGGCGCACGGCATTCGGCGCATCCAGTTCCTCCCCGAGGAACACGGACAACGTGTGGCGGTTCGACGTATAAAAATACGCTGTCGAGATGATCAGCAGGAAAACGTCGCGCGCATTCAGGTCCTTGCGAAACAGGCCTTGCTCGACGCCGCTTTCAAGAATCTTCGCGATGACCTGCACCGCATGCGACGAGTATTCGCCCCAGCGTTTCAGCTTGGACACGTGCTTGCCTTTGTGCAGGTTCTCCGTGTTGAGCAGCGTGATGAAATCGGGATTGCGCCAATAATAGTCCAGCTTGAAGCGGATCACCGATTTGAGCGCTTCCACGGGAACCGAAGGATCGGGTGCCATCTTGACTTCCGCTTCGTCCATCCGTCGATAGATGCCTTCGAGCACCGCGACGAACAGGCCCTCCTTGCTCCCGTAGTAGTAGTAGATCATCCGGTCATAGGACTTCGCCAGCCTGGAAATCCTTTCCACGCTGCCGCCTTCGTAGCCGTAGCGCGCGAAGACCTTGGTCGCCGCACGAAGGATCTTGTCGCGGGTTTCCTGTGCCGCTGCTTCCCGGACACCGGTTCCGCGCACAGCCTTGCTTTTTGCTGCCTGGGCCATACTGCTCCTATGGCGGCCAATAACCTGGGCATTGCCGCCTGAAAAAACTTCCAATAGCGGGTTTCCTCGACTTTCGTACAGGGAACGCTACATGAATCCCGGATTCTACGGAACTCTTTGCGCGACTGCAACAAGACATAAAAGTGTCGTGAATTCAACGGGTTATTTTTGACGTGATCCGCCGTCCAGGCATGCTGGGGAGTGAATCTTCCACCTCTCCCAGTTTTTATTTCCGAAAAGTGCTGCTACCATTCGTTTGTGGAGTACTCACTACATGAAACGCTGATTCCAGGTTGTTTGGGGCCGATGTCCGGTAAGCAGGAGATAGACGAATGAACAACGAACTCGACGATCCCTGCAGCGCTTTCGCTGCGCGGAGCATCTGGAAATCGCCCTCCGACGCGAGCGATCCTGAAATGATCCCGGTCTTCGAGGGGCGTGCGTCTCGATCGCTGCTCGATCTGGACATGCTCGCGTTGCGACACGTTTCCCAGGCGATGGCGAACGAGGTCGCGCCCGCAGCGCGCATTGGAAAATTGCTCGAGGCCGCGATGCAGGGCGCGACGGCGACCTGGGGGCTGATTGCGGTCATGCGCGACGGCGGCTGGGAGGGTGCCGCCGAGGCGACGGCATCGGCGGCGCCGAACGTCGACGTGGAACGGCTGCCGATCGACCGGCTTCCGGTCTCCATCCTGGCGACAGCCGTCCATCTGCGCAACGGACTGGTGCTGGACGATGCCCGTGCCGCCGATCAGTGGCGCATGGACGACTATGTGCGCCGTCGCAAGCCGCGCGCCGTGATCTGCGTGCCGATCCGGTGCAACGGCGCATTGACCGGCGCGCTGTATCTGGAACACGGTGACGTACCAGGCATCTTCACACCGGCGAACACCGCGTTGATCGAGATCATTGCACTGCATGCCGGGTTCGCACTGGAGAACATGCGTCTTCGCGACGAGCTTGCCGGGCTGCACGCACGCCTGAGCAGCACCGAAGCAAGGATGCACGACACGCTCTCCGAAATGGATCGCGTCGACCGGCTGAAAGCCTATGGGGAACTGGCGGCGTCGATCGTGCATGAAGTCGCCCAACCCGTCACGGCAATAGACACGTCCGCGCGCGCCGGGCTGAAGTGGCTCAACCGCAATGCCCCGGATATCGACGCCGCCCGCGAGATGCTCGCCCACATCTGTGCATGCGCCATGCGTGCGCGGACCATCATCAGCGCGCTGCGCGCAAGGGCGCGGCACGCAGCGCCCGTCTTCACAGTGTTCGATCTCACCGACGCGCTCCGCGAGGCGGCCGAAATCGTGGAAAGCACGCTGGACGCGATGAAGGTGAGCTTGCGCCTCGATGGATTCTCGTCCCCGATGCTGATGCGCGGCGAGCGCGTGCAATTTCAGCAGGCCATCATCAGCCTGCTGATGAACGGCGCGGAATCCATGCTCGGCACTCCCGAGGACGAACGAGTGCTCGTACTGGCATGCGAATCCGCTCCCGACCGCTTGCGCATTCGCGTCGACGATCGCGGCGACGGCCTCGATCCGAAGTTGGCGCAGCGCATCTTCGAACCGCTGTTCACGACCAAGCCCCATGGCATGGGCATGGGCCTGTCCATCTGCAAGTCCATCGTGGATGCGCACCATGGCCAGCTGGTGCTGATGCCTCGTTCGGAAGGCGGTACTCGGGCGACGGTGACGCTTCCGCCTTTTTCGATGTGACGCGCACGGGTTCCACGGCGAGCGGCGTGAAGCGCCGAGCGATCGGTGGGGGTTGAGAGACGGCATGTGCATTCGGTAAAGGATCGGGTGCCTATACAAACGTATGGGGCGACTTATCCGGACGCGTCATCCGGCTAGCTGCAGATTCAATGGATCGGGTCGACACGTCGCCTTATGCTCGTCTCACCGGTACGCGAATCGCATTGGCGACGGCTCGAGCGACAGTTCGTCGAGCTCGATTCGCGATGTGGCGGAAGTGCGATGCGTGTGCGTCGTGACGATGCAGATGACCGGAACGTGCGTGCTTCTCGATACCCGAAATCCAAGGAACCCATCATGAAACTCCGACAAATCGTTGCAAGCGGCGGCTTGGCCGTCGTCCTGACCACCTGCTTGCAACTGCAGGCATTTGCCGATGAACGGCCCGATACGGCGGGCGCGGATGTCGCGGCGACGTCGACCACGTCGCCCGGTACGACGAAAAAGGCCATCCGTGCAGCCAACCGCACATTCTCGCGGTCGGTCCAGAAAGTGCTGGCCCGCACCAAAGGATTGGAAGGGAAGCCGATCACGGTTTTCGGTAACGCTTCGACAGGGCGGGTGACGCTGGCAGGCCAGGTGGAAAGCGAGGATCAGGATCATCTGGCGGTCGAGGTGGCCAGAAAGGCTCGCGGAGTTACGTCGGTGAACAGCCGGATCACGCTGCGACCGCAAGGCGGAGCCTGAGCGACGAGCGGGCGCACTGCCGGGCCGGATGGCATGTATCGGTGACCTGCGTGCGTCCGCTTTCACATGACCGATCCGATTGGCTGGGAGAAGTGGCGATGGCGACACTGCCTGAAGCGGACATCGTGGTTCGCACTTTGATCAATGTCCTCGATCCTTCGCTGGAACAACGCGATGTTTGCCTGCGAGCGCAGCGCGCGCGATACAAGGCGCGACGCTTCGGCTTGCGTCGATGCGACGAACCCGATGTGCTTGCGCGGGCCGAACCGCTTTCCAGCATAGCGGTGACGGAGTGCATTTCGCTATCCATGATCAGCGTGTCGTGGAGCGACTCGTGTTCGGGGCGGTATACCGAGCAAATCTGGTGCAGGAGCCGCGCGCGCGTACCATCGGTCTGCGCGCTGACGGGGCGCGCAATACGGCGCGGCGATCCCGTGTTTCGTCCGCGTGCGAGCGATATCTGCCTGCCCTCGAACCGTCAGCGAATGATTCTTGCCGCGACCGTTCAACCATGCAGCGGCGCGTCCGCGCCCGATACGATCTAGCGGTACGCGCGAATCGATCGTGCATCCGCGGGCGTGGCATGAGCCGGGTCTAAGGCGACGGGACCGTCACGACGATCAGTGCCGCACCGTGCAGGCGCTCGGCCAGATCGAAGTGAACGGGGCGCTCTCGCCACCAGCGCGCGAACCCGCTACGGGCGCAATGTCCGACGACGATCAGGTCCGGACGGGTTGTCGCAGCATGTGCCGCGATGGCGTCCGCCGGGCGTCCGAACCGCACGTAACCGCGCGCGGCGATACCGTCGTCCGCCAGTGTGCCGACCGCCCGTTGAAGTTCGTGACGCGCGAATTCCTCGATGCGGTGGTGGGCGAGATCGCCGAGCAGTCCGGCCGCCTGTGCATTCGCGGTCACGGGGTCGACAACGGCCACGACGTCGACCTCGGCCGACAATGCCCGCGATAGCGCCGCACACCGCGCGAGTGCGGCTTTTGCTTCATCGGTCCCGTCATAGACGAGTAGCATTCTGGAAAGCGATGACATGTGTTTCGCGTTGGTTGTGGGAATGGACTCGTCCGCGGCGAGCGCCGGCATGCGTGGCGGGTGCCCGGATACTTCCGCCGCAGCGGACGCGATTGCCTACACTGAACACGCGAGGCATCCCGTTTATTCCGGCGTCATTCGAACGTCAGCCGCAGGCTTCGGTATCGACGAAATTTTCTGGCCGCATGCGTGATTCGCGGGGCTCGTCGAACGCCGTGCGAATCGCCTTGCGCGCACGGGATATCCGGCTCATGACGGTGCCGACGGGTATATCGAGCGTATCGGCTGCTTCCTGATAGCTGAACCCGTCGATGCTGACGAGCAGTAACGCGATGCGCTGGGGTTCCGGCAACCGCGCCACGGCATCGATGATCTGCCGGACGGCGAGGCCGGTTTCGGACGTGGAGCGCGGATCGGCGATCGTTTCCATCAACGCATCGTTCCAGTCGAGCAGCAGGCGGTCGCGATGATTGCGTTGGCGCAATTCATTGAGCCATATCGAATGGATGATCGAGAAAACCCAACTCAGGGGCGACGTATCGGCGCGCAGTTGATGGGCCCGCTCGAGCGCGCGAACGCAGGCACGCTGAACGAGTTCTTCTGCGTCATGCCGATTCCCGGTTATGCGCATGGAGAACGACCGAAGGCGTGGCAGCATGTCGGGAAGCATCGTTGAAAGTTCGGTTTGCTTCATTGGCTACTCGAGTCCGGCGCGGGATCCCGGCTGCACATCGCGCGACGCGTCGACGCGCAGTACGCGCGGAATGGATCCCTGGGGAAAAGAATGTCCAGATGCGGCGATTGGGCCGATTGCGTGGTTCGTTACGATCCCGCCAGCCGTGCGACGTCTGTACCGACGTATTGGAACGTCGCAACGTATCGGGCATATTTCGTCAGACGGGATGAATGCAACGCCATGTACCTGCGGCGCGTCCGGATACATGGAGAGACAATCGAAGGCGCTATACGGACGACGGTTTGCACCCTCGGCGTCGTGATTCGACAGCAGTTCCCGTCATCGACGGGCACGATTGCGCGGCACGGCGAACGTCCGGATGGAATCCAGGCCAGACGATTCGCCGGATGGACGGCCGCGCTGCAATCGAATCACTCGTCCGTCAGGCGGCCGTGCGGATTGAAATGATTGAACATTGGAACGGGACCGGGACGAGATGCAGTAGCGGTCCGGGTGCCGCGGGCGTGTGGACGTTGCACCGTCAGTACCGGGCTTGACGCGGAGGCCCGTGTTCAATGGCCGGAATACAGCTTCCTCAGTGCGTCGAGCTCGCCGCTCTGCCGCGCCCGCTCGAGTTCCTGGCGTACTTCCGTGCGCGTCCTTGCCATCGGCACCATGGCAACCGGTGCCCACTGGTTCGTGGCCTGGGCATCGTGATTTCCCGTGATCGAATCCGCGGGGGATGCCGCATGGACCGAGGCGGTCATCGCGAGCGCGGCGAACGAGAAGGTGATCTTCAATGTGTTCATGTCGGAATCCTTAAAATAGATCGATCGAAAAGTGCGTACGGCATCCGATGAAGTCGGGCGCGCGCATGAGCCGGCCGCGTGATGGTTTTTCGCCAGATTCCGTCGTGTGTGTATTGGGCGCCGGGCAGGTATCTCGCATGTGTCCGGGGCGCGGCATTTTGCAATGTCGTGTATCCATCCGTTAGCGGGATACATTCGGATACGAAATTGCCCGTCATCGCGGGGCTCGAGCCGGCTTCGACGGCCGGCGGCCCGATTCGAACGGGGGGCTCGACTGTCGGGGCCGGGCGCCGGGGGCTCGCGACGCCGGGTTGTGCTGACTCGGGGCCCGTTGTTGCGTTGGCGATTTCGGGCTGGGCTGGAATAATCTGACGGCTCGCGTGTTTTCAGTGGTGCCGGCAGAAGGTCGTTGCGATCGGCGGGGGGCGGCAACGACCGAGTGAAGTCGACGAGGGGCAGCTGCCGTGGCATGCGCTGCGGTTGCGTGTCCGACCGAACGGATAGGACCGGGTATCCCGCTCCGAGCCTGCGCGCAGGTGCCGCCGTGCCGGCGGCGTCCGAGTTCATGCCCGCCCCCGTTTCCTTACTGCATCCGCATGATCGAACTTTCGACACGACGCTTCATTGAGCTTTGCCCAGGCCCGCCGCGGCTGCAACGTGCGTTCGACGACAATGCGCGGTCCGTCCTGATCGCCGGGCACGGTGCGGCACCATCGGCCGTCACGGCAATGCAGCGCGAATATGCGTTGCGCGCGATGCTGTGCGATGGCTGGTCCGCTGTTCCGCAAGCGATCGTGTCACATGGAGGCGGGGCCGTGCTCGTACTGGCCGATCCGGGTGGGGAGCCGCTGTCCGGTGCCGGTCAACCGCAGGAAGGGCCGGCCGCGTTCCTGCGGCTCGCGATTGCGCTCGCGACGACGGTGGGTGCGATGCATGCGGCCGGTGTCGTGCATCGCGCACTCGCGCCGCATCGTTTTCTGGTGGACGACGACGGCCGTGCGTTCCTGACGGGCTTCGGCCATGCCGTCCGCACAGGAGTGATCGACCCGTTGCGCGACGCCGAGCTCGATTGGGACGACACGAATGTCGTCTACATGGCGCCCGAACTCTGCGCGGGCATGAACACATGTGGCGACGCACGGGCCGACCTCTACGCGCTCGGGTGCATTTTCTATGAGCGGCTGGTCGGGCTGCCGCCGTTTGACGCGACCGATGCCGCCGCACTCGTGCATGCGCACGCCACGCAATCGGCGCAGGCGCCTCACGAGCGTGCCCGGCACGTACCCGAGCAGATCTCGCGGATCGTCATGAAGTTGCTCGAAAAGGCCCCGGAGCAACGCTACGGCACCGCTGCGGCGCTCGTCGCTGATCTGCGGCGGTGCGAACGATGCCGTCGCCGCGGCGAGATCGCTGCGCAAGCCCATTTTCGCCATGCGCAGGGCGCCTGGCAGCGCTGGGAAGCGCTGGCCAAGGCGCGGCAACTGCCGGCTGTGCATGCCGAGGGTTTCGATGCGGAAGCGGGCAATCCCGCCGGGAATCGTTTGCACGAACTGGACGTGCGGGCGGTGCTGCGCATCTCGAACGCGCTGGCGAGCGACATCGTGCCGGCGCGCCTCGTCGAGACGCTGTTGCGCACAACGCTCGAAAGCGCCGGGGCCGAATACGGCGCGCTCGCGGTGCTGCGCGAGCGCGTCTGGCATGTGCCTGCGCGCGCGGACGCGGTCGACGGTACGATCGTCGTGACTCAGGCAGCCGAGCCTTTCACGGCGGGCGTGTTGCCCATGTCTCTCGTGCAGGCGGTTGCGCGTACGCAGGAGGGCGCGGTGATCGACGATGCGTCCGAGTCGCCGGTCCACGCCCAGGATGCGTACGTTCGGCGCAAGCGCCCCCGTTCGGTGATGTGCGTGCCGCTGATGCGTCATGCGACGCTCGTCGGCGTTCTGTACCTGGAAAACAATCTGGCGGCGCGGATGTTTACCGCGGCCAAGGCAGCCCTGGTGGAAGTGATCGCGTCGCAGGCCGCGTTCGCGCTCGAGAATGCGCGGCTCTACGAGGAACTGGTCGAGCAGAACCGTCAGCGCGCCCATGCCGAGGAACAGCTTCGAGCCGCCCTTGCCAGCCTCGAGCGCGCCAGCCGCCTGGAAGCGATGGGCGAACTCGTCGCGTCGATCGTTCATGAAGTCGGACAGCCGATTGCGGCCGTCGATACGTCGGCGAGCGCGGCGTTGCGTTGGCTGAGCCGGGAGCCGCCGGATGTCGGGGAGGCGCGGGAAATGCTCGTTCACATCAACCGGGGGGCGGCGCGAGCCAAGAGCATCATCCAGGCCTTGCGCGCGAAGGCGCGCAAGGCCGAGCCGCAGTTCGCGACGGTCGATCTCAACGAGGCCGTCCGTGAGGCAGCGGCGCTTGTCGCGCGGCAACTCGACGCGCTCGACGTCGTGTTGGAGCTGCACGTCCAGCACAGCCCCGTCTGTGTCCATGGCGACCGGATCCAGCTCCAGCAGGTCGTGATCAACCTGCTCACGAACGGTGCCGAAGCGATGGCGGGGCTCGAGACGGTACGTTGCCTGTCGCTTGCTTGCGAAGCGGACGGCGTTGACAGCGCTCGCGTGACCGTGGAGGATCTCGGCAGCGGTATTGCGCCGGATGTTGCGGACCGGCTGCTCGAACCGCTCTTTACGACCAAGGAGAACGGGATGGGCATGGGCCTCGCCATCTCGCATTCCATCGTCGATGCACACGGCGGGACGTTGACGTTGTCGACCCGCGACGGCACGGGTACGCGCGCGATCGTCATGCTGCCGCGCGCCGATCCATGACCGGGTCGTCCGCCGCCACGCGGCCATCCCTGCACATTCACCAGCGAATACTTCGATGCCCGAAACCAGAATGCCCTACCCGGATCCTTCCTCTGCGGATCGGAACGGCCGTGTCGTCTACGTCGTCGACGACGACGAGTTCATTCGTGCCGCGCTGATCAGCCTGCTGCGATCGATCGACCTGGACGTTCGCGCATTTGCGTCGACTGAGGAATTTCTCGCGGCGCCGAAGGGCGCCGGACCGTCGTGCCTCGTGCTTGACGTGAGGCTGCGCGGGCAAAGCGGGATTGCGTTCCAGAAGTCGCTGGTCGAGAACGGCGGTCCGCAGATGCCGATCATCTTCATCACGGCGCACGGCGATATCGCGATGACGGTGAAAGCAATGAAAGCCGGTGCGATGGATTTCCTGACGAAGCCGTTCCACGACCAGGAAATGATCGACGCGGTGATCGCGGCGCTCGATCGCGACGCGAAACGGCTGGAGGCCGATCATTCGCTGCTCGATCTGCGCGCGTGTTGGGAATCGCTGACGCCGCGGGAATGCGAGGTGCTGCAACACGTCGCGGCGGGCTTGATGAACAAGCAGGTCGCGGGGAACATGGGCATTGCGGAGATCACGGCCAAGATCCACCGCGGTCAGGCGATGCGCAAGATGAAGTGCCGCTCGGTCGCGGAACTGGTGCGCAAGATGAGTGCGCTCGGCATCGGGCCGCCCGCACACTAGCAGCGGCACCGTCATTGGGGGAAAGCCTACCCCATACGTAGATATGGTGACGGTGCGGCGGCGTGGCGGTATGCTGGCAACTTGGGTAGCCGTAGTCGGGACGGTCCGGTCCGTTCACTCGCCATAAGCAGGGATGCCTTTTTCACTCTCAGCCACCGATCTCGTATCGATTGTCGACGACGACCCGTTCGTGCGCGCCGCCGCGAGAAGCTTCGTGCGTTCGCTCGGCGGGGACGCGCACGAGTTTGCGTCGGGGCCGGCGTTCCTGGCGTCGGACGTGGCGTTGCGAACAGGCTGCCTGATCTGCGACATCCAGATGCCGGAGATGGATGGCCTTGAAGTGCTGGCCCGGATGGAAGCCCGCGGCCTGAACATTCCGACCATGTTCGTCACGGCATTCGCCACTGCGCGCGATCGCGAGCGCGTGCGGGCCAGCGCCGCGCTGTGCCTGCTCGAGAAGCCGATCGACGCGCAGGAGCTCGAGACGTGGCTCGCCCGCGCGCTCGGCTACGTCTGACCCGCCGCGGGTTGCGGCCACGGCAACCTAAACCTTCGTAGGGGGTGGATGGCCGCTCGTTTGATGGTGCGAGCCCCCATCTGCGTGTTTTCATCCTTCCTGTACCGTCCGCCGTGGCGGCGACAGGAGAACGAAGATGGCGAACCTCCCTACCTTATCGTGCGGAACCTTGTCCGAATTCCGCATCGCGCGTCGCATACGCAACGTCGCCCGCGCAGGGTTCCCGTATGTGCGTGAGTTCATCGTGTGGCCCGTCCGTCTTGTCCTCGCGGCTGGCGTGCTGCTCGTCGCGGAGCGCATGCATGACGCTCGTGCCATGCTGCCGAGCGCGTTGCCTCCCGTTGCCGGCGGTGGTCCGCTGCTTGCAAGCGCGGCCGGGATCCTGTTTGCGCTGGCAGCGGTGCTGTGGCTGCGTACGCGGAAGCTGGACGCGAGAATCCGGCAACTCGCCGCGGCAATCGAGAATCATGGCGTCGAGGCGCTGCCCGATGCACCGGTCGAACGCGGCGCGCCCTCGATCGCAAGGCTGACACGCGCGATCAACGATGCACATCGCCAGCACGCGGAACGCGTGACGGAATTGCTGCACGTGCTGGCCGCCTATGCGCATGATCTGCGCACGCCGTTGACGCGGATGATGCTGCGTAGCGGGATGCTGGAAGATGGCGCGTTGCGTGACGCGATGGAGCGCGATCTTGCCGAGATGGGGGAACTGGTCGAAGCGAGCCTTGCCTGCGCGCGACTTCAGTGCAGCGTGGCGGAGCCGCCGCGGCGCGTCGATGCGGACGAGTTGCTCGGTGCGCTGGTCGGCAACTATCGCGACGCGGGCCTGACCGTCGGCCTCGACGGGCGGGTGGGCCATCCGCTGGTGACCTGCCCGCACGCGCTGCGCCGCGTGCTCGTCAATCTGATCGACAATGCGCTGCGATACGGCGGCGACGTCCGCCTGTGTGTCCGGGTCGATGCCAGACGCGTGATGCTCAGCGTGGTGGATTCGGGGCCCGGTATCGTGCCGGCGGAACTGGAGGCGGTGTTCGCGCCCTGGTATCGTGCGCCGCAGACAGCGGCGCGCGCGTCGGGATCGGGGTTGGGGCTGGCGATCGCGCGCCGTCTGACGCAGGCGATGCAAGGAGAATTGCAGTTGAACAATCGCAGTACCGGAGGCCTCGAAGCGAGAGTGACGTTACCGCTCGCCGTCGCATGACGGCATGGGGGCGATGTCATTGGCGAGCGCGACGACATTGCTAAAGCGATCGTCGAGGCGTACCGCCGGGATTGCAGCGAGAGCCAGCCTCGCTCTGCTCTCGAAAAGTCGCTACTAACTGAATTTGCTCATCAGCTTGCGCTTTCGAGGATGCCGCTGTTTTCCGGCCCGACGGCGGCCGAAAGGGCCTGCTTTTATCGATGCGCAACGTCGGTCGCGTCGATAAATCGGCGCGCCGTGGAATGACACGAACCGGACAGGTGTTATGAGCGAGGAGCACGTCATTGGGTTGACGCGCCGTCCCTGAACCAGACCTCTTCCAGATGAATTCCATAGACTCTCCTCAGATTCCGGTCGTATCGCATCGTCCGCTGGCAGGCAGTGATCACCGAACGCTGGTACTCGCCGCGCTAGGCGGGGCACTGGAGTTTTACGATTTTGTGATTTACGTGTTTTTTGCAGCCGTGATCGGTCAACTGTTCTTCCCGCAGTCGATTCCCGACTGGCTGCGCCAGATGCAGACGTTCGGCGTGTTTGCCGCAGGCTATCTCGCTCGGCCGCTCGGCGGCGTGATCATGGCGCACTTCGGCGATCTCGTCGGCCGCAAGCGCATGTTCACGATGAGCGTGATGCTGATGGCCTTGCCCACGCTGATGATGGGGCTGCTGCCCACCTATGAGTCCATTGGGGTTGCCGCACCCGTGCTGCTCCTGCTGTGCCGGGTGTTGCAAGGTGCGGCGGTGGGCGGCGAGGTGCCCGGGGCCTGGGTGTTCGTCTCCGAACACGTTCCGCCGCGTCATGTCGGCTATGCCTGCGGTCTGCTGACGGGCGGCCTGACGTTGGGCATCCTGCTCGGCTCGCTGATCGCGTCGGGGATCAACCATCACTATTCGCCTGCCGCAATCAGTGCCTATGCGTGGCGGATGCCGTTTGTCGTCGGTGGCCTGTTCGGGATCTTGTCCGCGTTTCTGCGACGCTGGCTCAATGAAACGCCCGTGTTCATCGAAATGAAGCAGAGCCGGTTGCTGGCCGGAGAAGTGCCGTTGAAAGCCGTGTTGCGCGATCACGGCCGGGCAGTGCTCGTATCGATGATCCTGACGTGGACGCTGACCGCGGCGATTGTCGTCGTGATCCTGATGACGCCGACGCTCGTGGCAAAGCGCTTTCATATCGCGCCCGCGCTCGCGCTACAGGCGAATTCGGCGGCGACGCTCTGCCTGACGATCGGATGCGTCGTCGCCGGTTCGGTGGCGGGGCGGATCGGTACCGGCCGCACGATCTTCTTCGGCTGCATGCTGCTCGGCGCATCGTATTTTCTGATGGCCACGCGACTCTCCGTGGATCCGTCGTCGCTGCTGCCGCTCTACGCGGTATCCGGTTTCTTCGTCGGTGCGGTTGCGGCGATTCCGGTTGCGATGGTCAACGCGTTTCCGCCTGTCGTGCGTTTTTCGGGCATCTCGTTCTCGTACAACGTCGCGTATGCCGTGTTCGGCGGTCTTACGCCGGTGTTCGTCTCGGTGATGCTGAAATCGAATCCGCAGGCGCCGGAAATTTACGTGGGCGCGTTGTGCATCGTTGGGGCGCTGGCAGGTCTTGCGTTGCGCCCCGCGCGCTAGGGACGCACATACGAAGGTATGCGGCGCATCATCGGAACGGTTCGTTCCTTTGCCGGCAGATTGCATGGATCATGATGCGACTGGCTCCCGACCTGTTCGCGGCGGGCCTGAATCGATGGGGATGATGGGGATGTGCTCATGCGGTTGGCCAGTCGAGCTCTGCGCGCGCGGCGACGCGTGACGCCACGCCGGCGCGTTGCTTCGGCACCGACAGCTCGAATGGGCTGGAATTTTGAAAGAGGGGAGCCATGATGGCCTATCCACGCACGATGTCCCCGCGCGTCGCGTCGTTCGGGCTGCTCGGTGCGCTGCTGACTGCATGCGGATACGGCGCGACGTTTCTTCTGTCGATGCATTTTCGTTCGGCAGGAGGCAACGACGTCGATACGGGGGCCGCACTGGCCGAAGCGATGGTCGGCACGCTGATCGGCCTGCCGCTGGTCGCGTGGCTTGCACACGGGATCGGGGCCGCGCGCACGACGGCGCTGGCCGCGCTGATCGTCGGCGCGGGCGTCGTCGGCTTCGCCGTGATCGGGCGCACCGGCTCGCTGAGCGTCGTGCCCGGATTGCTGGTCGGCGTCGGTTGGGGTGGGTTCTACCTCGCGGCGCCGATGATGCTGGCGGAGCGGACTACCGATGCCGAGCGCGAGCGCTGGTTCCTGCGGTTCGGCTCGTTTCAGATGGCCGGCGTCGGAGGCGGTCCGGCGGTCGCGGCGCTCGCGATACGCAACTGGCACTGGACGACTGGCACGGTGTTCTGCACCGTCGGCGGCTTGTGCGCGATGGCGGCGTTGATGCTGGAGTGCTTCGGGCGCCTCTCGCCTGCGCCGCTCCCCGTCGTGCCGCCGATACGGGAACGGTGGCTACGCGAGATTCGTGCGATCGCCCGCACGCATGCGATCTACCCGATCGCAATCATCGCGCTCGGCTCGAGTGTCTTCTCGGGCCTGATGACGTTCCAGATGTCGATGGCACAGGAAACGGGCGTGAAGGCGGGCACGTTCTTCGGCCTCTATTCGGCAACGGTTGTCGTCACGCGCTGGCTGCTCGGTGCGATCGTGATTCAGATGCGTGTCAGCGCGACCACGCAGATCCTCCTCGGCTTCATGATACTGAGCGTCGCCGTGACGTTTGCCGTGCCGCACAACACGATGCTTCATTCGGTCAGCGCCGTGCTGCTCGGTACCGGGTATGGCCTCATCTATCCGATCGTTCAGGCGCAAGCCGTCAACAGTACCGATGCGCGGCACCGGCACGCGGTGCTGACGTGGTTCGTGGCGTCCTATTTCGTCGGCGTGTTCGGATTTCCCGCTGTCGGCGGGCTGGTGCTGGTCAGCATGGGCAAGACGACGCTGCTGCTGCTCATCGCCGCGTGCGGCCTGGCCGCGCTGCTGCTCTCGATCGTCGAGCACCGGAAGAGAGCCTCGCTCGTGGCCTTCTGAAGGCACGGGAACGTTTCGGACGCGCAAGGGTTCGGGCGATTCCGGCAACGGAAACGGTTCGGGTCGGGTTCCCGCGAGGCAACACGCCGGGTGATACGGAACGGAAATCGTCGCGGCGCGCGTGCTCGGAACCTTTCCGGGCCCGCTGCGATTTGCATTGCTTCAACGCGAGGATTGCACCGCTGCGGAGCGCACGGCCGCAATGAAGTCGTCCCTGGAATCCGCTTCGATGCGCGTCTGGATTTCCTTCGCGGCCACCACGCCATCGGCCATCGCTGTCACGCAGCACGGATGCATTCTCTGCGCGACCTCGCCGATCGCGAAGACGTTGGATATCGACGTTTCGGTCGTGCTGACGTCCGTCGAGACGAATCCCCTGGCATTGCGCACCAGATCGAAGCCATGCATGAAGTCGAGCATGCGAAAAAATCCTCACCTGACCTCGTCATCGGCGTGACGGTGCCGTCGCGGCTTCGTCGAGAATCGCCCTGACTTCGCCGAGCAGCCCGGGTATCGCGCCATAGCTCGTGTGCGTGAGCCGCAGAATGCCGTCGATCGTGCACACGCCGATGGCCTGGTCGTCGGCGAAGCCCGAAGTCACGACGGGGCCCCATAGCGCTTTGAGCGACAGGCCGTCGTAAGCGGCAGCAATGGGCTGATTACCCAGATTCGACAGCAGCACGTCGAAGGCCAGCACGGCCGACAGGAATCCGGCCGCGTGTTCGACGCTCGGCCGCGCGGACATCGCGGCATCGAGCGTTTTCAGTTCCGCTGCCACGCTCGCGCGCGTTTGAAAAGGTGCGAGATCCTGTTTGATCTTGCGAGCGACAGTCCATAAATCGGTACCGCGCGGGTAGTCGTCAATCGTGATGGTCTGCGTGATGTACACGCCGTTGGCGATGCCGACTTCATCGGCAAGATGGCGCACGTCGATCGGCGTGACGGTGCGCAACGCGCGCTCGGACCATTCGCTCGACAGACGCCGGCCCGCTTCGTGAACGGCCGCGGCAACGGCGCCGTGCACGGTGGTTTGCTCGACATGCGCGCGGGCAATGAGCTGGCGCGTGGATTCAGCCGAAAGCTCGACGGCGTCGACACGCGGCACGTCCGCGGCGCCCGGGCGAAACGGCTTGGGGGCGGGCGCAGGCAGGGCGTGCGGCAAGACGGCGGTCCGGTTCAGGTCGGCGTCGAGCACGGTCTCCAGCGGCTGTACCAACGGCAACGGTGCCAGCGACTCGCCCGAGAGCAATCGCAGCAGATCCTCGATCAGATATGCGCTGCCCATGCCGTCGACCGCGGAATGATGTGCAACCAGGATCAGCGTCGAGTTGCCGTCGCCTTGCAGCAAGGTCGCGCGCAACAGCGGCGCTGCCGACCAGTCGAAGCGCGTCGCGATTTCGCAGGCCGCTTCCGCGTGCCACGAAGTTTCGCTCTGCTCGATCACGCGCAAGGGCACCACGGCATCGGGTGCACGATGGAAGCCGGAATTCATCTGCGCGTCTGCGGCGATATAGGTCGACAACAGCGGATGCCTCCGCTGGAGCGCGCGAAAAGCCGCATGCCATGCTGGCGGCGGAAAACGGCGGTCGATCTCCGCGACCATGGCGAAATGCGTCGGCCGATTCTGATCGAGCAACCAGAACAGGTGTTCCGTACTGCCGAGTCCGCGGACGTGTGTCGGCGCGGTCGATTGATCGTTGCCGGTTTCCTGTTGCTGGTTCTGCATCGTCTCGCTCCTGCGGAAGGGGGTGTCTGTATTACAGAACACGCGAGAACGGATCGCTATTCCGCCATTTTCGGATTACCCGATATATCGGGCTGCTTGTTTGCGTCGTCGGGGCTGTAGGTCACATAGAGCTTGGTATAGCCAGGCGTGTCGAAATGCCCCGTCCATCCCTTGGGAAGCGTGACGGCTTCGCCGGTCTTCACGACCATCACCGAACCGTCCGACGAGGTCAGCTTCACGCTGCCCGACAGAAAGTACAGGAACTCGTTGTACGGCAATCCTTGCGGCCCCTTGATTTCTTCATGCGAAGGCCCGGATCGATAGACGCCGGTCTGGTAAGTGGTGTCGGCCGACGTGAACGTCACGACGTCGGCGCTCCGCTCGCCACTTTCGTCTTTTTTCACGGCATCGGCGCGAGCGAATATCGCACCGGCCAGGTCGGACTTCGACGCCTTGATCGGCTTGATTGTTTCAGCGCACGCGGCGGCCGAGGTCATGACGCCGGCCAACACCAGCGTTCCGATTGCGTATCTGATCATCGGTCATCTCTCCTTGATTCTTCCCGTGGCAACGAGGCAATAGGGCGGGCTTGCCATTGCAGCGTCATTTCATTGGAGCGCCATTCTGTCGGAAAAGCGATCTCCATTTTGGAGAGGCGTCGAAAACGGAACGGCGGATTTGTTTCTTAATGTGTACGAGACCGGAATAGATACATGGCATTGCAATAGCCCCGATCTCGAGACACATGCCGGATACGTGGCCTGGATTTAATTCACCTCAACGAACGGATTCGATCGCGGCACTCGGGCAGACATCGCAGGATGAAGCCGCCACCGAGTGCCCGGAGGGATTCGCGACATTTGAATTGCTCCAGGAGAACGACATGAAAGCAAAGACGATCGCCTTGGCTTTTGCGGCTTGTGCCGCAGTTGCAACCGCTGCTTCTGCTTACGCAAGCAGCCCCGCCGACACGAGCGCCAACGACCATGGCGCACAGCAAGCGCGCCAGTGGGCGTCGGTCGACCCGTCGCCGAAGGCAAGGACGCGTGCCGAAGTGCGCGAGGAACTGGTGCGAGCGGAGAAAGACGGCCAGCTCGCGGCGCTCGACAAGCTCTATCGGGGCGGCTGATTTCCGGCTGCCGACGCAACGCCGATTTCAAGCATCGTCATTCACCCACCGCTGTCACCAACTCAGTTCAATACGATACCGATCATGAGCCAAGAAACGAAAGTCCTTTACACCGGCAAGACCCGCACCACCGGCGGTCGCGATGGCGCCGCCCACAGCTCGGACGGGCGCCTGGACGTCAAGCTGTCCGGCCCCGGTTCGGCCGCGCCCGGCACGAATCCCGAGCAGTTGCTGGCCGCAGGCTGGTCGGCATGCTTCATCGGCGCGATGGGCCTGGCCGCGCAACGGTTGAAGATTGCGCTGCCGCGCGACACGCATGTCGATGCGGAGATCGATCTGGCCATGAACGACGGTGCGTACTTCCTGCAGGCGCGACTGAACGTCAGCGTGCCGGGCGTCGACGCCGCCGTCGCGCATGCGCTGGTCGACGCGGCACACCAGACCTGCCCGTATTCGAAGGCCACGCGCAACAACATCGACGTCGTCGTCGCCGTCGTTTGACTCGCCTGCTGCCGGGCCCGCGCACGACGCCGTTTGCGTGATCGGCACGCCCGGCGTGGTGCGCGCTTCCGGCAGGCACTCCCGCGTGTCGCGTATCGATCGCGACTCGCGGCCTTCTTCTCGCGCCTGGATATCCATCATGTCATCCACACCGTTTTCTCCTCGTCGACGTCACGTGCTTGCCGCTTCCGTCGCTGTCGGCGCCATGGGGCTGATTCCCGGATCGGTGTTCGCCGCAACCGGCAGCACGGCAATTCGTCCGTTCAAGGCCAGCGTGCCCGAGGCCGCCCTCGTCGATTTGCGGCGCCGCATCGCGGCGACACGCTGGCCCGGCAAGGAGACCGTCAACGATGAATCGCAAGGCGTGCGGCTCGCGAGAATGCAGGCGCTCGTCCAGTATTGGGGTTCCGACTACGACTGGCGCAAAGGCGAGGCAAAGCTGAACGCGCTGCCGATGTACATGACCGAGATTGACGGCCTCGACATCCAGTTCATTCACGTGCGTTCCCGCCACAAGAACGCGCTGCCGTTGATCATGACGCACGGATGGCCAGGTTCGATCTTCGAGCTGATCAAGGTCATCGGTCCGCTGACCGATCCGACCGCGTACGGCGCCAGTGCGGACGACGCGTTCGACATCGTGATTCCGTCGCTGCCTGGCTTCGGCTTCTCCGGGCAGCCGAAAACGACCGGCTGGGGCTCGGATCACATCGCCCGCGCATGGGGTGAACTGATGGCCCGACTCGGCTACTCGCGCTTCGTATCGCAAGGCGGAGATTGCGGTTCGGTGATTTCGCACCGCATGGCGATGCAGAAGGTGAAGGGGCTGATCGGCATCCATGTCAACATGCCGGCCACCGTACCGCCGGACATCGCGACCTTGCTCGCACTCGGCGAACCCGCACCGGGCAGGCTGTCGCCGAAGGAAAAGACCGCATACGATTCGCTCAACGTCTTCTACAAGGACAATTGCGGCTATTCCGCGATGATGGTGACGCGTCCGCAAACCGTGGGTTATGCGTTGGCGGATTCGCCCGCCGGCCAGGCCGCGTGGATGTACGACAAGATCTCGCAATGGACCTATAGCGGCGGCGTGCCGGAACGTTCGCTCACCCGCGACGAAATCCTCGACGATATCTCCCTCTACTGGCTGACGAACAGCGCGACGTCCGCCGCGCAGATCTACTGGGAAGATCATTCCAACAATTTCAACGCGGTGGACATTTCGATGCCGGCCGCCGTGACGATCTTCCCCGGCGAGATCTATCAGGCGCCGCGCAGCTGGACGGAGCGGGCTTACCACAACCTCATCTACTTCAACGAGGTCGACAAGGGCGGTCATTTCGCCGCGTGGGAAGAACCGCAACTGCTCGCAAGCGAAGTACGCGCCGCATTCCGGACGCTGCGCTGAACAAGCAGGTTTCGACGGCGATCGCCTGACGCGGTCGCCGTCGCGTTCCGATGCCGATGCAACGCGAGCACTGTCACGCCAGGAATAGTCATGTCCGAATCCACCGATACCCGCAAGGCAGCCGCGGCCATCGCGCTGTTGATACTCTCGATTGCGTTGCGCCCGCCCATCGTGTCGATCGGGCCGGTGCTCGAATCGATCCGGCAGAGCTTCGGCCTGAGCTACACGCAGGCGTCCCTGCTGACCGCGATTCCCGACGTCTGCATGGGCGTCTTCGCGCTCGCCGCGCCGGGCGTCGCGCGCAGACTGGGCACGGACAACGCGGTCGTCGCCGCGCTGGCCCTGCTGTGCGTCGCGATGGTCGCCCGCGCGTTGGCCGGCTCTGCCGGCGTGCTGCTTCTGTGCACCGTCTTTACCGGGATCGGCATCGCGATTTCGGGTTCGCTGATCGGCGGCTGGGTGAAGAAGCACTTTGCGCGCGACGCGACGTTCTTCATGGGTATCTACAGCGCGGGGCTCAGCGTCGGCGCGACGGTCGCGGCGAGCGCGTCGGGTTATATCGCGCTGAGTTTTGGCGGCTGGCGCGTGGCCGTCGCGTTGTGGAGCGTGCTTTGCATCACCGCGATCCTGAGCTGGCGCGGGCTGGCCCGGCGTTTTCACGAGGCGAAGGCCGCCGAGGCGCAACCTCGGCAGGCTGCGCAAGCGCCGGCGGCAGTCGGCCTTCCGTGGGGCAACATCCAGGCGTGGCGGGTCGCGGCTTACTTCGGCGCGAGCCAGTTCATCGTGTACGCATGCTTTGCGTGGCTCGCATCGTCGAGTGCCGAGCTGCGTATCGAGACGCTGTCGCCCGGTCTTGTATTGGGCCTCTTCACCTGCGTGTTCGCGCTCGGCAGCTTCGGAATGGGCATGAAGGCCGGCCGCTCCACCGACCGGCGCGGCTGGCTCGGCCTCGCGTCGGCCATCACGGCGGTGGGCATCGGCGGACTGGCGTTTGCGCCGACCACCTATCCGGTGTCGTGCATCGTGCTGATCGCGATCGGACAAGGCATGTGCTTCACGCTCGCGATGACCTTGCCGCTCGATCACACCCATTCGCCCGCCGAGACCAACGCGTGGAGCGTATTCATGCTCTTCATCGGCTATCTGGTTGCCGCATTGGGTCCGCTCACCTTCGGGTATCTCCGCGACCGGACGGAGGGTTATTTCGCGTCCTATTTCATGCTGTTTCTGGTTGCCGCGGGTATTACGCTGATGGTGCCGCTGCTTCGTCCCACGCCGGCGCCGAAAGACGGGGCTATTCCTGCCGTTTCCGAATCGCCTTGATTTCACGGAGGCTTCGGCGGAATTCGATATATGGAGGGCGACAGCGGTGACGCGAGCCCAGCACCGCGCCGTCGGAATAAAGCCGGCATTCAAGTGTTCCGGTTCGGCAATCTGCAAGCGGCGCTGCTCGCGCACTTCGGCGTCAATCTGGTGTAGCTCAGCGTCGCCGACCTGTCCATCCATCGCTCGCGTCTGAGCGAACGCGTTCCCCGGCCGCAACGAGCCGGGATCAGGCCATTCGGTCAACATACGACGGCGATGGAATATCTTCGCCGACCAACTGTTTACCAGGAGGGGTATCGCCCGCTCAATTTCGCCAAAACCCATGGATATATGTCAGGTACTGCAGTTTCTCAACGTCGGCTTGGTCGCACCGCGGGAGGATCGACGTAGATGACCGCAGCCGAATTGTCCGCCATGCTTCCTTCGATGCTCCCGCGTCTGTGGGCATTCGCGCTACGGATCTCGGGTGATCGCCACGACGCTGAAGATCTCGTGCAGTGCGCGTGCCTTCGCGCGCTCGAGCGCGCGCATCAATTGCGACCGGACACCGCGCCGCTGAGCTGGATGTTCTCGATCGTCCAGTCCACCTGGCTCAACGAACTCCGCGCACGCAGCGTGCGCAGGCGCTCGGGCATGGAGTGGGACGACGACTTCCTCGAAACCGTCTCCGATCCCGCTGCACCGACGCTGGAGCAACAGGCCCTGGATGTACAGATTGTCAGGGCAGTGCAGCAGTTGCCCGAAGCCCAGCGGGTGGTCATGCTGCTGGTCGGCGTGGAGGGGCTCAGCTATAGCGAAGCGGCCGACGCGCTCGGCGTACCCATCGGTACGATCATGAGCCGGCTTTCGCGAGCTCGCCAGTCGATCGGTTCCCTGTTCATCGATCGAAAAGAACGACGTGTGAAAAGCGCAGCGAATAGAGAGGATCAGGGGGCATGAAAATGGACGACATCCTGCTCATGGCATACGTGGATGGAGAGCTCACGTCGCACCAGCGCGAGGAAGTCGAGAGGGCGATTGGAATGTCGGCCGATATCGCCACACGCGTTGCATGGCTCGAAGCATCGGTGTTGCCGTATCGGCGTGCATTCGAGCAGCAGGAATGGCCGTCGGTTCCGCAGAGCCTGGTGCGCAAGGTCGCCGAAATCGCGCAGGCGTACGCCGCGCCTTCGGACATTTCCGCGGTTGGCGTCAGTCATCCGATGGATGCGCCTGTTTCGCAACGCGATGTACGCGAAGCGCCCGCCGTGCCGATACGCTCGCACGTTCGCATGATGGTGCCGTGGCTCGCCATGGCCTTCGTCGCGGGCGCGTTCTGCTGCGGCGCCATACTGCGCTTCGCGCCGGGCGCAGCTCACGGTGACTTCGCACCGCAGGGCGCACCGGTGGTTGCGCAGACGCAGGCGTCCCCCTGGGTTATGGCCGCTGTGAATTATCTGCGACTCTATACGCGCGACACCGTTGCTTTCGATTCGTCGAATCTCGCTGTCGCGGCGCATACGGTGGAAAACATTCGCCGTGACGACGGGCTGCCGATACGGATTCCGGATCTGCGCTCGACGGGGCTGACGTTCAAGCGCATACAGCGCCTGCACTTCAACGACAAACCGTTGGTGCAGATCGTCTATCTGCCGGGAAAAGGCATGCCGGTGGCGCTGTGCGCTATGAAGGACGACAAGCCCGACACGGCGCTCGCCCGACAACGGGTCGGCGGCATGGACGTCGTGACATGGCGGCGTGCCAGGATCACTTATGCGCTGATCGCCCGGCCCGGCGACACCGACCTCGGCGCAATCGGCAAGCAGATCTCCGAAAACGGCGTGGGGGAAATGCTCGGTCAGTTGCCGCATGTCGACCAGGCGATCGCGAGTTGAAGGAGATCTCGAGGTCCGCAGCGCATTTCGGTTACACGGCGCGCATTTCCACGCCAGTTTCACGTTGAGTTGGCCGCGGCATTGCCGTCGAGCGGCGACGCGGTATGGACGCCGCTGGTGACGGCGCAGGCTTGCCGATATGCAAGCGCGCTACGCTTCGCCGGGTGCGTCGGGCGTCGGCGTGATCAGCCGTTTCAGGCCGGCGTCCGTTTGTCGCGCCTGCTCCTGAAGTTCCGCGATGGCGGCGCTTGCATCCTTGCGTCCACGCCGACTCGCGATGACATTGTTGCCCCGTTCGACTGACGTACCCACGCGTCGTATCGTCTGCTCCTGGAAACTCATCGCGCCATCGTCCGGATTGGCGTCGCGTCGTTGATTCTTTATGTTGGTGACCATCCGCTGGGTCGAGGCCGCAGAGTCCTCGCGACCCGTGCCGACTCCTGCCGCACGCTCCCATGGGCGGCTCCCATCGGCGATTCCCATAACCGGCTCCCATTGCCGGCACGCGTCGTCACCACGCTCGCCGCTTCGACCCCATCACCCGGGCATGCCGATGGCCGGCCGCTGACTCGATCCGGACAAACCCGCATGCTGCAGGCCGTTTCCGGGCAACGCCCGCGCATCCCGTGGCCGATTTTGTCACCAGGTGGGCCGGATATGACATTGGGAATCGGCCATCGCGGCAGTACGATGGGTTACGTCGTCGCCCGGGTCTGGCCGGTTTTGCCGTACCGGCCCGGTAGCGCGCCTCATTCACCGCCTGATTGGAACATCGACCATGAGCTATAACGCCCCCGTCAAGGACATGCTGTTCGTGCTGAAGGAACTCGCGGGCATCGACACCGTTGCGCAGTTGCCAGGCTTCGAGGATGCCGGTTACGACACGGCGCAAGCCGTGCTCGACGAGTCCGCGAAATTCTGCGGCGAGGTGCTGGCGCCGCTGAACGTCGAAGGCGACCGCAACCCGAGCAGCTGGAAGGACGGCGTCGTGACCGCGACGCCGGGCTTCGCGCAAGCGTTCCGCCAGTTCGTCGAGGGCGGCTGGCAGGGGCTGCAGCACCCGGCCGAATACGACGGCCAGGGGCTGCCGAAGCTGATCGCGACGCCGTGCATCGAGATGCTGAACGCGTCGAACCTGTCGTTCGCGCTGTGCCCGCTGCTGACCGACGGCGCGATCGAGGCGCTGCTGACGGCCGGCACCGACGAGCAGAAGCAGCGCTACGTGCCGAAGCTGATCTCCGGCGAATGGACCGGCACGATGAACCTGACCGAGCCGCAGGCGGGCTCCGATCTGGCGCTGGTGCGCTCGCGCGCCGAGCCGCAGGGCGACGGCACGTACAAGGTGTTCGGCACGAAGATCTTCATCACGTGGGGCGAGCACGACATGGCGGACAACATCGTCCACCTGGTGCTGGCGCGCACGCCGAATGCGCCGGAAGGCGTGAAGGGCATCTCGCTGTTCATCGTGCCGAAGTTCATGGTCAACGACGACGGTTCGCTGGGCGCGCGCAACGACGTGCACTGCGTGTCGATCGAGCACAAGCTCGGGATCAAGGCGAGCCCGACGGCGGTGCTGCAATACGGCGACCACGGCGGCGCGATCGGTTATCTCGTGGGCGAGGAAAACCGCGGCCTCGAATACATGTTCATCATGATGAACGCGGCGCGCTTCGGTGTCGGCATGCAGGGGATCGGCGTGGCCGATCGCGCTTACCAGAAGGCGGCGGCGTTCGCTAAGGAACGCGTGCAGAGCCGCCCGGTGGACGGCTCCGCGAAGCAGTCGGTGACGATCATCCATCACCCGGACGTGCGTCGCATGCTCGGCACGATGCGTGCGCTGACCGAAGGCGCGCGGGCGCTGGCGTATGTGGCAGCCGCGCACAGCGACATTGCCCACCGCCATTCGGACGAGGCGACGCGCGGCCGTCATCAGGCAATCTACGAATATCTGGTGCCGGTCGTGAAGGGCTGGAGCACGGAGATGGTGAACGACGTGGCGAGCCTGGGCGTGCAGGTGCACGGCGGGATGGGCTTCATCGAGGAGACGGGTGCGGCGCAGTACTACCGCGATGCGCGGATCCTGGCGATCTACGAAGGGACGACGGCGATCCAGGCGAACGACCTGGTGGGCCGCAAGACGATGCGCGACGGCGGCGCGGTGGCGAAGGCGCTGATCGCGGAGATCGGCGACACGGTGGCAGCGCTGGGCAGGCTGGACGGTGCGGCGGCCGCGTCGATGAAGGCGCAGCTGGAAAAGGGTGCGCGCGCGCTGTCGTCGGTGGTGGACTACGTGGTGGCGAACGTGAAGCAGGACCCGAACGCGGTGTTCGCGGGCAGCGTGCCGTACCTGAAGCTGGCGGGCGTGGTGCTGTGCGGGTGGCAGATGGCGCGCGCGCTGGTGGCCGCGCAGGCGAACCGCGCGAGCGACCCGGCGTTCTTCGACGCGAAGATCGCGATCGCGCAATGCTATGCGGAGCACATTCTCGTGCAGGCCGGCGCGCTCGAAGCGTCGATCGTTGGCGCGAAGGGCAACGAGAGCGTGCTCGCGTTGACGGAAGACCAGTTCTGACCGGCTGACGGTCGGGACGCAGGAGGAGACAGGATTTTGACCACACAGGACTTGCTTGCGCAATACGGCCCGCGCGAATCGATGGAATACGACGTCGTGATCGTCGGCGGCGGCCCC
The DNA here is from genome assembly GCF_900119325.1 of Burkholderia sp. NFPP32. Taxonomy (NCBI): domain Bacteria; kingdom Pseudomonadati; phylum Pseudomonadota; class Betaproteobacteria; order Burkholderiales; family Burkholderiaceae; genus Burkholderia; species Burkholderia sp. NFPP32. Next base: position 333,029 of record NZ_FPJP01000006.1, on the reverse strand, counting down.
GCCGGGCTGTCGGCGGCGATCCGGCTCAAGCAGCTGGCCGCCGAGAAAGGCACCGAGATCGGCGTGTGCGTGCTCGAGAAGGGTTCCGAGATCGGCGCGCACATCCTGTCGGGCGCGGTGATGGACCCGCGCGCGATCACCGAACTGTTCCCCGACTGGAAGGAACAGGGTGCACCGCTCAGCGTCGAGGTGACGGAAGACCGCTTCCTGTTCCTGTCCGAGAAGAGCGCGGTAACGACGCCGAACTGGGCGCTGCCCGAGAACTTCAAGAACCACGGCAACTACGTGATCTCGCTGGGCAACGTCACGCGCTGGCTAGGCCAGCAGGCGGAAGCCTTGGGTGTCGAGATCTTCCCGGGCTTCCCGGCTGCGGAGATTCTGTATCACGACGACGGCTCGGTGAAGGGTGTGGCGACCGGCAACATGGGCGTGGGCAAGGACGGCGAGCCGACCGAGAACTTCCAGCTCGGCATGGAGCTGCACGCGAAGTACACGCTGTTCGCCGAGGGCTGCCGCGGCCATCTGGGCCGCCAGCTGATCTCGAAGTTCAAGCTCGACGCGAACGCCGATCCGCAGGCGTACGGGATCGGCATCAAGGAGCTGTGGGAAATCGATCCCGCGAAGCACAAGCCGGGCCTCGTGATCCACACGGCCGGCTGGCCGCTGAAGTCCGATACGTACGGCGGCTCGTTCCTGTATCACATGGACGACAATCAGGTCGTGGTCGGCTTCGTGGTGGGCCTCGGCTACACGAACCCGTACCTGTCGCCGTTCGAGGAATTCCAGCGCTACAAGACGCATCCGTCGATCCGCGCGTTCCTGGAAGGCGGCAAGCGCGTGTCGTACGGCGCGCGCGCGATCACCGCGGGCGGGCTGCTGTCGCTGCCGAAGACGGTGTTCCCGGGCGGCGCGCTGATCGGCGACGACGCGGGCTTCCTGAACGCATCGCGGATCAAGGGCAGCCACGCGGCGATCAAGACCGGCATGCTGGCCGCGGATGCCGCCTTCGACGCGGTGCAGGCCGGTCGTCAAAGCGACGAGCTCAACGCGTACCCGGATGCGTTCAAGCAATCGTGGCTGTACACCGAGCTGTACCGCGCGCGCAACTTCAAGCAGTGGATGGCCAAGGGCCTGTACCTGGGCACGCTGATGGTCGGGCTCGAGCAGAAGGTGATGGGCGGCAACGTGCCGTGGACGCTGCATCACCAGCACGCGGACCACGAGACGCTGAAGCCGGCGTCGCAGTGCGAGCCGATCGAGTATCCGAAGCCGGACGGCAAGCTGACGTTCGACCGGCTGTCGTCGGTGTTCATCTCGAACACGAACCACGAGGAGAACCAGCCGGCGCACCTGACGCTGAAGGATGCGAGCGTGCCGGTGAACGTGAACCTGCGCACGTACGCGGGGCCGGAGGGGCGCTTCTGCCCGGCGGCGGTGTACGAGTTCGTGAAGAACGACGACGGCAGCGATCGGCTGATGATCAACGCGCAGAACTGCGTGCACTGCAAGACCTGCGACATCAAGGACCCGACTCAGAACATCGTGTGGGTCACGCCGGAAGGCGGCGGCGGGCCGAATTACCCGAACATGTAACGCATCAGCGCGCATGCTTGCGCGAACGAACCGGAGCAGACGATGAGCAATGCAGCGAAAGAAGTCGTGGTGGTGAGCGGTGTCCGTACCGCGATCGGTGATTTCGGCGGCAGCCTGAAGGATTTTTCGCCGACCGAGCTCGGTGCGAAGGTCGTGCGCGAAGTGCTGTCGCGCGCGAACGTGCCGGGCGATGCGGTCGGGCATGTCGTGTTCGGTCACGTCGTGAACACGGAACCGAAGGACATGTATCTGTCGCGCGTCGCGGCGATCGACGGCGGCGTCGCACAGCACACGCCCGCGATGAACGTGAACCGCCTGTGCGGCTCGGGCCTGCAGGCGATCGTGTCGGCCGCGCAGACCATCATGCTCGGCGATGCCGACGTCGCGATCGGCGGCGGCTCGGAGAACATGAGCCGCGCGCCGTACACGGTGCCGGCCGCGCGCTTCGGCCAGCGCATGGGCGACGGCAAGCTCGTCGACATGATGCTCGGCGCGCTGCACGACCCGTTCCAGACGATCCACATGGGCGTGACGGCCGAGAACGTCGCACGCAAGTACGACATCTCGCGCGACGCGCAGGATGCGCTCGCGCTCGAATCGCATCGTCGCGCGGCGCGCGCGATCGCGGAAGGGCGCTTCAAGGATCAGATCCTGCCGATATCGATCCGCACGAAGAAGGGCGAGGTGGCGTTCGACACCGACGAGCACGTGCGTCACGACGCGAGCGCGGACGATTTCACGAAGCTGCGCCCGGTGTTCGCGAAGGAGAACGGCACCGTGACGGCCGGCAACGCATCGGGCATCAACGACGCGGCCGCGGCCGTGCTGATGATGAGCGCGGACGCCGCGCGCGCGCAGGGCGTGAAGCCGCTCGCACGCCTCGTCGCGTATGCGCACGCGGGCGTCGATCCGGCGTATATGGGCATCGGCCCGGTGCCGGCCACGCAGAAGGCGCTCGAACGCGCGGGCTTGAAGATTACTGATCTCGACGTGATCGAGGCGAACGAGGCGTTCGCAGCGCAGGCCTGCGCGGTCACTCAGGAGCTCGGCCTCGATCCCGCGAAGGTCAACCCGAACGGGTCGGGCATCTCGCTCGGTCACCCGATCGGCGCGACCGGTGCGTTGATCACGGTCAAGGCGCTGTACGAGCTGAAGCGCATTGGCGGGCGTTACGCGCTCGTGACGATGTGTATCGGCGGCGGCCAGGGGATTGCTGCGATCTTCGAGAACATCTGATAATCGGACACTCAGCACCCGAACACACAGGAAACTTCATGGCCATCGAAATCGTCGGCGTCGTGGGCGCCGGAACCATGGGCAACGGCATTGCGCAGACCGCCGCCGTTGCGGGACTCAACGTCGTGATGATCGACGTCAGCGATGCTGCGCTCGACAAGGGCGTCGCGACGCTGAAGGGCAGCCTCGAGCGGCTCGTGTCGAAGGACAAGCTCGACGCGGCCGCACGCGACGCGGCGCTGGCGCGCATCACGACGTCGACCGACTACGCGAAGCTCGCGTCGGCCGACATCGTGATCGAAGCCGCGACCGAGAATGTCGAGCTGAAGGGCCGCATCCTGAAGCAGATCGAGGCCGTCGCGCGGCCCGACGCGATCGTCGCGACCAACACGTCGTCGATCTCGATCACCGCGCTCGCGGCGCCGCTCGCCGATCCGGCGCGCTTCGTCGGCATGCACTTCTTCAATCCGGTGCCGCTGATGCCGCTCGTCGAGATCATCCGCGGGCTGCAGACGAGCGACGCGACCGCGTCGGCCGTGCGCGAACTGACCGAACGTTTCGACAAGTCGCCGATCGGCGTGCGCAATTCGCCGGGCTTCGTCGTGAACCGGATCCTCGTGCCGATGATCAACGAGGCGTTCTTCGTGCTGGCCGAAGGCATCGCGTCGGCCGAGGAGATCGACGCGGGGATGAAGCTCGGCGCGAACCACCCGATCGGGCCGCTCGCACTGGCCGACCTCGTCGGCCTCGACGTGTGTCTCGCGGTGATGGACGTGTTCGTGAAGGACTTCGGCGATCCCAAGTATCGTGCGTGCCCGCTGCTGCGCGAGATGGTGTCGGCAGGGCGGCTCGGGCGGAAGGCGGGGCGCGGGGTGTACGACTACAGCAAGTAAGCGGCACACCATGCCACTTCGTCGCGCGGCCGCCTCAGGGCGGCCGCGTGCATTAAGCGGTGCGACTACGCGTCCAGCACCCCCAGATCCCGCGGCAACATCCGCTTGAACATCGCGAGGATCTGCCGCGCCGTCTTCGGCGGCAGCGTGATCGCATGGCGCACGGCTGCTGCGATCTGGATCATCATCAGCTCGGCGAACGCGCGCCGCTGCGCGCGTGTCGTGTCGGGCGCCACGTCTCCCAATGCATCCGCTAACAGCGCGGCCAGAAACTCGCCGTCCGCCCGGTCGAGTTCCTGCAGCGCGCGGTCGGCCTGCGTCGCGCGCCAGATGTCGCGCATCAGCGGCTCGTCGACGAACATCCGGTAGTAGCTGTCCGTGATGCGGGCGAGCGTGCCGTGCAGGTCGTCGAGCGTCTTCATCGCGGCGAGATCGCGCCGCACGCAGTCGTGCCCGACGGCGTTGTAGCGTTCCGCGAGCGTGCCGATCACGGCCGCCTTGTCCGGAAAGTACTGGTACAGCGAACCGAACGAGATGCCCGTGCGTTCGACGATGTCGCTCATCCGGAACGCGTCGCAGCCTTTCTCGATCATCACGTCCGACGCACACGCGAGGATGCGCTCGAACCGCTCGCGGCTGCGCTGCTGCGTCGGCACGAGCCGCGCGCGCGCCGGCGCGTCCGCTGCCGCCGCTTCGGGTGCGTCGTTCTGCCCCGATTTTTGTCGGCCCATGCCGCCTCCGGAAAAACTTGACGTTGTAAATGCGAGAGTCTATCGTGTTTTTAAAACGCGAGACATTCTCGCATTTTAGAGAGAAAAGGAGACGCACATGTCGGCACTTCCCATCCTCATCGTCGGCGGCTCGGGCAAGACGGGCGCCCGCGTCGATGCACGGCTGCGCACACGCGGCATCGCTACCCGGTCCGTGTCGCGCACGTCGGCCGTCCGCTTCGACTGGACCGAGCCCGTGACGTGGCCAGCCGCACTCGACGGCGTGTCGGCCGCGTACGTGACCTACCAGCCGGACCTGGCCGTCGAAGGCGCGGTGGAAGCGATTGCCGCATTCGCACGGCTCGCGCGTGAAAGCGGCGTCGAGCGCGTGGTGCTGCTGTCCGGGCGCGGCGAGCCCCGCGCGCAGGCCGCCGAGGCCGCGCTGCAGGCGTCGGGCGTGGGCTGGGGCGTGGTGCGTGCGAGCTGGTTCAACCAGAACTTCTCCGAGGGCTACCTGCTCGACGGCGTGCTGGCCGGCGAGGTCGCGCTGCCGGTCGGTGCGGTGCGCGAGCCGTTCGTCGATGCGGACGACATCGCGGACGTGGTCGTGGCCGCGCTTACCGATGCCCGGTTCGCGGATCGCGTGATCGAGGTCACGGGCCCGCGCGCGCTGACGTTCGCCGAAGCCGTCGGCGAAATCGCGCGGGCCGCCGGCCAGCCGATCGCGTATCGCGAGATTCCGCCCGATGCGTTCGTCGCAGGGCTGCGCGAGGTCGGCGTGCCGGAGCCGGTCGTCGAGTTGCTCGACGAATTGTTCGGCACGGTGCTCGATGGGCGCAACAGCGCGGTGGCGCATGGCATCGACGACACGCTCGGGCGGCCGGCGCGCGACTTCGCCGACTATGCGCGTACGACGGCCGCAACCGGCGTGTGGAGCGCGTGACCATGATCGCGTTCGTGACTTCCGCATTGCTGTGGGGTTCGGCCATCGGCTGCGGGCTGATGGCCGGCGTGTACTTCGCGTTCTCGACGTTCGTGATGACGTCGCTCGGACGGATCGCGCCGCAGGCCGGCGCGGCCGCGATGAATGCGCTCAACGTCGACATCGTGCGTTCGCCGTTCATGCCGCTGTTCCTCGGCACGACGCTGATGGCGCTCGCGCTGGCCGTGCTCGCGCTGTTCGATCGCGATCGGCCGGGCGCGATGGCGGCACTCGCGGGCGGCGTGCTCTACGTGGCCGGCATGTTCGCGGTGACGATGGCCGTCAACGTGCCGCTCAACGATGCGCTCGCCGCGGCCGATCCGGCGACCGCGCAAGGCGCGGCGCTGTGGACGCGCTACGTGCACGACTGGACGATGTGGAATCACGTGCGCACGGTGGCGTCGGCGGCCGCGTGTGTGTTTTTTATCGCGGGGATTGCGGCGCGTTAGCGCTGCCGTCGAGCCGAACACGCGCTACGCATGAAACGCCGACGGCGACGTGTCGAAATGCCGCTTGAACATTGCGGAAACGCGCTCTGGCTGCTGTAACCGTGATCCATCGCGACGGTCGGCACCCACTCGCCATGTGCGAGGCGCTTGAGCGCGAGCCGCCGCCGCGCCTGCTCGCGCCAGCGGCGGAAGCCGAGCCTCGTCTCGCGCCGGAACGCGCGATTGCGGTTCGAACGGCCGCTCCCTGATGTCGCGCAAGCCGTGCCGGAAGCGAAAACACCGGCGGCCTGCATGGCCGATGAAGGACGCCGGGAATCGGGGTCCGCGATACAGCGATTTCGTTTTCTTCATCCCGGCGTTCTGGACTCGCCAATGTGACAAGTGCCATGGAAGCTGCATTTATTTCGGGTTTTCCGGAAATTTATTCTAATAAGACCCCGGGTTGCCGGAAGGAATGCAGATCGGTCGATTTTTAGCTGATCGAGCCGATAACGACGAAACTGAAATTCCGGTCGGAATATTTGCCGTTTGCGTCGCCGGTTTGAATCGTGGCTCCGCTGCCGGAAAGTGCCGGAAAGATCACGTTGTCCAGCGTGTTTTGTCCGCCGCCGTATCCCCATTGCGAGCCGACAATCGCGGGCGTTTTGATGAATGCGGTATTGAACGAGAGCTGGTACGTGCCGGTGCTTTCGCGTTTCACGGCGAATCCGCCCGAGCCATCCACGACCGTGCCGTTGCCCTGCACGCTGCCCCACAGTGTAACTTGAGCCATGATCGTTTCTCCTTCGCTATTTTTCTAAAACAATATCGGGAATTGAAACGGAATGTCGATCGTATGCAGTCGGGATTCCCCGGATCGACAGCTGTATTGTATGTGATGGATTTTTAATGCCAGGATCGGCGGTAAATAATTTATTCTGGTTTGTATTCTAAATAAATCGAATTTGTAATGACTGGCGCGAATTGTTGCGCAATATCGGCGCGTGGCGTCGGCAACCAATAAAAACCCGCATTTATCGGGAGCGGACCGTGGCATGCCGATCGCGGCGGGCAATCCGCGAGCGGCGGCGAACCCGACGCCGGGCTCAAGGCAAGAGGCACCACATCGCGAGAAACGGCGCGCTGCCCGAGCGCATCGCATGCACGATATTGGGCGTGTTGTGCAGTCCGCCGCCGATGCCCGGATCGAACCACGCGCCGTCCCGCTGGCGAAATTCACCCGCGGACAGCAGCACGTACGCCTCTTCCGGCAGATGCTGGTGATCGGGGTAGCGGGTAAAGGGCGCGATCAACGAAAACCCGAGCTGAACGTCGTAACGGCTCTCCATTCCGCCCGGCCCGCAGATCATCCCGTTTACATGCTTCTCGACGTAATCTTCGCTCCCGTTCAACCCCGACGTTCGTCGTTGCCAGCCCAGCGAGGGTTCGAGCGTCTTGAGCGCGCGTGCCGCGGCGCGCAGGTCGGACGAATCGTCAAGAAGGGGCGCAAGCGCGGAATCGAGGAGGTCGCAGGCCGGATATCGTTTCGCGGCACGCATGCCGTCGTGAGACGGATGCTCGAGGCGAGCGAAAACCTGCGCCGCTGCGTGGCGGGCCGCATCCGGCAACCTGGTCGACTGAAACAGGGCCCGGGCGATGGCGATGAAATGTTCGAGGTCTTCGTTGCGCGTGTACATGGTGCTCCATGAATGCGGTGACGGCCGTGTCGCATGCGTTGCGACGCGTTGAGTGCGTGGCGATTTCCCGTGAATGCCATTGCACGCTCTCGGGCGTTGCCCTCGGTCCGAATCATAGGCCAAGCGCGTCATGTCCGGCACGGCTGCCGTATCGCGTCGCGCTCGGATGGAAAGCGCTCGCGCGGCGACACCTCTCTCGTTGCGAAGGCCCGCCGGTATTGGCATTGTGCGCCGGCCGGCGCACCGTCCGAGCGCTATCTCAATCAGTGATCGACAGCGGTGCCGAATGCGGGCGGTCGGCCAGCGCCGATCGTCGAGCGTCGCACGCCGCGCCAAGAAGCTCTAACAAAATGAATTTTGAAGCCGTCGCCGGCAAATGATGCAGGCGGCGATTCTCACGAATGCTTCATGGATCGCCGCGAGGCATTCGAACCGGATGCGCGGGCGTCTGAAGTTGTGAAGCCATGCGAAGGTATGCTCGACCACCGCATCTGCTACCGTCGAGCCATTGGTTTCTTCTCTTGTCGGCATGCATGATCACGCTCGCCGGCCTGAATACCCGCAGATAGTGGCGCATAATGTTTGGATATCGACCCTTGGCAGAAAGAGGGTTTTATGCGCTGCACAATATGCGGATCCGAGAATCCTCCCGGTGCGAGGGTCTGCCAGGAGTGTCAGGCCGTGCTGTCCCACACTTGTCCGCAATGCGGACATGAGGCCGAGCCAGCAGCCCGCTTCTGCAGCAATTGCGGGGCGTCGCTGGCTACACCCGCCGCTGCGCCGTCATTTTCTCGACCATCGGTTCGGGAGCCGCCGCCAACCCCCATTCATTACACGCCCGATCATCTCGCCGAGCGGATCCGTGCCGAACACGCGGCCATGGAAGCGCGCGGCGAGCCCGCCGGCGAGCGCAAGACCGTTACCGCGCTGTTTGCCGACATGGCCGGGTCGACCGCGTTGATCCACGATCTCGATCCCGAAGTGGCGCATCGCTTGATCGTGCCCGTGGTCGAGCTGATGATGGAAGCCGTCCACTACTACGAAGGGTACGTAGCGAAATCGCTCGGCGATGGCATCCTCGCGCTGTTCGGCGCACCGATCGCCCACGAAGACCATGCGCAGCGAGCGCTTTTCGCGGCATTGCGCATGCAGCAGGCGATGCGGCAGCATGGCGACCGCATTCGTCTGCGGGAAGGCATTCCTCTGCAAATTCGCGTCGGCGTTCATACGGGCGAGGTCGTCGTCCGTTCCATCCGCACCGACGACTTGCACACCGAATACGATCCGCTCGGGCATACGATCCACATCGCGTCGCGGATCGAGGGAATCGCCACGCCCACGTCGATTCTCGTCAGCGAGTCCACCCATAAGCTGGCCGAAGGCTATTTCGAGTTCAAGGCGCTCGGGGCAACGCAACTCAAGGGAATTCCGGCGCCGCTGTGCGTATACGAGGTGCTTGGCCTGGGGGCGTTGCGCACGCGCCTGCAGCTGGCGGCGCATCGCGGTCTCGCGCGGTTCGTCGGCCGTGAAACGGAAATGGACCATCTGAACCGGGCACTGGAGGCAATGAGGGGCGGGCATGGGCGCGTGGTCGGCGTGGTGGGGGAAGCGGGCGTCGGAAAGTCGCGCCTTTTTCACGAGTTCAAGGAGCGTTCACGGCGTGGCGCGCTGGTGCTGGAAACGTTTTCGGTCTCGCACGGCAAGGCGTTTCCCAATTTGCCGCTCATCGAACTCCTGAAGAACTATTTCCAGATCACGACGCAGGACGACGAGCGGCGCTGCCGGGAAAAGGTCATCGGCAAGGCGCTCACGCTCGAGCGCAGTTTCGAGGACCTCGTGCCATACGTCCTCTATCTGCTTGGAATCGGTGAGGGCGGGACGATACTGGTCGAGATGGATCCGCAGATCCGGCGCGACCGTACCTTCGACGCGATCAGGAAGCTTCTCGCGCGAGAGAGCCGGAATCAGCCGGTCCATTTGCTGTTCGAGGATCTGCAATGGCTGGACCGTGAGACGGAAGCCTTCCTCGCATACCTGGTCGACCACGTGCCGGACGAGCGAATACTCCTTCTGGTGAACTACAGGCCCGAGTATCGGCCCGCGTGGGACCGCGCGGTTCATTGCAGCAAAATCCGTCTCGAACCGCTGGGTCCGTCCGATGCTCAAGGACTGCTTACGGCGCTGCTCGGCGAAGATCGCACACTCGTGCCTCTAAAGCAGCTCATTCTGGAGAAGACGGAGGGCAACCCGTTTTTCATGGAGGAAGTGGTTCAGACGCTTGTCGAAGAGAAATCGCTGCTCGGCGATGCCGGGCATTACCGCATCGTGGAGACCCCGGCGACGCTGCACATTCCCACCACCGTGCAGGGCGTGCTGGCTGCCCGGATCGATCGGCTTCCCATCGAGGAAAAGGAACTGCTACAGGCGCTCGCAGTGATAGGCCACGAGTTTCCGTTCAGCCTGATCCGGCGAATTTGCAGTGAAGCGCCGGCGCGGGACGATGAACTGCGTCGTCTGCTCGCCCATCTGGAAGCCGCGGAGTTCATCTACGAGCGACCCGCCTTTCCCGAGGTCAATTATTCATTCAAACACGCGCTGACTCAGGAAGTGGCCGGGCGCTCGTTGCTCACGGAACGGCGTACCACATTGCACGAGCGCACTGCGCAGGCGATCGAGGTGCTGTTCCCGACGCGCATCGCCGATTACTGCAGCGAACTTGCGCACCACTACAGTCAGAGCGGAAACATTCCCAAGGCTGTCGAATATCTGCATCGTGCGGCGCAGCAGGCGCTACGTCATGCCGCCCACCCCGATGCAATGAATCACCTCGGAGCGGCGCTTGCGCTGCTCGAGCGTTTGCCGGATACACCGATGCACGCGCATTGGGAACTGACGCTGCTGCTTTCCCTGGGGCCGGTCTTGATGGATGTCCGTGGGTATGGCGCGACGGAGGTGGGCGTGACATACAGGCGCGCGCTCGAGTTATGCGAGCGGACCGGTGAGGCATCGCAACGCTTTGCGACGCAGTTGGGCTTGCGGATACACCATGTGGTGCGCGGCGAGTATGCAATCGCGACCGATCTGAGCAACCAGATGCTCGGTATTGCCAGGGATGCGAATGATCCAGGCATGCTCGTGGAGGCACATGGTGCGCTGGGCGTGTGCTTTTTTCTGCAGGGCGATTTCGGCGCTGCTCGTGCAAACCTGGAACAGGCCTGTGCGATCTACGATCCGAAGCAGCATCAGGCACACGTGTTCGCACACGGGGTGGATCCCGGTATTCGGGCGCTCAATTACCTCGTATTGACTTTGTGGTTTCAGGGCTATCCGGAACAAGCGCTCAAACGCTGCACCGAAGCACTCACGCTCGCGCAGGGCCTTGCTTATGGGCCATCTCTGGCGTTCAGTCTTACCTACGCAGCCCACTTGCATCAACTGCGGAGGGAGCCGGCGCTTGCCGGTGAGCGTGCCGATGCGGTCATTGCCGTATCGACCGAGCACGGTTTACCTTACTGGCTCGCGTGGGGGACGCTTCTGCGAGGCTGGGTGACGAGCGAGCAAGGAAACATCCAGGACGGAATCGCGCAGATGCGGTTGGGCCTCGACGCGCAGCGGGCAGCCGGCGGCGAAGACCTGCGGCCATATTCTCTCGCGTTGCTCGCCGACAGTTACTGGCGTGCGGGCGACAAGAGGGCAGCACGAGACACGCTGGAAGAGGCGATGGCGATCGTCGAGAAATCCGGTGAGCATTGCTACGAAGCCGAGCTCTGCCGGCTCACGGGAATCTATTTGGCCGGAGAGGCGATCAAGGACGGCACGGCACCTGCACGCGATAACGAAGCCGTAGACTGTTTTCACAGAGCGATCGCGCGAGCGCGCCGGCAGGGTGCCAGGGCGCTGGAATTGCGAGCAGCGTCGGACCTTGCGAGGCTGTTGCAACGGCAGGGGAAGACCGTGGAGGCAAGGCGGGCGCTGTCCGAGGTGTACAGCTGCTTCACGGAAGGATTCGGCACGAGCGACCTGCGAGAGGCGAAAGCGCTGCTGGATGCTTTGGACGCGCGCGCCGGATGAATGGACCTGCGGCGCACGACGACGTATCGCATGACGCCGTATCGTCCATTACCTGCCGGTGCTCCGCATAACGGAGAGCTGGGGAGACGGGCATGACGATCACGCACGCAAGACGCCGCAATGATGGACCGCGCAAACAGATCGCGCTGGCTTTGCAGGGTGGCGGGATGCACGGCGCCTTTACCTGGGGTGTGCTCGACAGTCTGCTCGAAGACAGCAGGCTCGAAATAGAGGGTGTCAGTGCAACCAGCGCCGGCGCGATGAACGCCGCTGTACTCGCATACGGGCTGCAAAAAGGCGGCGAAGACGGGGCGCGTCGGGCACTGCACGACTTCTGGCGGGCAGTCGCGCAATCGGCCGAGCGCTACAACCCGCTGCGTTGGGTGCCCTGGCTGAAGGGCACGCACAGCTTCGGGCTCGATCATTCGCCGCTGTATGCATTCGCCGACATGATGCTGCGCGTTTTTTCGCCGTATCAGTTCAATCCGAACAACCTGAACCCGCTGCGCGAAGTGCTCGAAAGCCAGGTCGATTTCGACGCGCTGCGCAAGCACTGTCCGATCCGGTTGTACCTGTGCGCAACTAATGTCGAGACGGGGAAAATACGCATCTTCACGGGAGAGGATGTCAGTGCGGACGCGGTACTTGCGTCGGCATGCGTGCCGACACTGTTCCAGGCGGTCACGATCGATGGCGAGTACTACTGGGATGGCGGCTACATGGGTAATCCGGCCATCTATCCCCTCATCTACAATTGCGCGACGCGCGACGTCGTGATCGTGCACATCAATCCGCTCGTGCGCCGCGGCGTGCCGATCACGGCTGCGGAAATTCTCAACCGTATCAGCGAGATCAGTTTCAACTCGTCGCTGATGCGCGAGATGCGAGCAATCTCGTTTGTCACCGACCTGATCCGGCAAGGCACGATAAAACGTGGCGAGATGAAGGAAATGCTGATCCATTCCATTCGCGCCGACGACGCTCTGTGCGCGTTGAGCGTATCGAGCAAGTACAACGCGGATTGGGGATTTCTCAGCGAACTGCATGACTACGGGCGACGCGAAGCGGATACATGGCTCGCGCATCACTACGGAAACATCGGACAGCGGTCGAGTATCGACATCCGCAGTGAATTTCTCTGAGCGCATCGCGGTAATGTCGGCATGGGGCGATCATGCGCAGCCGTCCCGGGCCAAGGAGCGAACGTGAACCGGACGCGGGCGCGGTTCGTCGCGTTGTGGTCGTGCAGCGGCGGGACACATGCCGAGGATGTCTATCGCATGCTGGCGCGATGCTATATGGAGCCGGCGCGCCATTACCATACGCTCACGCATGTACGGCGATGTTTGCGTCATCTCGACCTGGCGCGCGACTCGATTCCCGAACCGGACGCCGTCGAGCTCGCGCTCTGGTTCCATGACGTGATTTTCGTTCCGGGCGCGCAAGACAACGAGCAGCGTAGCGCGGACTGGTTCAGACGCCAGGCAGGGGAGCGAATCCGCGCGTGCGACCGTATCTGCGCGATGATTCTCGCGACGACCCACTCGGGCATTGCCGCGGAACTGGATACCCGTTTCGTGTGCGACATCGACCTGGCCGTGCTTGGCGCTTCTCGCAGCCGATTTCGCGAAGACGGTCGGCGCCTCCGGGCAGAGCGCCCCGATCTTGACGACCGGGCTTACGACCTTCATGAACGGACGATTCTTCGCGGGCTACTCGCACGCCCGCGCATCTATCTCACGGATTTCTTCTACACGCGCTGCGAGACGCGAGCGCGCAGAAATTTGAGCTGGCGGCTGGGCTTGCCGAGTCCGGAATAGCCTCGACAAGCTGCTGTCGGCGTTCGCAATTGGCACTGGCGGTGCGATCGTCGATTTGCCGGAGCCTGATTCGCCGACGATGCCGAGCGTCGGCGCGATGCACCGGCGGCCGAGCGGCGGCATGTTCGATGGAGAGTCCCGCGATCGCGATCTGCCGGCGCGCAAGTTCGCCGGGTTGTACTGATCCACGCATCGCGCGGCTGTTCTCGCCCCCCGATTCACATATCGCCCGATCAGATATCGATCGCAAAAATAACCATTTGGTACACGCGTCGGCACGCATTACAGTCTCGCCTCCTGCTGCCGGTCGCGACGCCGGTCATTCCGACGCTATTTCAGAAATCTGCCAAATGAATCGTTTGATGCGTTCCAGGGTCCGCGGCGCCGCCGCCACGCTGTTCGTGCTCGGCGCGGCGTGCGCCGCCCACGCGGCTCAACCGACGCTGCGCGTCGGTATCGATGCCGAGTCGTATCCGCCGTTCTTCTCGAAGGACGCGACCGGCAAATGGAAAGGGTGGGAAATCGATCTGCTCGAGGCCGCATGCGGCAAGCTGAACGTGCGCTGCGAACTCGCCGACATCGCGTGGGACGGCCTGATTCCGGCGCTGCAGAACCGCAAGATCGACGTGATCTGGTCGTCGATGACGATTACCGGCGAACGGCAGAAGGCCATCGACTTCAGTCGTGCCTACTACGAATCGCCGACGGTATTCGTCGGCGCAAAAAGCGACCGGCGCCGCGTCGATTGCGCGGTGCCCGCGAGCTTCAAGGGCCGAGTGATCGGCGTCGAGGCCGGCACCAATTTCTCGGCCTTCCTCGATGCGCGATTCAAGCAGGACGTGCAGATCAAGGCCTTCGACAAGTTCGACAATGCGCTCGCCGATCTGGTCTCCGGCCGGGTCGATTACGTGCAGGAAGCGAAGGGCCTGTTCACGGCGTTCCTGTCGTCTCGCGACGGCAAGGATTTCGAGGTCAAGGCCACCTGCGCGGACAACCCGGTGCTGGGTCTCGGCATCGGCGCGGGCGTGCGTCGCGGCGATGCGCTGCGCGACCGGCTGTCGGGCGCGATCGCGCAATTGCAGCAGGACGGCACGTGGGATGCGATCACCGCGCGCTATCCGAACCTGAAAGGCACGATCGAGAAGGGCCGTTGAACCGATGGCCGCAGACGATTCGTTGCTGGCGCTGCTCGCATTCGGCGACGGCGGTTACGGCCGCATCTTCGCGAGCGCGTTCGCGCTGACGCTCGGCGTCGCGGCCGCGTCGTTCGGCGCAGGCACGCTGTTCGGCATCGCCGGCGCGCTCGGCAAGCTGTCGCGGCACGCGGCGCTCGCCTGGCTCATCCGGCTCTACACGACGCTGGTGCGTGCGCTGCCCGAGCTGTTGTGCCTGCTGCTCGCGTTCTATGCGCTCGCGCCCGCCGTCGAGGCCGCGCTGCGCCGCGGCGGCCTGGTGCCTGACGGCTTCGCGTTTCCGCCGTTCCTCGTCGCCGCACTGTCGCTCGGCTTCATCCAGGGCGCCTATCTGACCGACATCTTCCGCGCGGCGCTCGTCAACGTGCCGGTCGGCCAGATCGAAGCCGCGCATGCGTACGGAATGACGCCGTGGCAGACGCTGCGACGCATCCGGCTGCCGGCCGCGGCGCGGCTCGCGCTGCCCGGTGTCGGCAACGTTTGGCTGAACGCGACCAAGGATGCGTCGTTCATCAGCGTGCTCGGATCGTTTACGGATTTGCTGAAGGCGAGCCAGCTCGCCGCCGGCGCGACCCGGCACTACGTGTTCTTCTATCTGGTCACGGCGGCGCTGTTCCTGCTGCTGAGCGTCACGTCGACGGGGCTGTTCGCCGCGCTCGAACGGTACGCGAATCGTGGCGCAACGAGCGCAACCGCATGAGCTTCTCGCTGCCGTTCCTGCTCGATACGGTGATGCCGAAGCTGCTCGCCGCGGTGCCTACGACGCTCGCGCTGATGCTGTTGTCCGGCGTGGCCAGCGTGCTGCTCGGCATGCCGCTCGCGCTGGCCGCCGGCGCACGCCGGGCGCCGCTTCGCTGGTCCGCACGCGGCTGGATCATGCTGATTCGCGGCACACCGATGCTGGTGCAGCTTTATCTGCTGTACTACGGATTCGGCCAGATCGTGCCGCGCGAATGGATGCGCGACAGCTGGGCGTCGCCTCTGTTGCGCGACGCGTTCTGGTATGCCGTCGTTGCCTTGAGCGTGAACGAGAGCGCGTATGTCGCGACGATCCTGCGCGGCGCGATCGCCGGCGTGCCGGCCGGCGAGATCGAGGCCGGCTATGCGTACGGAATGACGCGCGCGGGTGTGCTGCGCCGCATCGTCGGCCCGCGCGCGTGGCGGCTCGCGCTGCCCGCGCTCACCGGCGAAGCGATCCTGCTGCTGAAATCGACCGTCCTCGCGTCGACCATCACGGTGTTCGACGTGATGGGCACGGCCAATACGCTGCGGTTCGAGACGTTGCGCGTATACGAACCGCTGGCCGGCGCGGCGATAGTCTATGTCGTGCTGGTCGCGCTGCTGACGATTCCTGCCGCCCGTCTCGAGAGACGCCTCAACCGCTACCTGACGCGCGAGTCGGACGACCGCGCACCCGCGCGCGCACGTAACGCGTCGTCGGGCGTGTGGGCGGCACCCAACTGATTCCCCTGTTCCGCATTGAGCATGACGATGTCCGATCCTCGACCCCTGCTGTTTTCCCTCTATGAACAAGCCAGCGTCGGCTGCGGCGGCGCGCCGAGCCTCTGGACCCATCCCGCCGACGAACGGCTGCGCGCCAATACGCTCGCGTACTGGTCGGACCTGGCGCGCAAGGCCGAGCAGGCCGATCTCGACATGCTGTTCTTCGCGGACGTGCTTGGCCTGTACGACGTGTACGGCGGGTCGGCCGACGCCGCACTGCAGTGGGCGGTCGAAGCGCCCGCGAACGATCCGATGATGCTGATCCCGGCGCTCGTCGCGCAAACCGAGCGGCTGGCGTTCGGCGTGACCGCGAGCACGACCTACGAACATCCGTTCGCGCTCGCGCGCCGCTTCAGCACGCTCGATCACCTGAGCAACGGCCGGATCGGCTGGAACATCGTGACGTCCTACCTGACGAGCGCGGCGCGCAATTTCGGGCTAGACCGGATGATCGGCCACGACGAACGCTACGCACGCGCGGAGGAGTTTCTCGACGTCGTGTACAAGCTGTGGGAAGGCAGCTGGGCGGACGACGCGGTCGTCGCGGACAAGCAGGCGCCGCGCTATGCGCGCGGCGACCGCGTGCGGCCGATCGCACACGAAGGCACGCACTATCGGGTGCACGGCCCGCACGTGTGCGCGCCGTCGCCGCAGCGCTCGCCGGTGCTGATTCAGGCGGGCTGGTCCGGGCGCGGACGGGAATTCGCGGCGAAGCACGCCGAGATGGTGTTCGTCGCGAAGTCGAATCCGCACGAGATCCGCGCAGGCCTCGACGAGATTCGCCGGCTTGCAGTCGAAAACGGCCGCGCGGCGGACGACGTGAAGGCGCTGACGGTGCTGCGGATCGTGACGGCGCGCTCGTCGAGCGACGCGAAGGAGAAATACCATGCGCTGCAGCAGCACTATCACCTGCAGGCGCAGCTTGTCAGCTACGCGGGCGACACCGGCATCGACATCGATCGCTATGCGGACGACGAGCCGCTGACGACGCAGACGGAAGGGCTGACGTCCTACGTGGTGCGACCGGACGGCAGCGGCAAGCCGCTGACGGCCGGCGACGTGCGGCGCAAGTTCGCGAACGTCACGCGCGGCACCGACCTGATTCTCGTCGGTTCGCCGGACGAAGTCGCGGACCAGCTTGCCGAGCACGCGCAGCAGTCGACGACGAGCGGCTACATGCTCAATCCGCTGATCAGCCCCGGCACGCTCGACGATTTCGCCGAACTGATCGTGCCGGAGTTGAAGAAGCGCGGCCTGTACCGGACGCAGTCGCCGGGCGGCACGTTCCGCTCGCGCCTGGGCGGCGGCGATCGCCTGCCGGACAGTGCGTATGGCGCGTCGTTCCGGCAGCCCGCGGCGGCCGGGCGCTGACGGTCGGACGGATATCGATTCCCCAAAACATTGGTAGGGCCGCGCGATGACGAGCGGTAGAGTCGACTATTCGGTCGCGGACCGGCCGCATCGGGAACAGCGGGCGCAGCATGCGTCCGTCCCGGCGGAACGACGAACCCGGGAGTTGCCTGACATGAACCGTGAGGTGCCGTTTCAGCCGGAAGCAGGTTGTGCCGACTCGAAGCATGACGACGAGCGTTTCGTATCCGCCTGCGGGAGCGCGATCGAAGCGCCGTTCGCGAGCGATGCCGAACGCGGCTTCGAATGCGAACGGCTGGCCGGACGGCGGTACGACTTTCCGAAGTGGCACGGGCGCCGGCGGGCACGACCATGAGCGCAGGCGCCGCAAATCGACCGCGCCGAGCACCGACGCCGCCCGTCCTGAGCGCGGCCGGCATCGCGAAACGGTTCGACGCGACCGTCGCGCTGGCGGCGCTCGACCTGTCGATCGGCGCCGGTGAAGTCGTCGCGTTGATGGGCGCGAACGGCGCCGGCAAATCGACTTTCGTGAAGATCCTGAGCGGCGTGATCCGGCCCGACGGCGGCACGCTGACGCTGCGCGGCGCACCCTATCGGCCGGCTTCGCCGCACGCGGCGAAGCGGCTCGGCGTCGCCACTGTGCACCAGTCGGTCGCCGACGCCGTCGTGCCGACGCTGTCGATCGCCGACAACCTGTTGCTCGACCGGCTGTGCGATCCGGCGTCGCCGTGGCATGCGCCGCCGGCTGCGCGGCGCGCCGCGGCGCGACCGCTCGCCGCGCGCGTCGGGCTCGACGTCGACCTGTCGGCGCCGCTCGCATCGCTGTCGCTGGCCGATCAGCAGCGTGTGACCCTGGCGCGCGCGCTCGCCGGGCAGCCCGGCCTGCTGATTCTCGACGAGCCGACCGCGAGCCTGTCCGCGCCGGAAGCGGAGCGGCTCTTCGGGCTGCTGGACGCGTTGCGCGACGACGGGGTCGCGATCCTGCTGGTGTCGCACCGGCTCGGTGACTTGCGCCGCATCGCCGATCGCGTGGCGATCGTCCGCGACGGCCGGATCGTCGCCGATCTGGCCGCGCCGGTCGACTTCGATGCCGCGGTGGAAACGATGATCGGGCGGCCGTTGCCGAAAGCACGCGCGGCGGGCTCGGGCCGCGCCGCGTCGTCGCCCGAAGCGGGCCTCAGCCTGCGGAACCTCCGGCTGTCGCCGGCCAGCGTGCCGTTCGATCTCGACGTCCGGCGCGGCGAGATCGTCGCGATCGCGGGCCCGGTCGGCGGCGGCAAGTCGTGCCTCGCCAGCGTGATCTTTGGCACCGTGCGCGCGGCTGCCGGCGAGATGGCGCTCGATGGCCGGCCGTGGCGGCCGCGCTCGCCGGCCGATGCCATTCGAGCCGGCGTGTTCCTGGCCGGCGAGGACCGCTGGCGCACGTCGCTGTTTCCCGACAGCGTGCCGTTCGCGTCGATCGCCGGCACGATCAGCTTTCCGTTCCTGTCGCGCTGGTTCACGGGCGGCGCGCTGAGGCCGACCCGCGAACGCGCCGCCGCCGCGGCCGCGATCGCCGCCTTCGGCATCCGCTGCACGGGCCCGGACGACCGGCTCGTGCGCCTGTCCGGCGGCAACCAGCAGAAAGTCGTGCTCGCGCGCTGGCACGCGGAACGCGCGCGGCTGCTGCTGCTCGACGAACCGTTCCAGGGCATCGATGCCGGCGCGCGCGCCGATATCGTCGATACGCTGCGGCGCCACGCGCACGAGCGCGCGACGCTCGTGTTCGTCAGCGATCTCGAAGAAGCGGCCGAGATCGCCGATCGCATCGTGCGGTTCGATCGCGCCACGCTCGACCATCCGCTTTCGTCTTCCTCCTGAATGACTGCGCCTCCCATGAAACCCGTTTCCACTTCCGTCGTGCCCGATGCATTGCCGGGCGAGCGGGCGCGCCGTCCCGCGCCGGCCCGCATCCGCGCGGCGCTCGAACGCACGGGCATCCTGCTCGTGCTGGCCGCCCTCGTCGCCGTGTTCGCACTCAGGGAGCCCGCGTTCCTGAACCTCGACAACCTGTTCAGCATCCTTCAGGCGGTGTCGATCGTCGCGCTGCTCGGCATTGGCGTGACGATCACGCTCGCGGCCGGCGGCTTCGACCTGTCGGTGGGCAGCGTCGCCGCGTCCGCGCAGATGGCCGCCAGCTACGTGCTGGTCGTCTGGCACGGCGGCACGTTCGCGGCGGTGGCCGCCTGCGTCGCGCTCGGCGTGGCCGCCGGGTTGTTCAACGGCCTGCTGATTACACGGCTGCGCGTGCCCGACCAGCTCGCGACGCTCGGCACGCTGTTCCTGCTGGCGGGCCTGCAGCTGATCCCGACCGGCGGCCGGTCGCTCGCGACCGGTTCGGTGCTGCCCGACGGCACGGACGCGACGGGCGTGTTCCCCGTCGCGTTTCTCGCGCTCGGGCGCCTGCGCCTGTTCGACGTCGTGCCGTTGCCGGTGCTGTTGCTCGCGGCGGTGACGGTGCTGGCCTGCGTTGCGATGGAGGCGACGCGCTGGGGCCGCGTGATTTACGCGATCGGCGGCAACGAGACGGCCGCGCGGCTCGCCGGCGCGCCGGCCGCGCGCTACCGGGTCGCCGCGTATGTCGTGTCGGGCGCGATCGCGTCGCTGGGCGGCGTGCTGATCGCCGCGCGGGTCGGACGCGGCGACGCGAGCGCCGGGCACTCGCTGCTGCTCGACGCGGTGGCCGCCGCGCTGGTGGGTTACGCCGTGTGGGGGGCCAAGCGACCGAACGTGTTCGGCACGGTCGTGGGCGCGGTATTTGTCGGCGTGCTGCTCAACGGGCTGACGATGCTGAACGCGCCGTACTACATGCAGGACTTCATCAAGGGCGTGTTGCTGGTGCTCGCGCTGGCGTTCACGTTCGGCATCGGCCGCCGTGCGGACGCGCATGCTTGACGGGGCGGGGCGCGCGGCGCCCCGTCAAGCGGCTCGGCTGCGCCGTGTCGCGGCGTCTGCAGTCAACCCGGGCGCGGTCCGCAACCCTCGATTCCGGAGACGGTTATCACGAGCGCGCTCGATTGCTTGTTCCCGAATCGACGCGCTGCCGCCGCAACCGATTTGACATCCGAAGGAATATCCATTGCCGAATCGCTCGGTTTGAGCGCGCGTGTCGCGCTGATAGATTGTGCGGGTATCGTTCCCACGGAGACAGGCAGACCATGCGATCGTCGCTTCGCCACAAGCCGCGCATCGACCGGAAGGTCGGCGCGCTCGCGCTGTTTTTTGCAGCGGCATTGGCCGCGCTCGCACCCGCGGCGCACGCCGGCCCGATCAAGGGCGCGCCCGCGCCGTTCGACAAGGGCGGCGTGAAGATCGCACTCGTCAACTATCTGTCGACCGGCGACTTCTTCCAGGCCTACGAGGCCGGCGCGCAGAAGCAGGCGAAGGCGCTCGGCGTCGATTTGCGCATCTACGAGGGCCGGCAGGACGCGGCCGAACAGCGCGAGCAGATCCAGCAGGCGATCGGCATCGGCGTGTCCGCGATCATCGTCAACCACGGCTTGCCCGAATCGTTGAAGGACGTCGTCCAGCGTGCGCTGGACAAGGGGATCAAGGTCGTCGCGTTCGACGTCGATCTCGGCAATCCGAAGGTGCCGCAAATCGAGCAGAGCGATCGCGACCTGGCCAACCTGCTGCTCGGTCAGGCGGTCAAGGACAACGGCGACGCATTCGCGGCCGGTTATGTGTATGTTGCCGGCTTTGCGCCGCTCGACCGGCGCGATGCCGCATGGCGCGACTTCAAGCGCGCGCACCCGAAGGTGCAGGAAAAGGCGCGCTGGGGCACCGTCGACAATCCGATTGCGCAATCGGTCGCGAATCAGGCGGCAGCGGCCTATCGAGCGAATCCCGACATCCGCGTCGTGTTCGCGCCTTACGACGAGTTCGCGCGCGGCGCGAAGCTCGCCGCGGACGAAGCGAAGCTGTCGTCGAAGATCCGCATCTACAGCGCGGATATCTCGACCGCCGACATCGAGGCCATCCGCGCACCGAACAGCGCGTGGGTCGCGACGGCCGCGACCAATCCGGCGATCGTCGGCGCCGTGTCGGTGCGGGCCGCCGCGCTGCTCGTCGCCGGCCAGGACCCGGGAGCGCGCATTGTCGTCAAGCCGACGCTGATCACGCGCGACGATCTCGTGAAAAACGACATCCGGACCGTGGCCGAACTCGGCGCGAAGTTCCCGGCGTTCCGCGCGAGCGACGCGGCGACTGCCGCATGGATTCCGAAGGCGGACTGAGCGCCGCCGACAGCGGGCGGCGGACGCCGCCCTGCGCGAAGCACAATCGACTGACGCACTGACGACCCGGCCATGACGACCCTGAACGACTATCTCGCCCAAAAACGCGACGCCTGGCGTGCGAAGCAGGAAGCGGCACGCAACGATCCCGATTTCAAGGCGACGCCGCTGAAGGCGACCGTGCGCGCGCTCGGCCGCAGCGGCGTGCGGGAGATCCGCATTCGCGACTTCCAGGTGATCAGCGACAGTCCGCCCGACTTCGCGGGCTACAACCTCGGACCCGCGTCGCCGGAGCTGCAGCTCGGCGTGCTGGGCAGCTGCCTCACGCACATCACGCTGATCCAGGCCGCCGAGCGCGGCCTGAAGATCGATGCGATCGAGGTGGAGGTGACCGGCGACCAGCATCCGCTCGCGCAGCAGCCGGGTTTCGAGCATGTGCCCGTGTTCCCGCACAACCTCCGCTATACGCTCGACATCGTGTCGCCCGAGCTGCCCGACGCGATTCGCGCGCTGCATCAGGCGGTCGAAGCGGTCTGCCCGATCTTCAACCTGCTGAGGTTGCCGCAAACCATCGACGGCGAACTGCGGCACACCCGTGCATGACGCGCCGGGGCGGCACGCTCGCAGGACTGGCCGGCTCTTGCCAGGGAATTTCAAGCCCCCCGGATTCCGGATGCCTGATGGCCGCGCGGCTGGGGTCTCGTGCCGTCGGCGCGATCGTGAAAACGCTGGAACGCGTCCATTAGCCGCGCGCGTTGCGCGGCCAGCGACGGGTCGCGCCGATCGCGCGGCTGCGCGACCGCGACGTGGATCTCGTCGTGGACGCGGCCCGGGTTCGGCGCGAGCATCAGCACGCGATCGCCGAGATACAGTGCCTCGTCGAGATCATGCGTGACGACGATCGCGGACATCCGGTGACGGTGAACCACATCGAGCAGCAGCGTCTGCAACCGCATCCGGGTGATCGCGTCGACCGCGCTGAACGGTTCGTCGAGCAGCAGCAGGTCAGGCTCGCCGAACAGCCCGCGCGCGATCGCGGCGCGCTGGGCCATCCCGCCCGATAACGTGGCCGGCAACTGCCGCGCGGCGCCGGCAAGGCCGACTTCGTCGAGCAGCCGTGCGACAGTCGGCTCGCGGCCGCCTCGCGGGCCGGACGCGAAGCCGACGTTGTCCGCGATCGATAGCCACGGCAGCAGCCGCGGTTCCTGAAAAATGACGCCGACGCGCGGGGATGGCCCGTCGAGCGCCATTCCGTCGAGCTTCACGCTGCCGCGGAAGTCCGTGTCGAGACCGGCGACGATTCGCAGTAGCGTGCTTTTTCCGCAACCGCTTGGGCCAACGATGCAGACGATCTCGCCGCGGGCGACCTGCAGCGGGATGCCGGCGAGGATCGTGCGATCTCCGTAAAGCTTGCTGGCGATCCGCAGGTCGAGCAGCGGCGCATCGGTGCCCGCCGTCGTGTGCGCAGAAGGAAGCGTGCTCATTTCGACGCCTCGCGCGGCGTGTTGTCGAACGCGTCGCGCCAGCAGAGCCAGTGCGACTCGATGCGCCGCATCGCGCCGTCGGTCAGCTTGCCGAGCAACGCGAGCAGCAGGATCGCGCCGAACACGAGATCGGGGCGCCCGGTTTCCCGGCCGTCGCTCAACAGGAAGCCAAGGCCGCGCGTTGCCGCGATCAGCTCCGCGGCGACCATGAACATCCACGCAAGGCTGAGGCCGGTACGCAGGCCGGTAACGATTTGCGGCAGCGCGGCCGGCAGCAGGATTCGACGGAACAGCGCGATCGGGCCAAGCCGGTATACCGCGCCGAGCTCGACGAGCTTGCGGTCGACGTCGCGAATCCCGGCGACCACCGCCAGATGAACCGGAAAGAACGCGCCGATCGCGATCAGCGTGATTTTCGGCGCTTCATCGATGCCGAGCCACAGCAGCAGCACCGGCACCCACGCGAGCGACGGGATCGCGCGCAGCGCCTGGAACGTCGGCTCCAGCAGCGCGTCGATCCGTCGGCTCAGGCCCATCGCCGCGCCGACGACGAGCGCGAGTCCGGCACCGGCCGCGAAACCCGACGCAACCCGAAGCGTGCTCGCGCCGATATGGCGTGCGACGCGCGTGATGCCCATCCGGGCGAGCGTATCAAGAATCTCGCTCGGGGCCGGGACGAGATGGTCCGGCAGCCAGCCGTGCCGCACGCCATATTCCAGCAGCGCGAGCGCGGCGAACGGCAGCGCGAGGCCCGCGACGCGCCACGCGCGAAGCGGGTCGCGCCGGCTCGCGCGGGGCGATTCGGCGAGGCGGGGCGCGAGTGCGTCGTCGCGGGCAGCGGTGTCCGTCATCGGCGGCACCTCAGTGCGATGCGGCGACGAGCGGGCGCGCAAATGCCGGATCGATCAGCGTATCGACAACCTTCGCGGGATCGACGCCTGGCTTGGTTAGCTGTTCGGCCGTCAGCACCGGTGCCGCTGCCTTCAGCGCCGCGCGCTGGGTATCGCCCGGCACCGGGTCGCCAAAGTCGTTGCGCTGAAGCTGCAGTTTCGCGACCGGCAGCGATACCTTCGATTCGTCGGCGACGATCTGTGCGGTGTCGGCCGGATGCGCGATGATCCATTGGCGTGCGCGATCGTATACCTTCAGCACGCGCGTGACCGCCTGCGGGTACTGGCTGGCGAATGCGTCGCGGACGTTCAGGAACCCATACGTATTGAATGCGACGTTGCGGTACAGCAGGCGTGCGTTGTCGTCGAGCTGGGCGGCGGCCATGTGCGGATCGAGACCGGCCCATGCGTCGACCTGACCGTTCGCGAGTGCGGAGCGCCCGTCCGGATGCTGCAGGTTCACGATCTCCACATCGTCGCGCGTCAGGCCGGCCGTGTGCAACGCGCGCAGCGTGAACAGGAACGGATCGGTGCCGCGCGTCGCCGCGATTTTCTTGCCCTTCAGGTCCGCGAGCGAGCGGATCGGCGAATCCTTGCGGACCACGAGCGCAGTCCACTCGGGGCGCGAGAACACGTATACGGCGCGGATCGGGTTGCCGTTTGCCCGGGCGAGCACCGACGCGAGCCCCGCGGCCGATCCGAAATCGACCGCGCCGCTGTTCAGGTATTCCAGCGCGCGATTGCTGCCGAGACTCAGCACCCAGCGAATCGACGTGCGGTCGGCCTTGAACTCGTCGTCGAGCCAGCCGAAGTGGCGAATCACCAGGCTCTCCGGCGAGTAGTACGCATAGTCGACGCGGATTTCCGCGGGGGTTGCCGCACGTGCGTGCATCGATACGAGACCGGCGAATGCGGTAACGACGACGGCCGCGGATTGCCATGCGCGGGACCAGGACAGCTTCATCGGGGAATCTCCGGAAGAGCGGCAACGCGCCGCGAACAGGCAGGATGACCGTCCAATGTACCGAAGCGCCGGCGAATCGATAACGAAGAAATCCACGATTGCACATGCACGCTGCTGCTAAGCGCACGCGACGGGCAACTTTATGACGCATACCGAATAATTTATCGCTTTATATCGCTTGGGATAACCGGATCGGGAGAACAGAATCTCCGCTGCCGGAACTCGACGACAGTACGTGCCGACGGTTGGGCATTCGCTTCATGCGCTGTCGACAGCGAATGCGCGTGCTGGGTTCCTGGCTCCCGTGAATATCGCCGAGCATTCGGCGCAACAAAGGAAAGCGATGAGTTCGATCGATCTGAACGCGGTCACGCCGGTTTCCGCGCCTATCCGCTCCGCGAGCGACGTGGCGCGCCTGATCAATACGACGGACAGCTCCGTCAGCCATGCGCGGATGATCGTGCTGCTCGCGCTCGGCGGCGTGTTTCTCGATGCGTACGACCTGACGACGTTGTCCTACGGCATCGACGACGTCGCGCGCGAGTTCGGTCTGACGCCCGCGCTGACCGGGCTGGTCGGTTCGGCGATCATGATCGGCACGATCTTCGGCAGCCTGATCGGCGGATGGTTGACCGACAGGATCGGTCGTTATCAGGTGTTCATGGCCGACATGCTGTTTTTCGTGATCGCCGCGATCGCGGCCGGGCTGGCGCCGAACGTCTGGGTGCTGATCGGCGCACGCTTCGTGATGGGGCTCGGTGTCGGCATCGACCTGCCTGTCGCGATGGCGTTTCTCGCGGAATTCTCGAAGTTCAGCGGCCGCGGCAACAAGGCGTCGCGGCTCGCCGCGTGGTGCCCGATGTGGTACGTGGCGTCGTCGGTCTGTTTCCTGCTGATCTTCGGCCTGTATTTCCTGTTGCCGGCCGAGCACGCGGGTTGGCTTTGGCGCGCGTCGCTGATCTTCGGCGCGGTGCCAGCGCTCGTCATCATTCTGGTCAGGAATCGTTTCATGAACGAGTCGCCGCTATGGGCCGCGAACCAGGGCGACCTGGCCAATGCCGCGCGAATCCTTCGCGAGTCGTACGGCATACACGCACACGAAGCGGAGGATGCGCGACGCGAGCCGAGCCAGCCGCCCGTGCGGATTCGCGTGCTGTTCCAGCGCCCGTATCTCGGACGCACGATCGTCGCCAGCGTGATGAACCTGTGCATCCCGTTCGAGTACACGGCGATTGCGTTCTTCCTGCCGTCGATCCTGTCGCAGTTTCTCGGTGCGGGCGTGTTCGAGACGATCGCGGCGTCGCTCGCGTTGAACGTTCTGTTCGCGTTTACCGGCGGCTTGCTGGGCATGCGCCTCGCGTATCGATATCCGTCGCGTCATGTCGCGATCGCGGGCTTCGCGCTGCAGTTCGTCGCGCTTGTCGCGCTTGCGCTGGCCGGGCATCCGCACGGCGCGCTCGCGGTCGGCATCGTGCTGCTGATGCTCGGCACCTGGCTGTTCGCCGAAGGTTTCGGGCCGGGTGCGCAGATGATGATTTATCCCACCTTGTCTTACCCGGCGGCGATCCGCGGCACCGGTGTCGGCTTCGGGCGTTCGCTGTGCGGCATCGGCCAGGCGCTTGCGCTGTTCGTGCTGCCGATCCTGCAGGCCCGTCTGGGTACGGATATGTTCTGGGTCGTCGCGATCAGTGCCGTCACGCCGATCGTGTTTCTGTTGATCGTGCGTTACGAGCCGACGGCGCGCGACATCGACGACGAAAGCGCCGCGTAAACGCTGGCGGACGAGCGTTCACCGCCCCGGAAAATACCAACGGCTTCGTCGGACCGCACGAAGCCGTTTGCGCTGAAGCCGGTCGCCGCAGAATGCGGGCAAGCCGGCTTCGACCTTGCCGTCACGCGCTGACGGTCTCCCGCCCGGCATCGCGCTTGACCTGCTCGATATCGCGAAACTGCGCGGCCGGATGCTCGTCCGGCAGCCGCGCCGTGCCGCCGAACAGTTTCTCGCGCAGCGTGC
The DNA here is from genome assembly GCF_900119325.1 of Burkholderia sp. NFPP32. Lineage (NCBI taxonomy): Bacteria > Pseudomonadati > Pseudomonadota > Betaproteobacteria > Burkholderiales > Burkholderiaceae > Burkholderia > Burkholderia sp. NFPP32. The sequence goes on along the minus strand of NZ_FPJP01000006.1, from coordinate 305,906 downwards.
CCGGCGCATACTGCGTCGGATAGACGCCGCGCCGTTGCAGCTCCGGAACGAGAAAGCGCACGATGTCTTCGAAGGTTTCATGCGCGACCGCATACGCGAGATTGAAGCCATCCACGTCGGTTGCGGCAACCCATTCCTGCAGGATGTCCGCCACGGTCGCTGCCGACCCGACGAACACCGGGCCGAGTCCGCCGATGCCGCCCCATGCCGCCAGCGCCTCGATCGTCCACGCGGTGTCGCCGCCGGCGAGGTGCTCGACCGCCGACACGATCGCATTGGTTTCGACGCGCCTGACCGGATCGGCCGGCGCATACTGGCCGAAGTCGATGCCGGTCCAGCCGGACATGAACACCAGCGAGCCGTCGTACGACACGTAGCGGCGGTACTCGTCGAACTTGGCCTGTGCTTTTGCGTCGGTTTCGTCGACGATCACCGTGACGAGGTTGTAGATCAGCACCTTGCGCGGATCGCGGCCCGCGGCGGCGGCCTGCGCGCGCACATCGGCCACGTAGCGCGCGAGCTGCTCGCGGGTCGGCGCGGCGACGAACACGCATTCGGCGTGCTGCGCGGCGAACGCCTTGCCGGGGCCGGACGCGCCGGCCTGGAACAGCACCGGCGTGCGCTGCGGCGACGGTTCGCACAGGTGATAGCCGGGCACGTCGAAGAAGCGGCCCTTGTGGCCGATCTCGTGCACCTTCTCGGGATGCGTGAACACGCGGCCGTCGCGATCGCGCACCACCGCGCCGTCTTCCCAACTGCCCTCGAACAGCTTGTACAGCACCTCGACGTATTCGGCCGCGACCGCATAACGGTCGTCGTGCGTGCGCAAGCCGTGATCGCCGACGTTCTTCGCGCCACTTTCCAGATAGGACGTGACGATGTTCCACGCGAGCCGGCCCTTGGTGTGATGGTCGGCGGTCGATAGCCGGCGCGCGAACGTGTACGGGTGCTCGAACGTGGTCGACGCGGTGATGCCGATGCCGAGATGCTCGGTCGCCATCGCGATCGGCGCCGCGAGCTGCAGCGGGTCGTTGACCGGAATCTGCGCGGCCTGGTGCAGTGCGTGGTAGTTGCTGCCCTTGTAGACGTCGTAATAGCCGATCACGTCCGCGATGAAGATCGCGTCGAAGATCCCGCGTTCGAGGATGCGGGCGAGGTCGGTCCAGTAATCGAGGTCCTTGTACTGCCACGAACGGTCACGCGGATGCGCCCACAGCCCCGGCGACTGATGGCCGACACAGTTCATCTCGAACGCGTTGAAGCGAATGGTCTTGCTCATCGCGCGACTCCCGGTTCCGCGCCGGCGCTCGTGCCGTTGCCGACGCGCCAGACGAACGGCGGCGTGCGGCCGTTGATGACCCAGTCGCCGACGATCCTGGCCTTGTAGACGAGCGGATTGTGCGACGACACCGTGCGCGCGTTGCGCCAGTGGCGGTCGAGCGCGGTCGTGCTGCGCGTGGCGGACGCACCGAGCGCGTCGAACAGGCGTGTTGCGGCGCGCAGTACGAGTTCGGACACGACGAGCTGGCTCTGCGCGGATTCGATTTCGGCCGCGACGTTCGCGTCGTGCTCGGCCTGTTCGTCGCCGCCGAAGCGGGCTTCGTAGGCGAGCTGAAGCGGCTGCGCGGCGCGCAGCGCGAGCGCGTCGGCCGCGTACGCCCACGATGCGATCTCGCCGATCACCTGCTGCAGCTGTGCGTCGTCGCCCGCGCGCGGCGCGTTGCCGTGGCTGTACACGCGGGTGCGAGTGCGCACGAGCGCGCCCGCATCGCGCACGATCGCGTGGCCGATGCCGGCCAGCGTCGCAACGTGGAAGAGCTGGTAGAACGCGGTCTGGTACTTGAAGCGGCGTGCGAAGTCGATCACGTTGTCGGCGTCGACCGTCGCATTCTCGAAGTGCGTCGTGCCGCTGCCGGTGGTCGTCTGGCCGAAGCCGTCCCAGTCATCTTCTCTGATCACGCCGGGCTGTGCGGTCGCGACGGCGACGATCACGTCGCTGCCGTCGTGCGCGCGCTGCGCGAACACGTCGATCCAGTCGGCGAACAGGCTGCCCGTGCTGTAGAACTTTCGCCCGTTCAGCACGAGCCGGCCGTTCTGCTCCGACACCTTCGTGATGGTCTGGCCGAGCGGCACGTCGCCGGCCTCCGACCACGCGTTGCCGACGAGCTGGCCGCTCGCGAATCGGTCGAACCATGTCGTGCGTTGCGGCCCGGGCGGCGCGTTCAGCCAGTCCTCGACGAACGCGAAGTGTCCACGCAACGCCTGCGGCAGATTGGAATCGGCGGCGGCGAGCTCGATCAAGAGCCGGAACAACTGCGGCAGCGATGCGCCGGCACCGCCGTCTCGTATCGGCAGCCGCACCGCGCCGAAGCCGGCCGCCTTCAGCCAGCCGATCGCTTCGTGCGGCAGTTCGCGGCGGCGTTCGCGTTCGGCGGTGCCCGCAGCGATGCGGTCGAAAATCGGCCGGAACCGGCTCGCGAGTGCGTCGTAGTCGGTGCCGGTGGAAAGGTCGGTGTCTGCGTGCGACGAAGTCATGCGGATTTCCTCGAATGGCGGGGCCGTTTGCGCCGGGAGGCCAGTATAGGAAGCGCGGGGCGTGCGTTCCAATAACGGATTCGCAGATCGTTATCGTCGATGAGCATTACGCGGACCGGCTGGGGACGCTCCGCCGTTCGGGCATCGATTGCGACGCTGAAGCATGGTGCCGCGTACGTGATTCTCGATATCGTTTGTGATCCGAAGGAATATCGTTACGAGAATCGCTCGGTTTGCCGACCTGCAGCGCACTGCTAGATTGAACGCTTTCGCCATTCGACAGGAGAGCCCGATGTCAGATACGAGCGCCACGATTCAGGAGCGGCCGGCCGAAGCGAAACCGCAAGCGGCCCGAGTGATCACCGACGATGCGCAGGCGATCGCGGCCGCGCATGTGCTGGCGCAGCGGCTTGCGGAAGGCGCCGCCGGACGCGATCGGGAGCGCCGGTTGCCGCGCGACGAGATCGAATGGTTCTCGCAGTCGGGGCTATGGGCGATCACGGTGCCGAAGGCATACGGTGGCGCGGGCGTATCGCATGTGACGCTCACCGAGGTGATCAAGATCGTCGCGGCGGCCGATGCGTCGCTCGGACAGTTGCCGCAGAACCATTTCGGGCTGGTCGACGTGATCGCACTGGTCGGCACCGATACGCAAAAGCGCTATTTCTTCGCGGAAGTGCTGAGCGGCAAGCGGTTCGGCAACGGCTTCTCGGAGAAGGGCACGAAGCACGTGCTCGATCTGAAGACGCGCGTGCGCGGCGACGGCGACGACTATGTCGTCGATGGCACGAAGTTCTACTCGACGGGCGCGCTGTTCGCGCATTACGTGCCGGTGCTCGGCCTCGACGATGCGCAGCACGCGTGGCTTGCGTACGTGCCGCAGCCGACGCCGGGGCTGACCGTGATCGACGACTGGTCGGGGTTCGGGCAGCGCACGACCGCGAGCGGCACGGTGGTGCTCGACGGCGTGCGCGTGCCCGCGTCGCATGTACTGCCCGCGCAGCGCGTATCGGACGAGCCGACGCTCAACGGCCCGCTGTCGCAGATCATCCAGGCGGCGATCGATGCCGGCATCGCGAAAGCGGCCATCGACGATACGCTGGTGTTCGTGCGCACCCGTACGCGGCCATGGGTCGACAGCGGCGTCGAACGGGCGGCAGACGATCCGCTGATCCTCCGCGAGATCGGCCGTCTGCATATTCAGCTTCATGCGGCGGAAGCGCTGCTCGAACGCGCGGCGCGCACGCTCGACGAGATCGGCGCGCGCGGCACGGTGACCGATGACGATGTCGCGCGCGCGTCGGTCGCGGTCGGCGAAGCGAAGGTGCTGACGACCGAGATCGCGCTGCTCGCGGGTGAGAAGCTGTTCGAGCTGGCCGGCACGCAGTCGACGCTCGCCGAGCACAATCTCGACCGGCATTGGCGCAACGCGCGCACGCATACGTTGCACGATCCGGTGCGGTGGAAGTATCACCTCGTCGGCAACTACTACCTGAACGGCGTGCGTCCGGCGCGCCATGCGTGGAATTGAGCCGCTCGCGATCCGGCTGATAGCGGATACGCACGTTGCGCAAGTCGCCGACGGTGGCCGTGATTTGCGGATGATCGGTTGATTTTTTGGACCGGAGCTGCGCTCTGGCTCGCCTCCCGAAGCAGGCAAGCCGAATGCGGATCCACGCTTCGTGGCTTGCCGCGGTGACGGACGAACGGCTCGTGGCGGTGAATGGAGTTCGACACCGCCGCTGACAGTCCGGTTCTGGCACTCGCCCTTCGCGCGTCAGTACGCCGAATCGCTGCCGCCCCGATCGGTGACGATCGCCACCCCTGAGCTCGTGCCGAGCCGCGTCGCGCCGGCCTCGAGCATCGCGAGCGCGGCCGCGCGGTCGCGCACGCCGCCCGATGCCTTCACGCCGAGGTCCGGCCCGACCGTGCGGCGCATCAGCGCGACATCCGCGAGCGTCGCGCCGCCGTGGCCGAACCCGGTCGACGTCTTCACGAACGCGACGCCGAGATCGCGGCACATCTCGCACACGCGCACCTTCTCGTCGTCGCTCAGCAGCCCCGTCTCGAGGATCACCTTCAGCGGCACCGCGCCGCATGCGTGCTGCACGGCCGCGATGTCGGCCTTCACGTCGTCGGCGCGGCCGCTCTTCAGCGCGCCGAGGTTGATCACCATGTCGATCTCGCCGGCGCCCGCCGCGATCGCAGCCGACGCCTCGAATGCCTTCGCGGCCGACAGCGCCGCACCGAGCGGAAAGCCGACCACCGCGCAGACGAGCACGCCGGTATCGGCCAGCTCGTGTGCGGCGAGCGGCACGTTCGCCGAATTCACGCAGACCGAGTAAAAGCGATGCGCGGCCGCCTGGCGGCAGAGTTCGCGGATCTGCGCGTCGCTCGCGTCGGGCGCGAGCAGCGTGTGATCGATGGTTTGGGCGAGTTGGGCGTTGGAAAGCGGCATGTTTCAGGACTCCACGGATCGTGTGCCGGAAAGGCACACGGAAAGTTGATGTTTTCACATCGGTTTGTTACAAATACGACATTCCGGCCGGGCCCGCGCGCCCGGCACGACGAGCGACGAGTGCGACAGGCACGCAGGATACAGGCATGGAAACGAAGAAGGGCGAACGGATCAAGACGCTGATGAACGTGCTGCAAGGGCAGAACGCGATTCATCTGAGGGAAGTCGCCGAGCTGTTCGGCGTGTCCGAGATGACGATCCGCCGCGATCTCGCGGACAACCCGCACGGCCTGAGCCTGATCGGCGGCTACGTGACGCGCCATTTCGCTGCGCAGCGCAGCGACATCGGCGAGTACCTGATCAGCGCCGAGAACAACCGTCAGACCGAGGAAAAGCGTCGCATCGGCAAGCTGGCCGCGCAGTTCGTGACGACCGGCGACACGATCTTCATCGACTGCGGCTCGACCACGCCGTTCATCGTCGACTTCATTCCGGACGACCTCGAATTCACGGCCGTCTGCAATTCGCTGAACGTGTTCGCGAAGCTGCAGCAAAAGCCGCATTGCAGCGTGATCCTGTGCGGCGGCGCGTATCACCGCAAGAACATGGTGTTCGAGTCGGTCGCCGAAACTGGCATCCTCGACACGGTGCGCGTGTCGAAGGCGTTCATCTCCGCGGCCGGCGTGAGCGACCGCTGCGGCGTCACGTGCTTCAACTTCCACGAAGTCGACGCGAAGAAGAAGGTGATGGCGCGCGCGCAGAACCGCTTCCTGCTCGTCGACCACACGAAGTTCGACGAAGTGCGCGCGGCCTATTTCGCCGAACTGACCGACTTCAACTATGTAATCTCCGACGGGCAACTGGGCAGCCGCTACGAAACGGCGATCCGCGAACACGGGATTGCGTTCGTGACCTGACGCAACGCGGCCGCGCATCGCTTCACGCATCGCGTGCTTCCGCCGCGCTCAGGTAGCCGGTCACCACGTCGAAGCGGCGCGTCGCGCCCGGCGCGAGCGCCGCGACATGGCCCTTGCGGCGTTCGGCTTCATACCCCTCCGGCTCGCAGGTCGACGGCAGCGCGAACGCGGCGACCTGCTGGTCCGCGTTGTGCAGGATCCAGCGCGTCGCATGCGGGAACTGTTCGGGGCGGTACGAGGTATGGAATGCGCCGCCGTCCGGATGCGCGAGCAGGAAATGCGCGACGCCGTCTGCATCCGTTTCCGCACCGTTCATGAAAAACACGATCTCGGGGTCGTACAGCGCGGGCGCATCGAGCGTCGCGAGCCGTTCAGGTTCGCGTGCGAGCGTGGCCGTGTAGTCGCGCCACGCGGCGGTAGGCTTCACGTGCGCGGGCACGCTTTCACGCAATCGCAACCCGCCGCGCGGCAACCACTGCACGAAACGGCCGCCCGGCACGTATGCATAGTTCAGGTGTGCCATGTACATCAGGTCCATCGGTGCGCCGCCGAGATTCGTCACGTCCATCGCGATCGTCATCTGCGCGTCGTGTTCCGCGAGCCGTACCGACGGACGCGCGACGTAGTGGCTGCCGAAACCCTGCACGTATTCGTATTCGCCGGTCACTTCGGCTGTTGCGCCTTGCGCATCCGTGCCGACGATCAGGCTTGCGCGATCCATCGGCGCGCACGGCATCTCGCCGTGCAGCGCGTGCGTGTCGTCCGGGCCCGGGCAGCCATTGCGCAGCAACCCGCTGTGGAACATGAAGCAGCCGTAGGTATCGATGATCGACACCGCGCGCTTCGGCTGCCGGAACATGTGCTTCATCGTCAGGTCGCGGCCGTCGAACGCGGCGGCCCAGATCATCTGGCCGAGATACGGCAACACGACGACGTGGCCGCGGCGGTTCTCGAGCTTCAGCGCCTCGACGCCGGACGGATACGCGAACGCGGTGACGGTGATGCCGTCGGTGCGGTACAGCGTGCGCGGCATGTCGCGGAAGTCGTCGCGCCGCAGTTCGATCTCGCCTCGCATGGTTACGCTCCCGACGTGGTGCGCGTCGCGGCGTAGCGCGCGGGCGCGTTGCCGTCGGCTGCCGCGTCGGGCGTCGCGACCGGCAGGTGGCGCAGGCAGTAGAAGCCGTAGTAGACGATCACGACGAAGCACGCGAGCGGCACGGCGAACGCGAGCTGCATGTTGCCGCCGGTATGGTCGGAGATCAGCCCCTGGATCAGCGGCACGACCGCGCCGCCGACGATGCTCATCACGAGGATCGAGCCGCCGTATTCGGTGTCCTTGCCGAGGCCGTCGATCGTGAGGCCGTAGATCGTCGGCCAGCACGGGCCGAGGAACACGCTCACGCATACTGCTGCGTAGACGGCCGTGATGTTATGCACGCTGATCGTGTACGCGAGCAGCGAGATGCACAGGATGCCGTAGACGATCAGCACCTTGGCCGGCCCGACGCGCTTCATCACGAGCGTCGCGACCAGCTTGCCGACGAAGAACGCGAAGAACGTCGCGAGCAGGTAGCGCGATGCGCCGCGCTCGGTCAGGCCGCCGATCTGCATCGCGAGCCGGATCGTGAAGCTCCACACGCCGACCTGCGCGCCGACGTACAGGAACTGCGCGACGATGCCCGCGACGAAGCGCCGGTTGCCGAACAGGCGCGCGAGCGTGCCGCGCGCGTCGATCCTGTGCGTGGCCGCGCTCGGCCCGTTGCCCTTGCAGGCCGGGTAGGGCGTGAGCGCAAACACGATGAATACCGCGACGAGCACGACGATCAGCCATTTATACGGCTCGAGCGTGGCCTGGATCATCGCGAGCTGGTGCACGTGCGCATCGGCCGCCGACATTGCCGCGAGCTGCGCATGCGACGCATCGCCTTCCTTGAAGATCAGGAAGCTGCCCATGTACACGCCGGCCATCGCGCCGAACGGGTAGAACGTCTGCGAGATGTTCAGCCGCCGCGTGCTGGTGTCGCGTGGGCCCATCAGTGTCGAATACGAGTTCGACGCCGTCTCGAGGAATGACAGGCCCGCGGCGATCACGAACAGCGCGACGAGGAACATCCCGTACTTCGCCATCGACGCAGCCGGGAAGAACAGCAGGCAGCCGGTCGTGTAGAGCAGCAGGCCGACGAGGATCGTCGTCTTGTAGCTGAACTTCTTCACGATGGTCGCGGCGGGGATCGCGAGGAAGAAGTAGCCGAGATAGAACGCGGACTGCACGAACGCCGATTCGAAGTCGGACAGGAAGAACGATTTCTTGAACTGCGCGATCAGCACGTCGTTCAGGTTCGCGGCGGTGCCCCACAGCGCGAACAGGCAGCACAGCAGCGTGAATGCGAACAGCGGTGTGCGGGTCAGGTAATAGCCGTCGGGTGTGTGTTCGATTCTGGCTCGGCTCACGGGTGTCTCCTTCCCAATTGTCTCGTCGATGAAGGCGCCGGTCAGAGGCCGGCGTCGCGGAGGAAGCGTTCGAACGTTGCGGCGTCGGCGTACGACTTCTGCGTGCCGAGGCCGGTGACCGAATGCGCGGCGTACGCGGATGCGTGGCGCATCGCGTCGACCACGTCGCGCGACGCGGCGTAGCAGCGCGCGAAGCAGCCGATATACGCGTCGCCGGCGCCCGTCGTATCGCGCGCGTCGACCGGCACGCCCGGCACGTGCCGCACGTCGTCGCGCGACGCGAGCAGCGAACCCTTGTCGCCGAGCGTGACGAGCACGTGCTTCAGGCCGCGCGCGACCAGCGCTTCGGCGGCGCGCGCCGCGGTGTCGCGCGAATCGACCGGCATGCCCGACACGATCGCGAGCTCGGTTTCGTTCGGCACGAAGAATTCGACGGAGCGAATCCGCTCGAAATCGAGATCGGCCACCGCGGGCGCGGGGTTCAGCAAAACGGGGATGCCGTGCCGTGCGCCGAACGCGATCGCGTGATAGACGGTGTCGAGTTCGATCTCGAGCTGCAGCACGATCAGCGCGCATTCGGCGAGCGCCGGCGCGGCCGCGTCGATGTCAGCCGGCTTCAGGTGGCGGTTCGCGCCCTTGACGATCAGGATGCTGTTGCTCGAATCGGGTTCGACGAAGATCGGCGCGACGCCGCTCGGCACGCCGGCGACCTTGCGCACATGCGTGGTGTCGATCCCCTCGCGCTCGAAGTTGCGGATCGTGTTGTCGGCGAACACGTCGTCGCCGACCTTCGTCACCATCACGACGCGCGCACCGAGGCGTGCGGCCGCGACCGCCTGGTTCGCGCCCTTGCCGCCGCAGCCGAGCTCGAAGTTCGGTGCTTCGAGCGTTTCGCCCCGGGCGGGCATGCGCGCGACATAGGTCACGAGGTCGACCATGTTGCTGCCGATGACGGCGATTGTCTCCATCTGCGTCTCTTCCTTGGTATGGGGTGCGCCGCATGCGTGGTCGGCAGCGGCCTGCTACGAGTGATAATAAAATCACATTAAATGTGAAAAAGCAATCTCGTGATGTTAGGCAGATCACTATTTGGGATGGAGGCGTGCGTTGCTGGGGCGGGACTCGACTCAATGCGAGCAGGTAAAAACTGGCGTCGGCGCTCTCTTCGCGGGTGACAGAAGGCGAAGGGCGTGGCACGGATGCACGGGACGCCGACCGCACGGGGGTGGTTCAACATAGACGCCGTTCAGAACGACGACAGACCTGCAAGGACCGTGTGACGCCTCGTCGACGTTGTGGTGCTCAATCGCGAGAACTGAAGGAAAACATATTAAGGGCTATGTTCCCCCTTCATTTCGGGACGTCGCGCGAAAGCTCTACGCTCGCGGCGTTCTCCAGAGGGAATTGAGCGCTCCACCGCGGCGATCGAGAAACGGCGCCGCCACCACTTCGGCGCCCCTGTATTTCCTGCGTTGGCGACGACGTGCCGGCGGGCAGGTTCATTGGACATTGCGTCACACGCGGGCCTGGACGTTCTTTGATTCGGGCGGGGCTGCGGGTGAGGTGGCTTCGCCTGAGACGGGGTTGAAGCTCAATTGCGAGCGCCCATACACTCAGCGGGGCGAGAGGCAACGGCCTCGGCGGGCCGATCGAAATCGAATCCAGTGCGTGTCGGTGAGCTTTGTAATGCCTACTACTTGAGCTGTGGATCGAGATTCTGGGCACCCGGCAAACGTGACGCACGCTGGTCGAAAGTTAGAAGCGGTGCGCGACCCGCGGCTCCGCTTTGGCCAACGTGCAGGCAGTCAGCAAAATCCCCGCCGTGCTCTCGGTACAAGTGGAGGGCGCGTTCAACGGCGCCTTCCGCTTCAAAACTGAGTTCGCGCGTCTCGAGCAGCGCCGTGAGTGCTGTCACGATCTCTTGCCGATTGAACTTGTAGCGTGAACGCAGGACCCATTCGATTTCCAATGTCACGGTCACTGGAACGTAGAACGCCTCGGCTTGTCCGGCTGACGCGGTGAACAACTCACGGATGCGCGCGACCTGATCGACGTCGTCGTTGGTGAGCCAGCGCACGAGGACGTTGGTATCGAGACTGGGCATCAGGCGTCGCCCATCCGCATGACCTCGGTCGGTACACTGGTGTTCGACGGTAGCGCGCCCTGCAGATCGAGCAGGCTGCGGGTTTTGGCGCGCAGGATGACCGTCCCATCGTCGAGCGGGGTAAACACGATCCGTACGCCGGCCGCGAGGCCGAGCGCGTGCCGGATCCCGGCGGGCAACGTCAGTTGCCCCTTACTGGTGAGCGTGGCTTCAAACATGATTCCTCCTTACATTTGAGGTAATTGTAAGGCGGTGCGATGATCTTCGCAATCGGCTCGACGCGAGCGGTAACCGCCCCTCGCGCGACCCGACCCAGCAAGCGCATGACACGGTTTTATCATACGAATTTGCGCCGAATCTCTATATTGAACGTTCGGCAGTCGAGGGCCGAATCTTCAAAACGCGCACGCGTTGGCAAAAGCGCCCATGTCGACGACCGAGCATGCTGCCGATCACGGATCACTACGAGGAGTTGCAACCATGGGATCGTCTCTGCAGGGCATTGCGTTCAGGTCGGTGTACAACAAAAAGTGGATATCGCTGGTTACTAGCTTCTTCGGCCGAGATTGTTACGTCGCATGCAAAGACACACCGGATGCGTTCTGCATGTTTCCCTGAATCCGCCGATGGGGGTATTTAGCGATGTGGATGACAACTGGATCATGCAAAGCCCGGACGATCCGCCGAAATTGATCCCATATTCAGCCGTTGAGCCGCCGGATGACAATATCCTCAATCACGCGCGCTTCGGGTTCACGAAGTCCGCGCTCGGCCAGGGCACCGTGGTAGGGCTCTATACGCTGGATAAAAACTGGAGCTGGGTGGTCGACGACAACGGCACCGACCAAGGCGTGCTCAGCTTGGTCGCCAATGATTCGTTAGATGGCATAGGCGACAACTTCGTTGGCAAAACGGCGTTCGAGTGCTGGGGCAGCGTGCTGTCGCCATGGCCGCCCGCCTAAGGGCGGTCGGGCCGCCTGACTGCCGGCCCCCCTGGCGCTTGCCCTTGCTGCGGGCGTGAAGCAGACCGCACCGCACTGCCGCTCACGCCGCTGAGCGGTCCTGCGAAATCGCCTGGACGACCCACGGTCACGTCCCTCATAACCCGGCTTCGGCCGGGTTTTTTCATGGCCGGCGCCAGCACACAGCAGGGCAGAGGCATAAAAGTGCTGCATCTGATAACTCGGCTTATCAGATGGGTGATTTTTCACTCCCCGATTGAGTCGATTCCACCGCACCTGAACCCAGTCGCAGCGAGTTCGGTCCGAGGTCGTTAGCTTCGGTTTCCACATATGCCATCCTGAACGACCGGCCACTTGAATGTGCCTCGGTGATGCCTAATGTGCGCGATAGGTGTCTATAACTAGTGCATAAAAGGAGCGCGACACCATGAACACCCTCGCGCCCTCCGCCCAGCGGCCTCTGCAGCGACGCCCGCCGGCGCCGCACCCGCCAGCTTCGAGGCCTTTCTCAGCTCGCTGCGGGAACCCGACACGGCAGCCCCCGTGCTGTCGGCCCGACGCTATGTGGCGGCCCTGAACATCGACCTGCAGACGCTGGCCGATCAGGCGCATGTTCACCGCAACACCGTAGCGCGGGCCTCGGAGTCGGTGTCGGTTCAGTACTTCCTGAGCGAGGCGATCCGCGTGATTCGCGCCGCGACCGACCTGTCCGGTGACGTGCACCGCGCGTTACTATCCCGGCGATTTACGCCGCGTACGGATAGTCTCCCGGCGCGAACTGCCCGTTGCCCCGCTGGATCGGGCCGCCGATCCGGATGTCCTGCTGGATTGGCAATGCCCGCGACAGTGGTGCAATAGCGACCACTGCCGCAGGGACGGCGCCCGCGGCAGGGCCGCCGCGGCGAATAATCGGCGTGCCCCTATTTTCATGGTGGTACTCCCATTCCGCGACCAGCACCGCCACGTCCGCGCCTTGTCCGCATGGCACGAGGCGGGAGTCGGCACCGGCCGCATGGCGAGGCGCCGGACCGATCGCTCACTGGATCGGCGGTGCCGCCCCCAGCTTCTCCGACAACATTCGCTCGTACACGCCAAAGTGTAGATCGACCTCCTCCTGCGTGACGTGAGAGACCGTGATGGTGATCTGGCCAGGTAACAGGCCCAACACGACCGCGACCGCAGCTTCAAGTTGCGGTGCACAAATCTTGTCCTCCACCATCGTCGTGCCGACCAGCACATCGTAGGTCTTCTCCTGCCGACAGACGACTTCGACGAGTCGCGCCCGCGCGCTCATGTTGTTGTCGATCGCGAGCCTGACGACCTCGGTCACAGTGCGCATCGTCTCGGTCGGAAAGCCCTTCGTCGAGCGCAGCCGGATACGATGCCTGCCAAGCGTAAGCCAGTCCGTGTCGAATTCCATGGCGTCCTCCGCATGCAGTTCCAAGCCGCTGCGATGATAGGTTCCAGCGCCGAAATTTCAAGTGCGAAAATCCGCCGACACCCCTTGAAATTTTCCGTAGAGTTCCTATCTTAAGTTTCGCTCAGGCAGACGCGCGAGTTGCTTCATTCCGCGCGCTGCGTGTTTCGATTTGTTTGCCAGCAGTCTGGCAGGCGAACTGGAGCGCGTAGGCCCGTTCGCCTCCCGGCTGCACTCAAGGAGGACGATCGTGAGCGATCTTTACTTCGGAACCGACCTCTTCAGCGAGTTCGACCGTCTGCAGCAGCAGATGGCGCAACTCTTCGGCGGGTTCCCGTCCAGCCTCCGCGCCGGCCGGCTCGGCGCGTTTCCTCAGATCAACATCGGTGCGACCGACGAGTCGATCGAAATCGTCGCCTTCGCGCCCGGCGTCGATGCCGCCGCGCTCGACGTATCGATCGACAAGGGCCTGCTGACCATCAGCGGCGAACGCAAATCGACACAACCCGATACGGGAAGCGAGACGCGCACCTATGCGCAGGAGCGCTTTGTCGGCACCTTCCGACGCGTCATCGAATTGCCCGACACCGCTGATCCCGACAAGGTCCAGGCGCGCTACGAAAATGGCTGCCTGTCGATCAGTGTCGGCAAGCGCGAGTCGTCCAAGCCGCGCGCCATCACTGTCCAGTAGCCTGAGGAGACGATCATGACTGACACGACCCAACTGGCCGAACGCGACCAATCAACCGTAGCACGTCGCGACACTGAACTGCCCACGCGCCGGATCACTCTCGTCCCGGCCGTCGACATATACGAGGACAGCCAGGGCGTCACACTTTGGGCGGATCTGCCCGGTGTGACGAAGGACAAGCTGGACGTCAAGGTTCATGACAGCAGCCTCTCGATCGAAGCCGAGGCGGTGGTGCCGACGCCGGCAAACCTGCGGCTGCAACATGCCGAGGTCCGCGAACCGCACTTCGCCCGGACGTTCACGCTGTCACCGGACTTCGATACGTCAAAGATCGAGGCGAGCCTCCAGGATGGGGTGCTGAAGCTGACGATCCCACGCCGCGACGAAGCGCGCCCGCGGCGCATCGAAGTCAAGTCCACCTGACCGTCAGCAACGGCAGGTCAGAAGCAGCGGCGGGAGCGATCGCGCTGCCGCCGCTGCGAATCAGGAGCAGTGGCACCGGTGTCTGATGTCATGCAGGAGTCCTGGAAAGAACATGCGATCCGCATCCGTACGATTCCCGTGCGAAAGATCGTGACGCGCGCGGCCGAAACGCAACGCGACGCGGTCTGGTCCGCGGCGAAACTGATCGATCGCGGCGTGCTTGGAGCAGTCGGAGGTCAGGGCGCGCTCGCTACCTGATGGGCTGGGCGCCACGCACAAAGCAGGTTGAAGCTGAATCGGAGGACGCTATGGATAACGATCTGAAAAAGTGGAATCCCTTCAAGTTCCTTCGCGGGGCTGCCCGCCAGTCCGATGCAGAAGGCCCGGAAAGCCCGCCGGCAAGCGAACAGTGGCGGGCCCCGTGGCCTGACATTCCGCGACTGTTCTCACGCGAACCGTGGCGTGCAGTGGAGGAGTTCTTTCACGACCCATTTGCGGGCCGTGGCGCGCTCGAACGATGGTTTGGCGATTTCAGTTCATCGCGCTTCCAGCCGCGCATCGACGTCGTCGATGAAGGAAAGGTGCTGCGCGTGACCGCCGAACTGCCTGGAATGGAGCGCGAAGATCTGACGGTGAGCGTCGAGGATGGGGTAATCGTGCTGCGCGGCGAGAAAAAGCAGGATGTGCGCAGCGAGGAAAACGGCTGCTACCGGCTGGAGCGATCGCATGGAAGCTTCATGCGCACGATCCCGATGCCGAAAAACGCCGACCCCGACCACACCTTGGCGAAGTTTGACAACGGCGTACTCACGTTGACCGTGCCGAAATCGGAGCCGGCGCACACTGTGAGTCGCACGATCGATATCGGCTAGGGCAAGCACGGAAAGTGACACGGTGGAGGGCGGATATCGAACGCAACGAATCCATGGATGACGGTCGCCAGCCGAGGTAGAAGGGTCGTTACGGAAATGCATGAAGCTGGAGACACTCGACGCATATCGCGCTGCTTATCCCATGATACGGCGGACGCTTCATGCCGCGCCGCGCCGCTGCCGGCGAAAAAAATCCCACAGCATCGCCGTCGCGTCAGGGCCCTTGTCTGAATGAAACGCTTCGCGAGGGTCGCCACCGCTCCATGCGTGACCGAGGCCTCGAACGATGCAGATCCTCACGACGAGCCGGCCGGTCTTCAGAAAGTCCACGTAGTCGACCGCATCGCGAGTGTACGTTCGCTGTTCGCCGACGCGTAGCTCGCCTTGCGCATCGACCAGCCGGTTGAGCCGTGCAAATTCGATGCCGAGCTGTGCGGCGTTGCGCTTCGCGACAACGACATCGAGCTCACCGTGGACGATGATGGCAGGCATGCCCGGATAGCTGGATACGTCGACCGACGCCTCGATCAGGCGCAGCGGATCTTCACGACTGCCGTTACGCATGACGCGCATGGCGGTCATGGCGGAACTGGTGACACCGAACACCGGGCCCGAATGTAGACCGACGGCGGCAAAGAGCGCGGGGTAGTGAATCCCTAGAACCGCAGCGAGACCGGCTCCCGCCGAGATGCCCGCGAGATAGACGCGCTGATGGTTGAAGCCGTGTTCCCGGACGGTCGCCGCGACGAGCGATGCGACGGCAGGCGCCTCGGAGTGCGTCAGGTTCTCGTGCCAATGCCAGCATCGGTGAGGGTGCGTGGTCTTCGCCTGCTCGGGAAGCAGCACCGCAAAACCGGCCCGATCGGCGAGCCTGCAAATGCGCGTGCCGGCGGCGAACGACTCCACGGTCTGCCGGCAACCATGCAGCATGACGACGAGGGGCAGCCCCGTCGGCGACGCCGCGGTAGCCGGCAGATACAACGCGTACGTGAGATGGTTGACGAGCCGACCGGCCAATGGCGGCGCGGAGTGAAACGAGCGTATCCACCGACCGGCCGTCCGCATCGATGGAGGGCGACCCGTGCGCGGTTTGCCGACGCGCTTCGCGGCGACCGGGCGAGCGGTCTTGACCGTCGACGGCTTGCGCGCGACGGTTTTCCTCTTCTTCGGCCGCGAGACCGTCAGGCTGGAGAGCAGACGGAGACCGCTGAGCCAGACGCTGGTCTTTTTCCTGGGCATGGAGGCTTGCAGCAAGGCTTCGCTGTCGATGTCACGCGTCGATGGCGGGTTTGCGTTCGACCCCGAACGACACCCCGCATACTAACGCAGAGCCGCGCGCGGCGGGCAGGCGAAGCCGCGACCCATCCAGGTGAGCGTTGAATCGGCGGCTGTATTGGCGCGCGTGTCGGGCAGGGCCGGGCACGCATTCCAGTCCGAACTCGTCGCGAGTCGGTCCGCCGCGCTCGAGTCGCCGATCGGCGAAAACGATGTGTTGCCCCTGCATGCTTGCGCTGAGCAAAAGCGGAATGTGTCTCGGATCGTTCGGTGGTTGGCAGGACTATCGAAAGGCGGCGATTCGAAACGGGACCTGCCTGAAGCGTAATCGGACCGACGGTCTGCCGCGATTCCGCCGTGCGTTACCGGACAACGAAGGTGACTGGCGAGCCGGGGCCGCCGAAGCCCGCGGATGCCGAACGCGCTGGACTTTCGTCTGACTCTCCGATTTCGATGTTTCGCGCATTCCGGATCGACCGATGGGAGCCGGCGTGTCCTTCCGCGACCGCCGGCCGATTCGTCTGGTCAGACTGGTCGGATGGTTTGGTGCATGGGCGCGCGCCGCGAACGGGCAACCGCGGCATTCGGCATCGAATCATGCACCGAAATGAGGAATGTGTTTCGGCATATGTGGAGGCTATTGCCGGCAATTGAAGCGTTAAGCGGGGGTGGCCCGGTTTTTGCTGAAGTGGGCATGGCCGCGCAACGGTTGCGCGCTGCCCGACGACAGACGAGACAAGGAAGACTCACCGTGAATTCGATCACCCGACCGTTCCCCCGACGCGCATGGCTGGCTGCGCTGATTGCCGCGCCCGTAATGGCGCTGTTTGCCGCCGCGCCCGCGCGCGCCGACGCGCTCGACACCATTGCGAAAAGCGGCGCGCTGCGCGTCGCGGTGCCGGAGGACTATCCGCCGTTCGGCTCGGTTGGTACGGACATGCAGCCGCAGGGCTACGACATCGACATGGCCGAACTGCTTGCGAAATCGCTCGGCGTGAAGCTGAAGCTGGTGCCCGTGAACAGCGCGAACCGGATTCCGTATCTGACGACCAACAAGGTCGACATGGTGATCTCGTCGCTCGGCAAGACGCCGGAGCGCGAGAAGGTCGTCGACTTCTCGACCGCCTACGCACCGTATTTCCAGGGCGTGTTCGGGCCGGCCGACGTGAAAGTGAGCACACCCGCCGACTTGAATGGCAAGACGGTCGGCGCTACGCGCGGCGCGCTCGAGGAGATCGCGCTGTCGCAGCTCGCACCGAACGCGACGATCAAGCGCTTCGAGGACAACAACGCGACGATCCAGGCGTTCCTGTCCGGGCAGGTGCAGCTGATCGCGGCCGGCAACATCGTCGCGGCAGCGATTCTCGCGAAGAATCCGCCGCGCCGGCCCGAGGTCAAGTTCGTGATCAAGAATTCGCCGTGCTTCGTCGGCGTGAACAAGAACGAAGCACGCCTGCTCGCGAAGATCGACGACGCGATCGCACATGCGAAACAGGACGGCACGCTGAGCGCGATGTCGAAGAAGTGGCTCGGCCAGCCGTTGCCTGCCGGCCTGTGAGCGATCGCCGCCGTGCCTGCGACGGCGCGGCGATCGTCGTCTGAACCCGAACCTTCCCATCTGTCATGAGCTATCAGCTTCGATTCGGCGAGCTCGCCGAATACGCCGGCATGTTCGCGAGCGGCGCGGCGACGACGTTCGCGCTGACCGCCGTCGCGACCGTGCTCGGCGTTTCGATCGGCGTGCTCGGCGCGGCCGCGTACAGCGCCGATGCGCGCGCGGCCGTGCGGCTGCGCCCGTTGGTCGGCGCGTACGTCGAGGCGATTCGCAATACGCCGTTCGTCGTCCAGCTATTCTTTATCTTCTTCGGATTGCCCGCGCTCGGCGTGCATATCGACGAATACACGGCCGCGATTCTCGCGATGACGCTGAATCTCGGCGCGTACTCGGTCGAGATCGTGCGCGCGGGCGTCGCCGCCGTGCCGAAGGGGCATCTCGAGGCGGCCGCCGCGCTTGCGATGTCGCGCGCGCAGATGCTGCGTCACGTCGTGTTGCCGCAGGCGCTCGCGAAGGTGTTTCCGGCGCTCGCGAGCCAGATCGTCATCACGATGCTCGGCTCGGCCGTCGTGTCGCAGATTTCGGTGGCCGATCTCACCTATGCGGCGAGCTACATCCAGTCGCGCAATTTCCGCTCGTTCGAAACGTATTTCGTGATCGCGCTCGCGTATCTGGCGATGGCGCTGCTGCTGCGCGCCGCGCTTGGCTCGATGGGGCGCCGCCTGTTCTCCCGCCGTGTGCGAGGTGCGCGATGATCGATTTCACGTTCGGGCAGATTCTGGCAAACCTGCTGCTCGCCGCACGCTGGACGGTCGTGCTGTCGATCGTGTCGTTTCTGTCCGGTGGTCTCGTCGGCCTCGGGTTGCTTGTGATGCGCGTGTCGAACTCGCGCGTGCTGCGCAGTTGCGCGAAGCTGTATATCGAGGTGTTCCAGGGAACCCCGTTGCTGATGCAGCTGTTCGTCGTGTTCTTCGGCCTGCCGCTCATCGGTCTCGATGTGTCGCCGTGGGTTGCGGCCACGGCCGGCCTCACGTTCTTCACGAGCGCGTATCTCGCGGAAATCTGGCGCGGCTGCGTCGAGGCGGTGCCGAAAGGGCAGTGGGAGGCATCGGCAAGCCTCGCGATGAGCTACGTCGAGCAGTTGCGTCATGTGATCCTGCCGCAGGCCGCGCGCATCGCGATCGCGCCGACGGTCGGGTTCGGCGTGCAGGCCGTGAAGGACACGGCACTGGTGTCGATCATCGGCTTCACCGAGCTGACCAAGGTCGGCGTCGCGATCTCGAACGCGACGTTCCGTCCGTTCGTCGTGTACGGGCTCGTCGCGCTCATCTATTTCGCACTCTGTTATCCGCTTACCCGTTACGCGCGCACGTTGCAAAGGAGATGGAATGCCGCTCGTTGAAACCCGTGGTCTCGAAAAGAATTTCGGCACCCATCATGTGCTCAAGGGCATCGATTTCTCCGTCGAACGCGGGCAAGTCGTGTCGATCATCGGCCGCAGCGGCTCGGGCAAGAGCACGCTGCTGCGCACGCTCAACGGGCTCGAAAGCATCGACGCGGGCACGATCGCGATCGACGGCGAACGCGTCGACGCGCGACACGCGGACTTGCGTGCACTGCGGCTCAAGGTCGGGATGGTGTTCCAGCAATACAACCTGTTTCCGCATCTGAGCGCCGGGCAAAACGTGATGCTCGCGCAGTCGGTCGTGAAGAAGTCGCATCGCCAGCAGGCGCGCGCGATCGCGGAGCTGATGCTCGAGCGTGTCGGCCTCGGCGACAAATTCGACGCGTTTCCGGAACAGCTGTCGGGCGGTCAGCAGCAGCGCGTCGCGATTGCGCGCGCGCTCGCGATGAAGCCGAGCGTGCTGCTGTGCGACGAAATCACGTCGGCGCTCGATCCGGAACTTGTCGGCGAGGTGCTGGGTGTCGTCGAGCAACTCGCGCGCGACGACATGACGTTGATCATGGTCACGCACGAGATGAACTTCGCGCGCGCGGTGAGCGACAAGGTGGTGTTCATGCATCAGGGCAGGGTCTGGGAGAGCGGGACGCCGGAGGAGATCTTCGCGCGACCGGGGACGGTGGAGTTGAAGCGGTTTCTTGGAGGGCTCCAGAAGACGGAAGCGCTCGTGAACTGACGCCGGTCCGATCCGCGGATGTTCGTGATGGCGCTTGATCTGCTCCGGGCCGCTATCCGGCCACGCGCCTCTCAATGCGACGACACGAACACCGCATCCTCGAACGCCTCCGGAATCGCGAAGCTCTCGCGCATGCGCTGCGTTTCCTTGGCCGGTGTCAGGCCGAACAGACGCTTGAATTCCCGGCTGAACTGCGACGGGCTCGTATAACCGACCGCGTAGCCGGCCGCCTCGGCCGTCAGGTCCTGTCGCACCATCAGCAGCCGCGCCTGATGCAGGCGTGTCGACTTCAGGTACTGCATCGGCGACAGCTGCGTGATCGCCTTGAAGTGGCTGTGAAAGCTCGGCACGCTCATGCCGGCCTCGTCGGCCAGTTGCGATACGTCGAGCGGTTGCGCGTAATCGGCATGGATCACGCGCAGCGATCGGCCGATCCGGCCGAACTGCCCGCGCATCGCGAGTGCGCTGCGCATCGCGCTTCCCTGCGCGCCGGTCAGCACACGGAAATACAGCTCGCGAAGCAGCGCCGGGCCGAGCACCGCGGCTTCGAGCGGCTGCTGCATCGCCTCGACGAAGCGCAGCACCGACGCGTGCATCGCTGCATCCATCGGCGTAGACATCATGCTTCTGGGCGCCTGCACGTGTTCCGCCACGCCTTCGCGGTCGATCTGCGCCGCGAGTTCGGCGGCCATCGTGAAATCGAGGTGCAGATACAGCGCGAGAAGAGGGCGTTCGGGCGTCGCGTCGGTTTCCATGCTGAACGGGACGGGTACGGACACGGCGAGGTAGTGATGTTCGTCGTACAGATAGCGTTCGCCGCCGAAGTAGCCGCGCTTGCAGCCCTGGCAGACGATCACGATTCCCGGGTCGTACAGCACCGGCGTGCGCGATAGCGCGCGGTTCGAGCGCAGGATGCGCACGCTCGGCAGCGCCGTCAGGTTGTAGCCTTCGTCGGGCGCCAGCGCGCGCAGTAGCGCGACCAGGCGTTTGCGGTTTCGCGGTGATGACGACAGTGACGAATGTCGGGCGGAGGAGGGCTCGGCGCTCATAGTTTTGTGCAAGAAAATCAGCGGAATCGGGCTTATTCGACGTTGATCGTCAGACTAGTATGCATGCTTCAATCGACATTCGGGAGAAGCGAACATGGCATCCGGCAACATCATGCTCATCACCGGCGTCAGCAGCGGCTTCGGCCGCGCGCTCGCACAGGAGGCGCTCGCGGCCGGCTACACGGTGGTCGGTACCGTGAGAAGCGCGCCGGCGGCGCGGGAATTCGAGGCGCTGTCCGCGCAGTCGGCTTTCGCGCGCGTGCTCGACGTGACCGATTTCGACCGCATCGACGGCATCGTCGCGGAAATCGAAGCGAACGCCGGGCCCGTCGACGTGCTGGTGAACAACGCCGGCTACGGGCACGAAGGCATCATGGAAGAAGCGCCGCTCGCCGAGATGCGCCGGCAGTTCGACGTGAACGTATTCGGCGCGGTCGCGATGATGAAGGCCGTCGTGCCGTTCATGCGCGCGCGCCGGCGCGGCCGCATCCTGAACATCACGTCGATGGGCGGCCACATCACGATGCCGGGAATCGCTTACTACTGCAGCAGCAAATTCGCGCTGGAAGGCATTTCCGAAACCGTCGGCAAGGAGCTCGAGCCTTTCGGCATTGCGGTGACGGCCGTGGCGCCCGGTTCGTTCCGCACCGACTGGGCCGGCCGCTCGATGGCGCGCACGCCGCGCTCGATCGCCGACTACGACGCAATCTTCGATCCGATCCGCAAGGCGCGCGAGGAGAAGAGCGGCAAGCAGCTGGGCGATCCCGCGAAGGCCGCGCGGGCGATGCTCGCAGTCATCGCGGCGGAACATCCGCCCGCGCACCTGTTGCTCGGCAGCGATGCGCTGCGGCTGGTGCGAACCAAATTGTCGGCGCTGGAAGCGGAAATCCGTGCGTGGGAGGCCGTGACGGTGTCGACGGACGGTTGACGATCGGCGCACCGGCATCGCTCGCATCCCAGGCGTTTATCTCCCGTCAGTAGATGATCGGCAGTCGCGGCGCACCGTGGCATCACGGTTTCACAATAAAGGCAGATAATGGCTGCCGGCCGGTACGCCGAGTTCATCCACCTCACAGGAGTCAATCGCGATGCCATACGTCACTACGAAGGATAACGTCGAGATCTTCTACAAGGATTGGGGCCCGAAGGATGCACAGCCCATCGTCTTCCATCATGGCTGGCCGCTGTCTTCCGACGACTGGGATGCGCAGATGCTCTTCTTCGTTCAGAAGGGCTATCGCGTGGTTGCGCACGACCGGCG
This sequence comes from Burkholderia sp. NFPP32, assembly GCF_900119325.1. NCBI lineage: Bacteria > Pseudomonadati > Pseudomonadota > Betaproteobacteria > Burkholderiales > Burkholderiaceae > Burkholderia > Burkholderia sp. NFPP32. Next base: position 283,798 of record NZ_FPJP01000006.1, on the reverse strand, counting down.
CGGCCACGGCCGGTCGGCGCAAGTGTCGGACGGCCATGACATGGATCACTACGCAGCGGACGCGTTCGCGGTCGTCGAGGCGCTCGACCTGCGCAAGGCGGTGCATATCGGTCATTCGACCGGCGGCGGCGAAGTGGCCCGCTACGTTGCGAAGCACGGCCAGCCGGCCGGTCGCGTCGCGAAGGCGGTGCTGGTCAGCGCGGTGCCGCCGCTGATGCTGAAAACAGAATCGAACCCCGAAGGCCTGCCGATCGACGTGTTCGACGGTTTCCGGAAAGCGCTCGCCGACAATCGCGCGCAGTTCTTCCTCGACGTGCCGAGCGGCCCGTTCTACGGTTTCAACCGGGCCGGCGCGACGGTGCATCAGGGCGTGATCCGGAACTGGTGGCGGCAGGGGATGGAAGGCAGCGCGAAGGCGCACTACGAAGGCATCAAGGCGTTTTCGGAAACGGATCAGACCGGGGACCTGAAGTCGATCACCGTCCCGACGCTCGTGCTGCATGGCGAAGACGACCAGATCGTGCCGATCGCCGATGCCGCGCTGAAGTCGATCAAGCTGCTGCAGAACGGCACGCTCAAAACGTATCCGGGTTATTCGCACGGCATGCTGACGGTCAATGCGGACGTGCTCAACGCCGACCTGCTGGCGTTCGTGCAGGCGTAACGGTGTCGGCAGGCGTCCGGCAGCGCCGTTGGAAACGGCTGCCGGATCGCCTGCCGCATCCTGCATTGCGATAGTCCTCGCCGAGTCCGTTCTTCGATTCCAGGTCCTTGAGCCGACGGGCGTCGGCCACATCCTGCCGCCGAACTTATCAATCGAAAGAAGCGCCGCGTTGCGGGTATGAGTGTGTCATGCCTCACCATTTTTGGAACTGCAATAGACAACGGGGCTGGATTGAAAAATGTAAATCCAGCCCCCGGCGCCGAATGTCAGAAATTTCCGGATTATTTAAAGTTTATCGAATGGCAAAGCGGGTGGCCGGAGAACCATTCGCGCAATTATTGCCGTAGATAAACATGTTCCTGTTTTCCGAGTATGCTGAGTAAATCAACGGATAAACTTCCTTGGCACTGAATGAATAGGCGCCGTCGCCAATGGTTACCAGCAGGTTGCCGGTCGTGTCGGTTTCGATCTTGTCGATCTTGCCGGCCTTGCAAAGTGCCTGTGCGGAAGCGTACGAGGAGGCGAACATCAGGGCTGAGAAAAGCACGGTCGCAATCTTGTTCATGTTTTTTCCTAGGATAGTAATGAGTGGAGTAACGCGGTTTGGTGCCGCATGGCCATGCCCGGAACTAAATGCCTGTTTTTCCGGATCGCTGATTCTCGAATGTCGAGAAGTCCGCGATGGCCTGGTCAAGAAAAAACTCGTGAGAATTAGTTTTAAAAATAATATTTCGCACCTCCTTTGCCTCATCGATTTGGAATCAAAATGCTGCGGCGCGGAACACAGGCTATTGATTGGATTCGATGGATTCCAATCGAATTAATTTATCGGCTTCTTGATTCGATAATTTTTTGAATTAACTCTGTTTTCGTAAATTTTCGGTGAGGCTGTTTTTATTTATTGATTGGTGTTGGAATTTGAATAATCGGCGATGAATATTGATTCGATGGTTGATGGTGTCGTGAGCGGGCAGGCGAGGCGCACGGGATCGACGCCGGAAATGTCGACGGTCAAGTGGAGCGGTGCGGGCCGGACCGGACTTCATGTCTTGCCGTGCACCGGAGACTTGCGTTCGATATGTTCAACGGCTGTCCCGTGCTTCCGTCGGCATGAGGCTGCCAATACCGGCTGGACGAGATGTGCCGGTATGTCGACCGGGCGCTCAGGGCGCGGTACCGGTATAGCGGCCCGGGCGATGCCATGCGACGACCATCGCGCTCATGGCGACGGCGCTGATCGCCGACCAGCCGACGCGATCGGCCTGAATGACCAGCGTGGACGTCAGCAGGATCATCGCGTCGATACACACTTGCGTAATACCGGCGTTGATGCCTCGCACGCGCTGCAGCCACAACGTGACGACACCGGTGCCGCCGACGCCCGCGCCGTGCCGCGCGAGCGCAAGAATGCCCATGCCGCACAGCGTGCCGCCCACCAATGCCGCGAACAGCGGGTTCACGAAGGCAATTTTCAGGGTCCGGGGCATCGCCGCGAGGGCGAACGTGATGCCGCAGCTCGCGATCGTCGATTTGATTGCGAAACGTGGCCCCATCACGAAGTGCGCGAAGATGAAGAATGGCAGGTTGACCAGCGTGAAGATCGTCCCCACCGATAATGGACAGAGGTACGAGACGAGCAGCGCAATGCCGGCGATCCCGCCGGTGACCAGTCCGGCCGCCTTGAGCAGGACGAGCCCGATAACCACAAAGGCCATGCCGACCATCATCCCGTAGATGTCTTCGAGCACGGAGTGCGGCGTTGCGCTTGTGTCGTGTGTCGGGATGGCGCCGGATACGGCGCCTGATTCGTGCTTCATGATGTCTGCAGCCACATCGGGACGGCGGATCGAATCCTCCCAGGTCGATCGCGCCGCGGGTTCCTGGTACGTGCCGATGTCTCCTGGCGGCGCGCCGTCAGGCAGCTTACCCACGCAAAATTATTTGGGCAAATAGCTCGAATGCGTAAGGCAACTCGTCGACGGCGATACCTTCACGCGTCGCCAGTTCGATAATCGACGCGCGCGTGACGCCCGGCAGGATCGCGCCCGACAGCGGCGGCGCGCGCAGCGAGCCGTCGTCCGGAACGAAGAACACGTTCATGCCACCTGGTTCCTCGATCCACTTGTGTCGCGCGGCGTCGGGAAACTGCTATCCGTTTTCCGTACCTCCAAACAGCCCCCGTTCCGAAGAGCACCTTTCCACGGCAGGGGACTAACAGCAGAAAAACGGCTCATTACACTGCGCCCGTTGCATCGCCGAGAGATCTCGACGCGGCACGCATACGCAGCGCACAAGCGTTGCGACCGGCAAACGAAAGACTTTGGGGGGAAATCGTCATGAACAAGCGTTGGGGGATCATCGCGCCCGCCGCCATGCTTGCTGCCGCCGCGCATGCACAAAGCAGCGTGACACTGTATGGCAAGATCGAGGACGGCATCAACTACACGAGCAATGCACGCGGCCACGGAACCGTGCAACTGCAGAGCGGCTACGATTACGGTAGTCGCTGGGGTATCAAGGGCACCGAGGACCTCGGCGGAGGCTACCAGGCGATTTTCACCCTCGAGAGCGGCTTCGACGTCAACAACGGAAAAATGAGCCAGGGTGGCCGGGAGTTCGGCCGCCAGGCCTTCGTCGGTATCGCGTCGGATCGTTACGGCACCGTGACGTTCGGCCGTCAGTACGATCCGAGCGTCGACGTTTTCTCGCCGCTCACCGCTAACGGCAACTGGACCGGCTATCTGTTCTCGCATCCGTACGACAACGACAACACGGACTACTCGTTCCGCGTGAACAACTCGGTCAAGTACGTGTCGCCCGTGTGGCACGGGATTACCGCGGAGGCAATGTATGGACTCAGCAACCAGGCGGGCGGCTTCGCGAACAACCGTCTGTATGGCGCCGCGCTGCAATATCAGCAGGGCGGGCTAACGGTCGGCGCGTCATATTTGAAGATCAACAACGCCCGCAATGCCGATTCGACCGGCGCGATTACCGGCGACAACACGTTCGACGCGTCGTCACAGCAGAACATCGGTATCGGCGTGAATTACGCGTTCTCGAATGCCCTCGTCGGGTTCACGTATTCGCACGTCGACGTCTACGATCCGACGTCGAACGCGTATTTCACCGGTACGACGCAGCCGGCGGGCGGTGCGTGGAAATCGTGGAAATTCGACAACTTCGAGGTGAACGGGCTCTATCACTTCACGCCCGCGTTCTATATCGGTGCTGCATACACGTACACGCAGGCTCGTGTCGCTTCGACGGTCGGCGCGTTCAATCCGAAGTGGCATCAACTGAGCACGAAGTTCAATTACGACATGTCGAAGCGGACGTCGGTGTTCGTGGAAGGCGTCTACCAGCACGCGATGAACGCGCACACCGGAACCGACTTCGACTACGCATACGTTCCGGGCGCCGCCGATATCTCGTCGGGCCCGAACCAGTATGTCGTGCGGGTCGCGCTGCTGCATCACTTCTGAGACCGGCGCCGTTCGCGGATGCCGCACACCGTGCGACGGCCCCGATCCGCATGACGGACGCGATGGGCAATGTCGAGTGACGTCAGGATGCCTACAGATACCAGTCGAGCGTCTTCAGGATGCCCGTCTCGAAGGTTTCCGCCGGCTTCCATCGAAGTTCGCGCTCGAGCTTGCCTGCGTCGATCGCATAGCGGCGATCGTGACCGGGGCGATCGGCGACGAAGTGCTTGAGGCGCGCGTGCGGCGCGCCCTGCGGCCGGCGCACGTCCAGCAGCGAGCAGATCAGGTCGACGATGTCGGCGTTGCGCCACTCGTTGCATCCTCCGACGTTGTACGTCTCGCCGACCGTGCCGTGCCGGATCACGGCATCGATCGCCCGGCAGTGATCGTCGACGTATAACCAGTCGCGGACGTTTGCGCCGTCGCCGTAGAGCGGAATGGGTACGTCGTTGACGCAGCTGCGGATCACCGTCGGGATGAACTTCTCGGCGTGCTGGCGCGGGCCGTAGTTGTTCGAGCAGTTGGTCGTCGTGACCGGCAGCCCGTACGTGTGGAAGTACGCGCGCACGAGATGGTCGGAGCCGGCTTTGCTGGCGGAATACGGCGAATTCGGCGCGTACGGCGTGGTTTCGGAGAACGGTGGATCGTCCGGCGCGAGCGATCCGTACACCTCGTCGGTGCCGATGTGATGGAAGCGGCGCTGCGCGTGCGCGTCGGCGTCCCGCCCCGTCATCCAGACCGTGCGCGCCGCGTCGAGGAGGGTCCAGGTGCCGACGACGTTCGCGCGGACGAATTCGCCCGGGCCGGTGATCGAGCGGTCGACGTGGCTCTCGGCGGCAAAGTGGACGATCGTGTCGATCGCATGGTCGCGCAGCAGGCTCTCGACGAGCGGCCGGTCGCAGATGTCGCCGAGCACGAACCGGTGGCGGCCGCTGTCTTCCGAGCCCGCGAGATGGTCGAGGCTGCCGGCGTAGGTGAGCAGGTCGAGATTGATGATCCGGACCTGCGGATCCGTCGCGAGCAGGTAGTGGACAAAGTTGGCGCCGATAAACCCGGCGCCGCCCGTGACGAGGACATGTTTCGGTCGATGGCTCATGAGGTTCGTTTCCAGGTATCGAGCACGTCGGCGAGCGCCGGGATCCAGCAGGGCGCCTCGATGCCGAAATGCTCGCGAATGCGGGTGCAGTCGAGTGCGGAGTTCGCCGGCCGCGGCGCCGGCAGCGGATAGGCGGCCGTGCGGATCGGGCGCACGAGCGGGATGCGATCGATGAGGCCGGCGCGCCGTGCCTGCCCGAAGATCGTCTCGGCGAAGCCGTGCCAGGTCGTGACGGGCGTGCCGCACAGGTGGTAGGTGCCCCAGCGCGTCGTGGCACCCGCGCGGTGGCGATCCGCGATCGCAAGCAGCGCGTCGGCGACCGCGCCGGCGTGCGTCGGGCCGCCGTACTGGTCGGCGACGACCGCGAGTTCGTCGCGCTCGCGGCCGACCCGCAGCATCGTGCGCACGAAATTGCCGCCGTGCGCGCCGAACACCCACGCGATCCGGAGGATCAGGTGCGCATCCGGCAGCCGCTGGCGGACCGCTTCCTCGCCTGCCCATTTGGTGTGCCCGTAGACACCGAGCGGCGCGACGCCCGCCGCTTCGTCGTACGCGCCTTGCGCGCGGCCGTCGAACACGTAGTCGGTCGACAGGTGCAGCAACGGGATGCCGGCCGCGGCGCACGCATCGGCGAGCGTCGCGGGGCCCGCGCAATTGGCGTGCCATGCGGCGTCGGGTTCGGTTTCCGCGCGATCGACGGCCGTCCACGCGGCCGCATTGATCACGAGCGTCGCGCGGTGCGTGGCGAGCGCATCGCGGACCGCTCGCGGATCGGCGATGTCGAGCTGCGCGCGGGATAGCCCGATCGCCGCTCGCGCACCCGCGCGCAGCAGGAGTTCACGACCGACCTGGCCGAGCGCGCCGGTCACGACGATCGTCATCGCAGGGCTCCGTGAAGGTCGGGCGACGCCTGCGCACGGTCGCGCAGGCGCGGCTGTCGGCGATCCTTGTCGGACAGCTCGAACGGCACGTCGAGCGCGGGCCATTCGATGCCGATGTCGGGGTCGTCCCACAGCACGCCCGCGTCCGACGACGGGTCGTAGTACGCGGTGCACTTGTACGCGAAGTCGGCCTCGTCGGACAGCACGCAGAAGCCGTGCGCGAAGCCCGGCGGAATCCACAGCTGGCGATGCGACACGTCGTCGAGCACGGTGCCGAACCAGTGCCCGAGATGCGGCGAACCGGGCCGGATGTCGACCGCGACGTCGTACACGGCGCCGCGCGACACACGCACGAGCTTGCCCTGCGGATGCCGGAACTGGTAGTGCAGGCCGCGCAGCACGCCGCGCCGGGAGCGCGAGTGGTTGTCCTGCACGAAGCCCGCGTCGACGCCCGCGTCGCGCAGCCAGGACTCGCGATAGCTTTCGACGAAAAAGCCGCGCGCGTCGCCGAAGCTCGCCGGTTCGATCAGCAGCACACCCGGCAGCGTCGTCTCGATGACGGACGTCATGCGGCGACCTCCTTGTTCAGTACGTCGAGCAGGTAGCGGCCATACCCGCTTTTCGACAGCGCATGCGCGAGCGCTTCGAGCCGTTGCGAGTCGATCCAGCCGAGCCGGTACGCGATCTCCTCGGGGCACGCGATCTGCAGCCCCTGGCGTGCCTGCATCACCTGGATGAAATTCGCCGCATCGAGCAGCGACTCGTGCGTGCCGGTGTCGAGCCACGCGTAGCCGCGGCCGAGGATCTCGACGTTCAGCTTGCCGTTCTCCAGATAGGCGCGGTTCAGGTCCGTGATCTCCAGCTCGCCGCGCGCGGACGGGCGCACCTCCTTCGCGAGCGAGACGACGTCGTTGTCGTAGAAGTAGAGACCCGTCACCGCGTAGTGCGATTTCGGTTCGCGAGGCTTCTCTTCGAGATCGATCGCCCGCCCGTGCTCGTCGAACGATACGACGCCGTAGCGCTCCGGGTCGCGCACGTAATAGCCGAACACCGTTGCGCCCGTCGTGCGCGCGGCGACGCGCTGCAGCAGCGACGACAGCGCCGGACCGTGATAGATGTTGTCGCCGAGCACGAGCGTCGCCGCGTCGTGCCCGATGAACGACGCGCCGATCACGAACGCCTGCGCGAGCCCGTCCGGGCTCGGCTGCACCGCGTACGAGAAATTCATGCCCCATTGTTCGCCGTCGCCGAGCAGTTGCCGGAACGCATCGAGATCGCGCGGCGTCGAGATGATCAGGACGTCGCGGATGCCGGCCAGCATGATCGTGCTGAGCGGGTAGTAGATCATCGGCTTGTCGTACACCGGCATCAGCTGCTTCGATACCGAATGCGTGAGCGGATGGAGCCGGGTGCCGGATCCGCCCGCCAGAATCAGTCCCTTACGGCCAGTCGCTGTGTGCATGATGTCCTCGCTGTGATGAAGAAGGGCGGCCCGCGTGCGCGTCAGCCCGGGTCGATGCGCCGGAACACGATCGCGAAGCCGGCCAGGTAGACGGCCGCGATCACCGCGAAACCGGCGGCGGTCGCGCGGTCCGGGTCGGCGATCGCGTGCAGCACGACCGACGCGATCGCGACGCCGACCAGCGAGCCGACCTGCCGGCTCGCGTTCAGCGATGCGGCGGCGAGATTCGCGTCCGCGGGGCCGGCCGACTGCATGACGACGAGATTCATCGCGGGGATTGCCTGGCCCGCGCCGAAGTTCGCGATGCCGACCGCGATCGCGAGCGCCGTGTAGGGCATCGCCTCGATGCCGATCAGCGCGGTGCTGCCGAGCGTGGCGAGCGCGAGGCCCGCGAGCAGCGTGCCGCGCGGGCCGAGCCGCGCGCTCACGCGGGCGGACGCGAGATTGCCGATGCCGAACATCGCCATCAGCGGAAACAGCTCGAAGCCGGCGCGCAGCGCGCTCGCGCCGCGCGTCTGCTGCAGGTAAAGGCTCAGCAGGAAGATTTCCGCGAGGATGCCGAAATTGATCGCGAGCCCGAGCAGGCCGCCCGCGACGAAGCGCGGGTTGCGCAGCAGCGCGGGCGACAGGATCCGGTGGCGGGCGCGACGTTCGCGCCACACGAATGCGGTGCCGGCAGCGAGCGTCGCGGCCGCGCCGGCGACGATGGCGGGCGAGCGCCAGCCGGCGCCCGGCCCCTCGATCAGCGTATAGCTGAGCGCCGCGAGCGCGAGCACGCCGAGCAGATGGCCGAACGTGTTCAGCGGGCCGGGATGGCGCGGCGAATGCCCGACGTGACGGCGCGTGAGCCACAGTCCGGCGAGACCGACGGGCAGGTTGACCCAGAAGATTCCGCGCCAGCCGATCGCGTCGACGAGCACGCCGCCGACGCACGGCCCGATCGCCATCGCCGCCGATACCAGTGCGCCCCAGATGCCGATCATCCGCGTGCGCAGCGGCCCGGCCGGAAACGCCAGCGTGAGCAGGCTGAGCGAGCTCGGCATGAAGAGCGCGGCACCGACGCCCTGCAGCAGCCGCGCGGCGACCAGCATGCCGCTCGTCTGCGCGGCCGCGCACAGCACCGACGCGGCGACGAACAGCGCGAGCCCGGCGACATAGATCGTACGCGGCCCGTAACGGTTCGCGAGCGCGCCGCCGAACAGCAGCAGCGCGGCGAAGCTGAGCGTATAGGCATCGACCACCCAGACGAGTGCCGTCAGCGACATGTCGAGACTCGCCTGCATCGCCTTCAGCGCGACGTTCACGATGGTCACGTCGAGCATCGCCATCACGAAGCCGCAGGCGAGCGCGATCATCACGCGCGCGGGCTGGGTGGCGGTCGCGCCGCTCGCGCCGGCAGCGGGGGCGGCGTTCGTGCTCATGCCGCGCGCCCGCCGAGATAGAGACGCCGCATCTCGTCGCTGTCGAGCAGTTCGGCCGACGTGCCCGTCAGCGCAACGCGGCCCATCGTCAGCACCACGCCGCGATCGGCGATGCGCAGCGCCTCGAGCGCGTTCTGTTCGACCATCAGCACTGCGATGTGCTCGGTGTCGCGCATCCTGACGATCGCGTCGAACACCTCGTCGACCATCTTCGGCGACAGGCCGGCCGACGGCTCGTCGAGCAGCAGCAGCACCGGGCGCGGCATCAGCGCGCGTGCGAGCGATACGATCTGCCGCTCGCCGCCCGACAGTGCGCCCGCGGGCGACCGGTAGCGGCGCCGCAGCACCGGGTATTGCTCGCACAGCTCCTCGATCCGCGCTTCGCGCGGGAACGCGGACATCGCGTGGCCGCCGAGCATCAGGTTCTCGCGAACCGTCAGCGCGCCGAACACGTTGTCGGTCTGCGGAACGAAGCCGATGTCGTACTCGCGGATCTTGCGGTATACCGGCACGCGTGCGATGTCGCGGCCGTGCATCGTGACCGCGCCGGCGCGCGGCAGCACGAAGCCGGCGATGGCCTTGAGGAGCGTCGACTTGCCGCAGCCGTTCGGGCCGAGGATCGTGACGATGTCGACCGGCCCGACGGATAGCGATACCCCGTGCAGGATGTCGATGTCGGGTGTGTAGCCGGCGATCAGATCGCGGACGTCGATCATGACACCCCCAGCGGACGGCGCGCATGCGCGCGGCCCAGGTAGGCATCGAGCACGCGCCGGTTGCTCTCGAGTTCGGCGGGACGGCAGTCGGCGATCGCGGCGCCGCGATCGAGCACGATGCAGCGGTCGCACAGCTCGCGGATGAAGTGCATGTCGTGCTCGATCACGACGAGCGTGACGCCCTGTCCGCAGATGCGGCGCAGTTCGGCGACCAGCTCGCCGCGCAGGTTGGGGTGGACGCCCGCGGTCGGTTCGTCGAGCAGCAGCAGCTTCGGCTCGGTCATCATCGCGCACGCGATGCCGAGCAGTTTCTTCTGGCCGCCCGAAATTGCCGCGGCGCCGAGCTGCGCGACGTGCGCGAGCTTCAGCTCTTCGAGCAGCGCGGTAGCGCGTGCGCGGGTTTCGGCTTCCAGCGCGCGCGTCGCACGACTGCGCAGCAACGCGGCGACAGGCCCGTGACGGGCCGACGACGCGGCCATCGCCAGCTCCAGCACCGACATGCGCGCGGGCATCGACGGCAACTGGAACGTCCGGCGGATGCCGAGCCGCGCGATCCGGTGCGGCGCAAGCGTGTCGATGCGGCGCCCGGCGAAGCGGATCGCACCGGCCGCGACGGGAGCGAAGCCCGTGATCGCATTGAGCGCCGTGCTCTTGCCCGAGCCGTTCGGACCGAGCAGCCCGACGATCTCGCCGTCGCCGACGGACAGCGTGAGGCCGGACAGCACGGTGTTGTCGCCGTAGCGTATCGTGACGCCTTCAAGATCGAGCAGGGCGCTCATGGGTGAACCTCCAGTCGTTCCGGCACAAGGCCGCGCGGGCGCCACAGTACGCATGCGAGCAGCATCAGGCCGACGAGGCCGAGGCGCACCGCGCCCGCGAGATCGCTGTCGACGCCGAGCCAGTCCTTCAGGAACGGCGCGACCGCGTAGACCACTTGCACGATGAGTGCGCCGGCCAGCACGCCCGCGTGGCTGCCGAGCCCGCCGACCATGACGATGGTCCACAGCGCGAAGGTTTCGGATGCCACCATCGTGTCCGGGCCGACGTAGCTGATGTACCAGGTGAGGAGCGCGCCCGCGAACGCCGCGGGCAGCGCCCCCGCGACGCTCGCCCGGGTCTTCAGCGCGACCGGGTCGTAGCCGAAGCAGACGGCGAGCGCGGGCTCTTCGCGCATCACCTTCAGCGCGCGGCCGAAGCGGCCGGTGGTCAGCAGCCGGCATGCGGCGTATGCGACGGCGAGGCCGCCGGCCGCGACGGCGAGGAACGCCAGGTCGGCCCACGGCGCGCGTAGCCCGGGAAAGAGCGGCGCGATGCCGCCGATGCCTTGCGCGCCACCCGTCAGCCAGCCTTCGTTCAGCGCGAACGTGCGCAGGATCTCGGCGATCGCGAGCGTCGCGATGCCCCAGTAGTCGGCCGACAGATGGCGGCCGAGCCGCGCGATCGCGACGGCCAGCACGCTCGCCGCGCCGGCCGCGAGCGCGAGCGCGGCCGGCAGCGGCCAGCCGAGCTGCGACGCGATGCCGGCGGCGTAGGCGCCGAGCCCCGCGAACGCGACGAAGCCGAAATTGACGAGCCCCGCGTAACCGGCCTGCAGGTTCAGGCCGAGTGCCATCGTCGCGTACAGGCACGCGACGGTCAGCAGATGGACGATGAAACTAGACACGACGCACCTCCCTGTCGAAGATCCCGTATGGCCGGAACACGAGTACGGCGAGCAGGATCGCGAACGACACGGCGCCGACGTATTCGACCGGAAAGAACGCGAGCGGCCGGCCGACCAGCCCGCCGAAGTCGACGTCGAGCGCGGTCGTTTCGGCGAACGCGATCAGGAGCGCGCCGGCCGCCGCGCCGAGCGGATTGCCGAGGCCGCCGAGGATGGCGGCGGAAAACACCGGGATCAGCAGCCCGTAGCCGAGGTTGACGTGCACGCTTTCGGTCGCGCCGAGCATCGTTCCGCCGAGCGCCGCGAGCACGCCGCTTGCGAACGTGATCACGTTGGTCACGCGCTGCGCGTCGATGCCCGTTGCGAGCGCGAGCGCGCGATTCGACGCGAGCGCGCGCATCGCGCGGCCGAGGCGGGTGCGGTACAGCAGCAGCGCGAACACGGCGAGCGCGACGGCGCCGCACGCGATCGAGCCCGCCTGCGCGGACGACATCGCGACGCCGCCGACCATCAGCGGCGGACGCACCGCCTGCGCATACTGCAGCGGCCGCGAGCCGGCGGCACCGAGCATCAGCGCGACGGCGAGCAGCGACACGGCGAGCGAACCGATCATCGCGACCGCGCTGCCCGAGCGCAGCAGCCGCGTGAACACGAACAGGTTCAGCAGCGTCGCGGCAAGGCCGACCAGAACGCACGACACGGCGGTCGCGAGCGCGAACGGCAGGCCCGCGCGCTCGAACCCGAGGGTCGCGAACGCACCGATCATCGCGTACTGGACGTGCGCGATGTTCGGGAAGCGAATCAGCGAATACAGCGTCGACAGGCCGACCGACACGAGCAGCAGGTCGGACGTGCGCATCAGGACATCGATCAGGAATTGCAGCATCGCGTTGCTCCCGGCGGCTAGCGCGCGACGACGGATTGCCGGTACACGACCTTCTCGTACGGCTGCACCGTGCGCTGGCCGTCGGCGTCGAAGGCGATCGTGCCGGTCACGCCCGTATACGGCCGGCTGGCCGCGAGCGCCGCGCGCACCTTCGCCGGATCGGCCGATTGGGCGCGATTGATCGCGGCGGCGGACAGCATCGTCGCGTCGTACGCGTAGCTGCCGAACGCCGAGCGCGGCGCCTCGTGGTAGGCGGCTCGATAGTCGGCCGCGTACGCGTCGGCACTTGTGCCGAGCGCCGCGACCTCCAGGCCGATTTGCCCCTGCGCGATCTGGGCGGGCGTGTCGCTCGTGCACATCGTCAGGTAGATCCCGTACCACGGCCGCTGGTTGAGGCGCATCTCGAACGCCTGCCGGTTCAGCGTCGCGGCTTCCTGTCCGTACGCGCTGTACACGTAGCCGTCGGGCTGCGCGCGCGATGCCTGCTCCAGCTCGCGCCGGTAGGTCGACTGGCCCTCGGTGTAGAGCACCGTCGACACGATCGTGCCGCCGAGCGCCTCGAAGCGCTTCCTGAACTCGGCCGCGATGCCCTGGCCGTAGCCGTTGTTCGGCGCGATCAGCGCGACGCGCCGCAGTTTGCGGTCGTACACATCCTGCGCGGCGAAGCGCGCGGACAGGTCGTCGAGCCCGATTGCGCTGAACGAGCCCGCGCCGATCTTGCGGACCTGCTGGCTCGACGAACCGATGTTGATGTGCACGTCGCCCTGACGCACGAGGAACTGCCCGACCGGAATCGTCACCGACGAAGAGAATTCGCCGAGCACGAGCGGCACGCGCTCGACTGTCGCCAGCTTGCGCGCGGCGTCGAGCGCCGTGTTCGCCGTGCCGCCCGAATCCTCGATCTGCACCTGCAGCTTCTGCCCGAGCACGCCGCCTTGCGCGTTGATCTTCGCGACCGCGAGCTCGATCCCGCGCCGCTGGTCCTCGCCGATCGACGCGCTTGCGCCAGTCAGCGGCAACACGGCGCCGACGCTGACGTCGGCGCGCGCAGGAAATGTCGCCCACGCGCCGAGCGCGACGCAGATCCCGAGACTCCAGCAACCCAGCTTCATTTTTGTTCTCCTGAATGCGTGTTGAATTGCGTTTGAAATACAGAAGTGTCGACAGAATCACAGAACAAAAATCGTTGGCAAACACTTTTTGAACGGATGTGGCGAAGTCCGTCAAATGCACCGATGTGCGTAAGAAAATGCCTTGTTTTAAAGCGTTAAATGCACAAAATAAGCGACGGTAAACACCAGCGTCGGGCATCTGCGCCAGACTGGCGCGGCGTCGAATATTTTTGAAAAAAGTGTATACATTTGTGAATATGGATGCTTAGAATTCAACCCACTCGACACGGAAACGGAGGCGGTGCGATGGAGATCAAGCGATATGGCGCAGGCGAACGGATGAGCCAGCTCGTGGTTGCGGGCGGCTTCGCGTTCATTGCCGGACAGGTTGCCGACGACACCGCACTCGACGTCGCCGGCCAGACCCGCCAGATCCTCGACAAGATCGACCGGCTGCTCGACGGCGCGGGGCTCGACAAGCGCCGGATCGTGTCCGCGAACATCTGGCTTGCCGATCACCGGAGCTTTGCCGACATGAACCGGATCTGGGACGCATGGGTGCCGCAGGGCGACGCGCCGGCGCGCGCATGCGTCGAGTCGGCGCTCGCGTTTCCCGAGTACACGGTTGAAATCGCGGCGATCGCCGCGTTCTAGCGGAGGCGAGCGATGAGGACGGTCGTGCTCGGAGGCGGCATCGTCGGCGTGACGACCGCATACTTTCTCGCGAAGGCGGGCGACGAGGTGGTGGTGGTCGACCGGCGCGACGGCGTCGCGCTCGAGACGAGCTTCGCGAACGCGGGGCTGATCGCGCCCGGGCATTCCTATACGTGGGCGTCGCCGCGCGCGCCGAAGATCCTGCTCAAGTCGCTGTTCTCGGACGGGCAGGCGCTGCGCCTCAAGTGGTCGCCGGACTGGCGGATGTGGGCGTGGTGCCGCCAGTTCCTGCAGAACTGCACGGCGGAGCGGTCGCGCCGGAACACGTCGATCAAGGTGCGGCTGTGCCGCTACGCGCAGCAGCAGCTTCAGTCCGCGACCCGCGACGAGGGGCTCGCGTACGACCGGATCAGCGGCGGGCTGCTGTACCTGTACCGGGATCCCGCGTCGTTCGAGCGCGGCGTCGCGAACATGCGGATCCTGTCCGACAACGGCCTGCCGCTCGAGACGCTCGACCCGCGCGCGGTGATCGAGCGCGAGCCCGCGCTCGCCGGCGCGGCGGGCGAGATCGCGGGCGCGATTTACTGCCCGTCCGACGAGAGCGGCGACGCGCATCTGTTTACCCGCGCGCTCGCCGAGCGCTGCCGCGCGCTCGGTGTCGAGTTCCGCTTCGGCGCGACGATCGACGGCATGCGCGCGAACGCGGACGCGGTGGACTACGTGCAGACGTCGCAGGGCCGCGTGAGCGGCGACCGCTACGTGCTCGCGCTCGGCGCATACTCGCCGTTCGTCGCGCGCCGGCTCGGCTACCGGTTGCCGATCTATCCGGTGAAAGGCTATTCGGTCACGCTGCCGATCGACGCGCGCCACGAGCCGCCGACGCTCGGCGGCGTCGAGGAAAACCAGCTCGTCGCGTGGGCAAGGTTCGGCGAGCGGCTGCGCCTGACCGCGACGGCCGAATTCGGCGGTTACGACACGACCCACACGCCGGCTGACTTCGCGCACATGCTGGCGACCGCGAAGGCGCTGTTTCCGAACGGCGCCGACTATACGAAACCGTCGTACTGGGCCGGATTGCGGCCGATGACGCCGGAAGGCACGCCGATCATCGGCGCGACCCGGCATCGCAACCTGTTTCTCAACACCGGGCACGGCCACATGGGCTGGACGATGTCGTGCGGTACCGCGAAGATCGTTGCCGACCTGATCCACGGCCGGCAGCCCGACATCGACATTACCGGGATGACACTCCAGTGAGCGAACTTCTTTCGACCCCTGTGCAGCACGGCGCCGGTTCGTACGCGCGCTTCGGCTTCTCGCTCGATGCGGGCATCGCGCGCCGCGCGGCGATCGGGCTCGTCGTGCTCGCGACCGACCATACGATCGAATACGAATGGCGGCGCGTGCTCGCGCTCGACGGCGTCGCGTTCTACGAGAGCCGGATCGCGAACTCCGCCGACATCACCGCGGAGACGCTCGCGCGGATGGACGGCGGGATCGCGGCGGCCGTCGAGCTGATTCGCCCCGGCGAGCGGCTCGACGTGGTTGCGTTCGGCTGCACGTCCGCGTCGATGGTGCTCGGCGAGGAGCGCGTGTTCGAGCGGATCCGCGAGGCGCGGCCGGGCGTCGCGTGCACGACGCCGATCACCGCGGCGCGGGTCGCGCTCGGCGCGCTGGGTGCGCGCGGCGTCGCGCTCCTCACGCCGTACGAGCGTTCGATCAACGAAGCGATGGCGGCCTACCTGCGCGCGCGCGGCGTCGACGTCGTGCGTGCGGGCTCGTTCGAGCACCGCGACGACAACGAGGTGGCGCGAATCGACCGCGCATCCATCGAGCGCGCGGTGCTCGCGCTGGCCGCCGATCCGGCGGTGGACGCAGTGTTCGTGTCGTGCACGAGCCTTCGGCTCGTCGACGCGCTCGCGGAGATCGAGGCGCGCGCCGGCAAGCCGGTGTTGTCGAGCAATCACGCGCTCGCGTGGCATGCGCTGCGGCTCGCCGGCGTCGACGATCCGGTGCCGGGCTTCGGACGCCTGCTGATGCAATGACGGTAGCAGCACGAGAGGCGTCCGCAGGCCGGTCCATGGCCGATAATGACGGTCGCCGACAGACGAAGGAGGAGGCAAGATGGCAGCGAATTCCGTGCTTGGCGGCCGCGAGGCGCTGGCGCCCAGGCGCGCGGGCCTCACGGTCAACGAGATTTACGAGCAGCTGAAGCAGATGGCCGTGGTGTATACGATCCGGCCGGGCGAGCGGGTCAACGAGCTCGAACTGGCGGAACGGTTCGACGTCAGCCGCACGCCGATCCGGGAGGCGCTGAACCGGCTCGTCGCAGAGAACCTGCTGGTCTTCGTGCCGAATCGCGGATTCTTCATCCGCCAACTGGAAGGGAAAGACGTGTTCGATCTCTTTGAGCTGAGGCGTTCGATCGAGTCGACCGCGGTGATGCTCGCGTGCGAGCGGGCGTCCGACAACGACATCAAGACACTGCGCCGCTTCTGGCGCCAGGTGATGAAGAGCGCGCCGCGGATGCCGTCGTCGGAGCTCGTCCTGAAGGACGAACTGTTTCATCTGGAGCTTGCCGCGCTGTCGGGCAATGCGGAGATCGGGCGCGTACTGCAGGGAATCAACGCGCGGATTCACTACGTGCGATGGGTCGACGTCGACCAGCGGCGCGACGCGGCCTTCACCGAGCATCTGGAGATCCTCGACGCGCTCGCCGCGCGGGACACCGAACGATGCGTCGCGTTGACCGACACGCACATCCGCTGGCGGATGGAGGAAATCACGCGCGTCGTGGCGGCGAGCGTCGTGAAGCTGTACGCAAAATAACGGGCGGTCCGCGGCGCACGCGCGCCCGGCGAGACCGCGCCGACGAGACGCAAGGCAAAGGAGGACGGGCCGCCCGCCTGCCGGTGCGGCGCATCGCCACGCTTTCGTTACGAGGTGCCGTCATGAAACATGGCACGCTGGTCACGCTGTACAAGCCGTCCGCGGCGCAGATCGACCATCTGCTGGGCCTGCCCGCGCACTGTCCGGCCGTCGTCGCGGTCGACAACTCGCCCGTCGTCGATCGCGAACTGCACGCGCGGCTCGCCGCGCACGGCGTCGACGTGGTCGCGAACCACAATCGCGGCGGGATCGCCGGCGCGTTCAACGCCGGTGTGGAATTTCTCATTCGCCGCGGCTGCGACGTATTCTTCATCTTCGATCAGGATTCGACCGTGCCCGCCGATTACTTCGAGCGGATGCTCACGGGGTGCGCGACGGTCGGCGATACGCGCTTCCTGGTCGGGCCGCGCATCTTCAACCGGAACTTCCGGCGCAACCTGCCGCTCTTCACCGTGCGCCGCTGGTCTGCACGGATCACGCCGATCGGCGACGGCGCGCGCGGCTTGCTGCCGTGCTCGGTGATCATCTCGTCCGGCACCGCGATCTCGCTCGACGCGTATCGCGCGCTCGGCCGGTTTCGCGAGGATTTCTTCATCGATCATGTCGACGCCGAGTACTGCATGCGCGCGCAGGCGAACGGCGTGCCGGTGTGCGTGAATGCGGACGTGTCGCTGCCGCACGAACTCGGCAGTCCGTCGGCCCGGCAGCACTGGCCGCGCGTCGAGATCTTCGATCAGAGCGCGCTGCGTCATTACTACGCCGCCCGCAACTGCATCCTGGTCGCACGCGACTACTGGCGCCGCTATCCGGCCATGCTGCTGATCAACCTGATCACGCTGAAGCACGTCGCGTTCATCCTGCTGCATGCGCGCGACAAGCGAACCAAGCTGCACGCGATTCTGTGCGGCGTGACGGACGGGCTGCGCGGCCGGTACGGCCGGGTCTGACCGACTCGCGACGACGTGCGGAATCGCGTTTCATCATTTTTGCAATCCTAAATGAAGTGAGGCCGACAAGATGATTCATGACACGCAGGCAGCTCGCCGCTATACGGGCGCGTTTTCCGTCGCGCCGACCATTTTCACCGAATCGGGCGAACTGGACCTGGAAGGGCAGATGCGTTGCGTCGACTTCATCATCGACGCGGGCGCGGACGGGCTGTGCATCCTCGCGAACTACTCGGAGCAGTTCTCGCTGTCCGACGACGAGCGCGAGCGGCTCACCGGGATGATCCTCGAGCATGTCGCAGGGCGGGTGCCCGTGATCGTGACGACGACCCATTTCAATCCGGTGATCTGCGCGGCACGCAGCCGGGCCGCACAGGCGGCCGGCGCGGCGATGGTGATGATCATGCCGCCGTATCACGGCGCGACGATTCGCTGCGGCGAGGCGGCGATCGGCGCGTTCTTCTCGGAGGTCTCCGATGCGATCGACATCCCGATCATGTATCAGGACGCGCCGATGAGCGGCACGCAGGTATCGGCGGCGTTCCTCGCGCGGCTCGCGCGCACGATTCCGAACCTGCGTTATTTCAAGATCGAGGTGCCGCAGTCGGCGGCGAAGCTGCGCGAGCTGATCGCGCTCGGCGGCGACGCGATCGAGGGGCCGTGGGACGGCGAGGAGGCGATCACGCTGCTCGCCGATCTCGACGCGGGCGCAACGGGCAGCATCCTCGGCGGCGGCTACCCGGACGGGCTGCAGCCGATTCTGGCCGCTTATCGCGCGGGCCGGCGCGACGAGGCGGTGGCCGGCTACGAGAAGTGGCTGCCGCTGATCAACTATGAAAACCGGCAGGCCGGGCTGCTCGCCTGCAAGGCGCTGATGAAGGAGGGCGGCGTGATCGCGTCGGACGCGCCACGGCGCCCGCTGATGCCGCTGCACCCGGAGACGCGCTCGGGCCTCGTCGAGATCGCGCGGCGGCTCGACGCGCTCGTGCTGCGCTGGGCGCGCTGACACGCGCGCATTTTTCTTCTTTCCGATCGAGGAACGTCCCGATGAGCATGCCCACGATACGACACATCCGCGCGCTGACGGTACGCGGCGGCGGCGCCGACTACCACGACCAGGGCGCTGACCACTGGATCGACGATCACATCGCGACGCCGATGGCGCGTTACCCCGAATACCGGCAGAGCCGGCAGTCGTTCGGCATCAACGTGCTCGGCACGCTCGTGATCGAGATCGAGGCGAGCGACGGCACGGTCGGTTTCGCGGTGACGACGGGCGGCGAGATCGGCGCGTTCGTCGTCGAGCGCCATCTGGCGCGCTTCATCGAAGGGCAGCGCGTGACCGACATCGAGAAGATGTGGGATCAGATGTTCTACGCGACGCTCTATTACGGGCGCAAGGGCGTGGTGCTGAACGCGATCTCCGGCGTCGATCTCGCGTTGTGGGACCTGCTCGGCAAGGTGCGCGGCGAGCCGGTGCACCAGTTGCTCGGCGGCAAGGTGCGCGACGAACTGCAGTTCTATGCGACGGGGGCGCGGCCGGATCTCGCGAAGGAAATGGGGTTCATCGGCGGCAAGCTGCCGCTGCATCATGGCCCGGCGGAGGGCGACGAGGGCTTGCGTCGCAACCTCGATGCGCTGGCGACGATGCGCGATCGCGTCGGCGCGGATTTCTGGCTGATGCTCGACTGCTGGATGAGCCTCGACGTGCGCTACGCCACCCGGCTCGCGCACGAGGCGCGCGCTTACGGGCTCAAGTGGATCGAGGAGTGCCTGCCGCCCGACGACTACTGGGGCTACGCGCAGTTGCGCCGCGCGGCGCCGCCCGATCTGCTCGTGACGACGGGCGAGCACGAGGCGACCCGCTGGGGCTTCCGGATGCTGCTCGAGATGGGCTGCTGCGACATCATCCAGCCTGATGTCGGCTGGTGCGGCGGCCTGACCGAACTCGTCCGCATTTCGGCGCTCGCCGACGCGCACGGCGTGCTGGTGGTGCCGCACGGTTCGTCGGTCTACAGCTATCACTTCGTGACGACGCGGCACAACAGCCCGTTCGCGGAATTCCTGATGATGGCGCCGCAGGCGGATCGCGTCGTGCCGATGTTCGATCCGCTGCTGCTCGACGAACCGGTGCCGACGGGCGGGCGGATGAAGGTGCCGGATACGCCCGGCTTCGGCGTGCGGCTCAATCCGGCCGTGCGCACCGAACGGCCCTACACGCACTGAGCCGCCGCGATGAAACTGCTCGAGAACAAGGTCGTGATCGTCACCGGCGGCTCGCGCGGCATCGGCCGGGCGATCGCGCTCGCGTGCGCGCGGCATGGCGCTGACGTGGTCGTCAATTACTGGGCCAACCCGTTGCTGCCGGCGCAGTCGGATCACGCGCTCGACGCGCTGGTCGACGAGATCGGCGCGACCGGCCGGCGCGCGCTCGCCGTGCCGGGCGACATCGCGCGGCCGGACACCGCGGACGAACTGGTCGAGCGGGCCGTCGACGCGTTCGGCCGGATCGACGTGCTGGCGAGCAATGCGGGGATCTGTCCGTTCCACGCGTTCCTCGATTTGCCCGCCGACCTGCTGCGACGCACGATGGAGGTCAACCTGCACGGCGCGTTCCACGTGACCCAGGCGGTCGCGCGCCGAATGGCCGCGCAGGGCGACGGCGGCGCGATCGTCGCGACGAGTTCGATCAGCGCGCTCGTCGGCGGCGGCATGCAGACGCACTACACGCCGACGAAGGCCGGCGTGCACGCGCTGATGCAGTCGTGCGCGGTCGCACTCGGCCCGCACCGGATCCGCTGCAATTCCGTGCTGCCGGGCACGATCCGCACCGAGATCAACGAAGCGGATCTCGCGGCGCCCGGCAAGGCCGAGTACTTCGAGCAGCGCATTCCGCTCGGCCGCCTCGGCGAACCCGACGACGTCGCGGACTGCGTGGTGTTCCTTGCGTCGGACCTGGCGCGCTACGTCAACGGCGCGGCACTTCTCGTCGACGGCGGCCTCTACGTGAACCTGCAATGACGGGGGCGGACATGGAAACGATCGCTTTCCGGATGCGGCTGCATCCCGGGCAGAAGGACGAGTACCGGCGGCGCCACGATGCGATCTGGCCGGAGCTGGCCGACGCGCTGCGCGCGGCCGGCATGGCCGATTACTGGATCTTTCTCGACGACGAGACGGATTGCCTGTTCGCCGTCTTGAAACGCCCGGCCGGGCACCGGATGGCCGAACTCGCGCAGGCCGACGTGATGCGCCGGTGGTGGGCGTACATGGCCGACCTGATGGCGACGGACGGGGACGGGCGGCCGCTCGAAAAACATCTGGAACCGATGTTCCATCTGGCGTGATCGCGGGGAGGCGCAATGCAGGTCGTCGATCCACATGT
This sequence comes from Burkholderia sp. NFPP32, assembly GCF_900119325.1. NCBI lineage: Bacteria > Pseudomonadati > Pseudomonadota > Betaproteobacteria > Burkholderiales > Burkholderiaceae > Burkholderia > Burkholderia sp. NFPP32. The sequence goes on along the minus strand of NZ_FPJP01000006.1, from coordinate 262,537 downwards.
GCATTTCTGGGATGCCGATGCGTTGAGCTACGGCTGGCTCGACCGCGCGCAACCGGCGTTTTCCGGGCCGGTGGCGGCGCTGCCGCGCGCATACGGTCCGGCCGACCTGCGCGCGGACGCGGGCGGGATCGACATCCTGAAAGTCGTGCACGTCGAAGCGATCCATGACGCGTGGACCACGCCGAGCGAGGTCGAATGGCTGCAGGCGCTGGCCGACACGCCGGCGAGCGGCGGCATGCCCGAGGGCATTGTTGCGGGCGTCGACCTGTCGCGTGCCGACGCGCCTGCGAGGCTCGAGGCGGCCGCCGCCTGCGCGAACGTGCGCGGCATCCGCCAGGTACTGAACCGCCACGCGAACCCCTGGTACAACTACGTCGATCGCGACTATCTCGACGATCCGGGCTGGCGCGACCATTTCGGGTGGCTCGCACGGCTCGGGCTGTCGTTCGACCTGCAGCTCTATCCGTCCCAGGTCGGGGCCGCGCTGACGCTGGTCGACGCGCATCCGGACACGGTCTTCATCGTCAATCACGCGAGCATGTTCGTCGACCGCGACAGCGTGCACGGCTACCGCGCGTGGCGCACCGGGCTGCACGGGCTCGCCCGGCGCGAGAACGTCATGCTCAAGCTGAGCGGGCTTGCGATGTTCGATCACCGGTGGACGACCGAGAGCTTCCGGCCATATGTGCTCGAGGGGATCGACGCATTCGGCGCCGCGCGATGCATGTTCGCGTCGAATTTCCCGATCGACCGGCTGCATGCCGGGTATCCGGCGCTCTGGCGAGCGTATTCGGAGATCATTGCGGGAGCGAGCGATGCGGAGAGGCACGCGCTGTTTGTCGGCAATGCAGAGCGGATTTATCGCATCTGATACTCCGGCACGCGGGCGGGACCAACGTCGCCGCGTTTCCGCCCGCTAGCTGTTGCGCAGGAACACGACGTAGCCGCGGAACCACGGATTCGTCGCGAGGTACGGCGGCGCGTCCCACTCGCCGCCCTGGATCACGCCGATCCGGAACGGCAGTTGCAGCCGCGCGACGCGCGGCAGGTAGGCCGCATAGTCGGGGATCGTGCTGCGCCCCTGGTAGGTCTGCACGACCACCTCGTCGACGATGCCCCTGAGCTGGTTGACCTGGTCGGCATCGATGCGGCTGCTCCAGTCGAGCAGCCCCGTGATGCTCAACCGGCAATCGGCGGGCAAGGTCTCGCGCAGCGTGCGCAGGAATTCGAGGTAGTCCTGCAGATGGCGCGTACGCGCATCGAAGTCGATCTGGATGCCCGCGATCGTGCGGCCCGATGCGCGCCAGCGCGTGAGCTGCGCCAGCATGATCTGCGTGACGCGCGGCGTCCAGCGCAGCGTATGCGCACGGTAGACGAGCCAGACGCGCGCGTTCGGCGCGGGCGGCAGTGCGACGCCCTGCGCGATGACGCGCACCTGCGATTCGTCGCGCGGCGACGCTTCGATCTGCCCTTGCAGCACGTAGACGGCGCGCGCGCCGCTTACGACCGCCTGCGGTTTCACGCCGGCCCACAGCCAGAACGCGTCGTACTGTGCGGGATCGACGGTGCCGGCCGGCACGATGCGTCCGGCCAGCAGCAGCGCGACGCACGCAAAGCGCTTCACGCCGCGCTCACCAGTAGTAGCGGAGCTTCTGCGCCCACGGACTGCCCGGATAGGTGGCCTTCAGCGTATCGAACCAGCGCTTGCGCGTGTTCTTCGGCACGTCCTTGCCGCCGCAGTCGTTGCTGCCCGACGGCGCATAGCACTTGATCGCGCGGTAGAACGCGTAAGCGCGGTCGTTCGGGTTCGCCTGCGCGTCGGCCATCACCGTCGCGTAGCTCGACATCCGCGCGTACGGCTTGCCCGCGAACTGCGACGGCGATGCACCGAGCGTCGGCGGTACGCGCGTGGAGGATGTCGACGACGCGTTGCGCATCCACGGCGGCACCGGATCGCTTTCGAGGCCGGACGCGGGCGGATGAAGGCGCACGAAATCGGCGAGGCAGTTCAGCCCTTTCGAATCGCCGGGGTTTTGCTGAAGCGTCGCGGCGATGTCGCGTGCGGACGGGCACGTGTAGCCGTCTTCGTTCCTGGCGCCGGGCGCGATGAACGGCTTCAACGGATCGGCGGGCGTGCCGGACACCAGCGCGGCGTCGGCGATGAAGTCGGCATAGTGCGAGCGCGTGAGCTCCTTGTACAGCAGCGTGTACAGCGCGGTGTCGCGCAGCGCGCCGCCGGTCGCCTGGTTCTGCGCCTGCGCGCGCAGCAGGTCGGCACCGGCCGTGCTCTGCAGCAGGATCGCCCGGAGCGCGGCGTTCTGCACGGGCGAATCGTCGGCGAACACGTCGTTGACGAGCCCGGCCTGTTCCAGGTTGATCGCGAGCGCGAGTTCCAGCGCTTCGCGCTGGAAGCGGAATTTCGCGAGCGGGATCAGGTCGCGCCACAGCTGGCGGGCCTTGTCGGTCTGGCCGCTGTCCTCCAGCGCGAACGCGCGCAGCGCCTGCTGGCTCAGGCCGAAGTAGTCGAGCGGCACGGCCGGCGTTTGCGGCAGCAGTTCGAGCGCGGCATCCGGCTTGTGCCCGATCTGGACATACCAGGTCGCGAGCAGGTAGTCGTAGAGCGCGGGCGCGTTCGCGAAGCGCGGCTTCTGCGCCTGCAGGTCGTCCAGCGTCAGCGGTTTGTTGCGGCTCGAATCGCTGCTGTCCGACGTGCGCATGCGCAGCAGGTCGACGGTCGCGAGCACGGTCGGCGACTGGATCTGGGCCGCGTCGAGGTCCGACCCGAACAGCAGCTTGCTGTCGAGTTCGTTCGCCAGTTGCATCAGCGGCACGTTCGACGTCGCGGGCGACCAGCGCGCGAGCGCATGGCCGTAGAGGTCGGCCTGCTGCGCGACATTCCCGCCGAGCCACGCGACACGCCGCAACAGCCCCGTCGCGGACACCGCATAGCGCCCCTGCGGATACACCTTCAGGTAGGTGCGAAACACCGTATTCGCGGCGTCGAGCGACACCTTCGTCACGCGAGCGCGCGACGGCGTGGGGCTGTCGTTGTCGAATACATTGGCCTGCGCGGCGTTCAACTGCGCGCGCCCGGCCATATAGAGGCCGGTTTCCTTCAGCCACGGGTTGGCGCTGTGCGATGCGTTCGCGAAGGCCTTGGTCGCGGCGAGGAAGTCGGTGCGATAGAACGCGTTCGTGCCGTCGAGGTACGCGGCGAACTGCTGGCCAAGCGGCGATTTGACCGGCGGCTTCGTCCATGCGGCGCTCGCGCCGCCCGCGGCACAGGTTTTCTGCGCGATGTCGGCGCGCGCTGAGCGCAGGCGCGCGGCTTCGTCGGCGGGGACGCCGGCGGCACCGCTCAGTGCGTCGTTGAACGCGTCCGCGCCGGCGTTCATGCTGCGGCAGATGCTGCCTTCGCCGTCGGCGTACCGGTTCGACGGCGCATCCGCATCCGACCCGCTGCCGGTCTGGTCGGGCTCCTTCTGGCCGATATAGATCCATCCGGAAAAGTCCATCGGGAACGGCACGATGATCTGGTTGATCCGGTCCTTCGCCGGGATCGTCTTCGGGTCCGGGAACACCTGCGCGACCTTGGCGCTGTCGACCATCATCAGCATCGCGTTGATGCGCGTGTCGTTGGCGGGGCTCAGCATCGGCACGTTGCCGCACGAGTAGCCGTTCTGCCGGAGCGTGGCCGGCACGTTGCAACTGTCGTCCGAACTGGCATGAGCGCCGGGGATCCAGAGCAGGCCGGCCGCCAGCGCGGCGAGCAGGTTTCGGTGCAGCGTCGGGTTTCTTCGCATTTTTCTTGTGCTGGGTGGGGCCGCGATGGCCGGGTCTCTCAGGGGGCGTCGTGCCCCGGCGCGTATCGTACCTCACGGGCGGGACGGATAGCGCCGGCGGGTAGTGCGGTCGCGGTGATCAGGCGACGGGCGCGAGTCTGTCGGCCGGACGCGGCGATTGCCGGCCCGGCGAAATGGAAGTCCACTCGGTGTAGACGTAACGCCACCTTGAATCCGGATCGCCTGAATCAAGATTCAGCCGGCAGTTGCGGCCGACGATCGATGGGCCGACGGCGGCCGGCTGGCGGGGTGGACGCTGCCGTTCGGCGTGCTCGCCAACTGAGCGGGCGGCGCGTTGCCGTCGCGCGCATCACGCGTACACGCTGCTCGCGACGCCGTCGTCGGCGACATCGTCGATCGCGGCCCGCAAGTCGTCGATCGCCACCATCAGTTCGCGGACCTGCCGCAGCGACGGGTATTGATGCAACACGGCATGCCATTGCGGCAGCGTCAGCAGCGCGTGCCAGATGACGCCGAGGCCGCGCGGATCGGCGTCCGGCTGCCGTGCGAGCGCGCTCGCGTATTCGAGGCTCGCCTGCGCCGACAGCAACTGCATCCGGCTCGCGGCGCCCAGCAAGCGCGGCGTCGCGTCCGCGGACGCATCGCAGCAATAGAGCACTTCCCGTTGCAGCGCCGCGTCGTCGGTCGTCAACGCGCGCAGCGACGCGCCGTGCACGCGCACCGTGCCCTGGTGCGTCTCGAACGAATAGGTCGTGTCGGGGTCGGCCTGCGCGAGCAGGTTCAGGCCGCGCAGCAGCCGCGGCAAATCGGTCGTCGCCGCATCCGCGGACGCCTTCGCTTCGACGAGGAAGCGGACGTTCCACACGGGCGCCGCTTCATCGCCGCGCGGGCGTTCGAGCAGGATCGCATCCCATTCGGTTTTGGCGCGGTCGTGCCGGCCCGGGATCGACGACGGCACGCGCATCGATGTGACCACACGGTAGGTGCGCCGTTCGTCCACGGCTTCGAGCCTGCCGGCCAACGCGTCGAGCGCCTGCGCGGCCAGCGCTTCGACGGCCGCGCCGCGCCGCTGCGACGCGGCGCCTTGCGCGACCGCGATCGTGCTGCCTTCGAGCGGACCCTGGCGTACCCACAGTGCACGATATCGCCGGACGTGCTCGTCCGACGCCAGCGCATCGAGACGCAGCAGGCGTTGGAGTGCAGCACCATCCTTCAGCTTGACGATGTCCTGCTCGAATGCGGCGTCGGTCGCCATGTCGGGCAACGCGAGCAGTTGCTGCAGCGTCGCATGGAGATCGGCCCACGACGCGGACGTTGCGGCCGCATGCAGCCGCGCGAGCCCGTCGCGTTGCCACGCCTGGGCGCTGCGCTCGAGTTTGGCCGGGTGCGCGATCGCGTTGACGGCCGAGTGCAGCGCGCGCCGATCCTGCTCGGCATGCGCGTGCAACGACGCGTATTCGCGCACGCTCGGCGCGTCGTGCCGCAGCACCGCGGCCTGGAAGGCGGGATCGCCGGATTGCCTGTCCATCGCGTCGCGGATCATCCGTGCGAGCGCATCGATGAAGCACTGCTGCAATTCCGCGCCGGGAGCGTGTCCGTCGCTTCGCATCCGGCGCGCGTCCTCGATCACGAGTGCAAGGGTGGCGGCCGGGTTCGCGGCTTCGGCCGGCAACGACGCGCTGTCGAGCGGCGGCAGCCGGTAACGGCGAGCGACGGTGCGCAGGACTTCGTCGAGCAGGGCGGGAAGCGGCGTCAGCGACATGTCAGGTATCGGGGTGGACGCGGTTCGCGTGATCGGTGTTGAGGCCAGGCGCGATGAGGCTGCCGTCACGCAAGGTCGGGCGGCAGCGCGCGTGACACATTACGCCGTCAACGTCACCGACAAACTGCCGAGCTCGCCGAAGCGGACCGTCAGCGCGTCGCCGAGCGGCACATCGATCGCGCCCGCGTACGAACCGGTCGTCACGATCTGGCCGGCGCGCACCGCATCGCCGCGCGACGCGAGGAAATTGACGAGCCACACGAGCGGCTTCAGCGGATCGCCGTCCGGATGGCGGCCGTCGATCGTGCGGTTCAGCGCACCGTCGAACGACAGCGCCAGCGTCGCGAGCGGCACGTTCAGCCCGTCGCGCACGACCGGGCCGACGCACAGGCCCTGGTTGAACTGCCCGTCGGCCAGCAGCTCGAACTTCGACGCGCGCGCCGGCTCCGCGTAGCGGCAGCCGAGCACTTCGAGCACGATGCGCACCTCGCCGATCGCGCCGCGCACGTCGTTCTCGTCGTATGGCTCGCCGCGCGCGGGCAGGTCGCGATCGAGCACGAACGCGATTTCCGGTTCGATCCGCACGATCGGCCCGCCGACGACGCGGTACGGCGCATCGGCTTCGCGGATCGTCGACGCGAAGATCGGCGCGAGGATCACGCGGTCGGGCGGCGGCAGCGCGCACTTCCATCCGGCGACGGGTTCGCCGAGCAGGTCGGCGACGCGCTGCTGGATCGCCAGCGCGGTGTCGACGTCCTCGGGGCGCAGCGCATCGGGCAGCAGCGGGCCGGGCGAGCCGGCATGGCGGGCGGCGACGAGATGCTGAGCGGCGCCGTCCACGCGTTCGGTAGTCGTTGTCATGTCGGTTGAGCGAGTTGAAAGTGAGCCGGCAAAAAAGGGCCGGACGAAAGTCGTACATTCGATGATAGCGCTTTCGGCGCGATGGCCGCTCGATCCGGTCGCGCATTGGCGGCCCGCGGCCGCCGCACGCCACCCTCGGGATCTCCGCTGGACGATCGGCTCGCCCCGGCGCCAGCAAGCCCGGCACGTTGTGCGACGCAACAGGGAAAGCGCCTTCCCGAGTGAATCGAACGACGCGAAACGCGGGTTTTCCGTCCTGCGCGGCGGCCGAACGCCGCGCGCGTGGCGGGCGCCTGCGTCGCCGGTTCGCGGGTCGAATACCGGTCCGGCTTGATCGTCATCAACAACCGAACCCGCCAGCCGCCGATGATGGCGACATGGCCGCGCGCGATACGGTGCGCGGCAGTTCACCCCAGCGAGGTTTGCATGTACGAGAAGATCATGGTGGCCGTCGACGGCAGCGCTACGTCGAAACAGGCGCTTGCCGAGGCAGTGAGGATGGCACTGGCGGGCGACGCGCACGTCAGCGTCGTGTATGTGGTCGACAAGTCGGTGCTGTTCACTTACGCGGGCCGTTTCGACCCGCATGCGCTCATCGAGGAAATCCGCGCCGACGGGTTCAAGGTGCTGCGCGAAGCCGAACAGATCGTCGCGGCCGCCGGCGCGAAGGGCGAGGCCGAACTCGTCGAGACCGAGAGCATCGGCGAGGACGTTGCGGAACGCCTGCAGCGCTACGTGAAGGAACGCGGGATCGATCTCGCGGTGGTCGGCACGCACGGGCGGCGCGGCATCCGGCGCGTGCTGCTCGGCAGCGTCGCCGAGCGCTTCGTGCGCGGCTCGAAATGCCCGGTGCTGCTGATTCGCGGCGACGACGCCGACGTATCGGCCGCCGCCGCGGCCTAATGAGGCGGGTGCGAGATGATACGCCGCCAGTACCGGATCGTCGTCGCGGCGATCGCCGTGTTCGTGTCGCTCGCCGGGATGATGGCCGTCGTGACGGGGCTGCTGTTCGATGAAGCGATGGCGCTGCGCGGCGGCGCGATCGCGTTGATCGTCGGCGTGGCCGGCTTCGTCGTGATGCTCAATCCGGGCGTGAAAGGCGAGGAGTGACGCGGGGCATGCTCTGCCCGCGCCTCCCGCTCGACCGGGCCCGACAGGTCCGGCGGCCGTCTTTCGAAAAGCCGGCGGTAGCCGCGGCCGCACCAGCCCCGGCTCCGTCGCTTCGCGCCGCTGCCCGGCGCCGTTACTCCGCGTGCGCGCCTGCCGTTCCCGGCGCCATCGCGCCGTCCTGCCCGATCTGTATCTCCAGCCGCTTCGCCGTTTCCTCCAGCTCCGCGTTCTTCGGCTGAATCTTCCGCGCCTGCGCGAACGCAGCGCGCGCCTCATCCTGGCGTCCCAGCTTCCACAGCACTTCGCCCCTGTGCGTCAGGCCGGTCGCATAGGCTTCGCGCGTGTCGCTGTCGTCGTTGCCGTTCTTCGCGAAGATCGCGATCGACCGGTCGAACCACGCGAGCGCTTCGTCGTTGCGGCCGAGGCGATACAGCGCCCAGCCCTTGCTGTCGAGCGCATACGCATCGTCCGGTGACTTCGCGAGATGCGCGTCGATCATCGCGAGCCCGCGATCGACTTCCACACCCGCGTCGACGAGCCGATAGCCGATGTCGTTCAGGCGGTCGTCGGGGATCTCGCCGAGATCGAGCACGGCGGCGACGCGGCCCGCGTCGTGCCCGGCGATCGCGAGCGACAGCAGCTTGGTGACGATCTGTTGCCGCAATTCGGTGCTGATCCGGCTGCCGTTGGCTACCAGGCTGCCGAGGTATTGCGTGTACAGGTCCGGCGCGCCGGGATCGCTCGCGCCGTTCGCGATGGCCGCGCCCGGGCCCGCGCACCAGTCGGCGTCGGCGGACCCGGCCAGCGTCCCGGCGTACAGACTGACGTTCCGCGGCGTGCGCGATTGCGCGTAGTAGGTGTAGCCGTTCGCATCCGAGTAGCCGCACGCCAGATATTCGTTTTCCACGTCCAGTACATACGGGAATTTGCCGAGCGGCTCATTGCCGAATGGCTCGACCAGCCGGAACGATTCGCCCATGTCGCCTTCGCCGACGATCGCGTTGAACACCCACTGCTTCTGCGGATGAACCTTCGGCAGCCGGATTCTGACGGTGCGCCCGGCAGCGTCGGTCGTGCCGAAGATCACGCTGTCGTGCTGGTCCGGCTTGACGGGCAGGCCCGCGATGACCTGGCCGGGCAGGAACAGCCGGTACCGCGCATTCGGCAGCGGCTGGTGCGTGACGGGGTCGCGCAGCACGAACCGGTGAACATGAGCGCCTTTCCCGAACGACGCCGTCGGCGCGATGTAGGTGCGCGCGTGGGCGGCGGGCAGCGCGGTGCAGCTCAAGGCCGCGGCAACGAGCGCGGCAAGAAGGCGTGATGTCATGAAATTGTGGTTCTTATATGTAACGGTTTTATTGACCGACGGCCGGAAATGCATTGAACGTCCGGCGCAACCTTCGATAAACAACGGGCTGTGGCCCGCGAATCCCGATGCGGATTGCCGGATCGTCCAGCGCAATTCAATGCGGATCCCGACCGCAGCAACGTGATGCGTGGAAGATGCGGACGGGTGACGCGCGAATGCAGTGCGCAGCATAACAGGCGCGCGCGGCGCAGTTGCGCCCACCTATTTTTGTCGTTGCGGCCGGATGAACGACATCGTGATTTGTATCAAATCATGATCGTCGTGCCGGGAACGCCGCACACGACGCTTCCGGCCGCGCGCGCTTCTGTCAAACTGGCGCCCATGAAACCGCGCCTCACCTCACCGCTTTCCTCCGATTCCGCGTCTGCGCCCGCAGGTTTTCCCGATGCCGACGAACTGGCCGCGCTGCGCGCGTGGTACGCGGGCATGACCGTGCGCCAAGCCGTCGAACGCTACCTGCCCGATCGTCTCGGCGCAGGGCGCTCTGCGCGCGGCGTGATCGGCGGCATTCGCCGCCGCCTCGTGCGCGTCGCACGGCTGGCCGGTCGGCCCGATCTCGCGGAACGGCTCGGTCATCCCGACGGTGAGCGTTTGCGGGAGGCGAAGGCCGCGACCGAAGCGATCGGCCTGCTGCGTCATGCGCGCGCGCCGGTCCCGCAGATCAGCGACGACGTCGGCCTGTGGCTGCCCGCGCGCGCGGTCGCCGCGCTGCGTGCGCACGGGATCGCGACGCTCGCGGATCTGACCGTGCGGATTCCGCGCCGGCGCCAGTGGTGGAGCGCGATTCCTGGCCTCGGCATGGCCGGTGCTCGACGCATCGAGGCGTTTTTCGCCGCGCATCCGGACCTGACCGAACGGGCGCGCGCGCTGATCGCCGCGACACCGCGCAGCAGCATCGTGCCGTGGGAGCAGTTGAAGCTGCCGCACGAGGTCGACGGTTCGGCCGGCACGTTCCGCGCACCGCGCGCGACCAGCACGCTCGACGCGGACAACGATTACGCGGCCGTGCACGCATGGCTGTCCCTGCACGAATCGGCTGCGACGCGGCGCGCATACCGGAAGGAGGCCGAGCGGCTGATCCTGTGGGCGATCGTCGAGCGCGGCCGCGCGCTGTCGTCGCTGACGACGGAGGATGCGGTCGCGTATCGCGCGTTCGTGCGGCGCCCGACGCCGCACGAGCGCTGGGTCGGGCCCGTGCGGCCGCGCGGCGCGCCCGACTGGCGGCCGTTCTCGGGCGGGCTGTCCGCGCGTTCGGCGGCGTACACGCTGTCGGTGCTCGGCGCGTTGTTCCGCTGGCTGATCGAGCAGCGCTACCTGCTCGCGAATCCGTTCGCGGGCGTCAAGGTGCGCGACACGCGCGGCCCGAACGCACTCGACACGTCGCATGCGTTCACCGAAGGCGAGTGGCTGCTGGTCCGTACGATCGCCGACGGGCTCGAGTTCCGCAAGGACGCGTCGTCCGGCTGGACGCTCGCCGCCGCGCAGCGGCTGCGCTTCATCCTCGATTTCGGTTATGCGACCGGACTGCGCGCGAGCGAGCTGGTCGGCGCGACGCTCGGCGACATCGAGACGGATGCGCACGGCGACGCGTGGCTGAAGGTGATCGGCAAGGGGCGCAAGGCCGCGCGCGTCGCACTGCCGCCGCTGGCGCGCACGGCGCTCGATCGTCATCTGGTCGCGCGCCGGTTGCCGGTCACGCCGGTGCGCTGGCGGCCCGATACGCCGCTGATCCCGAGCCTCGCGGAAGACGGCGCGGCCGCGATCACGAGCGTGCGGCTGTGGAAGGTGATGCAGCGCTTTTTCGCGCAGACGGCCGATGTCGTCGATGCCGATAACCCGGCGCTTGCGCAGAAGCTGCGGCAGGCGAGCCCGCACTGGATGCGTCATACGCATGCGACGCACGCGCTTGCGCGCGGCGCGGAGTTGACGACCGTGCGAGACAACTTGCGGCATGCGTCGATTTCGACGACGTCGATCTATCTGCATGGCGACGATGTGAAGCGGGCGCGGCAGATGTCGAATGCGTTTGCTGCAGACAAGTAAGGAGGCGAGTCGGAAGTTGCTGGCCGGCAACACGCACGCGACGACAGCGGTCGATGGTTGGGCGCGTTTCCCGTCTGCGAATGAATGACGCACCGCAGCGTATCCGCCGACAAGACGGAACGGGCCGGTGCACACGACGGTCATAAACTCTTTCACCAGGAGCAGCGGATGGCATCGAGCCAGGGCACGGTCGATTTCATCGTCGAGCAGATGGCGGCGGCCGGCACGGTATCGGCCCGCAAGATGTTCGGCGAATACGGCATCTATTGCGACGGCAGGATGGTCGCGCTCGTCTGCGACGACCGGCTGTTCGTCAAGCCGACGCCCGAAGGCCGCGCGTTTCTCGGCACCTGCGACGAAGGCCCGCCGTATCCGTCCGCGAAGCCGCACCTCGTCATCGCCGGCGATCGCTGGGACGACCGCGAATGGCTGTCGGCGCTGATCCGGATCACCGCCGCGCAGTTGCCGGTGCCGGTGAAGCGAAGCCGATAGCGGCCATGCGCGACGCGCCACGTCGCGTAACGTCGCGCAGGCGTATTCTGTGACACATGCGCGCGCCCAGCGCGCGCCCGGAGGGAGCACAAGAATGGAGACATCCGGACATCTGCGCGGCACGCAGCTTGCGCGTCGCGCCTGGCACGCGCTCGTCGCGGCCCTTTGTGTCGGCTGGAGCGCGCTGGCGTTCGGCGCGGAAGGCGTAGGCGGCGCGGCGGCGCTGCTCGACCGTTACCACAGCCTCGGCGCGCAACTGAAGGACAACGCGTTTCACCGGCCGCTGACCCTCGAATCGTCGGAGGCGTCGTCGTCACTGAAGGGCGACATCTATGCGGTGGTCGACTATCCGTTCGCGGTCGTGAACGGCCAGCTCAACGATCCCGCGCAGGGCCCCGCGAACTGGTGCGCGGTGCTGATCCTGCATCTGAACACGAAGTATTGTCATGCGTCGAGCGGCGGCAACGGCCCGGTGCTCGACGTGAACGTCGGCCGCAAGATCCAGCAGAAGCTGCCGGATACCTATCGCCTGCAGTTCCGCTATCGCGTGGCGGCCGCGACGCCCGACTACTTCCAGGTCGACCTGACCGCCGACAGCGGCCCGATGGGCACGAAGGATTACCGGATCGCGCTGGAGGCCGTGCCGGTCGGCGCTTCGCGCACGTTCCTGCACCTCACGTATTCGTACGGCTTCGGCACGGTCGGCAGGATGGCGATGAAAACCTACCTCGCGACGGTCGGCAGCGACAAGGTCGGGTTTACGGCCGCCAGCGGCGCATCGGCCGCGCAGCCGCAGTACATCGGCGGGGTGCGCGGGCTGCTGGAGCGCAACACGATGCGCTACTACCTCGCGATCGACACGTATCTCGCGACGCTCGACAAGCCGCTCGACCAGCGCCTCGCGCGCTGGTTCGACGCGACCGAGCAGTATCCGCAGCAACTGCACGAAGTGGAAAAGAGCGCGTATCTGCAGATGAAAGCGCAGGAGATACAGCGGCAGCAGGCGGCGCGGTAGGCGGCGCCGTCCGCTGTCCTGCCGCTCAGTTCGACGCGCCGCCGACCGTGCGGATGCTGCGCCACTGCCCCTGTTCGACGCGGAACAGCGTGTAGGGCGGCTTGATCAGGTCGCCGCGCTCGTCGAACGAGATCTTCCCGGTCACGCCGGTGACCGACACGCCCGGCAGGCTCGCGACGATCCTGGCGCGATCGACCGAATCGGCCTTGCGGATCGCCGCGATCATCGCGAGCGCCGCGTCGTACGCGAACGGCGCATACAGCTCGACGTCCTGGTTGAAGCGCGCCTTGTAGCGCTGCGCGAACGCGACGGCGGACGGCAGCTTGTCGAGCGCGGGGCCCGGTTCGAGATCCTGCGTGCCTTCGCCCGAACTGCCGGCGATCTTCAGGAATGCGTTGCTTTTCAGCGCGCCGGCGCCGAACAGTTGCGCGCGGATGCCGAGCGAGCGCATCTGCTTGACGAGCATCGCGCCCTGTTCGTCGAGCCCGCCGAAGAACAGCAGGTCGACGTTGTTGCTCTTCATCGTCGTCAGGATGCCGCGGAAATCGACAGCCTTGTCGTTCGTGTATTCGCGGCCGACGACGCTGCCGTGTGCGTCCTTCACGCCTTTTTCGAACGCGTCGGCAAGCCCCTGGCCGAACGCGGTGCGATCGTCGATGATGCCGATCCGCTTCGCCTTCAACTGCTCGACCGCGAAGCGGCCGGCCACCACGCCGCCGATGCCGTCGTGCCCCATCGTGCGGAACACGTTCTTGAAACCCTGCATCGTCAGTTGCGGATTGGTCGAGCCGGGCGTGATCATCGCGACGTTCGCCTGCCGGTAGACGGCCGATGCGGGGATGCTGCAGCCCGAGTTGTAGTGGCCGATCACGCCGGCCACGCCGTCGTCGACGAGTTTCTGCGCGACCTGGATCGCGATGCGCGGATCGGCCTGGTCGTCCTGCACGTCGAGCACGAAGCGCACCGGCTTGCCGCCGATGGTCGGATGCTTCGCGTTTTCCTCGTCGAGCGCGAGCTGCGCACCGTATTGCAGGTCCTTGCCGACGCGCGCGACGGGCCCCGTCAGCGGGCCGGCGAAGCCGATCTTGATGGTTTCCGGGTCCGCGGCCTGCGCGGACGCGGCGACCGTGCCGATCGAGCAGACGGCTAGCCAAACCAGCCAGTTACGACGATTCATGATGGATGCCTCCTTGCAGTGGTGGAAATCGCGGCGCGCGTCAGAATCGCGCGGCCCGGTATGGCGAGAGGTCCAGCGGCGGTGCGCGCTGGGCGACGAGGTCGGCGACGATCCGCCCGGTGATGCCGGCGAGCGTCACGCCGAGATGCTGATGGCCGAATGCGTGGATCACGCGTGTGCTGTCGCGTGCGCGGCCGATGACCGGCACGCCGTCGGGCAGCGTCGGCCGGAAGCCGAGCCAACTGCGCGTCGGTGCGCCGAGCGACGGTAGCGCCTCGCGTGCGGAGCGCGTGAGCAGCGCGACGAGCGAGCGGTTCATCGGGGCGTCGAAGCCGCCGAGCTCGACGGTGCCGGCCGCGCGCAGCCCTTCGTCGAGCGGTGTCATGTAGAAGCCGCGCTCGGCCCAGCCGACCGGCCGCGTGACGATCTGCTCATGCGCGGCGAACTGCACGTGATAACCGCGCTCGGTATCGAGCGGTACCGCGTCGCCGCACGCAGCCGCGAATTCACGCGAGCGGGCGCCGGCGGCAATGACGACGTGATCGAAGGTGCGCACCGTGCCGCCCGCCTGCACGTTCACGCCGTCGCCGACGGGCTCGATCCGCTCGACGCGCTCGCGTTCGAGCGTCGCGCCGCCGGTTGCGAGATGCGCGAACAGTTCGCCGAGAAACCCGTGCGGATCGGAGAAGTGCCAGCTTCCGGTGAACAGCACGCCGCGCGCGAAGATCGGCGCGAGCGCGGGCTCGAGCCGGCGGATCGCGTTCGCGTCGAGCAGCTCGAACGGCACGCCGAGCCGGCTCCGCAGCGCGAGCGACGGCTCGGCGGCATCGAACGACGCCTGCCGCGCGTACAGGTACAGGCACTCGCGCGGCCGCACGAACGCCGCGAGCCGCGCGGTGGAGAGCAGCGGCGCATAACCGTCGGCGGCGCGCGACAGCAATGCGGCGAGCGCGCTCGCGCTGCGTGCGTGGCGCGCGGGCGTCGATGCGAGCAGGAACCGCGCGAGCCACGGCGCGCCGCGCAGCAGGTACGGCCAGCGGATGCGCAGCGGGCTGTCGGCGGCGAACAGGAAGTGCGGGATGTTGCGGAACACGGACGGGCCGTTCACCGGCACGCAGCCGTACGGCGCGAACGTCGCGGCGTTGCCGAACGACGTGCCGTGGCCGACGCCGGCCGGATCGAACAGCGTCACGCGATGCCCGTCGCGCTGCAGCCATGCCGCGGCGCCGAGCCCGATGAAGCCTGCACCCACAATGGCGACGTTCGCCATGACGCATTCCCTCCGGCACACATGGTTCACACAAAGTTGAGATAAAGAATCACACAGTAATTTTTTGTGTGCAATCAAAATGAGATTGTGTGGCGCTAGTGTTTACCCGATTTCAACCGGCTGATTCAACAGACTTTTCCGGCGACGTTTGACGGGGAGGGGATGTCATATACAATCGCTGGGCAGGCCAAAATGGCAGACAAACGCTTTTTGTGTGGTCACAGGCGATAAATGGCATCAGACAAACTTTCCGGCGAGCGCGACGGCGGTGCGCCGGTGCAGGCGAAGCGGCCGACTTATGTCGAGGTATCGAGCTCGATCGAGGAGGAAATCCGCAACGGCACGTATCCGCCGGGCAGCCGCCTGCCGCCGCAGCGCCAGCTCGCGACCGAGCTCGGCATCAACGTGTCGACCGTGTCCCGCGCGTACAAGGAACTGCAACTGCGCGGCCTCGTGATCGGCAGCAAGCGGCGCGGCTCGCTCGTCACCGGCGGCGCGATGCCGAGCATCGCGCCGGCCCGTGCGGCGCTCGCGGCGGGCAACGGCGTGATCGACCTGACCGTGAACCGTCCGGCGACCGGCGAGTTTCTCGCGAGCCTCGCGCAGACGTTCGGCACGCTGCCGAACGACCCGCGTTTCGCGGCGCTGCAGGAATACCAGCCGCCGCAGGGGCCCGACTGGGCACGCGCGGCCGGCGCGCAGTGGCTTGCCGCGCCCGGCTTCGCGCCATCGCGCGACCAGGTGGTCGTCACGAGCGGCGCGCAGCACGGGCTGTATGCGGTGCTGAACAGCCTGATCGGCACCGACGGCGTGATCGTTGCCGATCGCCTCACGTATTACGGGCTCAAGGCGCTCGCGCCGGTATTCCAGTTCGAGATCGTCAGCGCGCCGGCCGACGACGACGGCCTGCTGCCCGACGAGATCGAACGGATCTGCCAGCGCATGCCGGTCAAGGCGATCTTCGTCGTGCCGAACCTGCAGAACCCGACCGTGACGACGATGAGCCTCGCGCGCCGGATGGCGCTCGTCGACATCGCGCGGCGCCATCACGTGACGATCATCGAGGACGATGTGTACGGCCCGCTCGTGCGCGACCGGCTGCCGGCGATCGCGGGGCTGTGCCCCGAGCTGACGTTCCATATCGGCGCGACGTCGAAGATTCTTGCGCCCGGTCTGCGCCTCGGCTACCTGAGCTGCCCGCGCGACAGCGTCGCGCTGTGTGCGGAAGCGGTGCGCACGACCGCGTGGATGCCCGCGCCCACGTCGATGCTGATCGCGACGGTATGGATCGAGGACGGCACCGCCGAGCGGATCATGGCCTCGCAACTCGCCGAGATCCGCGCGCGCGTCGATCTCGCGCGGGAACTGCTGCCGGCCGGGCAGTTGAAGTCCGACCCCGCGTGCATGTTCGTGTGGCTGAGACTGCCGCCGCCGTGGCGCGCCGACGACTTCGCCGCGAACGCGAAGGCGCGCGGCGTGATCGTGATGCCGTCGTCGACGTTCGCGGTCGACCGCGCGGAAATCGAGCACGGCGTGCGCATCAACCTCGCGTGCCCGGCCACGCGCGACGAGCTCGTCAACGGGCTGCGGATTCTGTCCGGTACGCTGAAGGACCGGCCGCGCGCGCTGTTCGGTTCGATCTGACGGCGGGCGTTCAGTCGAGCAAGCCCGCGACGACGTCGACGATCCGTTGCAGCAATGCTTCGTCGTAAGGCAGCCACGGCACCGCACGCAGCGGCGACGGCGGCGGCTCGGTCGGGAGGGCGACCGGCTCGCCGTCGCGCGTCACGCGCCCGGTCGCGCAATGCACCGACCACGCGCCGACACGTACATGGCGCTCGTCGATCGTCATCCTTCCTTGCGCAATCGCGTCGGCGAACACGAGCGACAGCACGTGCTTGCGATGGCGCGCCATCACGCCCAGCGGCAAATCCGACAGCCGGTTCAGGCGCTCCTGGCGTTCGGCTTCGATTTCGAGCTGGCGAACCGGATCGACCGCAAGCGCGGCGGTGGTCGCGCGCGTCGCGTCGTCGTCGAGCGCGAATGCGGACACGCTGACGAGCAGGTCGACCGCGCGCGCCACTTCCGAGAACACGACGCGATCGATTTCGCCGATCGGCAGCGGCATCCAGCGCCGTTCGTGCCGGCGTTCGAAGTGCAGCCGGCGCGACGTGCCGTGGCATTCCGAGCCCGGATAGAGCCGCGCATCGACGACGAAGGTCGCGCGCACGTCGCCGAATTCGCGGACGAGTCCGTCGTCGTATGCGCGGATCGACCAGCCCTCGCGGCGCGCGACGCCGAGCAGCGGCCGGCTCGACAGCACGTGACCTTCGAACATCGCGGAATCGCTGGCTGCGGCGTCACCGTCGGGCGACACGTAGTACTCGCGGAATGCCTGCCTGACCGGCTGCCGCAGCGCGCGGCCGACGATCGCGCGCTGCCACGCGAGCCGCTCGTCCGCATCGGCCAGCAGCGGGTGCCATAACCGGATGTCGCTGTCGTTGGCGAGGTCGCACGCGCGCCCGGCCGCGTCGCGCAGCACGACCTTGCCCTTCGCGATTTCAGGCATGAACGACTGCGTCGATCCATCGCTGCCGCGCGCTTGCCAGATCATGCGCGCCGAGAACGCGGCGCCGGCCGGCGCATCGACGAGCCGCTTCCGCCATTCGGCGTGACCGAGCGTGATCGGCTGCCAGAAGCCCGCTTCCATGCACCCGGCGAGCATTGCGAGCTGTTTCTTGTCGGGCTTCGCGTCGAGCGTCATGCGCAGCGCGGTATGCGGCCGCTCGCCGAGCGCGCGTTCGGCCGGCTTCAGGTTGCGCGCGAGCTTCTTCTGCACGCCGGCATGACGCACGGCGGCCAGCGCGTCGCGCAGCGCACGCACGCTCTCGGGTGTGGGAATCGTCTCGACCGCGTGGCCGAGCGCGATCGCGAGCGACTGCGACGGCGCCGTCTTCGCGGCGGTCGGCGCGACGCACACGCCTGTCAGCAGCGGCCCGATCAGCGGGCGCAGCCACGCTTCGTCGCGATAGGCGGCCACGCGCGCCGCGCGGGCGACGACCTGCGCGTCGTCGGTCGTGAACGCGCGATCGGCCTCGTACGGAACGGTGCCGGCATGAATCGCCGCGACCTGTCGTGCGGCCTCGGTCAGCGCGTCGCGCGCGAATTCGACGTACGCGGCGTCTTCCGCGAGCGTGACGGCCGGATCGCTGAAGTCGATCCACAGCCGCTTCGGCGCGAAATAGCCGTCGTGCATCGCGGCCAGCGCGAGCAGCGCGGCCGGCCCGAGTTCGGGCAGCACGTCGAGCTCGCGCACGCGAAACGGCGAATCCGCCAGTGCTTGCGCATACGCGTCGCGTCGCGCCGAGAAGTCGCGGCGGCCGGCGAACCAGTCGAGCGCATACGCGCCATACGCGGATGCCGCACGCAGGCCGCCTTCCTCCGGCTCGCCCGCGATGCGTGCAAGCTCGGCCTGCAGCGCGGGCGACGGCAGCGCGTCGAGGCAGGGCAGTTCCTCCAGCGCGCGCTGCCACGCGCCCGGCGGGATATCGCGGAACAGTTCGAGCGCGGCGTCGGCGTCGACGAGTGGCACGAGGCCGAGCGCGTCGATCTGCCCACGCAGCCAGCGCGTGAACTCGGCGCGCGGGTCGCCGTATGCGAGGTCGCGCTGCATGATCGCGCGCTCGGTGCGACGCAGCGCCGGCCAGGCCGCGCCGAGTGTGTGCGCGTCGAGCGTCGACAGGTCGATCGGCGTCCCGGTGAAGCGCGGATGGTCGGCGGTGCCGGTCAGCCGCGCGACGAGCAGGGCGGCGAGCGCGCGGTCAGTCATGCGCGGTCTCCTTGCCGGCGGCGCGCGATGCGCGGACATCGGCGCAACGGCTCGCGCACGCCGACTCGAGTTCGGGCAGTTCGTCGCTCGCATCGGGGAGGTTGACGGCGATCCGTACGCCGGGCCCCTGCGGGATCCGGAACACCTTGCCCCGCCGGGCGGCGTCTGCGCCGCGCTCGGCCTTGACCATGAACGACTCGCTGACGCCGAGCCGGCCGGGCGCGTCGTTCTGGCGCCATTTCTGCACTTTCCGGGCCGCGCGGATCACGCCGCCGACGCCGGATGCCTGTTCGATCGTGTGCTGCATGGTCGGACTCCACCCGTGAAAACCGTGCGATCGCACAGTATTGCACCCCAATTGCGGTAGTCGGACGAAAGGCCGTGCGGCCGTCGCTTCGGGCTGGCGCCGGCGGCGCCGCGCAAGGCTTCAGGCCGCCCGGGAATTTCATAAGACGTACAGTTATCCCGCCATGCGCGATTCGCGCCGAACTGTACTCTTGTTCGCGCGATCGATGTGTGTACTCGTCGCCGACTGTTCTGCTTTTAAGATTCCATCATCAAGTGCACAGTGCCGCAGATCCTGTCGTACCGGACCTCTGCCGGCGCATCTTCAAGAGAGAGCCAGTGTGATGGAAAAGGCAAAACCGGAGGGAAAGATCAGGAATCACGGCGGCCCGGTCGGCGGGCGGAACACGCGCGTGTCGGACGCGCAAGGCAAGGCGGCGCGGTGGCGCATGCCGGCGGGAGGCGCGCGATGAAACTCTATGAAAAACTCGCGGACGATATCGAGCGCCTGATCCGCCAGGGCGTGTACCGGCACGGCGACCGGATTCCGTCGGTGCGGCAGGCGAGCCAGCAGCACCGGATCAGCATCACGACCGTGCTGCATGCGTATCTGCTGCTCGAAAGCCGTGGGCTGCTGGAAAGCCGCCCGCAGTCGGGTTACTTCGTGAACCTGCGCCGCGACGACAGTCATGCGCCGGTGCGCGAGCTGCGGCCGTCGAAGCCGATCGCGATCTCGTCGTCGGTGGACGTGAGCCGGCTCGTGCTGTCGACGCTGCGCTCGATCGGCACCGACGATGCGGTGCCGCTCGGCTCGCCGTATCCGGACCCGAGCCTGTTCCCGTTCGAGAAGCTGAACCGCTATGCGTATGCGGCCGGCCGCGACAAGTCGTTGTGGGGCGTGACGGACGGGCTGCCGCCCGGCCATCCGCGGCTTGGTTTTTGCCCGAACGAGATCATCGTGACGGTCGGCGCGACGGAGGCGATCAACCTGTGTCTGCAAGCGGTGGCGAAGCCGGGCGACACGATCGCGGTGGAGTCGCCGACGTTCTACGCGATGCTGCACGCGATCGAGCGGATGGGGATGAAGGCGATCGAGGTCGCGACGCATCCCGAGTACGGGATCGACATCGCCGCGCTGGCGGCGATTGCGAAGTCGCAGCCGATCGCCGCATGCATGGTGATGCCGAACTTCCAGAACCCGCTCGGCTTTCAGATGCCCGACGAGCGCAAGCGCGAGCTGGTTGAGTTCGCAACGAAGTCCGGCATGCCGATCATCGAGAACGGTGTGTATAACGAACTGTATTTCGGCGATACGCACCCGAGTTCGCTGAAGTCGTACGACCGCAGCGGGATCGTGCTGCATTGCTCGTCGTTCTCGAAGAGCCTGACGGCCGCGTACCGGATCGGCTGGGCGTTGCCGGGCCGCTATCGCGATCAGGTCGAGAAGCTGAAATTCCTGAACACGCTCGCGACGCCATCGTTGCCGCAACTGGCGATCGCCGAGTTTCTCGAGCGCGACGGCTACGAGCATCACCTGAGGCGGATTCGCAAGGCGTACGCGCAGCAGGCGAACCTGATGCGCGCGATGGTGTCGCGGTTCTTTCCGGAGGGCACGCGCATTTCGAGCCCGGCCGGCGGGTATGTGCTGTGGGTCGAACTGCCGGCGCAGGTCGACGCGATGCGGCTGTATCAGCTCGCGCTGGAGCAGGGGATCACGATCGGGCCGGGCTACATGTTCTCGATCGCGGACAGCTATCGGAACTTCATCCGGCTGAACTACAGCAGCCCGTGGTCGCCGGAGATCGAGCAGGCGGTGATCGCGGTCGGGAAGCTGGCCGCGGCGTGCATGCGGTGAAGCGGCGTGTGTGGTGTCCTGCGCTTCGACGACGAAGCCGGCCTGGTGCCGGCTTTTTCTTGGTTCTTCGTGGATTCCCGTGGATGTCGCTTGACGACCCGAAGCCGTCTTCCGACGCGTCTTGGCGACAATGGCCAGCACCGGATCCTCTCCGGACGTTGAGTTGGGCGTCACCTCTGCGGCTGCAGCGTCGGCATGGCGTGTATCACGTGCAACTCAAACGCGAACTTATTCGCAGCTTCGACGAGTCGGAAAACGTACGCTTTGTCATTCTTCTATTAATAATAGGTGAGGGTCGAGCTGCAGTGCCACAAAATTTTAAATATAGTTCAGCTGCGCATAAGTTGCGCACCAAGATGCAGCGAAAAACCCCCGCCAAACAAAAAAGAAATTTCTAGTTCATTGCCTTTCATTCTCTATACTTTCTATAAATTGATTGGCATGCAAAAGATAATTAAATTAAGAAGTGAATATTATTAATACGAAGAGGGAAGATTGCCGCCATGGCTTGAGGTATCTGCTGACTATTGAGGAACGAAATCCAGGCGCGGGTTGAGCATCCTTTTCGCGTGGTCAATGATCGGTTAGGTCGCGGCAAGGCGCGCCACAAAGGTCTGACGATGAACACTGCGCGGTTGTTGACCTGTCATGGGGGAGGTCCGTCCTGAGTGCGTAAGGCGATTCAGGAAAGCGACCAAACTCGGCTAATTTTCGGCAAGAGCACTCTCGGCGCGCACTCTTATATATCGCTGCATTTAATTGCAGGGTTGCGTCGATAATCTCGTCGACAAAAAATGTGATTAATTAGAGCTTCCTTGATATGGTGAAAGGAGAAAATTAATAGCAGGCCAGTTATTTATCAATAGCTTCTTGGAGAAAAGCATGAAGAATCTAGCTTTGATTACATTGGCAGCGGCGCTGGTCGCTCCCGCAGCGTGGGCCGAAACCAATGCCGCCGATGGGCCCAGCGGAGCACATTTTGCAACTGCCGAGCCGGTATGCACAGTAGATCAAGCCACCCTGGATGTCAGTTGTACTGGGACCACCATCGGGGGGATCGGCCACACGAATGCGACAGCGAACCTGTCAGCGACTTACTCGGGCACCGTGCAGTGCACAAACCATGGCGGTCAGGTCGTTGACGTGAAGACGCAGGCCACGGATGCTGCTTCGTCGGGAAAACTGACAGCGTCCAAGAACGGGCAAATTGTAGTGCCGCCGCTCGGCGTGGTGGCGCCGACCACCCAACAGTTGCTAGCCGATGCCAGCTGCCCCAACGGGAACTGGACCAAACAGCTGATAGCGGGCCCAACCCTTGCGAATTTCGTGTATACGATCACCTTCGCGGGCTTCAGTGGGCCTTATTTCAGCCTCGTGGGTCCTTGATTGACTTGGCACAGGCTTCGGCACATTCCACTGAACGGGAAAACCCGACATTAGCGAGAGCGCCCTAAGCGATAGGGATGGGCGTGCCGGCATCCGCCGGCACGTCTGCAATCGGTGGCGGCTGGTACCGTCATTTCATACGGTGCCACGCCCACTTTTTCCTGAATCATCGGATGCTTGGTCATGCAACAAGATGTTCACCTTGGTTGCCGCGTGTGGCATGGCTCACATGCACCGCGCCATTCTTTGCACGCTCGGTGGATGCTGCTGTTCAGTCTGCTGCTCACCGGATGCAGCGGAGGGGATTCCGCCCCGCCACCAATGGCAGCCCCGCAGCAAGCGTCGTCGGGACCGGGCCCGTTGGCCGCGCAAAGCACGTCGCCAGGAGGGGAAAAATCGGTACCGTCGGTCGTGACGGACGAACCTGCCGTACCTTCGGCAGACTCTGCCAGGATGGTGCAACTCAGCGCGCTACCGCATCTGTCATCGCTGTCCGACCGTGAGAAGGCGGGGTTGCTCATGCTGCTGCCCTCCAAGTCGTCTTCGCAACGGCTGGCTTTGATCAACATGTATCCCAGTCTGGTCAAGCTGCCGGAGCAGCAAAAGGAGCTGTTGCTGGATAAGCTGGAAAAAATCGTCCCGGTCACGGTAAGTGAGCGTCAATGACCGTTTCTTTCCGAGGAAGCTTTGGTGCTTTCGCAAACGACCGAAATCGGATGTGAAGCGGCCGTCTGAGTGTCTGAGCCAATCGATGGCGGGATGGCTGTTCATGGCCGGACTCGGCCGGCCGCAGTCCCGGCGGACTGCGACTGGCTCAACCCGACCCATTGCAGCCCTTCGACACCGCCTGAATCAACGGCAGCTTGCGAGGTACAACTGCCATTTCCGCCATCGTCCACACCGGCGGAAGTTGGGTCCTTACCTGCGGTTCACGCGTTCGTGATAATTCCCCAACTTCCGAGCCGAAGCCCTTGGCGTGCGGGCACCTTGGAAGGCCGCCTGACGGCAGACCAATTGAGAACTGCTTGACGCTTTTGCAATCGCCAGAGTTCCCTGGGCCCAAAGCATCAATCGCCCCGCCTCTTGATACCGCCGGTCAACAATGAGATCGCGGTGCCCAGTAGATCGTCGATGTGATCGACATCCAGTCGAAGGCTATCGGGGCGCCACATCAGGCTGATAACGCCATTCATCATTGCCCACAGCGCCGTCGAGGCGTGTTCCGGCTCGACGTCTGCATGCACCCACCCTTCGTCGATACCTCGGCTGATCAATGCGGCCAATTTGGCGTTTTGCTGTCTGATCAGGGCAGCAATGCGCGCGAGCGCCTCCGGCTCATTCGGTGGCTCGACAAGGATACGGAACTGGTGCGGGCGCTCCTTGGCAAACCGCGCGTAAGCAGCTGCCACACAACGTAATTTCGTCTCCACATCGCCATCGGATGCATAGGCCGCGTCCATGTACTCGCGGTTTTCTTCCAACGCGCGCTCCGCCACGGCAATGAGCAACGCGGAACGGCCACCTACACGGTTATAGAGCGTCTGCACTGCGACATCCGCCCGGGTCGCAACCGCTTCAGGCGTGACCGCGTCTAGTCCGCCCTCCGTCAGCAACGTCTCGGCGGCTTGCACGATCGCCAGGCGGGTCGCGGCTGCCCGGCGCTGAGTTCTGGATTCCATACGGGGTTTTCCCTCATTAATTGGAGCGAACTACAAACATAGAATGCATTCCAACATTGGATTTCAATCTACGATTTTACACCTTGGAGGGACACATGGCCGGGCGGAGAAGTGTCGAGTTCGTGGCTGGCGGCCGCGGTGAACATTGCCGTGGTTGGCTGTACGAGCCTCCGGGGACGGGCCCGTTTCCTGTCATCGTGATGGCACACGGGCTGGGCGGAATCAAGGAAATGCGGCTCGACGCCTATGCGCAACGTTTTTGCGCGGAGGGCTACGCGTGCCTCGTGTTCGACTATCGACATTTCGGTGCGAGCGACGGCTCCCCTCGCCAATTGCTCGATATCGATCGTCAACTGGAGGACTGGTCGGGTGCGATCGCTTTTGCACGCGGGCACAGCAATCTCCGGCCGGATCAGGTGGTCCTGTGGGGAACATCCTTCGGCGGCGGTCATGTGATTCTCTCCGCAGCACGCGACCGGACCATTGCCGCTGCCATCGCGCAATGCCCGTTCACGGACGGGGTCGCGTCGTTGTTCGCGTTGAACTGGCGTAGCGCGCTCAAGGTTACCGCGCTCGCTCTATGCGATGTACTGCTATCCCTCGTCGGCAGGGCACCGGTGATGGTGCCGACGGCGGGTCCGCCCGGTTCTGCCGCGTTGATGACTGCACCGGATGCCCTGGATGGCTATCTCGCGCTTGTCCCTGACGGCACTGCATTTCGCAATCAGGTCACAGCACGCTTCGGCCTGAACATCGTTCGGCACCGCCCCGGTCGCAAAGCAGGCGACATTTCCTGTCCGATTCTGTTTTGCGTTTGCGAAGCCGATTCCGTCGCTCCGGCGGGGCCGACGAAACGGTATGCCAGGCGCGCTCCCAAAGGGGAAGTGCGCGCGTATCAGGCAGGCCACTTCGACATCTATGTGGGCAAGGACTTCGAACAGGTGGTCGCCGACCAGCTGGCATTCCTCCACCGTCACGTTCCAACGAAGCAAGGAGGCGCGCATGTCGACTTATAAGCTGGCGAACAAGGTGGTGGCCATTACCGGTTCCACCGGAGGCCTGGGATCGGCCTTGGCCGAAGCGCTGCACGCACGGGGCGCGCGTCTCGCACTTTTCGATCTAGAGGCAGACAGGCTCACGGCGCAAACTCGCAGCTTCGGCCACCCTTCCGACGTTCTTGGCTGGACCGCCGACGTCCGCGATTTCGAAAGCCTGGAAGCCGCAATGGCCAATGCGGCGGATCACTTCGGTCAAATCGATGTGGTCATCGCAAACGCGGGCATTGACACCATGGCCCCGATGGCCACCATCGATCCGGCCGCTTTTGATCGTGTCATCGACATCAACCTCAACGGCGTGTGGCGTACCTTCCGGGCCGGCTTGCCATTCGTCCAGCAACAGCGCGGGTACATGCTGGCGATTTCGTCAATGGCCGCGTTTGTGCATTCACCGCTACAGGCGTCCTATACGGCCAGCAAGGCGGGCGTCTGGGCGATGTGCGACAGCATCCGTCTGGAGCTTCGTCATCTGGGAATCGGGGTCGGCAGCGCGCATCCGACGTTCTTTCCGACGCCCCTGATGGACGATGTCGTTGCCGATCCTGCCGGCCGGGCATTGTGGGGAGGCAACGATCAAGGCTTCTGGAAGATGATCCCGCGCGAGCAGGTCGTGCGGGACATCGTGGCAGGCATTGAGCGCCGCGCGGACATGATCGTCGTACCGAAGATGAACACGATAGTGGCCAAGGCACCCGGCTTCTTCAGGCGCTTCGTCGAACGCGCTGGCTTTCGCGGCGAGGACATCGAACGTGCCATCAGTCTGGCGTCGGCAACAGGCTGGAACGACTCGGCTGCGCACGCTCCGGCGAAATGAATGGCATCCGGTGGCCGCAGGAACCGATCGGCTTCGCGTGATCAGCGGGGCGGCCCGGCATCCATCGCCCCTCGTTTGCGCAGCAATGGAAATTCAATAGCAGAGGAGCAGTACAAAGTGGCTTACGATCTTCAGGGAAAAGTCGTGCTTATCACGGGTGCTGCAGGCGGCATTGGTGCCGCGACCGCGCGTGAGTTGCATGCATGTGGAGCACGGCTCGTTCTAACCGATGTGACGCAGGCTTCAGTGGACCGCCTCGCCGCGGAGTTTGACGCCGAGCGCACGCTCGCCTTGGGGCTCGACGTCACCGATGCTGCCGCCACCAGGGCGGTCGTGCAACGCGCCGTCGATAGATTCGGTCGCCTCGACATTGCGTTCGCCAACGCCGGCATCTCATGGCACGATGTGCCCGCCACCGTGTACAGCTGCGATGAGCAGGAGTTCGAGCGAATCGTCGAGGTCGACCTGTTCGGTGTCTGGCGCACGATCAAGGCCGCATTGCCGGAGATCGTGCGCAATCGGGGCCAGGTCCTGGTCACCGCTTCGGTCTATGCGTTCGTGAACGGCATGGTCAACGCGCCTTACGCAGCGTCCAAAGCCGCAGTCGAGATGCTCGCGCGTTCACTGCGCGCCGAACTTGGCGGCACCGGGTCCACGGCAAGCGTGCTCTATCCGGGATGGGTGGCTACAGCAATTGCCAAGGTCGGCTTTGGCGGAAATGCGCTGGCGACGAAATTGATTGAAAAAGGGTTTCCTGCACCGTTGCGGCGACCGATACAACCCGAAGACGTCGCTAGGGCTGTCATAAAAGGGCTGCGAGACCGCCAACCGCGCATCGTCGTCCCGTTCCGGTGGGCACCGTTTTCGTGGACGCGAGGAATCTTCAACATTGCGACCGACTGGCATCTCGGGCGACAACATGAAATGCATAAGTTGATGCGCGAGCTTGAGCGCGCTCGAGACCGGCAAAGCTAGCGCGAGTTCTGAGCGGTATGTTGGCAGCGCCGGCGAGCGGCTTTCCGTCTGAAAGGACGGCTGCTGCGCGCTAGCGTAAGACTCCCGGCAACTGAGAGGATCGGGTTGCCTCCAAATGGCCGTTTGCTAGCGCGGAGCGGACGTCCACGCGTCCATGTGACTGTGCTGGAGAATGACGCCTCCTGGCCGAACCCGGTCGGTGCCCGCCCCGACAAACCGCGACTGGCTCAACCCGACCTACAAGCGACGGTCAATCCGCTCCGATGCGGTCGTACAGATGGCTGTCGTCGCGGCGCGGAAGGATTCGTGAGAATCGTATAAATCTCGCCGTGTCCGGATTCTTCTGTATGGCATTGAACTCCCCGTGTGAGCACATTCGTGCACACACGGGCTCGCGCGTTACGGCTTGGAGAGCAGTCGGCCGACCATGGCGTTAACCGCAGTAAGCTGGGAACCCGATTTCACCGCGTAGTCGGGACCCGTATAACCGAACCAGTCCCAGCAACCTTGCGGATTGAACGGGATCGTGGACGCATTCACCTGCGGATACAGAACGAGGATGTTGTTCGTGTCGGCCCAGTAGTTGTAGTTGGTCTTCTCATAGAAATCGTCGCCAACCACAGCTGCCGACTGCTTGCATCCATGGAATGCGACGTGAACCTTGCACGCCGCTCCCTGATCGCACGACTTAGGCACGTAGACGAATCCCGTGTCCGCCATGCCGGTCGCAGATGCTGCGAATTCGCGCTGACTGAACGGCACGATTCTCCCGGTCAGGCTCTTCGCTGGCGGCTTTAATGGACCGTAGATGTACTGCAGCAACGCGCCGGCCTGGTCGTACCTCTGCTTGTCGACCTCGCAGTGGCTGATGTATGGAGGCGCATTGTCAGCACACACGTTGCCGAACGACGGTGTAATGAATGCGTGACCAGCCGGCACGTTATTCACGTACTTCAGGTTCGACGCAGGGACGCCGGCCTCCTTGAAGAACGACACTGTCGAGTCGACTGCCTGTTGGTAGACAACTGTGTCTTTCGTTCCGCTGAACACGTAGATCCGCGCCTTCTGAAGGTTCGATAGTGGGTCGATCTGATTCAGCGAAGCAAAGCCTGCGGCGGCGGTTACCATCAACGTCGAGTTCGGCGGAACGAACGGTACCTGCCCCATGCAGATCGAGGCGTTAAACAAGCTCCCTGCCGCGCAGTAGTACGGACCGCCGGCGACCACGCCAGCCCCGACTACGGAACCGGAGTACGCGACCTGGTACTGGACCGCCATGAAGGCGCCCGACGACAGGCCGGACACCGACGTCTGCGACGGGTCACCGTGGTACGACGGCAGCGCATCAGCGGCCAGCGCGGCATGGGTCAGGGCAGCAGCGAGCGCGAGAGCGGTAATGGCGACGCGAGGATGCAATTTCATCGTGATACCTCCTGTGGCATAGCGAATGAAACGGACGTCGAGCGAAAGGACGACTTGCCGAGAAACCTTGCCGTTCGTCGCGGCTGTGCAATGCGCTCGGCCCGGTACGTTGCGTACGCGGTCACGCATCCCGCACGAAGGGCTGCAACCTCGATCGGACCGGCAACAGCCGCCGCGGCGACCACGATATAAGCGACATATCGATGGCCGATTTCCGCGGCTCCGTCATCGTCATGCCGCCACTGTGCCGATCTGGCGCGTTTGAGGGCTTGAGTGGGGTGCGAATTCGTATGATGAAGCATCATCGATGTAAAAAACCGTCAACCCCGTATTCTTTTTTGTGTGTGAGATTTGCAACGTCGTCGTATTGCTGTCATCCGGGGCATCCAGGCGTCTTCGATTGCGGCGCAACGCAATCGACGGTTTTGTACCGTTTTGCATGCAAACTCGACCGGCTCTTGTTGGCTGCGGATTCAACCCGGTCGGTGCCCGCTCCGACAAACCGCGACTGGCTCAACCCGACCCTGAACAGACAGTCGAACTCGCGATATCGCGATGACCGTCTTCATACCGCAATCAGTCGTTAAATTTTCGCTATACATCGCAGTAACAAAATTCGACAGAATGAGTGAATTTTAAGTTTGTGCAATAACGCACGGACAATTCACGAATTTTGCTAGGGTATTCCTTAGTGCGAACTTGCTAAAAATGTCTATTGTTGCAAAGGTAATCCGAGTCGAAATTACTTTCCCGGACGGAAATCTATGCTGCGGGAATGGTACATCGGTTTGACTATCGCAGACGGATGCCGACGCCCCACTCTGGAGGAAATTTTGAAAGAACAACATACGTTCAGCTTTCCTGCATCCAGTCTGTATGCCGGGCCCGAGTTCGAAGAGTATTGCATTAGCGAACAAAAGTACCTACCGGCAACGAGGGACCGCACACCATGCCTTTCATGTCCACTTTCCAACCTTTGTCAGGCGGGATTCGATGAACAGGTCCGGCGTTTGCAAAAAGGAGAGAACCCAAGCCTTACCGAAGGTTGTGCGTTTGACCCCAAAGCCTTGACGCCACAGGCACTACTCGAAAACCTTACGCACGAGCAGAAAGCGTTTGTTATTTCGAAGATCCCGACGTTTAAACAATCGGAGCCATTATGAGCCAGAATATCGTTGCGTTGCAATTGGAAGCAAAGAAGCAATTGGCGCAGAAAGCTGACCTCCAATCAAAGCAACAGCTCGAAGCAAAGAAACAATTAGCGCAAAAAGCCGACTTGGTATCGAGACAGCAGTTGGAATCGAAGAAGCAGTTGGGGCAGAAAGCTGACCTTCTATCGAGGCAACAGCTCGAAGCAAAAAAACAACTGGCTCAGCGTCCTGAGTGATTGCTATCGACCAACTTGAGAAGGCGTACCCGTTACAGTCAAGCTGTGCGGTGCGCCTTTCGACATTCAAGCGTCCCCATCTGGCAGGTTCCAGAGCGAACCAGCCGTCTGAATGACAGCTCTGCGGAATTGACGGGTTGAATCCGGAGCCGACCGCCGCCCGATGCAGCCGGCCGAATCCGCCATCCGTTTCCGCCGGTTGATTCTCAAGGATCCGACCGGCTCGATTTTGAGCATTGCTGCCATCGAAGCTTCCAGAAAGCGGACTGCCGGCCATCTACTTTGCGGACGTCCGCCGAGGAGCGACGGGCCGTACTGGTTGCTCCTCAGGCTTGGCGGGCTTTCTGGCTTTTTTAGTTTTGTGCAAGACCGGGCTCCGGGTAGCATCCTTCGGGCAGCTCTGGCGATCGCCTAGACGCTCAACGAGTCGTGCCTCGCATTCGGAAATCGAGTACCCGCGCCTCAGCGAGATCATGAAGGTGAGAGGACGCATGTGCCATGCGCGCCGTTGGAGTTCGACAAGTGTTCCCTTCGCGAGGTCTTCATCGACCATATGGCGCGGCATGTGGCCCCAGCACAAGCCTCCGCTGAGCAGATCGTGCTTCGCGCCGAGGTCATTCACCCACCACTGGCGTTCACTGGCGACCCCCTGTTGTGTCTTTTCCGCATCGGGCTGATTGTCCGTTACAACAAGCTGGATGTGCCGGCCAAATTCCTCCCGCGGGATTGGCCCCGCGATCGAGGCCAGCGGATGCGATGGTGCACAGACGGTCACCATTTGCGAGTCGCATAGATGCAGCCTTTCGATGGTGCCGGGGCTCAGCTCCGGCACGTCCGTGATCGTCACCGCCAATGCGCACGTGCCTTCGAGAACCAAACGCTCGCCGCCCTGCATGGTTGTCATGCGCAGATTGATTGCAACCGTTGGAAAGTCCGCCTGCAAGGCGCGCAGGCATTCGATCAGGTGCGCACGCGGGAAATAGGTGTCCACGGCAATCGAGACCTGTGGGACCCCGGCTTCGGCAATCGCAACCGCACGCATCTTCATTTCCTCGGTGCGTGAGATCACCCCACGCGCGTCAGGCAGAAGGCTGCGGCCCGCGGCCGTCAGCGTCGCTTTGCGAGTGTTGCGCTCGAACAGCACCACATCGAAGGCGCTCTCGAGTGAGCTGATCGCATGACTGATCGCGGACTGTGCACGCCTTAGCTGCCGTGCCGCTCCGGAAAAGCTCCCCTGGTCACACACGGCGACGAATGCCCGAAGTTGATTGATGGTGACGTTGTCCAACATATTTATCTAGAAAGTAGATGGTATTTATAGATATTCAGTCAATTGGCTTTATGAATCAAGGGCCTCAGAATCGGTTTGTCGCTTTTGTTTCGAAGGATGCAGGGCATGAACAGACTGAATGGAAAGACCGCGGTGATCACCGGTGGCGCTACCGGCATCGGCCGCGCCGCGGCAAAGCGCTTCATAGAGGAGGGCGCCTTCGTCTTCATCTTCGGCCGCCGGCAGGAAGCACTCGACGCCGCCGTGGCCGACCTCGGGCCCAATGCCCGCGCAGTGAATGGCTCGGTCTCCGACCTGGCCGACCTCGACCGGCTCTACGCGGCGGTGAAGGCCGAGCGCGGAACCCTTGACGTCGTCTTCGCCAATGCCGGGGCGGGAAGCCAGCTGCCGCTCGGCCAGATTACCGCCGGGCACATCGACGAAATCTTCGACACCAACGTGAAGGGTTCGATCTTCACGGTCCAGAAGGCGCTGCCTCTGATGGGCCAGGGCGGTTCGATCATCCTGACCGGATCGAGCGCCGGCACCACGGGCGCCCCGGCATTCAGCGCCTACAGCGCGAGCAAGGCGGCCGTGCGCAACCTCGCACGGACCTGGGCAGAGGACCTGAAGGGCACCGGTATCCGGGTGAACGTGCTGTCCCCTGGGCCGACCGCGACCGAACTCGCGAAGGAAGCGCTAGGCGAGGAAGGCATGAAGGTCTTCGCTTCGCTCAATCCGCTCCAGCGTATGGCCGATCCGGCGGAGATCGGGGCGGTGGCCGCCTTTCTTGCGTCGTCGGACAGCAGCTTCATGACCGCCAGCGAGATCGCCGTTGACGGTGGCCTCGCACAACTCTGAGGAAATAAACGAATGACACAATCTCTGAAGGGCAAAACAGCGCTCGTTACCGGGGCATCGCGGGGCATTGGCCGCGCCATCGCCGAACGTCTTGCAAAGGACGGCGCGATGGTCGCGCTGACCTACAATGCCAGCAAATCCGGCGCAGACGAGGCGGTCGCGGCCATCGAGAAAGCGGGAGGCACCGCGTTCGCGATCCATGCGGATCTCGTCGACCCGGCGACCGTCCCGGCCTTGTTCGAGAGACTTGACGACGAGTTCACCAGGCGGAACGGAAGCAAGGCCCTCGACATTCTGGTCAACAACGCGGGCAATTCCGGCTGGGTTGGCTTCAAGGACGCGACGCCGGAGAGTTGGGACACCCTGATGGCGGTCTACGCCCGCGCGCCCTTCTTCATCATTCAGGCCGCTCTCGATCGTCTCGCCGATGGTGGACGCATCATCAACATTTCTTCCGCTGCCGCAACGAAGCCCGTGACGGCTGCGCCCGTCTACTCGATGGCGAAAGCGGCCATCAACACCCTGACCCATACGCTCGCAATCGAGCTGGGGCCGCGTGGCATCACCGCGAACGCCGTGGCGCCGGGCTACACGCGAACGGATGCGAACGCAGCCTTGCGGGAGAACCCCGAACTCGTCAAGGCGCTCGAGGCCCAAATCGCGCTGGGGCGCTGCGGCGAGCCTTCGGAAATCGCCGCCGTCGTGGCGTTCCTGGCTTCCGATGATGGCCATTGGGTGACTGGCCAGACGATCGAAGCGAGCGGCGGCTACAAGCTCTGATCGCACCGAAAAACCGAAGGAGAAACTCATGAGCTACGCAATCATCGGCTTCGGCAAGATCGGCCAGGCGCTGGCCAGGGCGTTCGCCCGTAACGGTATCGAAGTAGCCGTTGCAACCACGCGCGACCCGAAAAGCTTTGCAGCCGAGGCAGCCGCGATCGGACCCACGATTGTTCCCAAAACCCTGACTGAAGCCGTCAAGGCGGACATCATCTTTCTGGCAGTTCGTTTCGAGTCGCACCCGGAGGTCGCAAAAGCACTGCCCGACTGGACGGGGAAGACCATCGTCGACGCGATGAACACGCAGGCCCCGCTTGAGGAACTGAGCGGTCTCCCGTCCTCTGCTTTCGTCGCGAAGGTGTTCACCGGAGCCAGGCTGGTGAAAGGCTTCAACCATCTGGTCGCGGCCGTCCTTGGTCAGGATCCGGCCGTCCACGGTGGCAGGAGAGTCGTGTTCCTCGCGAGCGACGATGACGGCGCCGCAGCGAAGATTGGCGAGCTTGCGGAAAATCTCGGTTTCGCGCCAATCGAACTTGGCGGGCTTTCGGAAGGTGGACTGCTTGTGCATGCGCGCGGGAAAAGCTGGGGTCGGCTGATCTTCAAGGACTTGATCAAGTTCGACCGATGACAACGGCTTCCGGCGATTTCGCCGAGTCGAATGGCCGATTACCGGTGCGGACTCAACCCGTCGATGCAACGGCCCCGTGATCATGGCCACCAGTCGCATGAACACCGTGATCCCGGTGAACACGCCGGGCGCGCCGAAATCCTTCAGCCGCGCCGCGACGCCGACCGCCCGGCGGTAATTCTCGAAACCCGCGGGCGTGTGCTGCACGGGGCCGTCGACGTCGTGACGAATTGCGGCCCATCATCATGTCACCCGCCCGTCACCGGCGGAAAAAACGCCACTTCGCTATCTTCCCGCACGACGAAGCCGCCCGTCACCATCTCGAGATTGACGGCCGCCCGCACGGGCCGGTCCATCCGCAGCGCTTCGGCGCTGCGCGCGTCGCGCGCGGCCAGCGTGCTGCGCAGCGCATCGACGGTAAGTTCGCGCGCATCGATCTCGACGATTTCCTCGTCGGTATCGAGTTGCTCGCGAATGCTTGCAAAGTATTTGATTGTCAGTTTCATCGCGATGTCTTGAATGGAATCGGAATCGGCGGAATCGGAAAACGCGAAGCGGGCGCGG
Organism: Burkholderia sp. NFPP32; assembly: GCF_900119325.1. Taxonomy (NCBI): domain Bacteria; kingdom Pseudomonadati; phylum Pseudomonadota; class Betaproteobacteria; order Burkholderiales; family Burkholderiaceae; genus Burkholderia; species Burkholderia sp. NFPP32. The sequence continues at coordinate 228,842 of NZ_FPJP01000006.1, read as the reverse complement.
TCAGCCCCAGCGCCGCATTGCCTGGTCGTCGTGCGCCTTCGCCTCGACCCAGCCGGATTCGCCGTCGTGCCGGATCTCCTTCTTCCAGAACGGTGCGTGGGTCTTCAGGAAGTCCATCAGGAATTCGCATGCATCGAACGCGGACCCGCGATGCGCGGCAGCCACCACGACCAGCACGACCGCCTGGCCGAGCGGAATGCGCCCGACGCGGTGCACGATCCTGACCGCTTCGAGCCGCCAGCGCGCGCTGGCTTCCTCGACGATGCTCCACAGGGCCTGTTCGGTCATCGTCGGATAGTGCTCGACCTCGAGCGCGATGACGTCGTCGACGTCGCCTTCGTTACGCACGACACCGAGGAAATTCACGACCGCGCCGACATTCGGATTGCGAACGATCGGTGCTAGCTCGGCACCCGCGTCGATCGCAGCGTACTGCACGCGCACTTCGAAGCCGGCGGCAATCGCCGGCGGCGGCTCGGTGTTCGGCTCGGTGGCGTCGGCGGAATGGGAATGGCTGGCGGCGCGTAACGGATCGTCCGGCAGTCCGGCGCGGGATTCGGTGAAGCTCGTCATCACGGTTCTCCTGTAGGCGGTGCGCCCCGTATCGCGCGGCGGCCCGTCAGCCGCCGACGAGCGACATGCGCACGGTCGGATAGGTCTTGCCCGGCGCACGAGCCGGCCGTGCGGCCCGGCGCTCGGAATAGCGGTCGTCGCGCCGCGTCCAGCGATCGCGCACGGCGGCGGCGAGCGTGTCGACCGGCGCCGCGTCGTCGAGCCACGGCCGCAGGTCGGTGCCCTGGGTCGCGAACAGGCACGTATAAAGCTTGCCGTCGGCCGACACGCGTGCGCGCGAGCAGGTGCCGCAGAACGGATGCGACACGCTCGCGATGAAGCCGACCTCGCCGGCGCCGTCGATGTGCGCGCAACGGATCGCGGTCGCGTCGTGCCCCGGTTCGCCGACCAGCACGAGCGGATAGTGCTCGTCGATCAGCTCGCGCATCCGCGCGGCCGGCACGACCTTGTCGCCGGACCAGAAGCTCGCGCCGCCGACGTCCATGTATTCGATGAAGCGCACGGCCACGCCGCTATGCCGGAAGTGACGCACGAGCGGCAGGATCTGGTCGTCGTTCGCGCCGCGTTCGATCACCGCGTTGACCTTGACCGGCGCGAGCCCGGCCGCATGCGCGGCTTCGATGCCGGCCAGCACGCGCGACACGGGCACGTCGGCGTCGCTCATCCGGCGGAACACCGCATCGTCGAGCGCATCGAGGCTCACGGTCACGCGCGACAGCCCCGCGTCGCGCAGCGAGCGCGCCTTCGCGGCGAGCAGCGAACCGTTGGTCGTCAGCGCGATTTCGACGGGCTTGCCGTCGACGGTCGTCAGTGCCGCGAGCCGTTCGATCAGCGCCTCGAGATTGCGGCGCAACAGCGGCTCGCCGCCGGTGATGCGGATTTTTTCGACGCCGAGCGACGTGAACGCGCGTGCGATCTTTTCCAGTTGCGCGAACGACAGCCGCTCGGACGACGGCATGAATGCGTAGCCGGCGCCGAAGCTTTCGCGCGGCATGCAGTAGCCGCAGCGGAAATTGCATTGGTCGATGACGGACAGGCGCAGGTCGCGCAGCGGGCGGCCGAGCGTGTCGGTCGTGCGGGGAAAGGCGCCGGGCGATGCGCCGCCGGAGGATGCGGCGGCGGCCGGCGTGGCGGAAACGATGGCATTCACGATCGGGTCGTCGGCCTGCATGAAGTAAGCGGAGGGGCGTCGCCGATCGACCGCGTGCGTGCCGGCGTATCGGTGCACAGGTCGTGGCGAGCCTCATCGTGAGCATAGTCCGCCGGACTTTTGCGGCAGGGACACAATCGCGCCCGAATTGCAGGAATACAGTTCGCCGTACGGGGTGCGCGGCGAATGCGCGGCATCGGGCGGCTATCCGGCGTCGCGATCATGCGAGCCAATGCGCGAATTCGTAATACGGCACCGCGTCGCCGCGCGCGATGCGCTTCCCGGCCGGCAGCCGCGCGAGCCCGCTCGCCTGCACGAGCGATTGCAGCGTGCCGGCGCCTTGCTGCCGCAGCGTGTCGAGCACGGCCGAGCCGTCGGCGCCGATGGTCCGGCGCACGCGCACGAAGCGCTCGCGCTGCGCATCCGGCTCGAAGTCGATGTCGACCGGCAGCGACGGCACGATCGGCACGCACGCGTCGCGCCCCTGCAGGCAGCGGATCAGCGGTGCGACGAACAGCGCGAACGCCGTCATCGCGGCGCCCGGATTGCCGGGCAGCAGCACGACGGGCCGCGCGTCGAGCCGCGCGAGCGCGACCGGCTTGCCGGGTTTCATGCGCACGCCGCCGACGACGAACGATGCGCCGAGCGCGGCCAGCGCGGGGCGCAGCAGGTCCTTGTCGCCGGCCGACGCGCCGCCGACGCAGATCACCAGGTCGCAACACGCGTGCAGGTCGCGCAGCGCACGATCGACGGCGGGCGCCGTATCGGCCGCATGCAGGCTCATCGCAACGCCGGCACCGGTTCCCGATACCAGCGCGGCGAGCATCGGCGCATTGCTGTTGTAGATCTGCTGCGGCGCACGCGGTTGGCCGCACGCGACGAGTTCGTCGCCGGTCGTCAGGATGCCGACGCGCAGCGCCGGGCGCACGCCGATGCGCGCGAAACCTTGCGCGGCGGCCACGCCGACGTGCATCGCGCCCATCCGCACGCCGGCCGGCACGAGCAGGTCGCCGGCACGCACTTCCTCGCCCCGGCGGCGGATGTGCGAGCCGCTGCGCTGCGGCGCGTCGAATGCGACCCAGCCGTCCTGTTCGTGCGCATGCTCTTGCATCACGACGGTGTCGGCGCCGGGCGGAATCAGGCTGCCGGTGAAGATGCGTGCGGCCGTGCGCGCGGCCAGCGGCGCGGGCGTGTCGCCCGCATAGCAGCGCTGCGCGACGCGCAGCGGCTCGCCGTGCGCGAGATCCGCGTGACGCACGGCGTAGCCGTCCATCGCACTCTGGTCGGCCGGCGGCTGGTCGAGCACGGCGGTTAACGGTGCGGCCAGCACGTGGCCGGCCGCGTCCGCGACGGGCATGGAAACGACCGCGTCCGGCGGCGCGAACGCGCCGGCGAAATGCTGCTGGGCGGTGTCGAAATCGATCAGTTGTTTCATGACGAGAGAGCCGGATGCGCTTGCGAAAGCGCCGGTTGGTCGGGATGGGCGGCGTCGGGCGACACGTATTCGACGAAGCCGTCGTTGCGGCAGAAGCCGAGCAGCCGCACGCCGGCTTCGCGGGCGACGTCGATCGCCAGCGACGTCGGCGCCGAGATCGTCGCGATCATCGGGATGCCGACCCGCGCGGCCTTGCGCACCAGTTCGTAGCTCGCGCGGCTCGACAGGAACACGAAACCCGCGTGCAGGTCGGCGCGGCGCCGCGCGAGCCGGCCGATCAGCTTGTCGAGCGCGTTGTGGCGGCCGACGTCCTCGAACACGTCGAGCACGGCGCCGCCGCGGTCGCACCATGCGGCCGCGTGGATGCCGCCCGTCTCGCGCATCAGCGTCTGGTGGGCCGGCAACGCGCGCGCGGCGCGTGCGATCGCGTCGGCGCCGATGCTGGCGGCCGCGCCGGCGGCATCGATGCGCGGCGGGTGCAGATCGAGCTGCGCGATGCTTTCGATCCCGCATACGCCGCAGCCCGTGCGGCCGGCCAGCGCGCGGCGGTGCGCCTTCAGTGCCATGAACGCCTGCTGCGACACGGTGAGCCGCACTTCGGCGCTGCCGGGCCGGCATTCGCTCTCGATGTCGAACACGTCGGACGCGCGCTCGACGATGCCTTCGCTCAACGCGAAGCCGAGCCCGAACGCGTCGAGGTCGATCGGCGTCGCCATCATGACCGTGTGCGAGATGCCATTGAACACGAGTGCAACCGGCGTTTCGTCGACGACGCGATCGACGGTGTCGCGCGTTTCGCCGGCACGATGGCGCGTCACATGACACGCGGTGCTGCCGGTCGGATCGTCGCGGCGGGTGCAGGACTCCATGCGTTTTTCTCCAGGCGGATCGGCCGGCGTGCCGGCCGGGCCCGGCGCGTATGCCGGGCGACGGGAATCGATGCCGCCGGGCGGGCGCCGAGGGGCGCGCCGTCGCCGCGGGCAGGCGTTGCATCACATGGTAAGGGCGGTGAACAGCGCGCCGCAGGCACAGCGTCGCAACGCGGAAAGCAGTACAGCTCGCGACGCCCGGCGCCGGTTGTGTCTTTTCCGGACACACATCTTTGCCGGGACGGAAAGCACAGTTTCAGGACGCGTTCGCGCGATTGCGAGTATCGTGGCAAACGCGATATCGTCGTTCACGCTTCGATGCCATGCGAGCGATCGTTTGTGTTCGCATGTGTTGTCGCCAAGCCGTCGCGCGATTTCCTGCTTCGGGCGGACGTTCTCACAATCACGAGCAAATTACGGTCATGGAAATCTTCGATGCGTTCCATCTCGCACGATTGCAATTCGCGTTCACGGTGTCGTTCCACATCGTGTTTCCCGCGATCAGCATCGGCATGGCGAGCTTCCTGGCGGTGCTGGAATGGCGTTATCTCGTCACCGGCGACGCCGCCTACAAATCCATGTTCCAGTTCTGGTCGAAGATCTTTGCGATCGGCTTCGGGATGGGGGTGGTCTCCGGCGTCGTGATGGCATACGAGTTCGGCACGAACTGGGCCGGCTTCTCGCGCGTCGCGGGCAACATCACGGGGCCGCTGCTCACGTATGAAGTGCTGACGGCGTTCTTCCTCGAGGCCGGCTTCCTCGGCGTGATGCTGTTCGGCTGGCAACGCGTGAGCCCGCGCGCGCACTTCTTCGCGACGCTGATGGTCGCGGTCGGCACGCTGATCTCGACGTTCTGGATTCTCGCGTCGAACAGCTTCATGCAGACGCCGCAGGGCTACAAAATCGAGAACGGCCTCGTCGTGCCGGTCGACTGGTTCAAGATCATCTTCAATCCGTCGTTCCCGTATCGTCTCGTGCACATGACGATCGCGGCGTTCATCGTCGCGGGCTTCATCGTGGCCGCGTGCGGCGCGTGGCATCTGCTGAAGGGCCGCCGCGACGAGCCGGTGAAGCGCAGCTTCTCGATGGCGCTGTGGATGCTGCTGCTGCTCGCGCCGATCCAGATCGTCGTCGGCGACGCGCACGGGCTCAACACGCGCGAATATCAGCCGGCGAAGATCGCGGCGATCGAGGGGCTGTGGGAAACCGAGAAGGGCGGCACCGCGCTGAACCTCGTCGGGCTGCCCGACATGCAGGCCGAAACCACACGCTATGCGATCCAGGTGCCGCACCTCGGCAGCCTGATCCTCACGCACAGCTGGGATGGCGAAATCCGCGGGCTGAAGGAGTTCCCGCCGCAGGACCGCCCGTATTCGCCGATCGTGTTCTGGACGTTCCGGATCATGGCGGGCCTCGGGATGCTGATGCTGCTGACCGCGCTGCTCGGGCTGCTGCTGAGAAAGGGCGGGCGCCTGTATGAAACGCGCTGGTTCCAGTGGTTCGTGGTGGGCATGGGGCCGTCGGGCATCGTCGCGCTGCTGGCCGGCTGGATCACGACCGAGGTCGGACGGCAGCCGTGGACCGTGTACGGCGTGCTGCGCACCGTCGATTCGGTCGCGCCGCTCAGCGCGCAGCAGGTCGGCGTGTCGCTGCTGATCTTCGTGGTCGTGTATTTCCTGGTGTTCGGAACGGGTATCTATTACATGATGAAACTGATGAAGCGCGGGCCGGCCGCCCAGGCCGGGTACATCGAGCTGCACCGGCATCCGGGGCTGCGCAAGAGCGCGCTGTCCACGCCGCTGAACGTCACCGAAGCGGAGTAACCATGCAAATCGATCTTCCTGTCGTCTGGGCCGCGATCATCGGCCTCGGCGTGTTCATCTACGTGATGCTGGACGGCTTCGATCTCGGCATCGGCCTGCTGTTCCCGTTCTTCGATGCGAAGTCCGAGCGGCAAGTGATGCTCGACACCGTCGCGCCGGTGTGGGACGGCAACGAGACGTTCCTGGTGCTCGGCGGCGCGGGGCTCTACGGCGCGTTCCCGGTCGTGTATTCGACGCTGCTGCCCGCGAATTACCTGCCGCTGGTGCTGATGCTGGTCGGGCTGATCTTCCGCGGCGCGGCGTTCGAACTGCGTGCGAAGGCGACTCGCACGCAACACATGTGGGATCTCGCGTTCATCGGCGGCTCCGCGCTCGCGGCGTTCTGCCAGGGGATCGTGCTCGGTTCGCTGCTGCAGGGCATCAAGATCGAGAACAACCAGTTCGCGGGCGGGCCGTTCGACTGGCTGTCGCCGTTCAGCCTGCTCTGCGGGATCGGCGTGCTCGTCACGTATGCGACGCTCGGCTGCGGCTGGCTGATCCTGAAGGTCGACGGCGAACTGCAGCGCAAGATGCGGCTGCTGATGAAGCCGCTCGCGGGTGTGTTGCTCGCCGTGATGGCCGTCGTCAGCCTGTGGACCGTAATCGGCTTGCCGGCCGTCGCGCACCGCTGGTTCGGCAGCGGCAACCTCGGCTGGTTCCTGCCGGTGCCGGTCCTCGTCGTCGCGTGCGTGTGGGGTATCTTCCACACGGTGAAGCGCCAGCACGAGGCCACGCCGTTCCTGCTGACGCTCGCACTCGTGTTCCTCGGCTACACGGGGCTCGTGATCAGCATCTGGCCGAACATCGTGCCGCCGTCGCTGACGATCTGGGACGCGTCGTCGAGCCATTCGAGCCAGCTGTTCGCGCTCGTCGGCACGGTGATCGTGCTGCCGATCATCCTCGTGTACAACGCGATGCAGTACCGCGTGTTTCGCGGCAAGGTGCGCGAGGGCGACATCGGCTATCACTGAGCGGCGCGCGATGTGACGGGGCGTGGCGGACGTGGGCGTATCATCGCGCGCAGCGCGGCCCCGGCACGTCCCCTGCCCGAAAGCGGCCCGCCACGCGCGGGCCGTTGCACATCGGGTGCGGGCGTTCCGTGTTGCGTATTCCTTTGTCAGTCGAGAAACAACCATGATCGTCAGACCACGACAAAACTGGCTCAGGATGCTGTTCGTCTGGAACGGCTCCGTGCTGCAATCGATCATTCCGCAACTGGTGTTCATGGCGATCGTCAGCACGCTGGCGGTCTTCACGAACGGGCGCATCTTCGGCGAGAAGATTCCGCTCAACACCGCGCCGTTCACGCTGTTCGGGCTCGCGCTCGCGATCTTCCTCGCGTTTCGCAACAACGCGAGCTTCGAGCGCTTCAAGGAGGCGCGGCATCTGTGGGGCAACCTGCTGATCGCGGCGCGCAACGTGACGTCGCAACTGAATCGCTACCTGCCCGACAGCGTCGGCGATGCCGAGCGCAACCGGCTCGCCGATCTGCTGATCGCGTTCACGTATGCGCTGAAGCATCAGCTGCGCCATACCGATCCGACCGAAGACCTGCAGCGCATCCTCGGCGCGGAGCGTGCCGGCGCGCTCGCACGCAAATGCTTCAAGCCGGTCGCGATCCTCGACGAGCTGCGCGGCGGCATTGTCCGCGCGCTGGGCCGCGCGCCCGGCAGCGACGCGACGTGCTGGATGTTCGAGACGCAGCTCGACGAACTGGGCAAGTCGGTGGGTGGTTGCGAGCGCATCCTGTCGACGCCGATCCCGTTCTCGTACAGCGTGCTGCTGCACCGCACGGTGTATGCGTACTGCGTGCTGCTGCCGTTCGGCCTCGTCGATTCGACGGAGTTCTTCACGCCGTTGATCTGCGTGTTCATCTCGTACACGCTGATCGCACTCGAAGCGATCGCGAACGAGGTCGCCGAACCGTTCGGCCTCGCGCCGAATGCGCTCGCGCTCGATGCGATGACGCGCACGATCGAGCGGTCGGTGCTCGAGCTGGGCGATCGGCCGATGCCGGAGGAGTTCGTGCCGGCGTCGACGTACCAGATCACGTAAGCGGGCACGCGCAACGCGTCGGTTATTCGCGGTGATCGGCGACGATTTCGACGGCTGCCTGCACAAGCGGATCGACGGCGGTTATGCGTTTGTCATTGATTTCGACGAAGAATAGCGGCACGGGCGTTGCCTGTTATCGATGATGCAGCGTGACCGTACGAACGGCGGTTGCCGATTGCCGCTTCAGGAGGGATTGAAATGCGAATCTACGTGACGAGTATTTTTGTCGACGATCAGGACAAGGCGTTGACGTTCTATACCGACAAGCTCGGCTTCAGGCTGAAGAACAACATCCCGGTGGGCGACTACCGCTGGCTGACCGTCGTGTCGAAGGACCAGCCGGACGGCACCGAGTTGTTGCTCGAGCCGAGCAACCATCGTGCGGTCGGACCTTACAAACAGGCGCTGTATGAAGACGGCATTCCGGCGGCGTCGTTCCAGGTCGACGATCTCGATGGCGAGTTCGCATGGCTTACCGCACACGGTGTGCGCTTCACGCTGGAGCCGATGGACGCGGGGCCCGTACGCGTCGCCGTGATCGACGATACGTGCGGGAACCTCATTCAACTGATGCAGATGAAGTAACGCGTTGCGCGGGCCTGATCAGCCGGCCGATCGTTTCCGCTGGCCTCATGGTGTCGCGGGCGGGCGTGGCTGACGGGGAAACGATAGCGGGTGCGAACGGGCATGACGGCGCCGATCGGTGGCTGACCGCCTGCGGGGCGGCCTTGCGCCGTCCGGAGCCTGACAAGCCGCTCCGGCTTTCCGCCGCGCGTCGTCCTCGCACCGCGTTTGCCGCCTGCGCCGCTCAATCGAAATACGTGAGCCCCAGCGCGCCCTTCACCTCCGCGAGCGTCGCACCCGCGACTTCCCGCGCGTGCAACGTGCCGCGCTTCAGGATCGCCATTACCTCGGCCTTGTCGGCCTCGAACTCGCGGCGGCGCGTGCGGATCGGCTCGATCAGTGCCTGCAGCCGCTCGTTCAGCACGCGCTTGACGACGCTGTCGCCGAGCCCGCCGCGGCGATAGTGCGCCTTCAGCTCGTCGACCGTCTGCACATCCGGCTCGAACGCGTCGAGGAACGTGAACACGACGTTGCCCTCGACCTGGCCGGGGTCGCTCACGCGCAGGTGGTTCGGATCTGTATACATGTCCTTCACGGCCTGCGCGATCTCGTCCGGCGTCGCGCCGAGCGTGATTGCATTGCCGAGCGACTTGCTCATCTTCGCCTTGCCGTCGATGCCCGGCAGCCGTGTGACCGACGACAGCACGGCCTCGCATTCGACCAGCACCGGCTGCTCGACGGTCGCGTTGAAGCGGCGCACGAGTTCGTTGGTCTGTTCGATCATCGGCAATTGATCGTCGCCGACAGGTACATGCGTTGCCTTGAACGCAGTGATGTCGGCGGCCTGGCTCACCGGGTAGGTCAGGAAGCCGGCCGGGATGTCGCGCTCGAAGCCGCGCAGGCGGATCTCTTCCTTGATGGTCGGATTGCGTTCGAGGCGCGCGACCGTGACGAGGTTGAGCAGGTATTGCGACAGCTCGGCGAGCTCGGGCACCTGTGACTGCACGACGATCGTCGAGATCGCCGGATCGATGCCGACGGCGAGATAGTCGAGCGCGACCTCGATCACGTTCTCGGTGACGCGCTGGCGGCGGCCCATGTTGTCGGTCAGCGCCTGCGTATCGGCGAGCAGCAGGAATTGCCGCGCTTCGTGCTGCATCTGCACGCGCGCGCGCAGCGAGCCGATGTAGTGGCCGAGATGCAGCGGGCCGGTGGTGCGGTCGCCGGTGAGGATGGTCGGGCGGTTCGGGTGGGTCATGGTGGTCGTTGGCTCCGGGTTGTCGAAGCAGCCAGCCATGATGTCGGCGCTGAAACGCAAATGCCGCCATGGCTGGCGGCATCACGTTTGGGACATGCAAAAGGAAACGGGCCGCCTGGGTCAGGCGCGCCACCAGCAATGCAGGTTCGGCAGGGCAGGTTTGGTTTCCATCGCGAAAGTATAACGCAGCGCGGTGACGGCCATGCGCGTCAGCGCAACACCGATTCCATTGCGAGGTACGCGGTTTCGGCGGACGGCCACAGCAGGTACAGCAGGCCGGCCATCAGCAGCAGCGCGCCCGCGCGCACCAGCGGCGTGCGGTCTTTGTCGCGCGGGGAGGGGATGGGCGGATTCGGTTTCTTCATGCTTGCAGGCGCGCGATGCGCCACTCCAACGGTTACTGCAACGGGTCGAGCGGGGCGACGCCGGGGTGTTGCGGGGTTCAACGGGGCTGGGGCGCGGTTGGCGCACCGAGTCGCCTGGGCGCGACTGCGGGGTTGACCGGTCGCGGGGCATTAAAAAAGGGACGGTTGAACGTCCTGTGGCTGCCGTCCATGCCGAGGCGACGGGCATCCTACCAGTTCGGCAGTCCGGCCACAGGCAAGAATTGTCGGGGATGGGCGCGGCCGTCGGCTCGCTGCCCATCTGCTCGAAAAGCGCGTAGCCCGGCGTCGCCGCGCAACATCGACAGCAGCTTCTGCCGTGCGTCGGCCAGTGACGCACTCTTCGGCGCGGTCTTCAGCGCACACTCGGGCATCTTCTGGATGCGGCGTTCAAGCTCGTCGAGCGAAAGTGGCTGCGTGCTGCCGCCGCTTCCCGCTCGCCTTCGGCGCGCAGCGTGAGCGCGCCGGCCGATTCGCGTCCGAAGTATGCGAGCAGGCTCCAGGCGTAGCCTGCGTCTCCTTTCGCCTCGCGCGCGAGCGACATGCGCCTCCCTTCCTCGGGCAGCAGATGGTCGAAGAACCGCTGGACCGGGCGATCGGTCGATGTATCGATGCACGCTTCCACGCGCAGCCCGAACGTCGGCGACATCCGGTACCCGACACACGCAGCCGGCGCGAGCCGGCGACCGACTTCACAGACCCGTCGCACGGTTCGTCCCTGCAGCAGTCCTGCCGAAATTTCCGGCAAGGCCGTCGCGCATCCATTTCCCGGAGAACACCATGCGATATCCATTGCAGCACGTCGACCAAGGCGCGTCGGCGCTGCGTCCATCCGAACCCGAACCGCACGCACCGGCGCCGCGGGCGGACATCGAGGAGGTGTGAGCCATGAGCAGCGAAGCACTCGACCCCCTGTTGAGGCAGTTCGCAGAGAAGCGCTTGGGACGGCCCCTCGAGCCGGGCGAAGAACAGGCGCTGCTGGAGCGGCTGCCGGGCAGGCACGGGAACCAGCCGGCGCCGGCCGCCGGCACGGCCAAGCAGGCGAGCGCCGCGAACCCGCCATTGCCGCGGTTGAAAACCCGGCAGGAGGCGCGCGAGCAGGTCAAGCATTTTCTGCAGCTCAACCAGCAGAAGGCGTACGAGAAGATGCGCGGCATCCTGCAGACGATCGACGCGCAGAACGAGACGACCCTCGGCATGCTGGCGTCGGAACAGCAGAAAGTGTCCGGCGTACTCGACGCGCACGAGCCGCCGGGCGACGCGCAGGCATCCGGCACGGCGGACATCCAGGACAGCACCCGCCAGGCGCTGGCGATGATCGGCGAACAGCTGACGGGCCTCATCCGGCAGGAAATCGACACCTGCTTCCGGCAATACGTCGATTCGCTCGCCGACCGGCTCGCCGTACGGCTCGACGCGATAGACGGCCGGCTGCAAAGCGTCGGCGCCGGTCCGACCGAACGGTCCGAACCGACCGCGCCGGGTGCTGCCGCCACCGCCGCCGTTCACGATACCGCCGGCCCAGCGTCCATGGAGTAGCACGCGGGTCATGCGGCGAAGTCGAGCGGCTGGACGCGAAACCGGCCGGCCCCGATGTGCGATCTCTCAACTACGTGAATCAAGGAGCAAAAAATGAGTGATAAGTGTCAAGTGTGCCAGGTCAATCCTGCGATTACCGATGCCGTCACGCAGGTCAACGTCAAGGTGGTCGCCGAGGCGCCGGCAATGGCGATGGGCTCGCTGTACCAGGCCCAGAGCCATTCGCTCAGCATCCTGTTCGAGAACGCGGTGCAGCAGCAGTCGCAGGCCGCGATCCAGTCGCAGACGTCGACGAACGTGGGGACGATGCAGCTCTACACGATCGGGCCGGAAAGCGCGGGTGCGGCCGCCACGGAAATCGGCTCGAACGGGATCATCTCCCTGCTGGCCGACGTGATCGCGATTGGCAAGGCGGTGACCCCCTAAGGGGTCAACGCCGTAGTCGAGCGGCGGCGCAAGCGGCACGAGCCGCCCATGCCGCCGCCGTGCCGCGGATCCGCAGCACGGCCGCCGGCACCTGAACAGCGGTGCCGCGCAGTGTTCCGGAGCAACCGACAGAACGGGCCGAGCCAATTCGATGCGGCGCCCGTTCGCAAACCAGGAGAAATACGATGCCAAATGACGCAAACGCCGACAACAAGGACCCGAAGGACCCCTGCGACTGCAAGACGTGCACGGTCAATGCCGCGATCACCGACGCGGTCACGCAGACCAACGTCAAGGTGGTGGGCGAAGCGCCCGCGATGGCAACGGGCTCGCTGTACCAGGCCCAGAGCCATTCGCTCAGCGTGCTGTTCGAGAACGCCGTGCAGCAGCAGTCGCAGGCCGCGGTCCAGCTGCCGACCTCGACGAACGTGGGCACGATGCAGCTCTACACGCTCGGGCCGGCGAGCGCCGGCGCCGCCGCGACGGAAATCGGCTCGAGCGGCGTGATTTCCGTGCTGGCTGATGTGCTCGCGCTCGGCAAGGCGCTTGTCTGACGCGTAACCCGGCGTCGACGCCGGGCGGCGGCCTCGATCCAGGTGGCTGCCGCCCGGCGCCCGGCGACGTGTCGACGCCCGCGACGGCGAGCGAGCACGCCGCATCGACGGCACCGTGCGGCGCGGCGTCGCCGACCAACCCACTCATGCTTTCGCCGTGACTGCGCCGTAGCGGCGAGCAAACCAGGAGTAACGACATGACGGAACAGGTTTCCGCCGCGATTACCGATGCAGTCACGCAAGCCAACGTCAAGGTGGTGGGCGAAGCCCCGGCCGTGGCCTTGGGCACGCTCATGCAGTCGAACAGCCATGCGTCCGCGATCCTGCTTCACAACGCGGTGCAGATGCAGGCGAACCAGGCGGCGTCCAACCTCGCCGCCACGACCGTCGGCATCATGCAGCTCTATGCCGGCTCGCCGGTGGCGGCGGCCGCCGCGGCGCGCTCGGCGAACGACAACTTTGCGTCGCAGCTGGCCGCCATCGCACAGTTGATGAACGCCATCAGCCACTGGCGCGGCTGACCTTCACCGCGCGCCGTGCAACCCGGCGCGCGCAACCTCCCCGCGCCGCGGCACGACGCATGAGCTTGCCGGGGCATCAATTGGTGTCGGCGATGTAGCGGAGCTGCTCCGGTTTTTCGATCGTCACACCGTGCTCGTGAAGCCGGATCAGGCCGTCGCGCTGCATCCTCTGCAGGCTGCTGTTCAGTCGCGGCCGGCTGACGTTGAGCATCGCAGCCAGGATGCTCTGGTTCTCCGGCAGCGGCACCTCGAGATCGTTCCCTTGCATGCGGTTCAGCAGATGGCGCGCGAGCCTTGCTTCGAGCCGGTACAGGCACGCCGACTCGACGAAGTCGCTCAGCTGATGGATGTGCCGGCACAGCTGCTCGTGGATGCGCTCCATGAAATCCGCGTTGGCCAGCAGCGGCGCGAAGTACTGGCGATGCAGCAGCGAAATGCGGCAGTCGGGGCTCAACTGCGCTGTGAAGCTGCGCCGGTGTGCGCGGATCAGCGTGCTTTCGCCGATGAGTTCCCCCGGCACCGAGTGGCCGAGAATGATTTCGCGTCCGCCGGGTTCGTGCAGCGTCATGTAGACGCGGCCGCGGTGCACGAAGGCGACGAAATCTCCCGGATCGCCCTTGAAGAACAGCAGGCGATTGCCGTGTTCGGGCCAGGGCGTGACATGCCGCTCGATATGAGCCAGCAGGCTTTCCGGTAGATCGGTGAGTATCGGTATATTGCGCAGCGTTTGAACGTTAGCAAGGGCAGGCATGTTTTCCGTGCGAGGTTGTTTGACGATGCGGCCACCTAGCGAAAAACGCTGCCTTTGGCACTGCGTGAAAAATGAACAATGAAGATAGCCAGATAATCGGCAAGCAATCCGGATATGGCGGCACTTCGGTGGCAAGGACGCTTGGTCGATCGACGCGGATAGCAGCGCGCGGCTCGCGAACACGTCGCGGCGGCAGTCGTTCTTTTTCATCGCAATGCCGTTATTCACGCCCGGCGGCGCGCCTGAAACGACGGATGGGGCTATGCCGGGGGATTAAAATTTCCGTTCATAATAATCAAGAAAATTTACCGAAACCGATTATCTTGATAACGGTGTTACGCGGGTAACAGCGCCATTCGCGGCATCGAATCGATTCTGTGTTTTCCATGAAAAAGGAAGGCACGGGATGACAACCTCGAACCAGCACGCTGCCCCGACGCCTGAGTCACCGGCGCAGCAGCTCGATCGCACGTGGCGGGAAATGCAGGGGAAATTGCGGCGCCGCGCGCGCCTGCTGTGCAAGGGCGATGTTTACCGTGCCGACGAACTGCTCTCCGATACCGCACTCAAGGTCCACATTTACCTGCAGCGTTCGCCCGAGCGCGTTCAGAACCTGGCCGGCTTTCTCTTTCTGGCACTGAACCATGCGTTCCTCGATGGCGCGCGCCGCCGTCTCCGCGAAAGCGGCAGGCTCGAATTCGACCCGGACTGGGACGACGATCACACCGTCGAGCTGGCTGGCCACGCGCCGTCGATGGAGCAGCAACTGCTGCTCCGGCAGCTGCTGCTGCGTCTCGAGCAGGCGCTGTCCACGCTCCCGCAGCAGCAGCAGATGCTGTTCACGCTGAAGTTCGAGGAGGACCGCCCCTATCTGCACATCGCGGCGACGCTCGGGATCAACGAGCCGCTCGCCAGAAAGCGTGTCGAGCTGCTGCGCAAGAAGTTGCGCGAGGAACTCGCCTGAGCACGTTCACGAACGCGGGCACGCAGCGTTCCTAACGGCATGCGCGGCGTCGATGGCCTGCCGGCCCGCCGTTCCTTCAATCGCATGCCGGAGCCGAGATCCGAGGAGGCCTCGTGGCAGACAAAGTCAATGAGCAGGTTACCGACGCGCTGACGCAGACCAATGTCAGCGTCGTCGCGGGATCGCCGGCCCAGGCGCTGGGCACGCTTTACCAGATGTTCAGCCAGGCCGTCGGCATCTCGGCGCAGAACATGACGCAGCAGCAGGCGGCGCTGAACCAGATTTCGAACGCCGTCGTGTCGAAGGCGGTGGCCATGATCCTGTCCGTCGAAGCATCGCCGAAGGGGGCCTCGGGCGGCGCCGCGCATGCCCCGACGGCCGGGCCGCAGACGGGTTCCACGCATTAGGACGCGCTGACTCTCGGGATACCTGAACCATGAACATGAAAGGCATTTTGGGCGGGCGCGGCGACGGCGTGCCGCAGACACCGCAAACACCGCAAACACCGCAAACACCGCAAACACCGCAAACACCGCAAACACCGCGCGATGTCGCAGACGCCGCAGCCGAAGCAACGACGCCGGCCGATGTCGCGCCGAACACCGCGGCGTCGAAGGCCGGCGCGCGTACGTGGCCGATCAACCGGCTGCGCAGGCTCACCGATGCGCTGAAGGCGCCGAACCAGATCGCCGATACGGCCGGGTCAGGCGGTTCGGCGCTGCAGACCGTGCAGGCGATCAACGCGGAAGCCGCGTCCTACGCGACGACGCAGATCGCCGTCGGCCCGAACATGATGATCACGCAGGCGGGCGGCATGGTCGCGCAGGCGGCGGCCAACTACTTCGAGGCGTCGACGTCGCTGGCGATCGCGGGCAAGAGCGTGCTGATGAAGGATCTGGCGCAGAAGACCATCGACGAGAACGTGCCCGGGATGGCGATGGATGCGATGGGCCTGCTGTTGACGGACCTGTTCGTCGCGACCGCGGCGATCGTCGCGGGCGCCGCGGAGGCGATCGAAGGGGAGGCCGCGAGCGTCGCGCTCGACAAGATCGACGAGAGCCTGCAGAAGTATCAGGCGCTGCTGGACAAGAAGGGCACGTAGAGCGCGACCGCGCGCGCAGTGGCAAGGAATCAACCGACACGACCCGCCGGGCCATCAGGCCGGATGCGGGATGTGAGCGGCGGGACCGACGCGCGTCCGTTTTCCCGGACAGGTCGCGGCCCCGCCACCGGCAGTCCCATCGAGTCAAATGAGGAACCCATGCCCTACGACATTCACAACGTACAAGGTCCCGCGCCGCTGGCGGTTGGCGAGCGCATCTGGGGCGATGCGGCGGAAATCGATTTCGGCGCGATGACGAGCTGCATCGCGCTCGTCGAGCAGACGCCGGGCCAGCCGACGTCGGTGCGCGCAATCCATCTGTCGATCGTCAGCGGCGACGGCACGAAGGTTTACGATCCGTCGGCGAACGTGGCCGGGCAGGTCGAGACGATCATGCAGCAGAGCGGCGACCTGCGTACCTGCCTCGGGCGCATCGATCTCTGGCAGGCCAGCCAGCAGCAACAGCTGCAGGATTTCTTCGCCGCGCTGATGCTGAGCCTCGACATGCAAAACTGGGTGCAGGTGCCGGACGGCAACCTGCGGGTGCGGATCAACGGCGGCGTGATCCAGTATCAGAAGGGCACCGGTCCATGGACCAACGCGTAGCCGGCACAGTACGGGCGCGTCGTCCTGCGCTGCTCGCCGCCCGCGCGACACCCAGCTTTTTGCTCGTCAACACCAACAAAAATCATCATTTCGCCTCCGGCGGTGTGTCAGCAGAATGTCTCCATTCCAGCTCGTGCGACAGCAGGAACGTCGCATCGAGCCGCACTTCAGAAGGAGACAGCCGTGGCAGTCGAAACAACCTCAATCGATACGCTCGTCGTCGGCGCCGGGCAGGCCGGCGTGGCCATGAGCGAGCACCTGGGCAAGCTGGGCGTGCCCCATCTCGTGCTGGAGCGCAGCCGCATCGCCGAACGCTGGCGCACCGGGCGCTGGGATTCGCTGGTCGCGAACGGCCCCGCGTGGCACGACCGCTTCCCGGGGCTCGAATTCGACGGCCTCGATCCCGATGCGTTCGCATCGAAAGACCAGGTCGCGGACTACTTCGAAGCGTATGCGCGGAAATTCAACGCGCCGATCCGCACCGGCGTCGAAGTGAAGAACGTCGTGCGCAACGCAGGCAAGCCGGGCTTCGTCGTCGTGACGTCCGACGGCACGATCGAGGCGAACCGCGTGGTCGTCGCGACGGGGCCGTTCCAGCGCCCGGTCATTCCGCCGATCGCGCCGGACGACGCACGTCTCGTGCAGATCCATTCCGCCGACTATCGCAACTCGGGCCAGCTTCCGGAAGGCGCGGTGCTGGTGGTCGGCGCGGGTTCGTCGGGCGTGCAGATCGCCGACGAGCTGCAACGCGCGGGCCGGCAGGTCTACCTGTCGGTCGGGCCGCACGATCGTCCGCCGCGCGCGTATCGCGGCCGCGACTTCTGCTGGTGGCTCGGCGTGCTCGGCGAATGGGACAAGGAAGTCGCGACGCCCGGTCGCGAACACGTGACGATCGCGGTGAGCGGCGCACGCGGCGGCCATACGGTCGATTTCCGCGCGCTTGCGAACCAGGGCGTGACGCTGGTCGGGCTGACGAAGTCGTTCGACGGCGGCGTGGTCACATTCGAACGCGACCTCGCGATCAATCTCGCACGCGGCGATGAGAACTACCTGTCGCTGCTCGCTGCGGCCGACGCGTATGCGGCGCGCAACGGCCTCGACCTGCCGGAAGAGCCGGACGCGCGCCGCATCCTGCCGGACCCCGAATGCGTCGCGCATCCGATCCTTTCCCTCGACCTTGCCGGTGCCGGCGTCACGTCGATCGTCTGGGCGACCGGCTATGCGGTCGACTACGGCTGGCTGAACGTCGACGCGTTCGCGGCGAACGGCAAGCCGCAGCACCAGCGCGGCGTGTCGACGGAGCCCGGCATCTATTTCCTCGGGCTGCCGTGGCTGTCGCGGCGCGGTTCCAGCTTCATCTGGGGCGTGTGGCACGACGCGAAGCACATCGCCGATCACATCGTGACGCAGCGCAAGTACCTCGACTACCACGATGCGTCGCAACATCGCGCGGCCGCGCAAGCGGCGCAGGCCGACGCGCGCCCGCTCGCCGAAGCGACGAACTGACGAGCAGACACGAACCCGCCGCGCTGCGTCCGCTGCCGGCGCGACGGGTGTTTCCACCGACGATCGAAGGACCTCGATGAGCCAACCTACCCATACGCGTATCCGCATGTTCAACACGAAGGATACCTATCCGAACCAGACGCTCGACAACGACCTGTGCCAGGCCGTGCGGGCCGGCAATACCGTCTACGTGCGCGGCCAGGTCGGCACCGATTTCGACGGCAACCTGATCGGCCTCGGCGACGCGCGCGCGCAGGCCGGGCAGGCGATGAAGAACGTCAAGCAGTTGCTGGAGGAAGCCGGCAGCGACATCACGCATATCGTGAAGACGACGACCTACCTGATCGACCCGCGTTATCGCGAGCCGGTGTACCAGGAAGTCGGCAAGTGGCTGAAGGGCGTCTATCCGATCTCGACGGGGCTCGTCGTGTCCGCGCTCGGCCAGCCGCAGTGGCTGATGGAAATCGACGTGATCGCGGTGATCCCGGACAACTGGCAGCCGAACCGCGCACAGGAGGCGACATGACTTTCTCCATCGTCGGGCGCTGCCCGGAGACGGGGCAGCTCGGGATCGCGATCAGCTCGTCGAGCATCGCGGTGGGTGCGCGCTGCCCGTGGGTGCGTGCGGGCGTGGGCGCGGTCGCGACGCAGAACATCACGCTGCCGGCGCTCGGCCCGCAGATTCTCGACCTGATCGAGCACGAACAGCTCGGGAGCGCCGCGGCGCTCGACCGCGCGCTCAGCGCGAACGGCTGGAGCCAGTACCGGCAGGTCACGGTGATCGACGGGCAAGGGCAGACGGCGTGTTTCACCGGCAAGGAAGCGCTCGGCACGCATCACGCGGTGAAGGGCGAGCAATGCGTGGCGGCCGGCAACCTGCTGGCCGCGCCGGCCGTGATCGATACGATGGTGCGTGCATTCGAACAGGCGCCCGGCCTGCTCGCCGATCGCCTGCTGGCCGCGATGCATGCGGCGATCGCAGCCGGCGGCGAGGCGGGGCCGGTGCATTCGGCCGCGCTGAAGGTGGTCGGCGACGTGGCCTGGCCGATCGTCGACCTGCGCGTCGACTGGGCCGATGCCGACCCGATCGGGCAGCTCGACGCGCTGTGGCGCGCATATCGACCGCAGATGCAGGATTACCAGACCCGCGCGCTGAACCCGACCGCCGCGCCGAGCTACGGAGTGCCGGGCGATGAGTGACGCATCGAGCCGCGCGCTGCTCGAACGGCTGATCGCGTTCGCGACGGTCAGCCGCGATTCGAATCTCGAGATGATCGCGTTCATCCGCGACTATCTCGCGGGCTTCGGCGTATCGAGCGAACTGTTCTACAACGCGGAGCGCACGAAGGCGAGCCTGTATGCGACGATCGGGCCGCGCGATCGCGGCGGCATCGCGCTGTCGGGCCACACCGACGTGGTGCCGGTAGACGGGCAGGCGTGGACGGTCGAGCCGTTCCGGCTGACCGAGCGCGACGGCCGCCTGTATGGTCGCGGCACGGCCGACATGAAGGGCTTCATCGCTTCGGTGCTCGCGGCGGTGCCCGCGTTCGTCGCGAGGCCGCTGAGCGTGCCCGTGCATCTCGCGTTCTCGTACGACGAGGAAGTCGGTTGTGTCGGCGTGCGGCCGATGCTCGAAGCACTGGCCGCGCGCGAGCATCGGCCGCGCCTGTGCGTGATCGGCGAGCCGACCGAACTGAAGCCGGTGCTCGGTCACAAGGGCAAGCTCGCGATGCGCTGCCACGTGAAGGGCGCCGCGTGCCACTCGGCGTATGCGCCGTCGGGCGTCAACTCGATCGACTATGCGGCGAAGCTGATCGGCCGGCTCGGCGAGATCGGCGCGGCGCTCGCGCGGCCCGAATGGCACGACAGCCGCTTCGATCCGCCGTTCTCGACCGTGCAGACCGGGTTGATCAAGGGCGGCCGCGCGCTGAACATCGTGCCGGCCGAATGCGCGTTCGATTTCGAGGTGCGTGCGCTGCCGGATTTCGATGCGCACGACGTGCCGAGAAAGCTGCAGGACTATGCGGAATCCGAACTGTTGCCGAAGATGCGCGCGGTGCAGCCTGATACCGATATTCAACTGCAGCCGCTCGGCGCGTACCCGGGGCTCGCGACCGCGCCCGACAGCGAAGCCGCGCGCCTGCTCGCGATGCTGAGCGGGTCCGATGCGTTCGGTACGGTCGCGTTCGGCACCGAGGGCGGGCTGTTCGGGCAGGCGGGCATTCCGACCGTGGTGTGCGGGCCCGGCAGCATGGACCAGGGGCACAAGCCCGACGAGTTCGTCACGCTCGAACAACTGCACGGATGCGACGCGATGCTGGGCCGTCTGGCCGCGCATCTTGCTTCGGCCGCCTGAACCCATAGCCGACACGCACGCGCCCGTCCGGTGGCGCGTGCGTTTTTTCTCCTTCGTTATCGCGCCGATTCCGCGACGATCCGCGCGAGCCGCTCGCGACAGAAATCGACAAACGACTGCGCCTGCTTGGTGAGCTGCCCGCGTTTCAGTCGTGCGCTCACGAGCCCGGACGGGCTCACCGTTTCGCTGAGGCCGATCGTCACGACGCGCCGGCCGTCGTACGTATATTCCGAATACGGGCGCGTGACGAGCAGCGAGAAGCCGAACCCCTGGCCGACCATCCCGCGCACCATCTCGATCGACGGCGAGCCGAACACGATGTTCGGCGTCAGCCCGAGCTCATGAAACAGGCTGACGAAATACGTGCGGCTCGGCTGCACGTCGAGCAGGATCATCGGCTCGACACAGAGGTCGCGCAGCGACACGTGCGGCTGGCCCGCGAACCGGTGGTTCTCCGGCAGCAGCACGTACGGCTGCTGCGGCGGCATCAACGGCTCGGTTTCGATCGTGCCGTCGAGATCGTGGTCGTACATCAGCGCGAGATCGAACGTGCCGGACGTCAGGCCCTGCACGAGTTCCTGCTGGTCGCCGTCGCGCAGCCGGATGTTGACGCCCGGGTAGCGCTCGCGAAACCCCGCGATGAGCTGAGGAAGATAGAGCGGCGCGACCGTCTCGAAGCAGCCGATGTCGATCTGCCCGGTGATCACGTCGTTGTCGGCGAGCGCGTTCTGTTCGAATTCGTGCGCGATGCGCAGCAGCTCCTGCGCTTTCCGGTAGAAGCGCGTGCCGCTCGGCGTCAGCGATACGCCCTGCGCGTGATGGCGGATGAACAGCTTCACGCCGAAGCTTTCCTCGAGCCCCTTGATCGCGCTGGAGATCGACGGCTGCGCGATGAAAAGCTGGCGCGACGCCTCGGCGACGCTGCCGGATTCCACCGTCGTCACGAAGTATTTCAGTTGCCGCAAAGTGTAGTGAGCCACATGCACCTCTGATGCCCGGCCCCGGCATGCCGCCGAGGGCGAATTCTGTCCATGGTTTCGCGTAGCACCTTACCTGAAGAAGCCTGAAGCCGAAATTTCCGCTACAGAGCTTTTTCGTATGTCCCGGAAATATTTTTAGTATTTCTCCGTCGCGGCATCGGGGGCGCACCATCGTCTCCAATCCGGATCACAACGAGGCCGCACACGTGCCGGCGGGACATGTCGTCCGTCCCCGCATGCCGCGCATTGTCCGCTTCGGCCGACAACCGCCGCGCGTGCACGCGGCGCGTCGTCGCTCGCGTATCCGGACCCGATTGCAGGCTCGCGCACCGTCGTGGGCCGGCTGAAACGGCAAGCGCGCATCGCCGCGCAGGACAGGAGACTTCACCATGACGAACGTGGACCGCAACGCGTCCCCGATGATAGAGAAACACACGATCGGCTACGTGCCGCCCGCGGAACGCCACGGCAAGGTGCGCGACCTGTTCACGCTCTGGTTCGGCGGCAACATCGCGCCGCTGCCGATCGTGACCGGCGCGCTCGGCGTGCAGCTCTTCCACCTGAACCTGATGTGGGGCATCGTCGCGATCGTCGTCGGCCAGGCGGTCGGCGGCGTGCTGATGGCGCTGCATTCCGCGCAGGGGCCGCAGATGGGCATCCCGCAGATGATCCAGAGCCGTGCGCAGTTCGGTTCGTGGGGCGCGCTGCTCGTCACGGTGATCGCGGCCGTGATGTACGTCGGCTTCTTCGCGTCGAACATCGTGCTCGCCGGCAAGTCGGTGCACGGCATCGCGGCGTCGGTGCCGGTGCCCGTCGGCATCGTGATCGGCGCGGTGGGCTCGGGGCTGATCGGCATCGTCGGCTACCGCTTCATCCATATCCTGAACCGGATCGGCACGTGGGTGCTCGGCATCGGGATCCTGGTCGGCTTCTGGATGATCCTCACGCACGTGACGACTGACGATTTCCTGACGCGCGGCGGCTTCGACTTCGCCGGATGGCTCGCGACGGTATCGCTGTCGGCGTTGTGGCAGATCGCGTTCGCGCCGTACGTGTCGGACTATTCGCGTTATCTGCCGGAAAACGTCGGCGTGGCGTCGACGTTCTGGGCGACCTATCTCGGCTGCACGATCGGTTCGACGCTCGCGTTCATCTTCGGCGCGGTCGCGGTGCTCGCGGTGCCGGCCGGCGCGGACACGATGGATGCAGTCAAGCAGGCGACGGGCCCGCTCGGACCGCTGATGCTCGTGCTGTTCCTGCTGAGCGTGATCAGCCACAACGCGCTGAACCTGTACGGCGCGGTGCTCGCGGTGATCACGTCGGTGCAGACGTTTGCGTACAAGTGGATTCCGACCGCAAAAACCCGCGCGGCGGTGTCGGTCGTGATCTTCGTTGCGTGCTGCTACGCGGCGATCGGCGCATCGACGAACTTCGTCGGCAACCTCGTCGATCTCGTGCTCGCGCTGCTGGTCGTGCTCGTGCCGTGGACGGCGATCAACCTGATCGACTTCTACGTGATCCACAAGGGCAAGTACGACATCCAGTCGATCTTCATGGCGGACGGCGGGATCTACGGCCGCTTCAATCCGCAGGCGCTGCTCGCGTATGCGATCGGCATCCTCGTGCAGATTCCGTTCATGAACACGCCGATGTATGCGGGCCCGATTCCCGCGCATCTCGGCGGCGCGGACCTGTCGTGGCTCGTGGGGCTGCTGCTGACGTCGCCGCTGTACTACTGGCTCGCGACGCGCGACAGCGCGTACCGGCGCCGGCAGGGCGGTGCGCATCTGCCGCCGACTGCAGCGCAGTAAGCGGGGCACTGTTCGAAGCGGAGAAGAAAGAGTGGGGCTACCGTAGCGATGGCGATGCGGTGGCTCGTGGAAGCGTTTCGGTATGACGAGGGCAGGCTCGCGGCCGGAGAAGCGCCGCAAGCCTGCGCGTGCATCAGACGGCCGCGGAGCGCGCGACGCGCACCGGCACCGACTTGTACGACGGCGTGCCGCTTTCCTTGTCGATGTAGTCGAGCGGCACGAGCACGTTCGCTTCCGGGTAGTACGCGCCGACCGAGCCCGGCGCGATGTCGTACTCGATCGCGGTGATCTTCTCGAGACGCAGCGTGCGGCCCGACGCGGTGATCGTCTCGATGTCGACGAGGTCGCCGTGTTCGAGCCCGTACTTCGCGAGATCCGCCGGGTTCATGAACAGCACGTCGCGCCGCCCGAACACGCCGCGATAGCGGTCGTCGAGCCCGTAGATCGTCGTGTTGTACTGATCGTGGCTGCGCAGCGTGATCAGCCGCAGCACCTGCTCGGCGCCGAGCACCGCCGCGTCTTCCGCGACGCCCTTGTAGACCGAGAACATCGCCTTGCCGGTCGCCGTGGGCCATACGCGCTCGGTGGGCGGCAGCGGCAGCCGGAAGCCGCCCGGCGTGCGGATGCGTTCGTTGAATGCCTCGAAGCCGGACACCGTGCGGTCGATCAGGTCGCGGATGCGGTCGTAGTCGGAGATCAGGTCGAGCCACGCGACCTTGCTGTTCGGCAGCGTCGCATGCGCGATGCCCGCGACGATCGCGGGCTCCGAGCGCAACTGGTCGGACGCCGGCTTGAGCTTGCCGGCCGACGCGTGGACCATCGACATCGAATCCTCGACGGTGATCGATTGCCGGCCGCTCGCCTGCATGTCGAGCTCGGTACGGCCGAGCACGGGCAGGATGAAGGTTTCCTTCCCGACCAGTAGGTGCGTGCGGTTCAGCTTGGTGCCGAGATGCACGCTCAGGTCGAGCTTCGCCATCGCCGGGAACGACAGCTCGGGATCGGGCAGCGCGACCGCGAAGTTGCCGCCGAGGCACAGCAGCGCCTTCGCGCTGCCGTCGACCATCGCCTGCATCGCCTGCACGGCGTCGTGCCCGTGATGCGCGGGCGGCGTGAAGCCGCATACGTCCTCGATCTTCTTCAGGAACTCGGCCGACGGTTTCTCGGTGATGCCGACCGTGCGGTTGCCCTGCACGTTCGAATGGCCGCGCAGCGGGCAGATGCCGGCGCCGGGCTTGCCGATGTTGCCGCGCATCAGCAGCAGGTCGGCGATCAGGCGCACGGTTGCCGTGCCCTTGTTGTGCTGCGTGACGCCCATCCCGTACGTGACGATCGTCGCGTTCGATTTCGCGTAGGCGAGTGCGACCTGTTCGAGCTGCGCCTGGCTGAGGCCGCTCGCGCGCTCGATGTCGTCCCACGACGTGACCTGCAGATCGGCCGAGAACGCGTCGAAGCCGTTGGTGTGCTGAGCGATGAAGTCGCGGTCGAGCACGTCGCCGCGCTCGGCTTCGAGCTGCAGCAGCGCCTTCATGATGCCCTTCAGCGCGGCCGCGTCGCCGCCCGCGTCGAGCTGGTAGTACGTCGATGCGATGCGCGTCGAGCCGAACGACGCCATCTCGATCATGTCCTGCGGATCCGCGAAGCGTTCGAGCGCGCGCTCGCGCAGCGGATTGAACACGATGATCGGCACGTTGCGCCGCGAGCACTCATGCAGCGTACCCATCATCCGCGGGTGGTTCGTGCCGGGGTTGTGGCCGATCGAGATGATCAGCTCGCAGTGGTCGAAATCCTCCAGCGATACGGTGCCCTTGCCGATGCCGATCGACTGCGGCAGGCCGACGCTGGTCGGCTCGTGGCACATGTTCGAGCAGTCGGGGAAGTTGTTGGTGCCGAGCTCGCGCGCGAACAGCTGGTACAGGTACGCGGCTTCGTTCGACGCGCGGCCGGACGTATAGAACTCGACCTGCTCGGGCGGCAGCGCGCGCAACACTTCGCCGATGCGCGCGAACGCATCGTCCCATTCGATCGCACGGAACGTGTCGGTCGCGCGATCATAGACGAGCGGATGCGTGAGCCGGCCCATGTTCTCCAGTTCGTAGTCCGACATGCGCAGCAGCGACGATACGGTGTTCGCCGCGAAGAACTCGGGCGTCACGCGCTTGGTCGTCGCTTCCCACGTGACGGCCTTCGCGCCGTTCTCGCAGAACTGGAACGTCGACTTGTGTTCCTTGTCGGGCCATGCGCAGCCGGGGCAGTCGAAACCGTCGGGCTGGTTGGTCCGCATCAGCACGATCGGCGCCTCGATGGTTTCCATCTGCGTGCGCACGGCGTCGGCTGTCGCGCGAAGCGCGCCCCAACCGCCGGCGGGCCCGTCGTACTTCCTGATGCCTGGCACTTCGCGTCGATTTGTCATTGTGAATCTCCATGAGCCGGGCCCGGTGCGGGCGGCTCGGGTTGCGCCGTGTCGCGGCGTGGTGCGGCTCCGTCCGTCGGACGGAGTCGGTCATGCGTGCCCCGGGCATGCAGGGCAGGCGGGGGTTTCAGTGCGCGTCCTTCTTCGCGCCGGACGACTTCTTGCCGGACGGTTTCGCGGCGGGTGTGGGCGGCGGTGCGTCGGCGGGCGTGTCGCCTGTCTTCGCATCGTCGCCTGCCTTGGCCGCCTTGCCGTTCGGTTTCGCCTTGCCGCCGGCGTCCTTCTTCGCGTCCTTCGTGTCCTTCGCTTCCGGCGCGGCGAGCTTGTTGAACTTCACTTCGTCGCTGTCCTTGTCGTAGTCGACTTCGACGCGGTCGCCCGACTTCAGCCGGTCGGCGAGGATCTCCTTCGCGAGCTTGGTCTCGATGGTCTGGCGGATCTGGCGCTTCAGCTCGCGCGCGCCGAACTCCGGCTGATAGCCGGCTTCGGTCAGGTGCTCGACGAGCGAGTCGCCCATCATGAGCGTGATGTCCTGCGCGGCGGCCGTGCGCACCACGCGGTCGAGCTGGATCTGCACGATCGCGCGGATGTTCTCCTTCGACAGCGCGTGGAAGACGATCACCTCGTCGATCCGGTTCAGGAACTCGGGGCGGAAATGGCCCTTCAGCACCTGCATCAGTTCGTCGCGGATCGCCTTGTCGGTCTTGCGCGCGGCTTCCGGCTGCGTGAGGTTGTCCATGATGATCGCGGCGCCGAGGTTGCTCGTCGCGATGATGATCGTGTTGCTGAAGTCGACCACGCGGCCCTTGCCGTCGGTCAGGCGGCCGTCGTCGAACACCTGCAGCAGAACGTTGTAGACGTCCGGGTGCGCCTTCTCGATCTCGTCGAGCAGGATCACGCTGTACGGGCGGCGCCGCACGCGCTCGGTGAGCTGGCCGCCTTCGTCGTAGCCGACGTAGCCGGGCGGCGCGCCGATCAGCCGCGCGACCGCATGCCGTTCCATGTACTCGGACATGTCGATGCGGATGATCGCCTGCTCGTCGCCGAACACGGTCTCGGCCAGCGCCTTCGCGAGCTCGGTCTTGCCGACACCCGTCGGCCCGAGGAACAGGAACGTCGCGATCGGCCGGTGCGTCTGGCCGAGCCCCGCGCGCGACAGCCGCACGGCGTCGCTGACGGCCACCACCGCGTCGCTCTGGCCGACCACGCGCTCGCGCAGCTGCTCTTCCATCTTCAGCAGCTTCTGGCGCTCTTCCTGCGTGAGTTCCGACACGGGGATGCCGGTCAGCCGCGACACGACCTCGGCGACCGATTCGACCGTCACCTCCAGCGTTTCCGAGCCGGTCTTGCGCTGCCACGCCTCCATCTTTTCATCGACCGTCTTCTGCTTCGCGTTGATCTGCTCCTCGAACTGCTTCGCTTCGTCGAAGCGCTTGCGCGACGTCGCGTAGTCCTGTTCGCGCTTCAGTTGCGCGATCTGCGCTTCGCCTTCCTGGATGTCGACGGGGCGCGACGTCGCGCCGATC
Organism: Burkholderia sp. NFPP32; assembly: GCF_900119325.1. Taxonomy (NCBI): domain Bacteria; kingdom Pseudomonadati; phylum Pseudomonadota; class Betaproteobacteria; order Burkholderiales; family Burkholderiaceae; genus Burkholderia; species Burkholderia sp. NFPP32. The sequence continues at coordinate 201,638 of NZ_FPJP01000006.1, read as the reverse complement.
CGCACGCGCGCGGCGGCCTGGTCGATCAGGTCGATCGCCTTGTCGGGCAGGAAGCGCGACGTGATATAGCGGTCGGCGAACTCGGCGGCCGCGACGAACGCGTCGTCGGCGAACGTCACCTGGTGGTGCGCCTCGAGACTGTCGCGCAGCCCGCGCAGGATCACGATCGTCTGCTCGACGCTCGGCTCCGGCACGAACACCGGCTGGAAGCGCCGTTCGAGCGCCGCGTCCTTCTCGATGTATTTCTGGTATTCGTTGAGCGTCGTCGCGCCGATCAGGCTCAGCTCGCCGCGCGCGAGCGCGGGCTTCAGCACGTTCGCGATGTCGAGGCCGCCTTCGCCGCCGCCCTGGCCCGCGCCGACGATCGTATGCAGTTCGTCGATGAACAGGATCAGTTCGTCCTGCTTCGCAGTCACTTCGTCGATCAGCTGCTTCGCGCGCTCCTCGAACTCGCCGCGATACTTGGCGCCGGCGACCATCGAATTGATGTTGACCTCGACGAGCCGCTTGTTGCGCAGCACCTCGGGCACGTCGCCGTTGACGATCCGCTGCGCGAGCCCTTCGACGATCGCGGTCTTGCCGACGCCCGGCTCGCCGATCAGCACCGGGTTGTTCTTCTTGCGGCGCGCGAGCACTTCGATCGTGCTTTCGATTTCCTGCGCGCGGCCGAGCACGGGGTCGAGCTTGCCCTGGCGCGCGATCGCGGTGAGGTCGCGGCCGAACTTGTCGAGGTTCGGCGTGCCGGTCGGTGCGTCGACGCGGCCGTCCTCGGCGCCCTTGCCGACCACCTTCACGACTTTCTGGCGCAGCGCCTCGGGCGTCACGCCGTATTTCTTCAGCAGCGTGCCGGCGATGCTGTCCGGCACCGATGCAAGCCCGATCAGCAGGTGCTCGGGGCCGATATACGAGTGGCCAAGATCGCGCGACGCCTGGAACGCGTATTGCACGGCCTTCTTCACGCGAGGCGAGATCGACAGCTTGTCGAGCGGCGCATCGGGGGCGGCCGTGCCGGTGTGCGCATGCTCGTCGATATACGACTTGATGTCCTGCGGCGACAGCTTCAGTTCCTTCAGCAGCGCGGCGCAGACGTCGGTGTCCGCGAGCGCGTAGAGCAGGTGTTCGGAGTCGAGCTCGCTGCGGCGCAGTTCGTGCGCCTTCTCGGCCGCGCGCTGCAGCAGTTCGAGCGTATGTTCGCTGAACGCGTCGGTCGGGTCGACCGATTCGCGCGGCACCTCGGCGGCGAGCGGCGATTCGTCGCCGAGCTCACCGAACAGCGACGACGAGCCGCCGCCGCCCAGCAGCGAATCGAACGGGTTCAGCATGCTCTGATGCCGCATCAGCTGACGGAAATGGTAGTCGCAGATCGAGATCGTCTTGCGCTCGCCGTCCTGCATCACGGTTGCGCGCGCAACGGCCGGCCGGGCGTGGCAGATATCGCAAAGTGCGGGCATGGTGGTCTGGCTCCTGTCTGTGAAGGTGGGTCGAACGGTGAAGTCACGATGCGGTGCAGCGCTGGCGCGTGCCGACCGCGAACACGCGACGAGAGGCGCGGCGGCGCGCGGGCCGCGCCCACGCTGTCGCGCCGCGCGCGCCGGCGAGGCGCACGGTCGCGGCGGGGAGCGCGCATGCTGCGAGGAGCCCACGGCATCGCTTCGACTGCGTTCAAAATAGCGCCTCGGCGGGAGGCATCCAAGACACAGTTTCGCGCCGGACCGACTGCGAATTGCACCCTCACATGCGCGCACGCACGGGGGACAAGGAGTACAGACGGGCGCGCACGCGGCGACGCGGGCGCGCGCGGCATGTGCAGCGTGCGGTGACTGGAGGCACGGGGGAGGGAAACGCGAACGGATCGCGGTGCGACATCGGCGCGCAGGGCGCCGGTCGGCGGCAAACGGACGGTGATGCGGGTGGGCCGGCCGCGCGCGCATCGCAGCCGATGCGTGCGTGGCGGCCGAACGAGAGGTCCAGTTGCACGGTACGGGCCGGACATGGCGCCAACCGTGGCGAACCGCGATCAGTCGGACAGTTTCATCGCGAGCCGCTGGCGGGCGATCTGCTTCACGTCCGTCGACAGTGCCGCATTCGGCAGACCATTGGCCCAGACGGAGAACGAATCCTCGATCAGGTTGCGCGTGTCGGGCGGCAACTCGGCCAGCATCAGCGACACGACGGTAAACAGCACGGCGGTGTCGCCGGCCTCGCTGCCCGCGTTCGCATCGACCGTTTTCTTCAGGCTGTCGACCGACGCTTGCAGTGCCTGCAATGCATCATTCGTATCGCTCATGACATTCTCCATGCAAGATGGGTTCGATCGGCGACGAACATGCGGCCGGTCGCGCGCGACGCCCGGGCGGGCATCGCGCGCAGGCAACCTGGATCAGGTGGCCGTGCTGGCCTGCGGCGCCACGGCCACCGATGCTTCGCTTGTCAGCATCAGGAACGTGAAGGTTTCGCGCAGGTACAGGCGGACGGCCTTGTCGCTATGGCTCGTGTAGCCGATCGATACGTCTTCCCCGAGGTGCAACTCGTAATCGCCGCCGCGCATCGACAGCACGCAGCCGCCGCTGAGCGCCGGCGCCCAGATGATCTCGCCGCTGACGATCCGCTTGATGTGGCCGAGAACCGGATACCCCTGGTCGCGCGCCTCGCTGAGCGCGGTATACGCGTCCGAGCCGAGCACCACCGAGTACGGGCCGTCGACGCCCGCGAGCCGCAGCGCTTCGAGCGCGTCGCTGATCGCGTCCGGGTACGCGCTGACGTCCGCCGGCAGCGTGAGCTTGCGGTTCGACGTGCCTTCGCGGATGCCGACGATGCCGGCGGCCGGGTAGCCGTCGAAAATCGCGTTGTCCTCGGCGAACGCGAGCCGCTGCGCGGCGTCCTTCGCCGGTTGCCAGTCGGCGTCGCGCGCGCCGCGCTCGACGCTGTCGATCGCATCGCGGCTCAGTTCGAACGGCACCGTCAGCTCGACGATCGTGCGGACTTCGCGCAGCCGCGCGTTCACCTGCTCGCGCGGCGCGGCGACCTCCACCAGGTGCCCGGTGCCGACGGCCGACAGCTCGGGGCCCGCGGGGCCGTCGACGTCGACGACGCGGCGGCCGGCCACCGATCGTTTGAAGGTGCGCGCCACTTCCTCCTCGATTTGTTCCCAGGCGGACGACGAGATCGGGGCGAGTTCGCGGTGCAGGTTATTCATAGGCTTGGGTTCCTTTCAGCGAGCCGATTTTCAGCGAGCCGTCGCGCTGCGGCGCGGACGACGAGGATTCCGGTTGCGCGGCGTCGGCGGCCGGCGCCGCGCGATCGGCGAGCGCTTCGAGCAGGTCGGCCGACGGCACGAAGAACAGCGAGCCGGTGACCGCGCGGCTGTAGTCGAGCAGGCGGTCGTAGTTGCCGGGCGGGCGGCCGACGAACATGTTCTCGAGCATCTGCTCGATCGGCGCCGGCGAGCGCGCATAGCCGATGAAATAGGTGCCGAATTCGCCGGCGCCCGGACGCCCGAACGGCATGTTGTCGCGCAGGATCTTCACTTCCTGGCCGTTCTCGTCGAGCGTGGTCAGCGAGCTGTGCGACGACGACGGCTTCACGTCCGGCGCGAGCTCGATGTCGGACAGCTTGGTGCGGCCGATGATGCGCTCCTGCGTCTCGACCGCGAGCGCGTTCCAGCCGGCCATGTCGTGCAGGTACTTTTGCACGATCACGTAGCTGCCGCCGGCGAATTCGGCATCTTCATCGCCGATCACCGTGAAGTCGACCGCTTCGCGGCCTTCGGGGTTCTCGGTGCCGTCGACGAAGCCGATCATCGCGCGCTGGTCGAAATTGCGGAAGCCGTGCACCTCGTCGACGACCGTGACGGCGCTGCCGAGCGCGCCGAGCAGTTGCGTCGCGAGTTCGAAGCACAGGTCCATCGCTTCGGCGCGGATGTGCAGCAGGATGTCGCCCGGCGTCGCGACCGCGATGCGCTGCCCGGCGCCGAATTCGCGGAACGGATGCAGCGACGCGGGGCGCGGGTCGCCGAACAGCGTATCCCACGCGTCGGCGCCGAAGCCGCACACGCAGGTCAGGTTGCCGCCGGGCACGCGCTTGCCGACCGAGCGCACGAGCGCGGCGATGTCGCCGCACCATGAACGGATCGTGTCGGCGTGATCGGCGCCGGGATTGATCGTTGCCACGAGGAAGATCGCGCTGCGCGTGATCGGGCTGTGAACGGCCTGGGAGAGCGGGGGAGGTGTCTGCATCGCGGCCTGCCGGTCAGTCATGTCGGGGCGGACGGGCCGCGGCTGCCGCGGCGCGCGAAGGCGAACGGTTGGACTGTGTCATGCGACTGTTCTCTTTGTGACATGCGGATGAAGGACGTTGCGCGGGCATTGCGCAACGGGCCGCAGCGGCGGCGGCCGGCCGCCCGGCGCGTGACTTGCCCGCACCGCGCAACGTCGTCGAGCATGCAATCTAGCAGCTTCGGCGGGTCTTTGGAACACGTATCGTCAATCTGTCATTCGAATGCGTCAAACGGGGCCGGAATTTGCGCGGCGGCCGCGCAGCTGTACTCCTGGCATGCGCGGCGCTGTGCTCTTGAGCGTCCGTGCAGCGTGCAGTAGATTAGGTCCCGCTGCCCGGTACCGCTCACGGATCTTCATACCGACCGTCACCTTGAATACGTCCACCGTTTCCTGTTCGCCGTCCGAGCGCATCCGTCGCCGCTTCGGCCATTTCCTTCACGCGGCCGAACTGGCCGGGCTGATCGTGATCGGTCTCGCGACCGCGTTCGCGATGACGCAGGAAGCGTGGAAGGTCGTGCTCGCGGGCGAGGTGTCGCTGACCGACCTGCTTCTCATGTTCCTGTATCTGGAAGTGCTCGCGATGAACGTGCGCTACCTGCGGCTCGGCCGGCTGCCCGTGCGGTTTCCGCTGTTCATTGCGATGACGTCGCTCGCGCGCGACCTGATCCTGCGCGGCGCGACCGACGGCCCCGAGCGGATGCTGATGACGACGTTCGGGATCGTGCTGCTCGCGGTGGGCGTGCTGATCCTGAGCTTCGGCCAGCATCGTTTTCCGGCCGACGTCGACGATGTCGAGGAGGACGCGCATGTGGGCCGGTGACGCGCGAACGATATGCACCATGTTTCTACAGGAGGGGCCGGATGAGCACGCATTCCGTCGCAACGAAGCAGGCGATCGATTTGCAGCACGCGTCGTCGGACGCGTACCGGCAGGCACGCGACGCGCGTGACGCCGATCCGGCGCGCGCACGTGCGCCGTCCGTCGTCGCGATGCAGCAGGCGGCCGCGCATGCGTATGTCGAGGCAGCCCGCGCACGTGTCGAAGCCACAGGCATCTGAATGAACACCGGGTTGCCGGCGCGCCGCGCGATGTGCGCCGGCAGCATATGCCCATCTACACGAGAGAGGTGTCGCATGACCAAGCAACTGATCGTCGCCGTGTTCGGCAGCGTCGACACGGCCCGCCAGGCGGCGAACGATTTCGAGGCGCTGTCGGAGAAGAATGAAGGATTCCGCATCGAGAACGGCGTCGTCGTCGAAAAGGACGCGGCCGGCAAGCTCGCGGTGCTCGCCGCCGAATCGCGGCCGTTCAAGGGCGGCGTGATCGGCGCGATCGCGGGCGGCCTGCTCGGGATCCTCGCCGGGCCGCTCGGCGTGGTCACCGGCATGGCGGCCGGCGCGGGTGCCGGCATCCTCGCGGACGCGGCCGGCAACGCGCTGCTCGACGGCACGTTCGTCGAGACGGTGGCCGCGCGGCTCGTGCCCGGCAGCGTCGCGATCATTCTCGAGGCGAAGGAAGCCACGCCGTTCTCGGTCGACAACGTCGTGACGGGATTCGGCGGCAAGGTCTTCCGCCAGGCGCTCGGCTGAGCGCCGCCTTCCAACCGTTTCGGGAGAACCGCATGCGCATCGATCAATCGTACCGGCGCTTCGACATCGCGGCGACGCTGTCGCCGCTGCCCGGCAACCGCGCGATCGCGACCGTCGACGTGACGACCGACGATCCGGCCCGCATCGCCGATCTCGGCACCGGCTACTTCCTGCAGATCCGCAAGTGGGTCGAGTCGAACGACGTCGCGCAGCTGACGGTGGTGTTCGACGAGTGCAAGGTCGCGATCGACCACTACGCGGACAACGTCGACGACGCGTGAGTCCACGCATCGCCACGCCGGACACGCATCGAGTCGTCGCCGGCTGCCGGCGATCGGAAATACAAAACGACTTGTGCCGGCGCAGCGCGGCGCCGCACCGGCGCGTTTGAATCTGTTCACCACGCCAACCGGATTTGGCGTTTGATCGCCAAACTGTCACTTACATTCGTCGAAATGACGCAGTAGGATGCCGATCCTTGTCTTGATGGGATCCGCATTGCTATCCGCCTTCAATTTCGGTAACGGACGAGGCTCGAACCGGGACGCCCGCGGCCGGGCACGGCTATCCGGCTTCGTGCATCGGCGCGGCCGGGACGCGCACGCGTCCCGGGCCGGTTCACCGCTGGCGGGGCGAGGCGGATGAAGCTCTACGAGAAATTCGCGAACGACATAGAGAGACTCATCCGGCAACGCGTGTATCGACACGGCGATCGTGTGCCGTCGGTGCGGCAGGCGAGCCAGCAGCACCGGATCAGCATCACGACCGTGCTTCATGCGTACCTGCTGCTCGAAAGCCGCGGGCTGCTGGAAAGCCGCCCGCAGTCGGGTTACTTCGTGAACCTGCGCCGCGACGACAGCCATGCGCCGGTGCGCGAGCTGCGGCCGTCGAAGCCGATCGCGATCTCGTCGTCGGTGGACGTGAGCCGGCTCGTGCTGTCGACGCTGCGCTCGATCGGCACCGACGACGCGGTGCCGCTCGGCTCGCCGTATCCGGACCCGAGCCTGTTTCCGTTCGAGAAGCTGAACCGCTATGCGTATGCGGCCGGCCGCGACAAGTCGCTGTGGGGCGTGACGGACGGGCTGCCGCCCGGCCATCCGCGGCTGATCCGGCAGATCGCGCGCCGCTACCTGGAAAACGGGATGTCGGTGGATCCGAACGAGATCATCGTGACGGTCGGCGCGACTGAGGCGATCAACCTGTGTCTGCAGGCGGTGGCGACGCCGGGCGATACGATCGCGGTGGAATCGCCGACGTTCTACGCGATGCTGCACGCGATCGAGCGGATGGGGATGAAGGCGATCGAGGTCGCGACGCATCCGGAATACGGGATCGACATTGCGGCGCTGGCGGCGATTGCGAAGTCGCAGCCGATCGCCGCATGCATGGTGATGCCGAACTTCCAGAACCCGCTCGGCTTTCAGATGCCCGACGAGCGCAAGCGCGAGCTGGTTGAGTTCGCAACCAAAGCGGACCTGCCGATCATCGAGAACGGTGTGTACAACGAACTGTACTTCGGCAACATGCATCCGAGCACGCTGAAGTCGTACGACCGCAACGACATCGTGTTGCATTGCTCGTCGTTCTCGAAAAGCCTGACGGCCGCGTACCGGATCGGCTGGGCGTTGCCGGGCCGCTATCGCGAACAGGTCGAGAAGCTGAAATTCCTGAACACGCTCGCGACGCCGTCGTTGCCGCAACTGGCGATCGCGGAGTTTCTCGAGCGCGACGGTTACGAGCATCACCTGAGGCGGATTCGCAAGGCGTACGCGCAGCAGGCGAACCTGATGCGCGCGATGGTGTCGCGGTTTTTCCCGGAGGGCACGCGCATTTCGAGCCCGGCGGGCGGGTACGTGCTGTGGGTCGAATTGCCCGCGCAGGTCGACGCGATGCGGCTGTATCAGCTCGCGCTGGAGCAGGGGATCACGATCGGGCCGGGCTACATGTTCTCGATCGCGGACAGCTACCGGAACTTCATCCGGCTGAACTACAGTAGCCCGTGGTCGCCGGAGATCGAGCAGGCGGTCGTCGCCGTCGGCAAGCTCGCCGCGTCCTGTATCGGCTGACCGCGGCCGCGGGCGCGTGCAACGACACGCAACCCGCGCGTCGTGTTGCATCAGGTCAGCCGGTACGATTGCGCGCCCGTTCCCGCGAGCGTGCCGCCGTCGACGATCAGGTATTCGTTGCGGATCGGCTTGCCGTCGAACCAGCATTGCAGGATCTCCAGCGTGCCGGCCGCATAGCGCGCCTGCGCGGACAGCGAAGTGCCCGAGATGTGCGGCGTCATTCCGTTGAACGGCATCGCGCGCCACGGATGGTCGGGCGGCGCCGGCTGCGGAAACCACACGTCGCCGCCGTAGCCCGCGAGATGCCCTGACGTAACGGCGCGCACGACCGCGTCGCGGTCGACCAGCTTCGCGCGCGCGGTGTTGATCAGGTACGCGCCGCGCTTCATCCGCGCGATCATCGCCGCGTCGAACAGGTGCTCGGTCGACGGGTACAGCGGGATCTGCAGGTTCACGATATCGACGGCGCCGGCGAGCGACGCGGCATCGGCGTGATACGTGAGCGCGAGTTCCTGCTCGATCGCGGCGTCGAGCCGGTGCCGCTGCGTGTAGTGCAGATGCAGGCCGAACGGCTTCAGCCGACGCAGCACCGCGAGACCGATGCGCCCCGCGCCGACCGTGCCGAAATGCATGCCTTCGACGTCATAGCTGCGCGACACGCAATCGGCGATGTTCCAGCCGCCTTGCTGAGCGATCGCATGCGACGGCAGATAGTTTCGCACCAGCGCGAGCGTCGTCATCACCACGTGTTCGGCCACGCTGATGCTGTTCGAGCCCGTGACTTCGGCGACGGTGACGTGCGCGCGCGCCGCGGCGTCGAGATCGACGTGATCCGAACCGATGCCGGCCGTCAGTGCGAGCTTCAGCTTCGGCGCGCGGGCGATCCGTTCGGCCGTCAGGTACGCGGGCCAGAACGGCTGCGAAATCACCACGTCCGCCTCGGGCAGCCGGCGCTCGAATTCGGAGTCGGGGCCGTCCTTGTCGCTCGTCACGATCAGCGTGTGACCGTGCGTTTCCATATAAGCGCGCAACCCGAGCGCGCCGGATACCGAGCCGACGAGTTCGCCGGGCCGGAAGCCGACGGGGCCGGCCGGCGTCGGCGCGGTTTGTCCGTCCGCGTATTGCGCGATGACCGGAATCGCGTCGCGTACGTAGCGCGGCGGATAGCCGTCGACGGGATCGGGGTAGAGCACGCACAGGACGGTGGCCATCGGGAGAACCTCTGGTGACGGAATGAAGGCGGAGCGGCACGCGAATTGCGCGGTCCGCGCGGAAGTACGCGCGGAAGTACGATGCCGCGGCCGCCGCGTGTTGCGTCGCAACGTCGATGACGTTCTACGCCGGTCATGGATCGCGTACAAGCTACAGTCGGTGTTTGCGTGCGCTGCGGGGCGTCTGTACCTGTTCTTTTCATGAAGGACGCCGATAATGGGATCGTTACCTGACTCTGCGGGAGCGATGTCATGTCCGGAAGCGATTCCTCGTCTTCACACCCTGATCTCGCGCTGGGCATCGCGCTCGACGACATCGCCGACGGCGCGATGATCGAGGGCCATGTCGGCGACGCAGCGGTGCTGCTCGTGCGCCGCGCCGACGAACTGTTTGCCGTGGGCGCGCAATGCACGCACTACGGCGCGCCGCTGGCCGACGGCCTGCTGGTCGGCGACACGATCCGCTGCCCGTGGCACCACGCGGCGTTCTGCCTGCGCACCGGCGCGCGGCTGCGCGCGCCGGCGCTCGACGGGCTGCCGTGCTGGCGCGTCGAACGCCGCGACGGTCGCGCCGTCGTGCTCGATGCGCGGCCGGCCGCCGCGCCGCCGGCGCTGAATGCGGCCGGGTTGCCCGCATCGGTGGTGATCGTAGGCGGCGGCGCCGCTGCGATCGCGGCCGCCGTGACGCTGCGGCAGGAAGGTTATCCGCATCCCGTCACGCTGCTGAGCGCCGACCGCGATCCGCCGTACGACCGGCCGAATTTGTCGAAGGACTATCTCGCGGGCACGGCCGACGCCGACTGGCTGCCGCTGCGCGCGCCGTCGTTCTATACCGACCATCGAATCGACGTGCGGTGCGGCACGCGCGTCGCGCGGATCGATCCCGCGCAGCATGCGGTCGAGCTGGCCGACGGTAGCCGCGTCGGATACGGCGCGCTGCTGCTTGCAACGGGCGCCGAACCGAACCGGCTGACCGTGCCCGGCGCCGATCTGCCGCACGTGTGCGTGCTCCGCTCGCGCGCCGACTGCGACGCGCTGATCGGCAAGCTGAAAACGGCGCGCCGTTGCGTCGTGGTCGGCGCGAGCTTCATCGGGCTCGAAGCGGCCGCTGCGTTGCGCACGCGCGGGCTCGACGTGCATGTCGTCGCGCCCGATGCGCAACCGATGGCGCACGTGCTCGGCGAAGCGCTCGGCGGTACGATCAAGGCGCTGCACGAATCGCATGGTGTCGTGTTCCATCTCGGCGCGACGCTCGCGCAAATCGCACCGGACAGCGTGACGCTGTCGACCGGCGACGTGCTGCCGGCCGATGTCGTGGTGGTCGGCATCGGCGTCCGTCCGAACGTTGCGCTCGCGCAGGACGCGGGGCTTGCGGCCGAGCGCGGCGTGACGGTCGACCGCTTCCTGCAGACGAGCGCGCCCGGCGTCTACGCGGCCGGCGACATCGCGCGCTGGCCCGATCCGCTGACGGGCGAGCGCATTCGCGTCGAGCACTGGGTCGTCGCCGAGCGGCAGGGCAGCGTCGCGGCGCGCAACATGCTCGGGCAGCAGCAGCCGTTCGACGCGGTGCCGTTCTTCTGGAGCCAGCATTACGACATGACGATCAACTATGTCGGGCATGCGGAGCAATGGGATCGCGTCGAGATCGACGGCGACCTCGGCGCGCACGACTGCTCGATTGCATACTGGCGCGGCGACACGCGGCTCGCGGTCGCGACGATCGGCCGCGATCTCGACAGCCTGACGGCGGAAGCGGCATTGGAGCGGCAGATTGCAGCCGCGTGACAGCGGCCCGGCCAGCTCGGGTGCCGGCAGGTCGACGGGCGCGCCGTCGCGGAAGATCCGCACCTGCGCGACCCACGCACCGTTTGCGTTGTGTGTCGCTTCGACGCGAATCTCGTGATCCGCGAAGGTGTCGGTTGCGTGCATCGGTCGGGGCACTCCGTCGGTCGCGAACGCGGATCCGGCGGTGCTGCGTCGTACGACACGCAGTCGTGCGTTCGCGCGTGACGGCCGTCACGCAGCGCCCGATGGGGATGATTCTCGCGGCGATCGCGATGCAGATGATCGTCGCGAGCCTGAAGGCCGCGTCCGCGCTGCCGCATTGAAGGCGACGCACGACTCGACGCAAACCCGCCGCTGTTTGACCTGACGCTAGCGCCGTTGCGCGGGCGCGCGCCTTGCTCGATCAGTTCGACGGTCACGTTCGCCGTCCCGCTTTCGACAACGAGGGCCGCACATGAAAGCCGTCATATTTCACGGCAGCGGTGACATTCGCATCGATACGGTGCCCGACCCGGATATCGCCGATATGGCCGATGCGGTCGCGCGCGAACCGGGCCGGATGAAGGTGCAGCTCGAACCCCGACGTATGTGAACCGGAACGAGGAGCGATGCGATGGACGATCGATACGACAACTGCATGGCCGCGTGCGACGCGTGTGCACACGCGTGCGATGCGTGTTTGGCCGCGTGCCTCGCGGAACCCGACGGGCACGCGCTGGCGGCCTGCATCGCGCTCGATATCGAATGCGCGCAGCTGTGCCGCTTCGCGTCGGGCGCGATGGCGCGCCGCAGTGTGCTCGTGCCGAGCGTGTGCGCAATGTGTGCACAGGCGTGCGACCTGTGCGCGACCGAATGCCTGCTGCATGCGCACGATCATTGCCGCAACTGCGCGCTCGCGTGCGAAACGTGCGCGGCGATGTGCCGCGCGATGGCATGAGCATGTGCGGTCGCGGGGCGCGCTGACCCCGGTGCGCGACGCGCTGCCGCGCTCACTGATTCGGTGCGCCCGGCGGCGGGGCTGCGCTCGCGCTGGTGGTGGCGATGGTGGCGGCGCCCGCGTCACCGGGGTTCGGCGCCGCAGCGCCGTTCACCGCGCTGCGCTCGTGCTCGGGCAGCAGCGCGAGACGGTTGTACAGCGTCTTGAGGCTGATGCCGAGCGCTTTCGCGGTGCGCGGCTTGTCGCCGTTGAAATGCCGCAGCGACGCGGCGATGAAGCGCTGCTGCGTGTGCGCGAGCGTCGTGCCGATATGCAGCGTCATCGCGTTGTGGCGCACTTCCTCGTGCGGCGGTTGGCGGCGCGGCAGTTGCAGGTCGATCTGCTCGTCCGCGAGGATGAACGCACGCTCGAGCGCATTGCGCAGTTCGCGCACGTTGCCGGGCCACGTATACGCGCGCAGCGCCTTCATCGCCTGCATCGACAGGCGCTTTCTCGTGCGGTGCCGCGCATTCAGCCGCTCGACGATCTGGAGAGCGATATCACCGACATCGTCCTCGCGCTGCCTGAGCGGGGGCACATGCAGCGCGATCATCGCGATTCGGTAGAACAGGTCTTCGCGCAGCCGGCCGCTGCGCACGGCCTCGACGGGATCGTGATGCGTGGCCGCGACGATCCGCACGTCGAGCGGAATCGATTCATGGCCGCCGACGCGCACGATCGTGTTCGATTCGAGCGTGCGTAGCAGCTTGACCTGCAGCTCGCCCGGCATTTCCGCGATCTCGTCGAGGAACAGCGTGCCGCCGCACGCGGCTTCGAACATGCCCACATGCTGCGCGACCGCGCCGGTGAAGCTGCCTTTTTCGTGACCGAACAGATGCGATTCCGCGATGTCGGGCGCGATCGCCCCGCAGTTGACGGGGACGAACGGCCCGCGCCGCCGCGGGCTCAGGTCGTGCAGGAGACGCGCGACGATATCCTTGCCGGCGCCGCTTTCCCCGACGATCAGCACGCTGGCGTGCGTGGTCGCGACGCGCGACACCTTCAGTAAAAGGGCCTGGATCGTACGCGAGCGACCGAAGAGTCGCGCGCTGTCATCGCCGGTTTTCGCCATGGCGCGATATCGAATCAGGAAGATTTGACCGAATATTGTCGAGGTCTGATGAAAAAACGACGTGGCATGCGTCGTTTTCCTGTACGGAGCTTACCTTTTATACCAACGGCGCGACATTGAATCTGGCAATGCGAGCCGCCGCGGCAGATAGATTTATTCGATGAGCGACGAATGCGCGACCGGGGTCTTCTATACTTCGAAGCAGCGTTTTTCATTGCAGGACGGCCGGTCCGCTCATTGGTATGCAGTGCGGAAGGTGTTGCCGTGTGCCGGCCGCGCGTGCTGCGCCGCACATCCGTCGCGGTTCCGGCCAGTGCCCGCGCCGGGCCGCCTCACAAGGAGCCTCGATGCCCTATGTCCTGATCGTCGAAGACGATGCCGATACGCGCACGATGCTCGCGACACTCGCACGCACGCAGCAGCTCGCATGCGATACGGCCGCGACGCTCGAAGAAGCGCGCACGCTCGTCACGACGCATACCCCCGATCTCGTGCTGTGCGATCTCGTGCTGCCGGATGGCAACGGCATGGATCTGTTCGACGCATTGCCGAAACGCTCGCACTGCGAAATGGTGTTGACCACCGGCCACGCGAGCCTCGAAACCGCGATCGACGCATTGCGGCGCGGCGCGACCGACTATCTCGTGAAGCCGCTGAACATGCAGCGGCTGAACAGCATCTTCGCGCGCGTGCCGCGCACGACCGCGCTGCACGAAGAGATTGCCGAGCTGCGCTCGGAGCTGAAGCGCCTCGGGCGTTTCGGCCGCATGCTCGGCAGCTCGCCCGCGATGCAGGCCGTCTACGATGCGATCGGCCGCGTCGCGCGCACCGAGGCTTCGGTGCTGCTGACGGGCGAATCGGGCACCGGCAAGGAGCTGGCCGCGCAGACGGTGCACGACCTGAGCCTGCGCCGCCGCGGCCCGTTTCTCGCGGTGAACTGCGGCGCGATCGCCGCGAACCTGGTCGAGAGCGAGATGTTCGGCCACGACCGCGGCAGCTTCACCGGCGCCGAGCGCCAGCACAAGGGCTTCTTCGAACGCGCGGACGGCGGCACGCTGTTTCTCGACGAGATCACCGAGATGCCGGTCGAATCGCAGGTCAAGCTGCTGCGCGTGCTGGAGACGGGGCGGCTTACGCGGCTCGGCTCGACGCGCGAGATCGACGTCGACGTGCGCATCGTCGCCGCGACGAACCGCGATCCGGAAGCCGCGATGGCGGACGGCAAGCTGCGGCCCGACCTGTTTCACCGGATCAACGTGTTTCCGATTCCATTGCCGCCGCTGCGCGAGCGCGGCGACGACATCCCGATGCTCGCCGACGCGTTCCTGCAGCATTTCAACGAAGAGAGCGGCCGGCATCTGCGCTTCGCGCCGGCCGCGCGCGAAGCGCTGAAGACCCACGAATGGCCCGGCAACGTGCGCGAACTGCGCAACTTCGTGCAGCGAGCGAGCATTTTCAGCGATGCGGACGTGATCGAGACGCTGCCGCCGCCGATCATGGAAGAGCTGTCGAACATGGTCGATTCGCACGAGGATCGCGTGACCGTGCCGTTCGGCACGCCGCTCGAGGAAGTCGACCGGCGGCTGATCCTCGGCACGATCGCGCAATGCGGCGGCGTGAAGGCGCAGGCGGCCGAAGTGCTCGACGTCAGCCTGAAGACGATCTACAACCGGCTCGCGCAACTGGAAGACGAAGCGGACAAGCCGGATTCCTGATGCCGCCGCGATCGCGCTCGTGCACCCGTTCCCGCGTGGCGTCGCGCATCGTCGTCGCGCGGCAGGAGCGTATCCGATGATCGACTTCTCGCGCATGCGCGCCGGGAATTACGCAACGGCCGTGATGCTGGTCGCGATCGCGACCGTGCTGCAGGCGCTCGCGATCCGCTTCGGCGGCGTGAACCTGCCGTTCGTCCTCTACTACCCGCTGCTCGCGGGCGCCGCGTGGGCCACCTCGTTCCTGTTCGGGATGGTGGCGACCGTGATCAGCGGCATGCTCGTGTGGACGCTGTTCCTGTCCGATCCGGCTGCCTATACGGAGCCGCTGCCCGAGCGGCTCGTCCGGCTCGGGACGCTCGTGCTGATCGGTGCGCTCGTCTGCGCGATTGCGTCGATGCTGCGGCACGCGCGACTCACGAACGAATACGCGCGCCGGCGCGAAGCGGCCAGGCATCGGCGGCTCGAAACCGTGTTGCAGGCGCTGCCGCATGGTGTGATCGCAACCGATACGAACGGACGGCTCACGTACATGAACGCGGCCGCGGCTGCACTCGTCGGCTGCGCACCAGCCGATGCGACGGGCCGCGCCGCGCGCGACGTGCTGCGGGTGTTCGATCGCGCCGGCCGCCGCGTGCCGGCGACGCCGCTCGATCGCGCGCTCGGCGGCGCGGGCGTCGTGTCCGACCAGCACTGGCTGCATGCGGACGGTCGCGAGCCGGTGCCGATCGTCGAGGTCGCGTCGCCGATCGCCGATGTCGATGGCAACATCGACGGCGCGGTGCTGCTGTTGCGCGATGCCGGCGCGGATCGTTCGCGCGTCGACGCGTCGCGGCTGCAGCGCGCGGTGGTCGACGCATCGCCGGACGCGATCGTCGGCGTCGATGCCGGCGGCCGCATCGTCAGCTGGAACCCGGCCGCGCAGCGCCTGTTCGGCTATGACGAAGGCGACGCGCTCGGGCGCGCGTTCGAATCGCTGGTCGCGATGCGCTGGCTGAAACGCAGGCCGTTCGCCGAATCGTTCGACGATATGCGCGAAGCGGTCGGGCCGATCGACCTGCTGTGCGTGCGACGCGATGGCCGGCGCTTTCGTGCGACGGCGGCTGCGGGCCCGGTGAGCGGCGACGCGCGTGCGTGCGTCGCGCTGTCGCTGACATTGCGCGAAACCGGCGCGCAGCGCCTGCGCGACCTGCGCACGCTGCGCTCGCTGCAGCGCGCGCGCCATGCGCGCGACCAGGCCGATACGTCGAACCGCCTGAAGGACGAGCTGCTTGCGACGGTATCGCACGAATTGCGCACGCCGCTGAACGTGATCTACGGCTGGGTCGAGGTGCTGCGCAACGCGGGCGACGACGCGCTGCAGCAGCAGGCGATCGACGCGATCGACCGCAGCGCTCGCTCGCTCACGCGGATGGTCGGCGACATCCTCGACGCATCGTCGCTCGCGACCGGCAAGCTGCAGCTCGACGCGATGCCGGTGGATGTCGTGCGGCTGTTCTCCGACTCGGTCGGCGCGTTCCAGACGGCCGCGTCGTCGGCCGGTATCGTGCTCGAGTTCGAATGCACGGCGGCCACCTGCATCGTGTCGGGCGATGCCGAGCGGCTGCGGCAGATGCTGTCGAATCTCGTGTCGAACGCGCTCAAGTTCACGCCGAGCGGCGGCGCCGTGACGGTCGCGCTGGCGCGCGTCGATACGCGCGTGGTGCTGACCGTGTCCGACACCGGGCAGGGTATCGCGGCGGAGTTCGCACCGTTCGTGTTCGACATGTTCCGCCGTGCGGACGATTCGCCCGCGTCGTCGCGGCGCGGCCTCGGGCTCGGCCTGTCGATCGTGCGGCATATCGTCGAACTGCACGGCGGCAGCGTGGCCGTCGAGAGCGCGGGCCGCAATCGCGGCGCGACGTTTACGGTGACGCTGCCGGCCGGCTGGCAGCCGATGGGCGCGATGGCCTGGGGGATCGCGCAGGCGGATGGCCGTCACGAGCCGCTCGTGCTGGATGCGCAGCGCATCCTGATCGTCGACGACGATGCAACGACGCGCACGAGCCTGACCGCCGCGCTGACCACGTTCGGCGCGACTGTCGCGATCGCATCGTCGGGCCGGGAAGCGCTCGCGGTGGCCGCCGACATGCGGCCGACCGTCGTGCTGTCCGATCTCGCGATGCCGGACGGCGACGGATTCTGGCTGCTCGATGCGTTGCGGCGCAGCGCGATGAACGGCGGCGGCGGGCTGTCCGACCTGCGCGTGCTGGCCGTGACCGCGCACGCGGGCCTCGCCGACGAACGCCGCGCGCTCGAAGCCGGGTTCGAAGGTTATCTGTGCAAGCCCGTCGACGTGCGCGAACTGGCGCGCAAGATTGCGCAGGTAACGAAGCGCACCGGCTGACGCCGCGCATGCGTAGCGCGCCGTCGTGCCGAGGGTTCCGCGGGTATCTCCTTTCCCGCGCCGGTGCGCGTTCGCCGATCGATGCGATTCCCTCATGATGTCGCCCGATGCGGGCAGGCGCGTCGACGCGCGCCCGTTACCCGCCCGTTACCCATCGCCCGGCAATCGTCATGCCCGGCTGATGCGCGCCGAAAAAATTACAACGCATTGGATGAAAGCACCTCCACCAGGCGCCACGCGCGTGCATGCGGCGCCGGCGCCGCGGCACGCGCCTTGCGCGGGTGACACGTGCCCGCCGGCCATGCCGGCCCGACGAAAGGAGGTCACGATGAAGATATTCCCGCTGCAAGCCCGGTCACCGCGATCGGGTCGTCATCCCGCAAAGCGCATCGGCATGGTCGTCGCGATCGCCGCGGCCACGGCCTGCGCAATGGTCGCGCCGAACGTGATCGCCGCCGGCGACGACAGCGCCGCGTCGTCGTCGTCGCATTCGACGACCGGCATGAAGATCCGCGACGCGACGATCACGACCAAGGCGAAGGCCGAACTCATCGGCACGAGCGGCCTGACGGCCGGCGACATCCATGTGAAGACGCGGCGCGGCATCGTGACGCTCACCGGCAGCGTGCCCGACGAGCAGCAGCGTACGCAGGCCGTCGGCGTCGTGAAGCAGCTCGACGGCGTGCGGAGCGTGCGCGATCAGCTGACCATCCGGCCCAAGTGACGTCGGCGCCGTAACAGGAGTCCAGTCATGAACTGCATGCTCAAACCGGTCGGCGAGCAGACGATCGTGATTACCGGCGCGACGAGCGGCATCGGCCTCGTCACCGCGCGCAAGGCGGCACGGCGCGGCGCGAAGCTCGTGCTGTTCGCACGCAACCAGGAGGCGCTGAACACGCTGTGCGACGAAATCCGCCAGCACGGCGGCCTCGCGGTGCCGGTCGCCGGCGACGTCGGCAACATCGAGGATCTGCAGCGCGCGGCCGCGGCCGCGGTCGATACATATGGTGGTTTCGATACGTGGATCAACAACGCGGGCGTGTCGATCTTCGGCACGGCGGCCGCCGTGCCGCTCGAGGATCAGCGGCGGCTGTTCGATACCAACTACTGGGGCGTCGTGCACGGGTCGCTCGTCGCGGCCGACCATTTCCGGCGCAAGAGCGATTTCCACGGCGGCGCGATCATCAACATGGGCAGCGAGGCGTCCGACGCGCCGGTGCCGCTGCAAAGCGCCTACGTTGCGTCGAAGCACGCGGTGAAGGGCTTCACCGATTCGCTGCGGCTCGAGATGGAAGCGGACCACCTGCCAGTATCCGTCACGCTGATCAAGCCGGCCGCGATCGATACGATGTTCGTGATGCACGCGAAGAACTACATGAACGTCGAAGCGAAGCTGCCGCCGCCGATCTACGACCCCACTCTCGTCGCCGACGCGATCCTGTTCGCGGCCGCGCACGCGCGCCGCACGCTGTTCGTCGGCGGCGCCGCGAAATTCGCGTCGGCGAGCGCGTACCACGCGCCGCACCTGTTCGATCGCGTCGCGGCCACGCTGTTCTCGCGCGGCCAGCGCACGGTGCGGCCCGCGCGGCCGCGCGACGACAACGCGCTGTACGAGTCGCGTCACGCGCTGCACGAGCGCGAAGGCATGGACGGGCCGGTGCTGCGCGGTTGCGCGTACAACACGGTGGTGCAGCGGCCGAAGGTCGCGGGTGCGGTCGCGCTGGGCGCGGCGCTCGTGGTGGCCGCGCTCGCGCGTTCGCGACGCGCTTCCACGTGAGCCAAGCCCGGCATTTTTCCGAAGGAGGCTTCGATGACATCCCGATTGCACACGGGCCACGAACTCAGCCGCTCGCGTTCGCACGAAGGCGAGCGCGCGGTGCAGGACCGCGACAAGGGCGGCCACCAGACCGGGCACGGCAAGGCGCCGGGCCCGGTCGACATCCGGAAGACGCTGAAGGGGCTCGACTATCCGGCGAGCAAGGCGGACGTCGTCCAGTGCGCGGAGCGCGCGCATGCGGACCGCGGCGTGATCGACCTGCTCACGCGCATTCCCGATCGCGAATACGGCACGCCGGCGTCCGTGTCGAAGGAACTCGGGCGGCTGATGTAAGCGCCGCCATGTCGCGCCGCCCACGCGGCGCACCGTCACGAGGAGCACGAACATGGCGATGATCGTCGCAGGCCGCTTCACGACGTTCGACGAAGCGGAAGGCGGGGCGCGCTACCTGTACGAACGCGCGTTCGGCCCGGACGACGTGTCGATCTTCTTCCTGAACCCGGGCGGCCAGCATGCGCGCTTTCCGATCGGCGGCGACGTATATGCCGACTCGGCGGCTAAGCCGGGCGGCCGCGGCGCGATGATCGGCGCGATGCGCGGGTTGTTGATCGGCGTCGTCGCGGGGCTGGCCGCTTACGCACTCGGCGTGCGCGAGTGGTTCGTGCCGGCCGCCGGCGCGCTGGCCGGCGCGTATCTTGGCGCGCTCGGCGGCGCGCTCGGCCGGATGCGCGGCGAGCGCGTCGAAGGCAAGGGCGCGCTCGCGCACAGCGACACCGGCGTGATCCTGGCCGCGCGCGTGACGCCCGATACCGCGAACACGGCGGAGGACGTGCTGCGCGCGACCGGCGCGATGTCGATCGAGCGCGTCGAAGGCGACTGGCAGGACGGCGAATGGCGCGACTTCGATCCGGTGCGCCGGCCGGACGCCGCCGCGTCGGGGAGCAGGACGAACTGATCGGCTGCAACGCGCCGGTCGCGTGAGGGCACGCGAGGGCGGGACGGGCCGGACATCGCGCCCGAACGGCGGTTCTATCGGCGGCGGCTGGCGGTTGTCGGTCCCGGCCGCCCCAAGCAAGGAGAAGACGGATGAAGCACTTCAACTGGACGATCGCAGCACTCGCCGCGCTCGCGCTCGCTGTCCCGGGCCTCGTGCATGCGCAGATGCCGGGCGGGCCGCCCGCGTCGAATTCGCGCGCGCCGGGCGGCGTGATCGACCCGTCGTCGGGCGCGGGCGATGCACGGATCGCGAAGGCGCCGCAGGGCGGCGACGCGGAATTCATCGACAAGGCCGCGATCGCCGGCAAGGCCGAGGTGCAGGCGAGCCAGCTTGCGCTGAAGCAGGCGCAGTCGCCGGACGTGCGCGCGTTCGCGCAGCGCATGGTGGCCGATCACGGCAAGGCGAACGCGCGGCTGAACGAGATTGCCGCGCGCAAGGGCATGAAGCCGCAGGCCGATCAGATCGCGGACCCGGACGTCGAGGCGCTGCGCGGCAAGAGCGGCCACGATTTCGACGTCGCGTACGTCGCGGCGGCCGGCCCCGATGCGCATCGCGAGGCCGTCGCGCTGTTCGAAGGCGAGGCTCGAGACGGCGGGGACGCCGAACTGCGCGCGTTTGCGAGCGCCGCGCTGCCGACGCTCAGGCATCACCTGAGCCTGGCGCAGGCGCTCGAGCGCAAGGTGGGCGCGCAATGACGCGTGCCCGTTCAACCCCGGGCCGCATGTGCGGCCCGTATCCTGGAGACGTTCATGGCACACCGGCAACAGAAGCACGAAGGCATCCGCGAACTGCTTTGTCAGGCGTATGAAACCGAGCTTGGCGGCGCGAAGATCTACGAGGCTGCGCTGCAGTGCGCGACCGACGAGGATTTGCACAAGGAATGGGAGAAGTACCACCGCGAGACGCTCCATCATCAGGAGGTGCTGCGCAAGGTGTTCGATACGCTCGGCATGGATCCCGACGCGCAGTCGCCCGGGCGCAGCGCGGTGGCGGCCACCGGGAAGTCGCTCGTCCACGTGATCGAGCAGGCGCGCAAGCAGGCCGATCCGGCCGTCGCGCAGATCGTCGCGGCCGAATGCGTGGTGCTCGCCGAGACCAAGGACCACCTGAACTGGGAGCTGATCGGCTATGCGGCCGACCAGTTGTCGGGCGATGCCGCGAAGGTGCTGAAGGGCGCGCACGACGAGGTCGAGGCCGACGAGGATCACCACCTGTACCACACGCGCGGCTGGGCACGCGAGATGTGGATCGAGTCGATGGGCTTCAAGGCCGTGCTGCCGCCGCCGGAGGAGGTGAAGAAGGTCGAATCGGCGGCCGATGCGGCGCGTGCCGAACGCTCGCGCGGCAAGATGATGTAACGGGAGCGGCAGCCGGGCAGCGGCGGATTGCCGGCGGCCTGGCTGCCATCACGTGCCATCACGTTGTGGGCGCAACGATTCGCCGGAGCCGGATCACGTCGGCATGCCGACGACCATCCACGGCATGTTGAAGCCGAACTGGCTGCCCGCCGGTGCGTAGACGGCGACGTTGCTCGGGTCGGCGTCGGATGCGCCCGCGAGCAGGCCCGGGCCGAGCCGCCGGTACCACGGCTTCGCGGCCGCAGGCCGCGGCGCGGGCCGCTCATCCGGCGTCTCCCGATGCGCCCGGCCGGCCGCCGTTGCTGCCGTCGTTGCCATTTTGGTCGCCGTGGCCTTGGCCGTCGCCGTGGCCGCGCGCGAGGCGCGACGCGGTACGCAACGCATCGACGAGCGTCCGGTATGCGTGTTCGCGAGAGTCGGCGCCGCGCGTACGCAGCACATACGACGGATGGCAGGTTGCGACGACAAGCCGGCCTTCGGCGGTCCGCACCGGCGCGCGCGTGCGCTCGAGCGTCGCGTCGTTGTCCTGCAGCACCGCGCGCAGCGCGGTACCGCCGAGCGCGACGATCACGCGCGGGCGCACCGCGTCGAGCTCGCGTTCGAGCCAGTAGCGGCACGCGGCGACCTCGCGTTGCGCGGGCGTCTTGTGCAGGCGCCGCTTGCCGCGCGGCTCCCATTTGAAGTGCTTGACCGCATTCGTCAGGTAGACGTGCGCGCGCTCGATTCCGGCCTCGTCGAGCGCGCGGTCGAGCATGCGGCCGGCCGCGCCGACGAACGGCAAACCCTTGCGGTCCTCCTGATCGCCCGGCTGCTCGCCGACCAGCATGATCGTTGCGTCGACGGGCCCGGCGCCCGGAACCGGTTGCGTCGCGTGTTCCCACAGCGCGCAGCGTCGGCACACGTCGAGCGTCGCCGGCGCGTCGTCTCCGCGGGCGGCAGGGGCCGGACGAGCGGCCGCCTGGCGCGTCATGCGGCGCCTCTTGAGCGGGCTCGCGCGCCGCATGCGGCTGCCTGCGCGAACCGACGCGCCGGCCTGCACGCGGCAAGCGACGCGCTCGCGTGGCCTGGCTGGAAAATCGACATCCCGCGCATCGATGGCTCCCATATCGACGATACGGAACATGGAGCAACCGGCATGCCGCATGCAGTCGACATGGGCGCGCAGCTTACGGCCGGCCTGCATCCGCTGACGGGGAGAGACGCGATGCAACCCATCCCCGGCGACGATCCGGCCGCCGTCGACGGGCCGCACCATACGAGCGCGACGGCGGTCGCCGCCAGGCATCGCGCGCGTTCTCCGTCGTGATCGATGCGCTGCGGCACCGCGCGTAGCGGGCGCAGGAGCCGGGCATCTCCGGGCTGGGTGAGCTTGCCCGAATCATGCACAATACCCGGCATCTGAAATGCGGAGGCGTGGCCCGTGGGAATCAACTTCGATTTGACCGACTTGCAGGCGTTTCGCGCGGTGGTGGAGCTGGGAAGCTTCCGAAAGGCCGCCGACGCGATCAGCATTTCGCAGCCCGCGCTGAGTCGCCGGATCGACAAACTCGAGGAAGCGCTCGGCGTGCGGTTGTTCGAGCGCACCACCCGCAGCGTCACGCTGACCACCGTCGGGCGCGTGTTCGCGCCGAGCGCCGAGCAACTGCTGGACGATCTCGACGTCGCGCTGCTCGGCATCCGCGACGTTTCGTCGAGCCGCCTCGGTCATGTGACGATCGCATGCGTGCCGTCGGTGGCCTACTACTTCTTGCCGAACGTGATCGCGAGCTATCATCGCCGCTTTCCGCGCATCAGGGTCAAGTTGCTGGACGCGAGCGCGAACGAGGTGCTGGGCGCGGTCATCAGCGGCGAGGCCGATTTCGGCGTGAGTTTCATGGGCAGCCAGGAGCCGGAGATCGAGTTCAAGCTGCTGCTGCAGGAACGGTTTGTTGCCGCGTGCCGGCGCGATCATCCGCTCGCGCGCAAGAAGCGCGTGACTTGGAACGAGCTTTACGAGTACGAGTATGTGTCGGTGGACAAGACTTCCGGCAACCGCCTGCTGCTCGACCAGGCATTGACGACCGTCGCGCCGCGGGCGCCGAGCGTGTGCGAGACGCGCCACGTGACGACCCTGCTCGGGTTGATCGAAGCCGGGCTCGGCGTCGCCGCGGTACCGTCGATGGCGATGCCCGGACACGACCATCCCGTGCTCACGAGCGTGCCCCTCGTCGAACCGGTGGTCAAGCGCCGGGTGGGCATCGTGAAACGGCGCGGCCGCGCGCTGACGCCGGCCGCGGAGGAGTTTCACCGGGCGATCGTCGACGCGAAACGCGGCGGTGCCGCAAGCAGCGATGCATCGAAGTGACGAAGATCAAGAACACAAACAGGACATCGGGGAACACCGCATCGTGAGGCTGGCAAGACCGCTCCGTTCGCTCTACGTGCAGGTTCTGCTGGCGATGGTGCTCGGCGTGAGCGTCGGCCACTTCTGGCCGTCGGCAGGCGCGCTGCTCAAGCCGCTCAGCGATGCATTCGTCGGCCTCGTGCGGATGATGATCGCGCCGATCGTGTTTTGCACGATCGTCTCCGGCATCACGTCGCTGGCGAACGGCAAGGCCATCGGGCGCACGATCGTGCGCGCGCTGGTGCTGTTCTATCTGCTGACCGCCGCCGCACTCGCATTCGGGCTCGTCACCGCGTTCGTGCTGCGGCCCGGCGCCGGCATGCATGTCGACGTGCGCCATCTCGATTCGAGCATCCTCGCGCAATATGTACGGCATGCGCAACCGCACGGGCTCGTCGAGTTCGCGCTGAGCGTGATCCCCGATACGTTGCTCGGCGCGTTCCAGAAGGGCGAGGTGCTGCCGGTGCTGCTGCTGTCGCTGCTGTTCGGCTTTTCGCTGAATGCGTATCCGCAGGCCGGTCGGCCCGTGCTGGCGCTGATCGACGGCGTCGCGCAGATCGTCTTTCGCGTGCTCGCGATGATCATGCGGCTCGCGCCGCTCGGCGCATTCGGCGCGATGGCGTTCACGGTGGGCCGCTTCGGCATCGGCTCGGTTGGCTCGCTCGCGAGGCTGATGGCGTCGTTCTACGTGGCCTGCGTGCTGTTCGTCGCGCTGGTGCTTGCGCCGCTCGCACGACTGCACGGTTTCGCGTTGTGGCGGCTGTTGCGCTACCTGCGCGAGGAATTGCTCATCGTCCTCGCGACCTCGTCCACGGAGCCGGTGTTGCCGCGGCTGATCGTCAAGCTGGAGTCGCTGGGGTGCGACAAGGGCGTCGTGGGCCTCGTGCTGCCGGCCGGCTACTCGTTCAACCTGGACGGCACGGCGATCTACCTGACGCTCGCGGCATTGTTCATCGCGCAGGCGTGCGACGTGCCGCTTTCCGCGCCGCAAATCGCGGCGATGCTCGCCGTCATGCTGCTTACGTCGAAGGGGGCGGCCGGCGTGTCCGGCAGCGGGCTCGTCGCGCTCGTCGCGACGCTCGCTGTGATGCCCGACCTGCCGGTTGCCGGGGTCGCGCTGCTGGTCGGCATCGATCGCTTCATGTCCGAGGCGCGCGCGCTGACGAGCGTGATCAGCAATGCGTGCGCGGTGATCTTCGTTTCGTCGTGGGAAGGGGAGTGCGATCGTGAGCGGCTCGCGCGGATGCTGAGCGCGGCCGAGCCGGCGAACCTGAACTGCGCCGATGATGCCGCGGACAACGCCGGGCGCGACGGGAAGGCTGTCTGACGCACGCCTTCCCGTGGTTCGTGCTTACTGTGCGGAGACGGAATCCAGTCCGGTCGACTTCACTTCCGGCTGCACGTCGGGCGACGCGAGATAGTCGAGGAGTGCCTTCGCTTCCGTTGGATGTTGCGCGCCGACTGGGATGCCGGCGGCGAAGCGTGTGACCGACTGCAGCGATTCGGGAATCTTGCCGACGAAGGTCGCGCCATGGACGGGCAGCAGTTCGCTCACCTGCTGGAAGCCGATTTCGTAGTCGCCGTTCGCGACCACGGACGCGACCGGGATCCGCGGGACCATCTTCGCCTTCGCTTTCACCTGATCCTCGATGCCGAGCTTCCTGAACAACTCCCGCTCGATATAGACGCCGCTCGCGCTATCCGAGTAGGCGATCGACTTTGCGTGCAGCAGCGCCTGCTTCAGGCCTTCGGCCGAGCTGATGTCCGGTTTCGCCGCGCCTTCGCGCACGACCATGCCGATGCGGGAATCGGCCAGCTCGACGCGCGATCCGGGGATCACCTTGCCTTGCTTGATCAGATCGTCGAGCGCGTAGCCGACCATGATCACCGCGTCGGCAGGCTCGCCGCGCGCGAGCCGGTTCGGAATCGCCTCGGGCGATTTGCCCATCGACGGGCCGAGCGCGGTGTCGAGCGTGTTGCCCGTGCGGGACGCGAACTGCGGGCCAAGGAGCTTGTAGGCCGCGGTGAAGCCGCCCGAACTCATCACGTGCAGCTCGGCGGCCTGTACGTTCGGGGCGACTGCGGAGGTGGCGACGAGCGCGGTCGCGCACAGTTTCAGGAACAGGTTTTTCATGGTTGTGGTCGTGCGGAGTCGGGGCAGGTTGCTCGGCATGGGGCGTCAGTGCGCAGGTGTCAGCGTCGGCGTCCGGCGGCGATAGAGCGCGAACGTCGCAAGCAGCGCGCACACCGCGGCGAGGCTCATCCAGTAGCCCGGCGCAGCCTTGTCGCCGGTCATGTGAATCAGCGCCGTCGAGATGGCGGGCGTGAAGCCGCCGAATACGGCCGTCGCGAGGCTGTAGGCGAGCGAGAAGCCTGCCACGCGCACCTCCACCGGCATCACTTCCGTCAGCGCGACGATCATCGCGCCGTTATAGATCCCGTACATGAACGACAGCCACAGGAGCACGAGCAGCATGTTGACGAACGACGGCGCATGAGCGAGCAGCGACAGCGCAGGATAGGCGGTCGCGATCGCGAGCACCGTCATGCCGACGAGCAGCGGCCGGCGGCCTATTCTGTCCGACAGCGCACCGCCGATCGGAAGCCAGACGAAATTCGACACGCCGACGCACAGCGTCACGAGCAGGCTGTCCGCGGTGCTCAGGTGCAGAACCGTCTTGCCGAAGGTCGGCGCGTAGACCGTGATCAAGTAGAAGCTCGTGGTCGTCATCGCGACCAGCATCATGCCTGCGAGTACCACGCCCCAGTTCTGGACCAGCGTACCGAACACTTCCTTCATGCCGGGACGATGCCGGCGCGCCTTGAATTCCTGCGTTTCCTCCAGATTGCGACGCAGCATGAAAATGAACGGCACGATCGTACAGCCGACGAAGAACGGGACGCGCCATCCCCATGCGGCGATGGCCGATGCGCTGAGCCATTGATTGAGCGCGAAGCCGAGGCCCGCCGCGACGACGATCGCGACCTGCTGGCTGGCGGACTGCCAGCTCGTATAGAAGCCCTTGCGGCCGGGCGTGGCCATCTCGGCAAGATAGACCGACACGCCGCCCAGCTCGGCACCCGCCGAAAAGCCCTGCAGCAGTCGCCCGATCAGCACGAGCGCGGGTGCGAGCAGGCCGATCGTCGCGTAGCCCGGTACGAACGCGATCAGGATGGTGCCGCTTGCCATGATGGCCAGCGTGACGATGAGACCCTTGCGGCGGCCGACGTCGTCGATGTACGCGCCCAGCACGATCGCGCCCAGCGGCCGCATCAGGAAGCCGGCGCCGAACACGGCGAACGTCATCATCAGCGAAGCGAACTCGCTCGCGGCGGGAAAGAACACGGCGGCGATCTGCGTCGCATAGAAGCCGAACAGGAAGAAATCGAACTGCTCGAGGAAGTTGCCGGCCGTGACGCGGAATACCGCGGCGGCCTTCGAACGTCCGGTCGGAAGGCTGGGCGAGGGGTGCATCGGGGTGTCTCCAGAAAAATCCCGACAATGCGCGGAAGGCGATCGATTGTCGTTTTGGCAATGTTCACCCGGAGACGGAGAAACGATAAGTGCGATTTTTGGATGAATTGATGTCGTATGGTTATCAATAGGGGCGGCCGGCAGACGAAAAAAAAGCCCCGCATGCGCGGGGCGTGTCGGCCGGTCGCGAACGCTCAATGAGGGTCGCGTGTGCGCGGATTGTTCAGTTCCTCGGTCGGATCGGTCAGCCCGAGCTCGTCGCCGGGGCTCCAGTACGGCGTACTGCCGTAGTACTCGTGCAGCGGCTCGGCCCATTGCGGATCGGCCATTGCCGGCCAGTGGTCCTTGTCGAAGCCGGGAGCGTTCTTGATCCGCTCCGACGACACCGACAGCAGGAAGCACTTGCGCTCGGTGTCGAGCGTCAGCGCGCTCCACGGGATCGCGAGCAGCTTGTCGCCGATGCCGAGCAGGCCGCCGCTCGACAGCACCGCGTACGCGATGCGGCCCGAGCGCACGTCGAGCATGATGTCCTTGATCTTGCCGACGTCGTCGCCGTCGGTCGTATAGACCTTGTCGCCTTCCAGCGTGTTGGCCGCCATGACGTCGGGGCCGGGGCCGGCCGCCGTTGCGGCGCCCTTGCCGATGATGCGGGTCTGACCTTGATTGGAAGTCTGCATGGTGTTTCCTCCAGGCTGCGTGGTGCGCGATCGTACCCGGGCGGGCCGCGGGTCGCGCGGGTGGTCGGGACGGGGCGAAGCAAAGGCTCGACCCGTCACGTCTGCCTCGGCTGCGACACGCCTTCGAGCGTGTTCGCGACGTCGTCATGCGTCGGGCCGGCCGAGCGCGTCGCGATGTCCGCGAGCGACAGCATGCCGACCAGCCGCTTGTCGTGATCGACGACGGGCAGGCGGCGCAACTGCGCGTCTGCCATGTAGTGCTGGATCTCTTCCAGCGAATCGTCGTCGAAGCACCATTCGATCGGGCCCGACGCGACTTCGTGAATCCGCGTCTCCGGCGGCTTGCCGACCGAGATCGCGCGCACCGCGAGATCGCGGTCCGTCACCATCCCGATCAGCCGGTTGTTGTCGCACACGGGCAGCGCGCCGATGTCGTAGCGCTCCATCAATTGCGCGGCATGGCGGATCGAGTCGGTCGGCGCGATGCACACGACGTCCTGCGACATGATTTCGTTGACGCGATGCATGAAAGTCCTCCTTGCGGGTTGGGTGTGGGCGATGCTTCGGCACATTCAGCAAACCGCATGTCGTGCGGCGCACGCGGCCTGTCGTTCGTCGCCGTCATCTGTCGCGGCGTTCGCGCTTGTCCTGCCACGGCCCTTCGTCGTGCGTGCCGGGCGGCGTGTCGGGCTCGATGCGCGTGATGCCGCCGGTCGCGGGCGGGTCGCTCGCCGGAAACGTGTCCTCGAGCTGCTTGTCGATATGGCGTTCCGAATGGCGCGTGTGCGTGCGGTCCTCAGGCTTCAGCGGCTGCGATGGGGAGGGTCGCTGCTTGCGCTCCGGCGCGTCGTGGCCGGACCGGGTCGAATCCTTCATGGCGAAGCTCCGTATCGGTGACGATGACGCCGATTTCCCACAACGGCCGTTCCCGGATCGCACGCGGCACGCGATTTGCCACGTCGGCGGCGAAGACGAAGACGACCATGGCAGCAACGCGCGGCGCACCCGGTACCTGCGGTGCGCGCATCAAGCGGAGACACGACGATGATTCCGAAACGACGACCAGGCGTACGCTACGAGATCAACGTATGCGGCGGCGGATTCGATTCGGTGAAGAGCCATTTCGATACGTGGAAACACGAACCGCTGATCTACCGGCCCGAGCGCCGGATGTTCGAGGGCAAGGCCGACGTGCGGCCGCTCGGCGACGAGACGTTCGGCTCGACCGAGCCGGCGCGCTTCGCGCTGCAGCGCGCATGCGAGCCGGCCGACCCGTATGCGCTGGCGGCGCGTGTGCGGGACGACGGCCGCGAGCTGTGGCTCGTGACGGCCGCGTACGACGCGTAGCGGCGCGCTTGCAAGAATTGCAGCGAACGGTGTAGCGAATGCACGGCGCGCGCCGCGGGCGCGCGCGTATGCGCAGCAGCGCCGGCGTGCGGGTGCCGCGAACGGACGGCACACGGATTGCGGACCCTGGCCGCATCCGTCAGACAACGCAACGAAGCGCCCCTATGGAGTGCAGATGAATCACGACCGCGATCAGTGGCTGCACCGGCCTGACCCGCCGATGCCCGACGTGGAGCCGGACCCCGAGCCGCCCGATCCCGACGACGTGCCGCCCGACATGCCGGAACCGTACCGCGAACCCGAAGGCGATCCGCCCGGGCATGCGCCGCCGGAACGCGAACCGCCTTTGCGCGATCCGCCCGTGCATGCACCGCCGGCGGGCGCGGCGCCGCGAACGCGAATGGAGGGCATGCAATGAGCATCCGTATCAGACCCGGCATGCTGCGCGACATCGCCGAGACGCTCGGCCGCCATTTCGAGGCGCGCGCGATGCCGTTCCATGTCGAGGAGCAGCCGGCCGGCGCATTGCATATCGGCTTTCGCGTCGACGGCCATCCGGCGTCGCTGACCGTGACCTTCGATGCCGACGCGTTCGCCGCGCTCGAACAGGCGGATATCGAGCGGCAACGCGGCACGCTCACGCGCGTCGCGGCCGAATTCGACGTGATGATGGCGCGCCGCGCACCCACCGCGTATGCGGGGGATTTTCATTTCAACCGGCTCTGAGCCGTCGATCCGACGGAGGATTTCGATGAACACGATCCAGACGATACGCGCGGGTGCATGCGCGTTCGCCGCCGCGTGCGCGTTGGGCGCATGCACGCAGGGCACCACCTACGGCACGCGCGCTGCGCCGCCCGCACCGCCCGACGGCCATGCGGCGCCGCCGAGCGCGACGATGCCGGATGCCAATACGCGCTACGAGACGCGCCCGTCGCCGGGCAACACGATGCCGCAGGGCGCGACCGGCGGCGATCCGGCCGACGTCCCGCCGCCGGGCCCGAACGGCGTGCAGGGCGACCAGCGGCTGCCGGGCACGCCGCCGCCGATGCAGTACTGACGCGTCGCGTGTGTCGCACGGCATGCGCGCCGAGCATCGCGCCGCGCGAAATGCGTGCCCCAAACTTGCCGCCGGCTTGTAAAAAAGCGGCCCCGTCAGGTTGCGTGATGGGGCACGAACCCGCGAAAGCCCCGGCACGGCGCGCGTGGACGGATTGGCACGAAAGCTGCGTAAACCCTGTCGACGAAATACCGCGAACCGAACCGTCAGGAGGCTTTCGATGTCCGTCTCGCTTGCGCTGCAGATGCGGCAGCATCTCGCACTTACGCCGAGGCTTCAGCAGTCGCTGCGGCTGCTGCAGTTGTCCTCGCTCGAGTTTCAACAGGAATTGCGGCAGGCGCTCGACATGAATCCGTTTCTCGAAGACGGCCAGGGCGACGGCGAAGAGGAAGTCCCCGCCGGAACGCCCGAGCAGGCGGCCGAAGCCGCCGCGCCCGAAGCGTCGCCCGAACCCGACGACGTGCGCCCGCCGGACGGCGAGGTGTCGTATACGGCCGCGCCCGCGCCGCGCGGTACGGGCCGCCAGGGCGACGACGCCGACGGCCTGTCGCCCGGCGAATGGATGGCCGCCGAGCCGTCGCTGCATCAGCAACTGCACGATATGCTGCGGCTCTACCCGCTGAACAAACGCGACCGCGAAGCCGCGCGCATCGTGATCGATGCGCTCGACGACGACGGCTACCTGCGCCAGGAGCTGCCCGACCTGCTGGTCGCGGCCGATCCGGCGCTGCTGCTGTCGCAACAGGATCTCGCGGTCGCGCTGCGGCTCGTGCAGATGCTCGACCGCCCGGGCATCGCCGCGCGCTCGCTGTCCGAATGCCTGGTGCTGCAGCTCGACGCGATCCCGGCGGGCACGCCGGCGCTCGCGGAAGCGAAGGCGATCGCGCGCGAGCATCTCGGACGGCTCGCGCGCCGCGAAACGGCCGAGATCCAGCGGCGCA
Source organism: Burkholderia sp. NFPP32 (assembly GCF_900119325.1). Taxonomy (NCBI): domain Bacteria; kingdom Pseudomonadati; phylum Pseudomonadota; class Betaproteobacteria; order Burkholderiales; family Burkholderiaceae; genus Burkholderia; species Burkholderia sp. NFPP32. The sequence continues at coordinate 170,548 of NZ_FPJP01000006.1, read as the reverse complement.
TCGGCTGCAACCCGCAGACGCTGCACGCGGCGTGCGCACTCGTGCGCGGGCTCGATCCGCGCCCCGGCAATCACTATGGCAGCACGCGCGGCGACTACGTGGTGCCCGACGTGATCGTGCGCCAGGTGCGCGACGAATGGATCGTGACGATCAACCCGGCCGTGCTGCCGCGCGCGCGCCTGCACGAGCGTTATGCGGCGCTGTTCGCGCAGTCGAGCGGCGAGCGCGATTCGCCGCTCGGCCAGCAGTTGCAGGAAGCGCGCTGGCTGATCCGCAACGTGCAGAAGCGCTTCGAGACGATCCAGCGCGTCGGCGAATGCATCGTCGCGCGGCAGCGCGATTTCTTCCGCTACGGCGAGATCGCGATGAAGCCGCTCGTGCTGCGCGATATCGCGGATGAGCTCGAGCTGCACGAATCGACCGTGTCGCGCGCGACGGGCAACAAGTACATGGCCACGCCGCACGGCACGTTCGAATTCAAGCACTTCTTCCCGCGCAAGCTCGAGGCGGCGGGCAAGGGCGTGTGCTCGGCATCGGCCGCCAAGGTGCTGATCCGCGACATGATCGCGGCCGAGCGTCAAACCGATCCGCTGTCCGACGTCACGCTCGCGCAGAACCTCGCGGGGCGCGGCATTCTTCTTGCGCGCCGCACGGTGACGAAGTATCGCCAGGCGATGAAGATTCCGCCGGCCGACCTGCGGCGCCGCGACGCCGCATGACGACCCGGGCGACCCAACCGCGCGCGTGCCGTCCGCTGCACCGACATTGCGTCGTATCGCGCGCGCCAACGAGAGGAGCGCAACCATGCCAGCAAAATCCCAGGCCCAGCAGCGTGCTGCCGGGGCCGCGCTGTCGGCCAAGCGCGGCGACACGAAGATGAAGGACCTCAAGCCGCCGGCGAAGTCGATGGCCAAGTCGATGAGCGAGAAGGAACTCGAGAGAATGGCTTCCACGCCGGTTCGCGGCAAACCCAGGCACAAGCACGATGCGTGATCGACGACGTGTGTTCGCGACCGCTGTCATCCAGGAGGGCTCCATGCTTCGATACGCCATCATTTTCTTCATCATCGCGATCGTCGCGGCCGTGTTCGGCTTCGGCGGCATCGCGGCCGGCGCGGCCGAGATCGCGAAGATCCTGTTCTACATCTTCGTCGTGATCTTCCTGGTCACGCTGCTGCTTGGCGTCGTGCGACGATGATCGGCGCGCCCGACCGCTCGCAGCGCGTCGCGGAACTCGAGCACGCGCTCGCGAACGGCTTCCCGTCGGAGTCGACCGTCGTCGTGCATGCGGACGACGCATCCGGGCGGTTGACGATCCAGGTGTCGTGGGTGCGCGTGCCGGCCGACGAAAGCGCGCGCGAATGGCGTTGCACGGTCGACCTGCGGTTCGATGCGCACGTGGTCGAGCGTTATGCGTGGCTCGACGAGGACGACCGGCTGCGCGTGCGCACGTATCTGTGCGATGGCGCGCGACGCGCGGTGGACGAACGCAAGCCGCGCGTCGAGGACGACGCGATCGAGTGCAACGTGGCGCTCGATATTACGGATACCGAACTCGACGCGGCATTGCGCGCGCCCTGACGCCGAGGCCGGCCGCCGCAGGCGCGCTCGCGCCGCAGCGGCTGCGTGCGTGGCGGCCGCCCATCGAATTCGACGAGGACGCCCCGATGACGAATCCCCCACCAGCCGGCAAGACGCAGCAGGCCGCGCAGCGATACGTGTGCAGGGCGTTCAGGCACCTGAAGCCGAACACGGCCGTCGGTGCCGAACGCCTGTTGCCGGGCGCCGCATATCCGCCGGATTCGGCGCAACGCGTGGGCATCGGGCAGGCGGTCGATCCCGACGCGGTAATGTGCACGTTCCCGGACGACATCGGCCGCCCTCGAATCCGGGCGCGCCGGCAGCAGGCGGCCGATCTGCCCGCATAGCGCCGCCATCATGGACGTCGTCGTCGCGCTGTTCGGACAGGGCCGGATGCTCGGCCCCGGCCAGATGGCGTTGCGTGCGATCGTCGTGTTCGTGGTCGCGCTGGTGCTGATTCGCATCGCCGGGCGGCGCGCGTTCGGGCAGCGTTCGCCGTTCGACTACGTGGTCGGCATTCTGCTCGGCGCGATCCTGAGCCGCGCGGTGGTCGGCGCGTCTCCGTTCGTCGCGACCGTCGCGGCGTCGCTCGCGATCGCGCTGCTGCATCGTGCGATCGGCTGGGCATGCGTGCGCTCGCGCCGGCTCGAGCGGTTGCTGGTAGGCGCCGAGCGCGAGGTGTATCGCAACGGCCGCTTCGACGACGCACAGATGCGTGCCGCGCTGCTTACGCCGACCGACGTGCGCGAAAGCGTCCGGCAGGCGACCGGCGCGACCGACCTGTCCGACGTCGACGCGGCGATCCTGGAGCGCAACGGACACGTGAGCATCGTGCGGCGCAGCCGCGGCCGCCGGCCGTAGCGTCGGCCGCGGACGGAGGCGTCCGACGCAACGACGCCGCAAGGAGGACACCCATGGCACGCATGATCTGGAAAGGCGCGATCAGCTTCGGGCTCGTTCACGTACCCGTGCAGCTGTTCCCGGCGACGCGCACCGTGAAGCCGTCGTTCCGGCTGCTCGACAAGCGTTCGATGGACCCGGTCGGCTATCGGCAGATCAACAAGCGCACCGGCAAGGAGGTCGCGCGCGAGGACATCGTGCGCGGCTACGAGTACGAGAAGGAGCGTTATGTCGTGCTGACCGACGACGAGATTCGCGCGGCGAACCCCGAATCGACGCAAACCGTCGACATCGTCACGTTCGTCGACGCGGACGCCGTGTCGTTCCTGTATCTCGACACGCCGTACTACCTGGTGCCGGACCGCAAGGGCGAGAAGGTCTATGCGCTGCTGCGCGACGCGCTGAAGGACAGCGGCAAGATCGGCATCGCGCATGTCGTGATGCACGATCGCCAGCATCTCGGCGCGCTGATCCCGGTCGGGCCGCTGCTTGCGCTCGATACGCTGCGCTGGCAGGAGGAACTGCGCCCGCTCGACGAGCTGCCGGTGCCGGCCGGCGACGCGAAGCGCGCGGGCGTCAGCGCGCGCGAGTTCGCGATGGCGAAGAAGCTGATCGACGACATGTCGGGCACGTGGACGCCCGACGAGTATCGCGACACGTTCCGCGACGACATCCTCGAACTGGTCGAGCGCAAGGTGCGCGCGGGCAGCGTCGAGGAGATCGAGGACCGGCCGGCGCAAACGGCGCGCACGGCGGCCAACGTCGTCGACCTGACCGAGCTGTTGAAGCGCAGCCTGAAAGGCGGTGGCAGCGCGCGTGCTGCGCGCGAGGACGACGACACCGGCGCGTCCGCGCCGCGCACCGCGAGCGGGCGACGCAAGCCGGCCGCGAAGGCTGCCGCGCGGAGCGCCGCGAAAGCACCCGCGAAACGGCCGGCCGCGAAGCAGGGCGCGACGGGCGCGCATGCGGCAAAGAAAACCGCCGCGCGCCGGAAGCACGCCGCATGACACCGCGCGACACGAGGTGACGCGATGGCCGGCAAGCTCGATCCCTATCGTCGAAAACGCCGCTTCGACGCGACGCCGGAGCCGGAAGGCGCGCGCGGGAAGCGTCGCGCAAAGCCGGGCGCCGAATCGAAGCAGACGAAGCAGACGAAGCAGACGAAGCAGACCAAGCAGTCGAAGCAGGCGCGCACGGCTGTCCGGGCGCGCCATCCGTTGCGTTTCGTGATCCAGGAACATCACGCGACGCGGCTCCATTACGACTTCCGTCTCGAACTCGACGGCACGCTCAAATCATGGGCCGTGCCGAAGGGGCCGAGCGTCGATCCGTCGGTGAAGCGTCTGGCCGTGCAGGTCGAGGACCATCCGCTCGAATATGCGTCGTTCGAGGGCGAGATTCCAGCCGGACATTACGGCGCGGGCACGGTCGTCGTGTGGGACGAAGGGACGTGGACGCCCGACGGCGGCGTCGCGCAGGCGCGCGACGGCTATCGCGCGGGCAAGCTGACGTTCCGGCTCGATGGCGAAAAGCTGCACGGCGGCTGGGCGCTCGTGCGCAGCGGGCGGCAGCAGGGGCGCCAGCCGCAATGGCTGCTGATCAAGGAGCGCGACGACGACGCACGCGATGCGGACGAATTCGATGTCGTTGCGCAGCAGCCGGGCAGCGTGCATGACCGCAGTGCGCGGGCCGCACGCGCGGCGCCCGCCGATGCATCACCGCCTGCACGCACGTCGCGACGCAGCCGCGACGATGCGCCCCGTACACGCGGCACGCCGCGCGACTGCAAGGATCGCAAGCCGCCAGCCGACGCCGACCTGTCGCACGTCGAAGGCGCTGTCCGCGCGCCGCTGCCCGAGCGCGTCGCGCCGCAGCTCGCGACGCTGGTCGATGCTCCGCCCGCGCAAGGCGACTGGCGCTACGAAGTGAAGTTCGACGGCTACCGGATTCTCGCGCGCGTGTCGGGCCGCGGTGCGCGGCGGCATGTTGCGCTGATGACGCGCGAGGGCCGCGACTGGACCGCGAAGCTGCGTGCGCAGCGCGATGCGCTTGCGGCGCTCGATATCGAAAACGCGTGGTTCGACGGCGAGGCCGTCGTGCTCGGCGACAGCGGCCTGCCCGATTTCCAGGCGCTGCAGAACGCGCTCGGCGCGGGCCGTTCCGATGCGATCACGCTGTTCGTATTCGATCTGCCCTATCTGAATGGCAAGGATTTGCGCGATGCGCCGCTCGCTGCGCGCCGCGCGTTGCTCGAACCGCTGCTGGCGGGCAGCGACGCCGCGCGGCTGCGCTATTCGCCGGATCTCGGCGGCGACGTCGCGTCGCTGATCGCGAGCGCGTGCGACACCGGCCTCGAAGGGTTGATCGGCAAGCGCGCGGATTCACGCTATCGCGCCGGCCGCTCGGCCGCGTGGATCAAGCTCAAATGCCGGCGGCGGCAGGAGTTCGTGATCGGCGGCTACACGGAGCCGTCGGGCAGCCGGCACGGCTTCGGCGCGCTGCTGCTCGGTGTGTACGAGCCCGAATCGGGCGGCAAGCGGCGGCGCGGCACGCCGCCGTTGCGCTATGTCGGCCGGGTCGGCACCGGGTTCGATGCGCGCATGCTCGACCGGCTCGCCGCGATGCTGCGCAGGCACGAACGCGACACGGCGCCGTTCGACCCGCCGCCGCGCGAACGGTCGCGCACGCGCGTGCACTGGATCGATCCGACGCTCGTCGCCGAATGCGAATTCGCGGAATGGACGGGCGACGGCATCGTGCGGCAGGCGGCGTTCGTCGCGCTGCGGGAAGACAAGCCGGCGGCGCGGATCGTCCGCGAGATGCCGCGCCGCACCGAAACGGAGACGACGATGGACGAACGCGATGCAGCGCACGACAAACACGACAAGCACGAACGCGCACGGCACACGGATACCGGGAGCGGCCACAAGCGTCGCGCGAAATCGCACGCGTCGTCCGGCGACGCGCGCGGCGAATCCGGCGCCGACCACGTCGGCCGCGTGCGCATCACGCATCCCGATCGCGTGCTCGATCCGCGGCACGGCACGCGCAAGATCGACCTCGCGCATTACTGGCAATGGGTCGCGCCATGGCTGCTGCCCGACCTGAAGGGCCGGCCCGTGTCGCTCGTGCGCGCGCCGGGCGACATCACGGGCGAGCTGTTCTTCCAGAAGCATGCGGAGCGCCTCGAGATTCCGTTCGTCACGCAGCACGAAGGGCTCGATCCCGGCCACGGGCCGCTGCTGTCGATCGACAGCGTCGACGCGCTGCTCGGTGCCGCGCAGATGGGCACGGTCGAGCTGCATACGTGGAATGCGCACGCATCCAATATCGAGCGGCCGGACCGCATCGTGTTCGATCTCGATCCCGATCCGGCGCTGCCGTGGCGCGCGATGATCGACGCCGCGCAACTCGTGCGCGGGCTGCTCGACGAGCTGGGGCTCGCGTCGTTCTGCAAGACGAGCGGCGGCAAGGGGCTGCATGTCGTCGTGCCGATCGCGCGGTACGCGGGATGGGACGACGTGAAAGACTTCGCGCGCGCGGTTGCGCAGCACGTGGCGGGCGCGCTGCCCGAGCGCTTCACCGCGACGATGGGGCCGCGCCACCGGCGCGGCAAGATTTTCGTCGACTATCTGCGCAACGGCCGCGGCGCGAGCACGATCGCCGCGTATTCGGCGCGCGCGCGGCCGGGCATGGGCGTGTCGGTGCCGCTCGGCTGGGACGAGGTGCCCGATACGACGGGCGGCGCGCAGTGGACGATCGACACGCTGCATGCGCGTCTCGACGGGCTGAAGCGCGATCCGTGGGAAGGCTATGCGGATGCGCGCCAGCGGATCACCGCGAAGATGCGAGCGCGGCTCGGCGCATCGTGAGCGCCGCGAGCAGCGGCACGTGACGATCATCGCGGTGCTGCACGGCAGGCGGCGCAGCACGGACGCCGCGATGCGGCGGTGGCCGGCCGCCGTCACGGCTTGCGGCCGAAGGCTTCGCGCAGTTTCCGCTTCGCGCGTTCGAGCGTCGCGCGGCGCGTTTTCGGCAGGTTGCGGCCCGCGCGGTTCACGTAGAAGTTCAGCATCGACATCGCCGACTGGAACGGCGAAGACTTGCGGCGGCGGCTCTGTTCGGCCGAGCGCTTCAGCGAAGCGGCGATCGCGCCCGGATCGTCGGACTTGAAGATGTCGGGCTCGATGTCGAGCACGTCGCTTTTTTGCGTGACTTCGGCGGACCAGCGGTGTTGCGGATCGGCGCTGCGGGCCCGGCCAGGGCGGCGCGTCGGGCGCTTGCCGTGCGCGCGGGAAGCGGAAGCGGAAGCGGAAGGCATTGCAGGGCTCCGTATGGCATCGCAGGGACGTACGGGCAACGGCGCCGCAATTCGCGTGCCGCGCGGCGACCTGCCGCCGGAGGCATGGCCCTTGCTGCAAGGTCCGGGCAGGCGTGCCATTCCGCCCTCTTCGTTCAGCACGAACACCTCGTGACATCCGCATTACATCCGCATTCGAACCGAATGGCCGGCGCGTTTGAAGCAAGCGCGCGCGGCCACCACGCAGGAGGACACCATGCGATCGAACTCCCGGATCAGTCTGGAAGACGATGCGACGGACGCCGACACGGTCGACGCCGGCGATTTCGATACGACGGTCCGTCTCGACGTCGAGGCAGGCACGGTCACGTTTCATGCGGCGTGGTCGATGGAGACCGATGCGCCACCCGACACGGGGCGGCATTCGGTCGTGCTGGTGCTCGACTGCGACACGATGGAACGCTACGCGGGCCTCGACGACGGCGCCCGGATGCGCGTGCACGCAATGCTGCACGAGGCCGTGCGGGACATGCTCGACCGGCTCCCCGACAACGACGACGACGATCTGACACTGACGGTCGAACTGACCGACGCGATGCTCGATGCGGCGATCCGCCTGCAGTAATCGTGCCGGGTCGGGTTACACGCCGTTGAAATCTTTTCAGCCCGTGCGCGGCGGCGCGGCATGGGCCGGTTTCGGCCGGTCTCTTCTGTCGCCGTCGTCCGGCCGGATGCGGCACGGCAATTGCTCCGTGACCGGGACGGCATAAAGGGTGCAGCGGCATCCACGGAGGTTTCCATGAGCGGCAGACTGGACCATTGCAAGGTAGCGATCCTGGCGGTCGACGGCTTCGAGGAGGCCGAGCTTGTCGAACCGCAACGTGCGCTGGCGGCCGAAGGCGCGCAGGTCGACGTGATTTCGCAGAAACGCGGCGAAATCCAGGGGTTCAGGCACGTCGACAAGGGCGCGCGCGTGAAGGTCGACCGCACGTTCGACGACGCGCGCGAGGGCGACTACGACGCGGTCGTGCTGCCCGGCGGTGTCGTCAACGGCGACGCGATCCGGATGATCCCGGCCGCGCGCGAGTTCGTGACGGCGGCCGTCGGCGCCGGCAAGCCGATCGCCGCGATCTGCCACGGCGGCTGGCTGCTCGTGTCGTCCGGGCTCGTGGAAGGGCGCACGATGACGAGCTGGCCGAGCCTGCAGGACGACATCCGCCATGCGGGCGGCAAGTGGGTCGACGAGGAGGTCGTGCGCGACGGCAACCTGATCACGAGCCGCAAGCCCGCCGACCTGCCGGCATTCAGCGGCGCGCTGGTCGAAAGTCTCGCGTCGCGGAGCGCGTAATCCGATGCCGGCCGATTCCCCCCGCCGCGTGACGCTGGCCGATGCGCCGCCCGAATTCGACGGCGCGGCGCTGCAACTGTGCTTCACCGTCGACGTCGACGGTCAGCCGGAGCACTGCGCGATCACGGTCGAGGCGCTCGAGGATCATTTCGGCGCGCCCTCGGCGCTGGAAGCCGACCTGCGCGACGCGTTCGAGCGCGGCCGCGCGCGTATCGAGGCTGCCTGCGCGGATGTGCTGGCGGACGGCAAGGGCGGCGTGGTACTGCACAGCGGCTATTTCCGCGCGCACGGCCGTGCGGCGGCGGGCAGCGTGAAGGCCGGCATGTCCCGTTCGCGGCGTTCCTGATCGAGGCGCCGTGGCCGACGCGTTTGACCCGCGTTCGCGTTCGGCCGCTCGGGTTCGGCCCGCTCGCATCCGGCATTACACATCGTTGAAAACTTTGCACGGGCGGCCGGACGCCGCGCGGTGCCGTATCGCGCCGCGCGCCCACGGCTCCGATGAGCACCGCTTCGCGCGCATTGGCATGGTCCGTGCACGCATCGACGATCGCCGGCGCGCGTGTCGCGCCGCATGCCGATGCGACGCCGTCGTCGCATCGCGTGAAGCCGTCAACGGGGAACGAGCATGCTGACCGCCCATGAATTTGCCGTGCTGTTCCTGGTGTATCGCGCACCGGAACAAATCCAGATCGATCGCGAGGACGTCGCCGCGCTGGTCGAACAGAACCTGATCGTGATGCAGGGCGACGACGCGTCGGGCGGGCGCCGGCCCGCGTTGACGGCCGACGGCCTGTCGGTGCTGCGGTGCGTGCAGCGGCACGACGGGTACGAGCCCGACGGCACCGATGCGTGACGTGTGACGATGACGCGCGGGCGCGCTGCTCACCGCGCGATCGCGACGGACGCGTTCACCTGCACGACGAGCGTGTCGCCGTCGAACGGCGGCGCGTACAGGAAGCGCTCGATCACGCCGGCCTCGAACAGCAGGCAGTACGTCGATCCGCCGAACTGGAAGCGGCCGATCTCGTCGCCCTTGTCGACGCGCTGGCCCGGCACGACCTCGATCACGCACGACGACACGTCGCCCATCCCGACGAACAGGGCGGCCACGGTGCCGATGCCCGGGTCGTCGCTCTCGATCGCGACGATCGCGCGCGCGGCGACCGCCGTCATGTAGCCCTGCGAGTCGTTGAGCCCGGCCGGGTCGGGGCCTTCGGCTTCGGCGACCGAGTAGTAGGTGCCGTCGATCCGGTATGCATGCGTGACGGTGCCGCGCACCGGCGCATGCCAGCGATGGTAGTTGTACGCGCTGAGATAGGCCTGGTAGAGATCGCCGCCGACGAAGCGCTCGGCGAGCGGCCGCCCCGCGCGCGTGAAGATGTCGTGCAGCGAATACGGCTGCGCCTTGATCCAGAAGGTGTCGCGCATCTTCACGTTCGTTTCGATGTGGTACGGCGCGGCCTCGCATGCGCTGACGATCACGTGCGGATCGTCCGGCGCGTCGACGGGCCGCGCGCCTTCCCGAAAGCGTCGCGTGAAGAAGTCGTTCCACGAATCGAAGCCGAGGTGCGGTTGATCGTCGCGATAGCGGAATTGCGACAGCCCGATGCGCTTGCTCGCTTCGTCGCAGAACCAGCCGTCGGGCGCCGACGTATCGAGATGCGCGCGCGAATGCGGGCCGCCGAGGAAGTCGCACCAGACGTTCAGTACCCGTTTCAGGTGCGCGTTGACGGTTGCGTCCCGAAACACGGCGTGGCCCGACGGCATGCACATCGGCCAGTCGAGGAACGCGTTCAGCGGGCACACGATCAGGCTCGATTCGCTGAACGGCGGCGTGTAGGTCATCAGGTGGTCGATCACGGTCATCAGTTCGCCGATCGACGTGTAGCCGAGCCGGCGGCCGGATTCGACCGCCTCGTCGATCGCGCGGACGAGACCCATGCGCAGCACGGCGCAGTCGTCGAACAGCCGCGCGAGCGCCTGCACGGCCGGCGAGCGCAATCGTTCGCCGGCATGCGCGCGCGCGTCGGCCGCGATTTTTTCGCGGAACGCGGCCATGTGCGCTTCCTCGCAGGTCAGCCATTCGCCGAGCCGGCGGCGCGCGGCGGGCGGCGTGTGGGGTTCGGTCGGCATCGTCGGCTCCTGCGGCTGGATTCGGTATGAACACGTAGCAAGACGCTTGCCCGGAGGCGGCATCGAAATTGCGGCGGTCTTTTCACCGGTTGTTCAGTTTTTCAGTGACGCAGGAGAGAAACGATGAATGCAGGTTCGAATGTGCGGCAGACGAAAGGCACGGCATCGGCCGACGAGCGCCGGGGCGGCGGGCAGCGCACCGTGACGCCGACGCGCACGCGGGTTCGTGCGGCGAAGCACGGCGAGACGCGACGGTCGAGGGAGCGCGATGCGAAAGGGACCGTGACCGCGGGCCATGGCGACAACGCGGGCGCGCCGCTGTGGGAGGACGACGGCGGGACGCTGCCGCCGGACGAGTGGTCGTGAGGTCGGGCGTTTACCGTCCCGCCTGTCGCTCTGGCCGGTAACGATCGACTAGTGCGCCATCGCTCGCTTCCCCGTCGCGAAAGGCCGGGGATACTGTGACATCACGGTTCGCGATCAGCCATGCGGCACCGATTGGATCGTCGGGTATCCGCGGACCGGTTTGCATCAATTCGATCATGACCGGGCGATTGAGGGATTCCGATCCGTTGGGTGAGCCGCGACGAGTACGGCAACAGGCAGCGCAGCCAGACAGCGATCGAGCCTGATCAAGCCATCCGGCGCGTCGATTCCGTCCCGCGCATTCAGCCAGTCCGTCCAGGGTCCTTTGACGCCACGCGGCAACACGACCGCCGTATCGCCCCATAACGCGGGCTCCACGCTCGGCAACCCGGGCCTGTCGCCGAGCAGCCGGCACGCAAACCGCGTTGCAACGATCACCACGGTCGCCGCATCGCCGCACCGCGCGAACGCAACCGCGTGACGCCCGAGCGTGCCGCGCACGCGCAGCGGCACATACGCACCGTCGGCGAACGTCGCCGGCCACCGCGCGCGCAGCGCGAGCATCCGTTCGATCAGCGCCCGTTTCACGCGCGCGTCCGGCCAGGTCGGCAGGTACGACGCGACCGGCCCGTCGACGCGCTCGGCCGCCAGCGCCGCGAACGGCACGTCGCGCCGGTTGTCCGGATCGACGAGCGAGTGATCCCATCGCTCGGTACCTTGATAGAGATCGGGCACGCCGGGGGACGCGATCCGCAGTGCCGTCTGCGTCAGGCTGTTGACGATGCCGGCCGGCGCGATCCGCGCCACGAACGCATGCAGCCGGTGCGCGAAATCGCCAGCGCCGCGCGGCGCCAGGATCGCGCGGACGAACGCTTCGCAAGCGCGCTCGTAGTCCGTCTCGGGCGCGAGCCAGTCCGTATGCCGCTTCGCTTCGCGCAGCGCCTTCGTCTGCCAGCGCACCACGCGTTCGGCAAGCGCCGCGAGCCCCGCGTCGTCGTCGGGCATCAGCGACGGCGGCCAGCAGCCGACCAGCGTCTGGTACAGCATCGCCTCGGCGGCCGGCCCCGGCGCCCACGCCAGGTCGCGATGCGCGCCGCCGCGCCGGGGCAGGTTGAGCGCCGACCAGTCGAGCGATACCGCGCGCCAGGCGTCGGGCATCTCGCTGAGCACCGCGAGCCGCGCGCGCGCGTCCTCGCCGCGCTTGTGGTCGTGCGTGGCCGTCGCGATGAGCGTATGCGGCACGATTCGGGCGCGGCGCCGGTTGCGCGCATGGAACGCGCCGCGCGACAGGCTGAAGTCGCTTGCGTCGGCGCCGACCTCGTTGCGCGACAGCAGCCGGCCGTAGCGATAGCAGGCCGTATCCTCAACACCCTTCGCGGCCAGCGGCGCGGTGAGCTGCGCGAACGCGACGCGGGCCGCATGCAGCGCGGCGGCGCCTGCGCGCGGCACGCGCCCGACCGGTAACCCGAGCCACGCGGCGACCCGGTCGAGCGCGTAGCGGTCGGCCGGATCGACGGCCGCGCATGCCCGTTGATACGCCTGCGCGAGCACCCGGCGGTCGGTGTCGGCGGGCGCGTCTTCCTGTGCCGGATACATTCGGTACACGGGCAGCCGCACCGCGAGCTCGCCCAGCACGCGCTGGATCGCGACCAGACTGACGTCGCGCGTCGCGGGCGACGCGCGCGCAATGCCGTGCAGCGCCCGCGCGACGCGCGCATGCTCGGCGGCGAGCTGGCGCATCAGCACGCGCCGCTTGCCGTCGAGCGCCTCCTGCGCGAACGTGCGCGACGAACCGGACACTGCCGCCCAGTGGGCGGCCAGCGGCGCGGCGCCGGCCGGGTCGTGCAGCAGCGCGCCGACGTCGTTCATGAAGTCGTAGCCGGTCGTGCCGTCGACGCCCCAGTCGTCGCGCAGCGCTTCGCCGGGCGCCAGGATTTTTTCGACGACGACGTACGGCCGCTCGTCGCGCAGCGCCGCGAGCCGCGCATGCAGGCGCCGGCAGTACGCGCGCGGATCGGCGAGCCCGTCGATGTGATCGACGCGCACGCCGTCGATATATCCGGCCGCGTAGAGGCGTAACGGCAGCGCATGGACGGCGTCGAACACCGCATCGTCGTCGATGCGGATGCCCGCGAGCGTCGCGATGTCGAAGAAGCGCCGCCAGTTCAGTTCGTCCGCGGCCGTGCGCCACCACGCGAGCCGGTAGTGCTGGCGTTCGAGCAGCCGGTGCAGCCACGCGCGCGAGCGTGCGCTGCGCGGATCGGCGCCGCGCAGCACGGCGTCGAACGCATGCGGGCCGTGCGCGGCCGCGTAATCGCGCAACGCCGCATGCGCGGCGGCCAGCCGGGCGCTGCCGTGCGCCGGCGCGGCGCCGAAGCGTTCGGCGAGCGTGTTCAGGTCCGAGCGGTTCGCGATGCGCAGGATGTCCGCATAAGTGGCGGCGGCCACGGGCAGCTGCCGCCCCGGGCACGCAACGAAGAAGCGGCCGGTCGACGGATCGGCGCCGAGCGCGATGTCGCCGGCCGTGAGCGCGTCGCCGTACGGCGTGCCGAGGCAGGGCAGCAGCACCTTGCCGTCGAGCGCCGCGTCGGGCGGATGCCAGTCGATGTCGAAGCAGCATGCGTACGGGCTCGCCGGCCCCCATTCGAGCACGTCGTTCCACCAGCCGTTCGACGAGCCGCCGACGCCCATGTGGTTCGGCACGATGTCGACGATCACGCCGATGCCGCGCGCGCGCAGCGCGCGGACGAGTCGGACCAGGCCGGCCTCGCCGCCGAGTTCGGCGCTGACCGAGCCGTAGTCGACGGTGTCGTAGCCATGCAGCGAACCGGGCTCGGCCGTCGTGACCGGCGACAGGTACAGGTGGCTCACGCCGACGCGCGCGAAGTAGTCGGCGTGCGTGGCCGCATCGTCGAACGTGAAACCCGCATGCAGCTGCAGCCGCAGCGTCGCGCGCGGCGTCATGCGTCGCGCTCCCGCGAACGGCGCGCGTGCACGACGGCCGCGATGCGCTTGCGCGCGTCGGCGTCGAACAGCGTGTCGACGGTGCGCGGCAGGCGCCGCAGCCAGTTCGGATGGCCGCATGGCGGCCCCGGCAGGTTCGGCTGCTCATCCAGCCCGAGCAGATCCTCGAGCGGCAGGATCGCGAGCGGCGACGGGCTGAGCGCGACATACGCGAGTATTGCGCTCACGGGCGGCGCGCCGGCCGGCGGGACAGCGCTGTTGGCGGGCGCGCAACCCGCGTGCTGCAATGCGTGCCACAGCGCCGCGCGTTCGGTTGCGCGTTCCGCCTGGGCGGCGATCAGGTCGGGATCGGACGCGGGCGGGGGCGTGGCGGGCGCGGCGCGGTCTGCTTCCGTGCGGGGCATGCCGTCATGCCCGACGTCGGCGCCTTGCACGATTTCGTTCGAGTCCTGCGCACTCGCATCGCTCGGCATGCTTTCGGCCGCGCCGTCTTGCTGCTTCCCGCTGTCGGCCGCCACCCGCCGCCACCCCAGATCGACCCCGCGCCACCAGCCGGCCACGGTCGGCAAGTCGTGCGTCGACGTCGTCGCGATCGCATCGCGATCCCACGCGGACGGCGGCCGGAACGCGCGGTTCGCATCGCGCTCGAACCACAGCACGCGCATCCCCGCGATCCCCTGTGCACCGAGCCGTTCGCGCAAACCGCCCGGCACCGTGCCGAGATCCTCGCCGATCGCGATCGCGCGATGGCGTGCCGCCTCGAGCGCGACGAGCCGCACGAGATCGTCGACCGGATAGCGCAGGTAGGCGCCGTCGCGCGGCGTGCCGCCGTCCGGCACGATCCACATCCGCGCGAAGCCGAGCACGTGGTCGATGCGGATGCCGCCCGCATGCGCGAACGCCGCGCGCAACAACTCGATGAACGGGACGAAACGGTCGGCGCGCAGCGCGGCGGGCGTCCACGTCGTGACGCCCCACGCTTGGCCGGCCGCATTGAACAGGTCGGGCGGCGCGCCGAGCGACACGCCGCGCAGCAGCGTCGTGCCGTGCGCCCACGCGTCGCTGCCCGCGCGGTCGGAGCCGACCGCGAGATCGGCGATCAGCCCGGTCGCCATGCCCGCGCCGCGCGCCGCATGTTGCGCGTCGCCGAGCGCGCGCGATGTGCACCATTGCAGGAACGTGTGGAACGCGATCGTGTCGGCATGCGCGTGCGCGAATGCATCGACTTCGGCCGATGACGGCATGCGCCACGGCGCCGGCCATTGCCGCCAGTCCGCGCCGATCCCGTGTTCGATGCAGAACGCCTGCAGCGCGTCGAAGCGCGCATGCGCGTCGAGCGCCGCGCCGCCGGCCGCGCGAAAGCGCTGGTACGCGTCGCGCGATGGCGCGCCGTTGGCACGCCATGCATCGAAGCATGCGCGCAGGCGGCGCAGCTTCGGCGGCAGCACGCGCGGCCAGTCGATCAGCGGCGCATCGATTGCATCGTCGCGCGCGTGAAGCGCAGCCTCGGCGCCCGGCACCGCGTCGCAGTCGAGATACGCGACGTTGTGCCAGCGCCGCGACGACGGCGAATACGGGCTGTCGTGCGCGGGCAGTGCGGGATAGCCGGCGTGCGTCGGGCTGATCGCCACCGCCTGCGCGCCGTGCCGCGCCGCGTGCGCGGCGAGCCGCGCGAGCGCGGTGTAGTCGCCCGCGCCGTCGTCGCCGGTACGGCGCAGGCTGTACAACTGGGCCGCGACGCCCCAGCGGCGGCCTGCGTCGGGCGCGCGCGCGAACGCGTCGAACGGGCGCGCGCGCAGCGGCGCGATCGCGAGCCCGATGCGCTGCTCGCCGATGTCGAGCGCGTGATAGCCGGGCATCGCGAGCGGCGGCAGCGTGCCGTGCTCGCCCGCACCGGCCACGCGCCCGTCGACGTAGCCGCCCGTTTCGAGCGCGACCCGGAAGTGTGCGCCCGGCAGTGCGATCGTATGCGGGAGCGTCAGCGGCAGGCCGGCATCGCCGGTGACGAAGCGCGGCGGCGCCGCGTTCGCATCGGCGAGCGCCGCCGCGCTGTCGACGCGCTGGAGCGCCGTGCCGCACGGCCAGCCGAGCGCGTCGACGAGCGCGGCGAGCGCATCGTCGCCTACCCGCCGCGCGACGCCGCCCGCATCGGTCCAGTCGGTTTCCAGTCCGGCCGAACGGGCGAGTGCCGCGATCGATACGTCGGTCGTCATGATCGGCCTCGCCCGTTCGTGCGGCGACTCAGCGCATCGTGGTTGACCGCGCCGTCGCGCCACGCGATGCACGCACGTGGCGGCAGGCGCAGGTCCCGCAGCCGGTCGCGCGCGCGCGGCGGCGTCTCGAACACGATCTTGCCGAGCGGCAGCGCGGGCAGCACCGCGTCGTGCGAGCCGAGGTTCAGCGCGATCGTCAGCGTGCTGCCGTTGCCGAGACGCCAGCGTGCGGCGAGCGCCTGCGGTTCGCCGTCGCCCGCGAGCAGGTCGACGCCGAGCGCGCGCGCGCCGGCCAAGTGCGGCGTCACGAGCGCCGCGCGCACGGTCAGCGCGCTGCGGTAGAAGTGCCGCCATGCATCGGCGTCGGGCCATGCGTCGTCGGCCGGGTGTTTCGACAACGAGCGCACGAACGTCGCGATGTCGTTCGGATCGGGAATCGCGTCGCGATGCGCGGGATCGGCGAACGCGGGAAACGCCGCGAATTCGCGGCGCCGGCCTTCGCGCACGGCGTCGGCGAGTGCGCCGCGATAGTCGGTGAAGAACTGGAACGGCTGCGTGCTGCCTTCCTCCTCGCCCATGAACAGCAGCGGAATCTGCGGCATGAGCAGCATCAGCGCGGTGGCCGCGCGCAGCGCGTCGTCGTTCGCGAGCGTGCGCAACCGTTCGCCGAACGCGCGGTTGCCGATCTGGTCGTGGTTCTGCAGGAATGCGACGAACGCGGTCGGCGGCAGGTGCGCGCTCGGCTCGCCGCGCGCGGCGCCGCCATGCAGCGGCGACGGCTCGCCCTGGTACGCGAAGCCTTCGCCGAGCGTGCGCGCGAAGTGGCGCAGCGGCGCGTCGGCATACGCGCGGTAATAGCCGTCGCGCTCGCCGGTCAGCAGCACGTGCGCGCTGTTGTGGAAATCGTCGTTCCACTGCGCGTCGAAGCCGCCGGGCCCGAGCAGGCTCGCCGCGTTGCGTTCGTTCTCGAGCACCAGATGCACCTGGCGTGCGTCGCCCGCGTGCGCGCGCACGCGGCGTGCGAGCTCGCGCAGCCACGCATCGTCGTCGATCGCATGCGCGGCGTCGATGCGCAGCCCGTCGAAGCGGTATTCGTCGAGCCAGTAGAGCGCGTTGTCGATGAAGAACGCGCTCGTCTGCGCACGCGCGAAGTCGATCGCGGGCCCCCACGCCGTTTGCCGGTCCGCGCGGAAGAACGCGGGCGCGTAGCGCGGCAGCAGGTTGCCGTCGGGGCCGAAGTGGTTGTAGACGACGTCCAGGAACATCTGCAGCCCGAGCCCGTGCGCGGCGTCGACGAGCGACTTCAGTTCCTCGGGCCGCCCGTACGACGCATCGGGCGCGAACGGCAGCACGCCGTCGTAACCCCAGTTGCGCGTGCCCGGGAACGCATTGACGGGCATCAGCTCGATCGCCGTCACGCCGAGCGCGGCGATGGCCGGCAGGCGCCGCTCGACGCTCGCGTAGCCGCCGCATGCACCGACGTGCAGTTCGTACAGCACCGTCTCGTGCCACGGGCGGCCGCGCCATGTGTCATGGCGCCAGCGATACGCGGCCGGATCGACGACCTGGCTCGGGCCGTGCACGTCGTACGGCTGGAAACGCGACGCGGGATCGGGCACGGCGAGATCGCCGTCGAGCACGTAGCGATACAGCGCGCCGGGGCCGCACGGCGCGACGGCGTCGAACCAGCCGTCGCCGACGGCCGTCATCGCGACGGATGGCCCGCCGTGCAGCTCGACGGCCGCGGTGCGGCTCGCGGGCGCCCACAGCCGGAAGCGCGTACGGCCCGCGTCGATGCAGGTCGCGCCGAACGACGACGCGAACGCATGCGTGCCGGGCGGATGAGCGGAACGTGACGTCATGGCGGTCCTCACGAAGGCGGGTCGGGCGGCACGGCCGCGACGGCGACCGCGGCCGCATGCGCGGCGACGTCGAGGCCGTCGGCCGGCCACGCGCGCGGGCCGGCATCCGGCGTGGCCGTGTCGACCAGCACGCGGTAGGCGAGCACAGGGGCGGGCGGCGCAAACGTGATCGTTTCGGACGACGCGTTCAGCATCACGAGCAGCGACTCGGTGCGCCCGGTGCGGCCCGCGCCGACGCGCCGCATCGTCAGCGCGCGGCGCTCGCGGTCGTGCCACGCGGGCACGGTCAGCACGTCGCCGCGTTCGTCGAACCAGTCGATCTCGGCCATGCCCGGCGCGCCGTCGTGATCGCCCGACGGATAGCGCGGCGCCGACATCAGCGGGTACATGCGCCGCAGCGCGGCGAGCCGCGACACGAAGCGCATCAGCTTCACGGCTTCGTCGCTGCGCGCCAGATCCCAGTCGAGCCACGACAGTTCGTTATCCTGGCAGTAAGCGTTGTTGTTGCCGTGCTGCGTGCGGCCGAACTCGTCGCCGGCGACGAGCATCGGCGTGCCGAGCGCGGTGAACAGCGTCGCGAGCATCGAGCGCGCGACGCGCGCGCGCACGTCGCGGATCGCCGCGTCGTCGCTCGGCCCTTCGGCGCCCCAGTTCGCGCTGCAGTTGTCGTCGCGGCCGTCGCGGTTGTCCTCGCCGTTCGCGTCGTTGTGCTTGTCCGCATAGGACACGAGATCGGCGAGCGTGAAACCGTCATGCGCGGTGACGAAATTGACCGATGCCCACGTATGGCGCCGCTGGTGGTTGAACAGGTCGGCCGATCCCGCGAGCCGCGCGGCAAGTTCCGGCCGCTGGCCCGCGTCGCCGCGCCAGAAGCGCCGCACGGTGTCGCGAAAGCGGTCGTTCCATTCGGCGAAGCCCGGCGGGTGGCGGCCGAGCTGGTAGCCGCCGGGGCCGAGATCCCACGGCTCGGTGATCAGCTTGCGCTGCGCGAGCACCGGGTCCTGCCGCAGCGCGTCGAAAAATCCCGCGCCGGGATCGAAGCCGTGATCCTCGCGGCCGAGCGTCACGCCGAGATCGAAGCGGAAGCCGTCGACGTTGAACGCGGTGGCCCAGTAGCGCAGCGAATCCATCACCATCTGCACGACGCGCGGGTGCGACAGGTTCAGCGTGTTGCCGCAGCCCGTCTCGTCGACATGAAAGCGATGGTCGCCCGGCACGAGCCGGTAGTAGCTCGCGTTGTCGAGGCCGCGCCACGACAGCGTCGGGCCGAGCTCGTTGCCTTCGCAAGTATGGTTGTAGACGACGTCGAGCACGACCTCGATGCCGGCCGCATGCAGCTGGCGGATCGCGATGCGCATCTCGTCGAGCCGCCGCGTCGCGAGATACGCGGGTTCCGGCGCGAAGAACGCGGCCGTGTCGTAGCCCCAGTAGTTGCGCAGCCCGCGTTTCACGAGTTCGCGCTGCTGCAGGAACGCATGGACGGGCAGCAGCTCGACCGTCGTGACGCCGATCGACAGCAGGTGATCGATGAACGCCGGATGCGCCAACGCCGAGAACGTGCCGCGTTCGGGCGCGCGCAGCCCGGCGCGGCGCATCGACACGCCGCGCACGTGCGCCTCGTAGATCACCGTGCTGCGCCACGGCACGCGCGGGCGCCGGTCGTTGCTCCAGTCGAACGCCTCGTCGACCACCACGCATTTCGGCATCGCGGGCGCCGAGTCGCGCCGGTCCATCGACAGGTCCGCGCGGCTCGAATGCACGCGATAGCCGAACAGCGCGTCCGACCAGCGGAAGTGGCCGACCAGCTTGCGCGCGTACGGATCGAGCAGCAGCTTGGTCGGATTGAAGCGATGGCCGTGCTGCGGCTGGTACGGGCCGTCCGCGCGCAATCCGTACACGGTGCCCGGATGCGCGTTGGGCAGGTAGCCGTGCCACACCTCGTCGGTGCATTCGGGCAGGTCGAGGCGCGCGAGTTCCCTGCGGCCGGTCGGATCGAACACGCATAGCTGGATGCGCTGCGCGTGCGCGGAAAACACCGCGAAGTTGGTCCCGAGGCCGTCCCAGGTCGCACCGAGCGGATAGCGGCGGCCGGATTCGAGGCGAGCGGGCAGGGCACTCGGCATGGGGCGGAACTCTCCGTGTCGAAGGGGTGGGGAATCAGGCGGGGCTCAGCCACAGCGTCGCGAGCGGCGGCAGGCGCAGCGTCGCCGACCACGCCTCGCCGTGCGCGGGCACGGCCTCGGCCCATACGGCGCCGTCGTTGCCGGCATTGGTGCCGCCGTACGATGCGGCATCGGTGTTCATCCGTTCGCGCCATTGGCCGGGCGCCGGCAGCCCGACGCGGTAGCCGGTGCGCGGCACCGGCGTGAAGTTGCAGACCGCGACCACCAGGTGCCCCGCGTCGTCGCGGCGTACGAACGCGAACACGCTGTTGTCGCGGTCGTCGCCGATCAGCCAGGCGAAGCCGGCTGCGTAGCAGTCGAGCGCATGCAGCGCGGGTTCGGCCGCATACGCGCGGTTCAGGTCGCGCACGAGCCGCTGCACGCCGCGATGTGCGGGCGCGTCGAGCAGATCCCAGTGCGGCGTCGAGTCGTGCGCGAATTCGGCCCATTGCGCGAACTCGCTGCCCATGAACAGCAGCTTCTTGCCGGGATGCGCCCACATGAAGCCGAAGTACGCGCGCAGCGTCGCGAGCCGCTGCCACGCGTCGCCGGGCATCTTCGCGACGAGCGAGCCCTTGCCGTGCACGACCTCGTCGTGCGACAGCGGCAGCACGAAGCGCTCGGAGAACGCGTAGATGAGCCCGAACGTCATCCGGTCGTGGTGATAGCGGCGGTGGATCGGGTCCTCGCGCAGATACGCGAGCGTGTCGTGCATCCATCCCATGTTCCACTTGAAGTCGAAGCCGAGGCCGCCATTGACGGTCGGCGCCGTGACGCCGGGCCACGCGGTCGATTCCTCCGCGACGGTGACGACGCCGGGCGGCGCGGCCGCACCGTGCAGCGTGTCGTTCAGCATGCGCAGGAACGCGACCGATTCGAGGTTCTCGCGCCCGCCGTACATGTTCGGCACCCATTCGCCTTCGTTGCGTGAATAGTCGCGGTACAGCATCGACGCGACCGCGTCGACGCGGATGCCGTCGACGTGATAGCGGCGCGCCCACGCGAGCGCCGACGCGACGAGGAACGCGCCGACCTCGGTGCGCCCGACGTTGAACACGCACGTGTGCCAGTCGGGATGCAGCCCTTCGCGCGGGTCGGCATGCTCGTACAACGCGGTGCCGTCGAACTGCGCGAGGCCGTGCGGATCGTCGGGGAAATGCGCGGGCACCCAGTCGACGATCACGCCGATGCCGGCCGCGTGCGCGCGGTCGACGAACCGCGCGAAGCCGTCGACCGGCCCGAAGCGCGCGGACGGCGCGAACTGCGCGAGCGGCTGATAGCCCCACGAGCCGCCGAACGGGTATTCGGCGATCGGCATGAACTCGACGTGCGTGAAGCCCATCCCGTGCACGTACGGAATCAGCCGCTCGGCAAGCTCGTCCCACGTCGCGCTGCGGTCCATCTCCTCGGGCACGCGCTGCCACGATTCCGGATGCACCTCGTAGATCGACCACGGCGCGCGGTAGCGGTCGGCGCGCGGCCGCGCGTGCATCCAGCCGTCGTCGTGCCACGCGAACGCGTCGAGCGCCGCGACATCGGCGACGACGGACGCCGTGCGCGGCGGCGCTTCCGTCGCGCGGGCGCACGGATCGGCCTTGTGCGGCAGCACGCGGCCGTCGGCCGCGCGCAGCTCGTACTTGTAGCGCTCGCCCGCGCCGATGCCCGGCACGAACAGCTCCCATACGCCCGACGGCCGCCGCAGCCGCATCGGATGGCGGCGGCCGTCCCATCCGTTGAAATCGCCGACCACCGACACGCGCTGCGCGTTCGGCGCCCATACCGCGAAGCGCACGCCATCGGTGTCTTCGATGCGCACGGGCGTCGCGCCCAGGCAGTCGAGCACGGCGGCCGGATCGCCGGCCGCGAAGCGCGCGAGCGCGGCGTCGTCGAGCAGCGTGCCGAACGCATACGCGTCGTCGGTCACCTGCCGCGCGTTCGGCCAGTCGATCGCGAGCAGGTAATGGGGAACCCCGCCGTCGTGCGCGATCGTGCCGGCGAAGCAGCCGGCGCGGTCGACGCACGCGAGCGCGCCGAGTTCGTCGCCGTCCGGCGACAGCGCGCGCACACGCTCGGCGCCGGGCAGCAGCGCGCGCACGACGATCCGGTCGGCCTGCCCGTGCGGGCCGAGACACGCGAACGGATCGGGATGGCGGCCGGCGAGCAGCGCGTCGATGTCGGCCTGTTCGAACAGCGTGTCGGTCATCGCGTTCCTCCGGGTTCGGGCGCGCTGCCGTCGTCGAGCAGGCGCTCAACAAGCGCCGCGAGCCCGCCGACCGGCACGCTCAGCCAGTCGGGCCGGTTCGCGGCCTCGTAGCACAGCTCGTACGACGCCTTGTCGATCAGGAACAGCGCGAGCAGGCGATCGGCATAACGCGGGTCGACGAAGCGTACGGGCGCGAGCGCGGCGGCCGCGCGATAGCATTCGACGAAACGGTCGGCGGCGGCCTGCCCGAACCGATCGAACAGCGCGCGCTTGCGGCCGGCTGCCTGCGGCGGCGCTTTTTCGATCGCGAATTGAGCGGTCGCGCTCACATACGACAGCGAGCGCAGGAAGCCGGCCACGTCGCGCAGCGGATGCGATTTCGCGCGGCGCCGTTCGAGCGGGCGCGCCGGTTCGCCTTCGAAGTCGATCAGCAGCGCATCGCCCTGCACGTCGAGCACCTGGCCGAGGTGGAAATCGCCGTGAATCCGCGTGCATTGCGCGTCGAGCGTGCGCGGCACGAGTTCCCCCAGCGCGCGCACGGCGGCGTCGCGCGACGCGAGCAGCGCATCGGCCGATGCGCGCATCGCGGGATCGAGCGCATCGAGCGCATCGAGCCGCGTGCGCAGCACGTCGAGCGCGCGTTCGAACGACGCGATCGCGTCCACGCACCAGCCGTCGACGTGATCGGGTGTCGCGCGTTCCGGCGCGAACGCGGGATCGTCGGACGGCTGCGCGAGCGCGACGTGCAACTGGCCGAGCCGCGTGCCGACGATGCCCGCGAACGCCGCATAGCCGACCAGCGCCTCGGGTTCCTCGTCCTGTTCGGCCGCTTCGTCTTCGTCGGCGGCCGGCAGCGCGAGCTCGTCGACCGCGCGCCGCAGGAAGTCGAACGAACGCGTCCATGCGTCGCCCTGGTTGTCGACGTAGCGCTGCAGGATCGCGACCGTGTGCGGCGTGCCGTCCGGATCGACGTGCACGACCTCGCCCGCGAGCGTCGCGGTGTTCGCATAGCCGATGCGCGTCAGGTGCCGGCTCATTTCCGCTTCCGGATGCACGCCGTGCGCGACCTTGCGCACCAGCTTCAGCACGATCGCGTCGCCGATCACGAGCGAGCTGTTGCTTTGCTCGGCCGCGAGCCAGCGCACTTCGGCGTCGTCGCCGGGATCGAGCGCGGCGAGCGCGCTCTCCGGCAGGAACGCGAGCCGGCCGCCGTCGGAGGTCGGCACCGTCGCGCCGTCGCGCAGCTTGCGCAGCATCCCGCGCGCGAACGACGGCAGTGCGAACGCATCGGTCAGGTAGCCGACCGTATGGCCGCGCCGCACGCGCGCGAGCGCGAGCTGCGCGAACAGCGGCTGGGACGTCTCGCCGCCCCAGGCCGTCGCGAGCGGCACGATATAGCGCTCGACGCCGCCGTCGCTGGCGCTGACCCACGCCTCCGCATACTGGAACGCTTCGCCCGGCACCGGCGTGACGACGTTCAGCCATGCATCGCCGATCGCGCGATCCTTCGACGCGAACCAGCGCCGCCGCGCGAGCCACGACGCGAGCGCATCGTGCGCGAGCGCGTGCAGCTGCCCGACGTCCGGCCGCGCGTCGCCGCGCCGCATCACGAGCGTCACGTATTCGGGCAGCGGCTCCGCATGCGGCTGCCGCCACGACGGCTCGCGGCCGTGCCCGGACAGCTCGAACCACAGGAACCCGTACGGCGGAAAGGTGAGGAGATACGGGAGCTGGCCGATCGGCGGAAACGGCGAATCCGACGTCATCTCGATCGGCACGCGGCCCGCGAATTCCGACAGGTCGAGCTCGACCGCCTGCGACGCGCGCGACAGGTTCGCGACGCACAGCACCGGATCGCTGCCGTCCAGCTCGCGCAGGTACGCGAGCACCTTGCGGTTCTCAGGGCGCAGAAAACGGATCGTGCCGCGCCCGAACGCCTGCGTCGCACGGCGCGTCGACAGGATGCGGCGGGTCCAGTTCAGCAGCGAATGCGGGTCGCGCGTCTGCGCCTCGACGTTGATCGCGTCATAGCCGTACAGCGAGCCCATCACCGGCGGCAGCACGAGCAGTTCGGGGTCGGCGCGCGAGAAGCCGCCGTTGCGGTCCGACGACCACTGCATCGGCGTGCGCACGCCGTCGCGGTCGCCGAGGTGGATGTTGTCGCCCATGCCGAGCTCGTCGCCGTAATAGATCACGGGCGTGCCGGGCATCGACAGCAGCAGCGAGTTGATCAGCTCGATGCGGCGCCGGTCGCGCTCCATCAGCGGCGCGAGCCGGCGCCGGATGCCGAGGTTCAGCCGCGCGCGCCGGTCGCTCGCATAGGTCTGCCACAGCAGGTCGCGCTCCGAATCGGTCACCATCTCGAGCGTCAGCTCGTCGTGGTTGCGCAGGAACACGGCCCACTGGTTGCTCGGCGCGAGCGCCGGCGTCTGCCGCATGATGTCGACGATCGGGAAGCGATCCTCGCTCGCGATCGACATGTAGATGCGCGGCATCAGCGGGAAGTGGAACGCCATGTGGCATTCGTTCTCGTCGCCGAAGTATTCCTGCACGTCTTCCGGCCACTGATTCGCTTCCGCGAGCAGCATCCGGTTCGGGTACTCGGCGTCGATCGTCGCGCGGATCCGTTTCAGGATCGCGTGCGTCTCCGGCAGGTTCTCGTTGTTCGTGCCTTCGCGCTCGACGAGATAGGGTACCGCGTCGAGCCGCAGCCCGTCGATGCCGAGATCGAGCCAGAAGCGCATCACCTGGATCACCTCGCGCACCACGGCCGGGTTGTCGAAGTTCAGGTCCGGCTGGTGCGAATAGAAGCGGTGCCAGTAGTACTGGCCGGCGATCGGGTCGTGCGTCCAGTTCGATGTTTCGGTATCGAGGAAGATGATCCGGGTACCCGCGTATTTCGTGTCGGTGTCGGACCACACGTAGTAGTCGCGATGCATCGAGCCCGGCTTCGCGCGCCGCGCGCGCTGGAACCACGGATGCTGGTCCGACGTGTGGTTGATCACCAGCTCGGTGATCACGCGGATGCCGCGCGCATGCGCTTCGCGGATGAAGCGCCGCACGTCGGCGAGCGTGCCGTAGTCGGGATGCACGTCGCGGTAGTCGGCGATGTCGTAGCCGTCGTCGCGGCGCGGCGACGGGTAGAACGGCAGCAGCCAGATCGTGTCGACGCCGAGTTCGGCGATGTAGTCGAGCTTCGCGATCAGGCCGGGGAAATCGCCGATGCCGTCGTTGTTCGAGTCGTAGAACGACTTCACGTGCACCTGGTAGATGATCGCGTCCTTGTACCACAGCGGATCGTCCGCACAGAGCGCGGGCGCGCGGCGGCGCGCGCGGCGCCGGCGCGGCGTGCCGGCCGGCGCGAGCGACGGGAACTGCGCGCGGCGCACGTCGTCGAGGGAATCTTCGCGTTTCATCATCCGTGGGCTCCCGAAGGTCGTCGGGCGTCGTCCGGTCCGGGCGCGGCCGCCCGCGCGGCGCCCGGAGACGGCGCGAGCCGCCAGATCGCATACGGCCGTACGTGCGGATCGAGCGACACGTACTGGCGATGGCCGCGCCAAGTCTGCGCGTGCGCGGCATCCAGTTCGAGCGCGTCGAGCGGTTCGCCGTCGGCGAGCCCGAAGCCGCGCCACAGCGCCGCGTCGAGCGTGAAGTTCGCGGCCTGCGGATGCCACGGGTCGAGGCTGATCGCGACGACGACGACGCTGTCGAACGCCGGCGTCGCCTTGACGAACACGAGCACGGCGTCGTTGTCCGCGTCGGCGAACGTCAGGCCGAGATGCGTCTGCAGCGCCGGGTGATCGCGCCGTGCGCGGTTCAGCCGCGCGACTTCGGCGCCGATGTGCGCGGCGCGGCTCCAGTCGCGCGCGCGCAGCTCGTACTTCTCCGCGTTCGCGTATTCCTCGCTGTCCGGCAGCGGCGCCGATTCGCCGAGCTCGAAACCCGAGTACATGCCCCATGAACCGGCCAGCGTCGCCGCGAGCGCCGCGCGGATCACGAACTGCGTGCGCGGCGCGTTCTGCAGGTGGCGCGGGTTGATGTCGGGCGTGTTGACGAAGAAATTCGGCCGGAAGAACTCGCGTGCGGGCCCGGCCGTCAGCTCGGTCAGGTAGTCGATGAACTCGCGCTTCGTCTCGCGCCAGGTGAAGTACGTGTACGACTGCGAGAAGCCGACCTTCGCGAGCCGATACATCATCGCCGGCCGCGTGAACGCTTCGGACAGGAACACGACGTCCGGATGCCGGCCGCGCACGTCGGCGATCATCCACGCCCAGAACGGCAGCGGCTTGGTGTGCGGGTTGTCGACGCGGAAGATCCGCACGCCCGCGTCGACCCAGAACTGCACCGCGTCGCGCAGCGCGAGCCACAGGCCGGGCAGTGCATCCGGCGCGTAGAAATCGGGGTTCACGATGTCCTGGTAGCGCTTCGGCGGGTTTTCCGCATAGCGCAGCGAGCCGTCCGGGCGCCACGCGAACCAGCCCGGATGCGCGGCCAGCCACGGGTGGTCGGGCGAGCACTGGATCGCGAAATCCAGCGCGATCTCGAGCCCGTGAACGCGCGCGGCCTCGACCAGCGCGCGGAACGATTCGAGCGTGCCGAGCTGCGGGTGCACGGCCGTGTGGCCGCCGTCGGGCGAGCCGATCGCGTACGGGCTGCCGACATCGTCGGGGCCGGCTTTCAGGCTGTTGTTGCGGCCCTTGCGCGCGGTGGTGCCGATCGGGTGGATCGGCGGGAAATACAGCACGTCGAAACCCAGGTCGCGAATGCGCGGCAATTGCGCGATCACGTCGTCGAACGTGCCGTGCCGATGCGGATCGTCGCTCGCCGAGCGCGGGAACATCTCGTACCAGCTCGAGAAGCGCGCCGCGCGGCGCTCGACGTCGACCGGATACACGGTCTCGTCGTGCGTGACGAACGGGCGGTAGCGCAGTGCGGCGAACGCGTCGGCCAGCGACGGCGCGCCGAGCAGCGCGAGCCGTTCGGCGGGCGGAGCGTCCCTGAACTCGGCGACGAGGCGTTCCATGTGCGGGGCCGCGCGCGGATCGGCCGGATCGGCGAGCTTGAGCGCGGTCGCGAGCAGCAGCTGGGCTTCGCGCAGTTCGAGCGTCACGTCCTGGCCGGCCGCGTGTTTCTTCGCGACGTCGTCGGCGAGCGACGCCCAGTCGTCGCGCCACGCGATCACGCGAAATGCGTGGCGGCCGACCCGGTCGAGCATGATGCGCGCGTGCCAGCGGTCGTTCGGCTCGGCTTCGAACGGCACTTCGCGCCAGTCGTCGTCGCCTTCCGCGCGCCACTGGAGCGCGGCCGCGAGATGCGCGTGCCCGTCGGAGAAGATCGATGCATGCACGACGAGCGGTTCGCCGATCACGCGCTTGACCGCGAAGCGGCCGCCGTCGACCGACGGCTCGACGCGCTCGATCGCGATCCGGTCGGCCGCGAGCGCGGCCGACAGCACCGTGCGTTCGCGCGCGGCGTCGGCGCGCGTCGTGACGGGCGGGGCGCGCCGGGCATCCAGCAGCGCGTGCGCGCCGGGCCCGAGCATGAAGGCTTCGAGCGCGGCAGGCGGGTGGGTTGGCGCGCCGTCCCGCGTCACGACGCGCGTGAAGCTGCCCGGCACGCCGGGCAGGATCGCGGCGGGATCGACGGTTGTCGCCGTGTCGAGATCGGGATTCAATGCGATCAGCAGTGCCGCTTCGTCGTGTTCGAGCGACGGCCCCGTGCCGCGCAGCAGCACCGTCGCGGTGGCGCCGGGCGCGCTCAGCTGCGCGATCTCGCCGCGCGCGGCCGCCACGGGCGTCGCGCGACGCCACGCGTTCGCATCGGCGATCGCACCCGACAGGTCGAAGCGCGCGCGCTCGAACGCGGTGCGGTAGCGATCGGCATCCGCGTCGCGCGACATCA
The DNA here is from genome assembly GCF_900119325.1 of Burkholderia sp. NFPP32. Lineage (NCBI taxonomy): Bacteria > Pseudomonadati > Pseudomonadota > Betaproteobacteria > Burkholderiales > Burkholderiaceae > Burkholderia > Burkholderia sp. NFPP32. Next base: position 142,615 of record NZ_FPJP01000006.1, on the reverse strand, counting down.
GCGGCAGCGTGACGCCGCGCTCGAAGCCCATCGGCACGAGCCAGCCGGTGCCGACGGCCGCGGCCGTCCACAGTGCGCGGCGATACGCGCGTGCGACGGTGTCGTCCGGTGCGTCGGGCCAGTCGTCGGCGAGGCGCGGGCCGTCGAACGCATCGGGAAACGCAATCGGCGAGCCGATGCGCCGCAGCAGCCGGTGTTCGTCGGCGAACCACGGTGCGTGGAGATCCCACCAGCGCACCGACGAGAACACCGCATCGAACCCGGCCGCTTCGAGCTGCGCGAGCGCGTCGCGTGCATGGCCGGGCACGCCGGCGAGCACCGCGGCGTCCGGGCGCGCGCGGCGCAGCGCCGCGCGCCAGCCGGGCCACCAGTCCGCCGGCAGATGATGCGGCGCGTCGACCAGGAAGCCGGCCGCGCCCGCGTCCGCAAAGGCGGCGAGGTGCGCGCACCACCACGCCGACAGCGCGTCGCGCGCCGCATCGTCGCCGAGGTTGGCGTGCACGACATCCAGCGCGTGCGCGGTGCCGCGCGGGTCGATCAGCGCATCGTCGTGCGTGCGCTCGACGTACCAGTCCGGATGCGCGGCGCGCAGCGGGTTCTCGCGCGCGATGCGGTCCGGCACGACTTCGAGCAGCATGCGCAGCCCGTGGCCGTGCGCGAGCTGCGCGAGCCGCGAGAACGTTTCGAGCGCGCTCGCGCGCGTCGCGAACGTGTGGGCCGGGCGATGGAAATCGGCCACGTGGCGCGGGAAGCCGGCCACGCTCGCGGCCCAGAACGACCCGACCAGCACGTGATCGAAGCCCATTGCCGCGATATGCGCGCAGGTCTGCCCCCACGCGTCGAGCGGCCCGACGAGGCGGGCGTCGCAGAAATAGATATGCGGAGCGAAGGTCGGCGTGGAGTCCATGGCGCGGAGCGTGCGGGCGGCGGCGGTCGATAACGCCGGGTTGCCGCAACGCGTGTGCCTGCCGCGCGGAGTCCGGCGCGGCAATGGTCAGGCGGGATGCCGGCGCCGGCGGGCTGTCGTTTTTACATGACCGCTGTACTGCCGCTTGCACTTACATGCGCGGGATGGAGCGGATATCCGTGCTGTCGCCTGCGGCGCGATCGTCGTCCGTTTCGGGAAGCGGCATGCCGGGGTCGTAGCGCGCCATGGCGCCGTGTTCGATCCGGTGCGCGAACGGCGGCGGTGCGTCGACCTCGTCGCCGAAGCGCGCGCGCACGAATGCGCGCAGCAGCGCCACGCGTGCGTTGGCGGCACGCGCGCCGCAGGCGGACGGCCCGTCGATGAAGGTCGCGTCGCATTCGACGCTGTCGCCGTGGTGTGCGATCCGCAGGTCGTCGACGCGATCGAGCACGGCGCCCGCGTCGGCCCACGACGCCGACGGCGCGAACGGCGCGTCGAGGCGCCTCAATGCGTCGCAGGCGGCCGTCACGACGACCGCCGGCGCGACGGACGTGAAACGCAGCGTGTCTTCGTCATCCGCGCACAACGCGCGTGCGCACCAGTAGTCGAGATCCTTTCCGCCGAGTGCGTCGGTTCGCATGGGCAAGCTCCGCTGGACCGGAAAGGTTTTCAACGCGCAATCGACGTTCCCGTCGCGCGCATCCGCGCGACGAGCGGGTAGTGGTCGGATGCGTGCCGCGCGCGCATGCTGCGATGCACGATCACGTCGATCAGCAGTTCGCCCGGGTGGATCCAGATCCGGTCCAGCGAGAACACCGGATACAGCGTCGGGAACGTGCGCGGTGCGGGCGCGCGCCGGAACCGCGTGACGAGCGCCTGCAGCGCGCGGCCGCGCACGAACCATTCGTTGATGTCGCCGAGCAGGATCACCGGCATCGCGCCGGTGTCGAATGCGGCGAGCAGCCGTTGCACCTGCGCGCTGCGTTCGCTTGCCGACAGGCCGAGATGGGTCGCGACCACGCGGATCGTGCCCGCGCCGCAGTCGATGTCGGCATCCAGCGCGCCGCGCGGCTCGCGCTGATGGAACGACAGGTCGAGCGTGCGCGCCGCGCGGATCGGGCAGCGCGACAGCACCGCATTGCCGTAGCGGCGCTCCGGCGTGTCGATCGTCGGGCCGGCTACCGCGTGCATGCCGGTCGCGTCGCGCAGGTGCGCGAGCACGTCGGGCGCGCGCGTGCCGCCGAGCGGCACTTCCTGCAGCGCGATCACGTCCGCGTCGAGTTCGTCGATCACGGCCGCGATCCGGTCGGCCGCGCGCGCCGGCCACACGCCGTAGCCGCCGCGGATGTTGTACGTCGCGATCCGCAGGTCGCGCCTGCCCGGCGCCGCGGCGGGCGGGCCGTCGGCCATGACGACTTCGGGCGGCGCCGCCGCGTGTCGGCTCAGCGCCATCGCCGCAGCACCCTGATGAGGATCGCCGATACGCCGACCAGCGCGATGCCGATCGCCGCAAGCCATGCGAACGCGCCCGGCCGCGGATGGCTGAGCGCCGCGGTCAACTGGTGCGCGAACGTAACCGTCAACACGATGCCGGGCAGCATCCCGATCGCGGTGCCGACCAGGTAGTCGCGCAGGCCGATGTGCGACGCGCCGGCGACGAGGTTCACGACGGTAAACGGCGCGATCGGCAACAGCCGCAGCACGGCCATCGCGACCACGCCGCGCCGGCCGATGCGTTCGCTCAGCCGGTTCGCACGCGCGCCGGCGAGCCGGCGCACCGCGTCGCGGCCGAGCCAGCGGCCGAGCCCGTAGGTCGCGGCGGCGGCCGCCATCGAGCCGAGGCCCGCATACGCGAAACCGGGCCACGCGCCGAACACGAGCCCGGTCGCGGCGATCAGCAGCGTGATCGGCACCGCGAACGTCGCCGCGACCACATAGCCGGCGAGCAGCAGCGCGGGCGCGGCCGGCCACTGCGCGATGCCGGCCGCCGCGTGCGACAGCGAAGCGACATTCAGCCGCGCGCCCAGCGGCGAGAAGCGCCACACGAGCGCCAACGCGGTGATGGCGAGCACGATCGCGCCGAGCACGAAGAACCGCGCGCTCAGCGAGCGATGCTGTTCGCGCGGCACGAATTCGCGGACGAATCGGTCGGGTTCGATCGGCTGCTCGGGATCGAGCCGCGTGCTGACCGGCACGAGCGCGTCGAGTTGCGGTGCGACGGCCGGATCGAGCGTGCGCAGCGTGCGGCCATGCTTCGCGCGCAGCCGGTCGAGCACGGCGTTCGGCCGGTCGGCGCAGCCGAATGCGGCGGCAACCGCGGCGGGTGTCGTGCCGAGATGCTCGGCCAGCAGCCGCTCGCGCGTGCCGGCGATCGCCGCGCGGATGCGCGCGTCGCCGGCCGCGACGAGCGCGATGCAGCATTCGGTGTCGAGCAGCATCGAGCGGTTGTTCAGGTTCGCGCTGCCGATGATCAGGCATTCGTCGTCGACGATCGCGAGTTTGCTGTGCACGTTCACGCACGCGTCGCCGAGCCCGTCGACGTGCGGATACAGCAGCCGGTAGCGGCCGAAGCGGTCGGCCGCCGCGAGCGTCGCGTGCAGCCGCGCGCGCAGCACGCCCATCGTCGCTTCCTGCAGCCAGCCGCTCTGCACGCGCGGTGCGACGACCGTCACGTCCGGCCCGTGCGCGTCGGCGAGGCGCGCGGACAGCGTTTCCCGCACGACCGCCGCGGTGAAATACTGGTTCTCGACGTACAGGTGCCGGCGCGCGGCGCGGATCGCGTCCCCGACGAGCGCGCGCACCTGCAGCACCGGCTCGCGGCCGCCGTGGCGCGGCGCCGTATACGCGATGCCGAGCCGCACGTCGCGCACGTCGACGCGCGTATCGGGCGGCCACGGATCGTCGTCCGGCCGGTCGAGATGCCGCTGCGCGCGGATCGCGATCGGTCGCCCGCACGCGTGCAGCCAGCGCGTGCGCGCCTGCTCGCCGATCGCGGCGGCCGCGTCGCCGTCGAACATCGCCTGCACGTCGTGGAACGGCGCGTACGGCATCCCGTGCTCGTCGCGGCGGCGCGGGTCGCCGGCCGCATGCGCGGGCGTGTCCCAGCGCGCGCGCGTGAGGTCGAGGCCGCCGACGAACGCGAGCCGGTCGTCGATCACGACGAGTTTCTGATGATGCGACGCGCCGCGCGGATGCGTGTCGTCGAGCCGAAAGCGGATGCCGCGATGCGCGTGCCAGCCGGCGCGATACACGGGCGGCCAGTCGCGCTCCAGCGCGTAGATCATCGCGAAGTCCCACGCGAGCACGTAGATGCGCAGGTTGTGCCGCGCGGAGGCGAGTGCGTGCAGGAACGCAGCGAGCGTGTCGGGGAAGGCGTCGCCATCGCCGGCGCCGCCCGGCGCAAGCCGCATCCGGCTGTCGACGTCCCAGCCGACGATGAATACCGTATGGCGTGCCCGCAGCAGCGCGGCGCGCAGCGTCGCGAAATACGCATCGCCGTCGACGAGCGTCGCGAAGCGGTCCGCATGGCAAATCGCGTCGCAGTTGCGGCCGCGTTCGAGCAGGCCGTGTCGCGACGCGTCGCCCGGCGGCAGCGCGGCGGCCGCTGCATCGTCCGGGCCTGCCGTTGCGATGGCAGCGAGCCGCACGCTCCTGCGGTCCGGCGCGATCATCGTGCGTCGACGTCCCGGTCGCCGTCGATGCGCTGCAGCAGCGCGCCGCAGCGGGCGCGCAGCGCCTGCAGCTCCGGCGAACGGGCGTCGAGCCGCACGCGTTCGCCGTTTTCGAGGCCGTGCTCGACCGCGATCTCGTAGATCTCCTGCGCGATCGTCGCGGCCGCGCTCGCGATCCTGACCCGGTCGAGCCAGCTGCATTCGGCGTGATGGCACGCGAGCCACGCGCGCAGCGCACCGACGCGCTGGCTGATGGTGAGCCATCCGCCGAACCGCATGCGGGCGGCCAGCTCGCTCGTCACCAGATAGGAGAGCAGGTCGGTCTGGGTCACACGAAGCTCCTTGACGAAGTGTCGGGGCGGCAGGTCCGCACGCCGGCGATGTTCAGCAGCGTCTTGCCGAGCGCCGCAAATTCCGGTCCGCTTGTGCGCGAGAACGGGGCCGGGACGTTGTCGGCGTCCGGATCGTCGTCCGACTGCTGGACGATGAACCGCTTCACGCGCACGCGTCCCGCGCCGGGTGTATCGTGCAGCGTGCCGAGCGTGAGATCGCTATGCTCGACGACGAGCGCAGCGTGCGCGGTTGACGCTGCGCGATGAGGCGGCATTCGAGCCGCGAGCATCACGAGTGCCGGGTAGCGTGGCCGGTAGCAGGCGTCCGACGCGTTCGAGGTGCCCGATCATGATGTGCATTCCTTCCGTTTCACCCAGGCGCGTACCGGTAGCGGTTCGACGCGAAATGGGGACGTAAGGGGGCGCAAGGCGCGTGCCGGCCGGGCACGCTGCGTGCGAGCAGGGCGGCCGGCGCGCGCGGCGATCGGGCGGCGCGCATTTTTTGCATCGTTATCGCAGATAAGCACAGGAGGCCATCGTGCAACATCAACAGGATGCGCAGGTTCGCGACCCGTATCGCGGTCACGAGATCCTCGTATGGGCGCGGCGCAACGATAGCGGCGCATGGCGCGACGAGGTACAGGTGTATGTCGGCGGCGAGCGCATCGAGCTGGTCGAGCCGGCTGCTGCCGGCCCCGAATGGCTGACCGAGAATGAAGCATTGCGCGCGGGCGTCGAGCGCGGCCGTTACCTGATCGACAAGCGCGTCGACGACGATTGACCGGGATGCATCGACGCGCGATCCGCGCACCCGCGCCGTCTGCCGGTACGACCCCGGCCGCGCGCGTGGCCTTGCCTGCAGCCGCTACGAAATCGACGTGAACCCGGCCGGCCGCATGCTGTTCGCCGTGCCGGCCGCGTGAAGCGCGCGGGGGCTTCGATCCGGCGAAGGCGATCCCGGCGACGCGGACGGGCTACGGCCGCGCGGCAATTTCATCCAGATGCCACAGCAGATCCGCCGGATCGTCGTACACGCGCAGCGCGCCCGCGCGTTCCAGTTCGTCGCTGCCGTAGCCGCCCGACAGCAGCCCGACGCCGAGCGCGCGGCAGCGGCTGGCGGCGAGCATGTCCCAGATGCTGTCGCCGACGACCACCGTGTGTTCGATCGGCACGTTCAGTTGCGCGGCCGCGGTCAGGAACAGGTCGGGGTCCGGTTTCGCATATTTCACCTGGTCGCGCGTGACGACGACGTTCCTTGCCGGATCGACGCCGAGCGCCTCGAGATTGATGGCGGCCGTTTCCATCCGCCCGCTGGTGGCGATCGCCCAGCGGATGCCCGCGCTCGACAGCGCGGCAAGCAGCTCGCGCGCGCCCGGCAGCGGCCGAACCTGCGCGCGCAGCCGCTGGTACGCGGCCGCATGCAGCCGGGCGAGCCGTTCGACGCGCTCGGCGTCGATGTCGCCCGCCGTCTCGCGCAGCAGCTGGTTCAGGAACAGGCCGCCGCTCATCCCGATCTTGCGGTGGATGCGCCACACCGACAGCTCGATGCCCTCGGCATCGAGCGCTTCCTTCCACGCGAGCACGTGCTGATAGACGCTGTCGACGAGCGTGCCGTCGAGATCGAACAGAAAAGACGTTTCAATGCGCATGTGAATCTCCTGGCTCGATAGGGTTCGAGCGAATCGTCGATGAAAATCCTGCCGACACATTATCGGCGCGCGGCCATGTCATGGCGATGTCCCGTGGCTCCAACGGCCGCGCCGTGCCGCGACGAGTCAGGCGGCGCTGGTACAATCGCGCGATGCGCGGGGCCGGACTTTTCCGCGCCGTACGCGCCCCCAACCCTCGTCGATTCCAGGTATGGCAACACCGGACGCCGTCAGTTCCAGTCAATCGTGGTGGGGCGTATGGGCCCTGGCACTCACCGCCTTCATCTTCAATACCACCGAGTTCGTCCCCGTCGCGCTGCTCGGCGCGATCGGCGACAGCCTGCACATGCAGCCGACCGACGTCGGCCTGATGCTGACGATCTATGCGTGGGCAGTCGCCGTCGTGTCGCTGCCGCTGACGCTGGTCACGCGCCATGTCGAGCGCCGCAGGCTGCTGGTCTGGGCGCTGGTGGCGTTCATCGTCAGCCATATCGTCACCGGTATCGCATGGAATTTCGCGGTGCTGATGGCCGGCCGGCTGGGCATCGCGTGTGCGCACGCGGTGTTCTGGTCGATTTCCGTCCCGCTCGCCGTGCGGCTCGCGCCGAGCGACCGGAAAAGCCGCGCGCTCAGCATGCTGGCGATGGGCACGTCGATCGCGATGGTGGCCGGCATTCCGCTCGGGCGCGTGATCGGCGAGGCGTTCGGCTGGCGCGTCACGTTCCTGATCATCGCGGGCGCGGCGGGCGTCGCGTTGCTGCTGCTGCGCGCGACGTTGCCGGAACTCCCGAGCCAGGGCGCCGGATCCGTCGGCAGCATCGGCGTATTTCTGCGCAAGCCGGCGCTGGTGGCGCTGTACGCGATCACCGTGCTCGTCGTGTCCGCGCATTTCACGTCGTACACGTACATCGAGCCCTTCGTCCAGAGCGTGAACCACGCGAGCAGCAGCCGGATCACATATGTGCTGATCCTGTTCGGCATCGCCGGCATGCCGGCCGCGATCTGCTTCAATCGCGTCTATCCGCACCGGCCGGACGATTTCCTGCTGGCGTCGATCGTTGCGTTGTCGGGATGCCTGCTGATCCTGTTCCCGTGTGCGCTGAACATCGTCACGCTGTCCGTGCATACGCTGGTCTGGGGCGGGGCGATCGTCTGTTTCGGCCTTGCGATGCAGGCATGGGTGCTGAAGCTGGCGCCGGAGGGGACCGACCTGGCCGTGTCGATCTTCTCGGGCCTGTACAACGTCGGCATCGGTGCCGGCGCGCTGCTCGGCAACCATATCGCGGGCGACTTCGGGCTGCCGTGGGTCGGCACCTTCGGCGGCGTGGTCGGCGCGTTCGCGGTCGGGCTCGCGTGGCTCGCGTTGCGTCTTCACGCGAAACGGGCGATGGCGGAGCCGACACCGACCGCCGGCGTGCAGTGAAGTGAAGGCGGCAGCGGCCCGATGCATTTGCTTCCCGTGCGAACCGGGATGCGCGAACCGACAGCGCGCAGTCATTTCGCGCTGTCGGTCCGGTTACGCGACGATGAGCCGCCACGGAATTCAGGTTCGCGCTTCAGGTGTCATGCAATCGAATAGCCGCCGTCGGCCACGAGCGCATGCCCCGACACATAGCTGGAATCGTCCGATGCGAGGAACGCGACGATCGTCGCCATTTCCTCGGCGGACCCCCACCGTCCTGCCGGTGTCGCTGCGGCAAAGCCCTGCCGTGCATCGTCCGACGGCCAGATGCCGCGATGATGGAACGGCGTTTCGATCAGCCCGGGGCACAGTGCGTTGACGCGGACGCCTCGCTTGAACCACTCGATCGAAGCCGTCTTCGTCATCCCGATCACCGCGTGCTTGCTCGCGATATAGACCGACGCATTCTCGAAGCCGATGAGCCCGCCCATCGACGCGTTGTTGATGATGCTGCCCGAGCCCTGACGCAGCATGATTTCGGCCGCGTACTTCATCGAATTGAACACGCCGCGCACGTTCGGTTCGAACACCATGTCGAACCGTTCGGCATCCTGCTCGAGCAGCGGCGCGAACACGCCTTCCGTGCCGGCATTGTTGAACGCGATGTCGAGGCGTCCGTAGGTCGATACCGTGAAATCGAAGAGCGTGCGGAGCGCGTCTTCATTCGCGACGTCCGCAACGAAGGCCTTCGCTTCGCCGCCGGCGGCCGTGATTTCCTCGGCCAGTCGATCCAGTTCGGTCTTGCGCCGTGCGGAAACGACGACCTTCGCGCCGCGCCGCGCGAGTTCGATCACGGATGCGCGGCCAATGCCGGAACTCGCACCCGTCACCAGTGCGATGCGGCCCTCGAATTGAGCCGGATATGTGCTTGCGTTCATGATGAGATTCCCCAGAGTGGTTGACCATTCACGTCGAAACGACGCCTGATGCTCATTGTGGTCGTTCGCCGGTCGCAAAAAAATGGAACAATGGCGCATTCAGAATTCCTGTTTCGGGAATTAAAATCGCTTCTTCGCGAGCGTCAAAAGGGTTCCTCATGCTCAACCGGCTCGACATCCTGAAGATCTTTTCCGCGGCGGCCGCGGCGCCCACGTTCCGCGAGGCGGCCGCGCGGCTCGGGGTGTCGCCGCAGGTCGTGACGCGCGCGGTGCGCGAACTGGAAGAGATGCTGGGCGAAACCCTGTTTCATCGGACGACCCGCAGTATCCGGATTACCGCCTTCGGGCAGTCGTTTGCGCTTGAAGCGCAGGCGGCGCTTTCTGCCGTCGACGGGCTGTTCGGGCCCGCGAGCGCTCAGGTCGACGAGCCGGTCGGCGTCGTCAGGATCACGGCCCCGTCAGGCATGGGGCGCCATTATGTCCAGCCGATCCTGACCGATCTCACGCAGCGGTATCCGGGTCTCGTGCCCGACCTGAGGCTGTCGGATGTGCCTTCGCCGGTGGTCGACGAACAGATCGACATCGGCGTGCGGGTCGGGGCGATCGGAGATAACCGCTTTGTCGCGCGAATGGTCGGGCCGTTGCCGATGTGGGTCGTTGGCGCACCGTCGCTGATCAAACGGCTGGGCGAGCCGAAAAACCTCAAGGCACTCGAATCGATGCCGGTGACGTGCCTGATCGACCGCGCGAGCGGTCGGGCGTGGCCGTGGATTTTTCGCGGGGAGCAGCAATTCAAGCCCGCGTCGCCGGCCTATCTGACCGACGACGCCGAGGCTGAGATCGAGGCCGTGTGCGCAGGGCTGGGATTCGGCCAGTGCTCGGAATATCTCGTCCGGCCGACCATCAAGAAGGGGCGCCTGGTGCGGTTGCTGTCGAGCCTCGAACCCGAGCCGTGGAAGTTGCACGTCTATCGGCCGCGGCGTGGCCCGATGCCCCGTCGTATCCGGGTGGTGTACGACGAACTGGTGGCGAAGCTGGCGCAGGCAACGTGGCGAGGATAGGCGGCACCGCCGGGTCGAGTCGGCGTACCGACCGGGTAGTAAAGGCGGTCGCGTCATGCTCCGGGTGCGGACCTGACGACGTCCGTCTCCACGCGCCGGAAGGCATGTGGAAAGCCGACATATTGCGGCATCGCCATGGGGCAGACGCACCCGCGTCGGTGCCCGATGATCGACTGGAGACCCTGCATGCCGATACCCCGGATTGAAACGCGCGACGCCATGGGCGATCCCGATGTCGTTTATGTGAACCCGGATCATGTGCTCTGGATGTCGCTGCCGAGCGCCGCGCAGCGGCGGCCGGACAGCATGGCCATCCGCGTGGACGACCGCGTCAAGGGCGGCACGCTGCTGATGGCCGATCATCCGCCGGCTACCCAGCTCCTGCATGACCTCGGCCCGTTCGTGACGGTGACGCTGGCGAACCCGTCGTCCGACTATCCGAACGGTCTCGCGCATATTTGTGCGCCTGCGATCGTCAAGATCGCGACGGACGAGCACGACAAGCCGCTGGCCGTTCGGACGCTTGGCCGGGTCCATGTCCAGGACGGCTCGGCTTTCAAGGTCAAGGATTACGCCGGCGTGGCCGCGCAATGGCAGGCGTCGGTCGCGGCGGCTGGCCGCTGACCGGATATTCACCGCTTGCGGGACGACGCAGCGGCCTGTCATGCCGCTGCCGCCCGGCCGGCTTTTCCCTCAGGAAAACCCTTGCTTCCCCGCGACGACCGCTGATTTCCGCGGTCGCTACTCGCCTGCAAGCGGCCACGGCGCAACGCTCGACCGTCCGCCTCCCGCATCCGTTCTCATCCCGCTCCAGCAAGGCTCTGCGCATCAATAACTAGCCAAAACAGGTATGGTGCATCGCACTAAAACGCGAATATTCCCGTATTTCAATACCTGTCAGGTATTGAAATACGCGACTAAAAGTATTGGACGGTGAATTTGCCCGGCGCGTATAAATCCGTCCCATGAACTCCCCACAAGCAGCGCGCCCCATGTCCACCGTCACCATCGAACGCATCGAAACCCGTCTCGTCGACCTGCCGACGATCCGCCCGCACAAGCTGTCGGTCGCGACGATGCACGGCCAGACGCTGATGCTCGTGAAGGTGTTCTGCAGCGACGGCGTGACGGGCATCGGCGAAGGCACCACGATCTCCGGCATGGCGTACGGCCCGGAAAGCCCCGAGGCGATGAAGCTCGCGATCGACACGTACCTTGCACCGGCGATCGTCGGCAAGGACGCGACGCGCATCCAGACGCTGATGGCGTTCGTCGGCAAGCTCGCGAAGGTCAACCACTTCGCGAAGAGCGCGCTCGAAACCGCGCTGCTCGACGCGCACGGCAAGCGGCTCGGCGTGTCGGTCGGCGAACTGCTCGGCGGGCGCCGGCGCGACCGCCTGCCGGTTGCATGGACGCTCGCTTCGGGCGAAACGGCCACCGACATCGCCGAAGCCGAACGGATGCTCGACCTGCGCCGCCACAACGTGTTCAAGCTGAAGATCGGCGCGAAGTTGCCGGACGCGGATATCCGGCACGTGGCCGAGATCAAGCGGGCCGTCGGCGATCGCGCGTCGGTGCGCGTCGACGTGAACATGGCGTGGAGCGAAACGCAGGCCGCGCGCGCGATTCCGGCGCTGGCCGATGCCGGCTGCGAGCTGGTCGAGCAGCCGGTCGCGTCGGCCGCGGCGCTCGCGCGCCTGATGCGCCGCTTCCCGGTCGCGCTGATGGCCGATGAAATCCTGCAGGGCCCCGACAGCGCATTCGACATCGCGAAGCATCACGGCGCGGACGTATTCGCGATCAAGATCGAACAGAGCGGCGGGCTGTTCGCGGCACAACGCGTGGCCGCGATCGCGGACGCGGCCGGCATCGAGCTGTACGGCGGCACGATGCTGGAAGGCGCGTTCGGCACGGTCGCTTCCGCGCACCTGTTCGCGAGTTTCGCGAACCTGCAGTGGGGCACCGAACTGTTCGGGCCGCTGCTGATCACCGAAGAGATCCTGACGCAGCCGCTGGATTACAGCGATTTCGAACTGACCGTGCCGGACGGCCCCGGTCTCGGCATCGAACTCGACGAGGACAAGGTCAGGCGTTTCACCCGCGACGGGCTGACGAAAGTCGCGCGGTAGCCCGAGTCACGCAAAGCCGTCATTCCCCCAAATACACGTGGAGACACCATCATGAGCGTCAAAGTTTTCGATACCCGGGAAGTGCAGGATCTGCTGAAGGCCGCATCGAACGCCGGCGGCAACGGCGGCAGCGTGCGCACGCAGCAGATCGTGCTGCGCCTGCTCGGCGACCTGTTCAAGGCGGTCGACGATCTCGACATCACACCCGACGAAGTGTGGGCCGGCGTCAACTACCTGAACAAGCTTGGTCAGGATGGCGAAGCAGCGCTGCTCGCGGCCGGCCTCGGCCTCGAGAAGTATCTCGACATCCGGATGGATGCCGAGGACAAGGCGGCCGGCCTCGACGGCGGCACGCCGCGCACGATCGAAGGTCCGCTGTATGTGGCGGGCGCGCCGGTGCGCGACGGCGTATCGAAGATCGACCTCGACGCGGACGAAGGCGCGGGCCCGCTCGTGATCCACGGCACGGTGACCGGCCTCGACGGCAAGCCGGTAGCGGGCGCGGTGGTCGAATGCTGGCACGCGAACTCGAAGGGCTTCTACTCGCACTTCGACCCGACCGGCGCGCAGACCGAATTCAACCTGCGCGGCGCGGTGAGGACGGGCGCCGACGGCAAGTACGAATTCCGCACGCTGATGCCGGTCGGCTACGGCTGCCCGCCGCAGGGCGCGACCCAGCAGTTGCTGAACGGCCTCGGCCGCCACGGCAACCGCCCGGCGCACGTGCACTTCTTCGTCGACAGCCACGACCACCGCAAGCTGACGACGCAGTTCAACATCGCCGGCGATCCGCTGATCTGGGACGACTTCGCGTATGCGACGCGCGAGGAACTGATCCCGCCGGTGGTCGACAAGACCGGCGGCGCGGCACTTGGCATGAAGGCCGATGCGTACCAGGACATCGAGTTCAACTTCGTGCTGACGCCGCTGGTACAGGGCAAGGACAACCAGATCGTCCACCGCCTGCGCGCAGCCGCGACGGCCTGACCGCCCGCCGGCGCGGCGCGCATGCGCCGCCGCCGGCCGGGTCCCCCAGAGATTCAACCGATACCGATGCGAGCGTGCGTTGCAGGACGCGGCACGCGCATGGGAGGAGCCAACATGTCCGCCACCCTCGACCAAGCCAACGAACTGGATCACCTGCTTGCCACCGCCGTGCAGGATGACAAGGAGGCCGGCGTATTCCGCTGCCGCCGCGACATCTTCACCAATGCCGAGCTGTACGAGCTCGAGATGAAGCACATCTTCGAGAGCAACTGGGTGTATCTGGCGCACGAAAGCCAGATCCCGCACAACAACGACTACTACACGACGTGGATCGGCCGTCAGCCGGTGGTCGTCACGCGCGACAAGGCCGGCGAGCTGCACGCGGTGATCAATGCGTGCGCACACAAGGGTGCGATGCTGTGCCGCCGCAAGCACGGCAACAAGGGCAGCTTCACCTGCCCGTTCCACGGCTGGACGTTCTCGAACACCGGCAAGCTGCTGAAGGTGAAGGACGAGAAGACGACCGAGTATCCGGTGCAGTTCAACACGAACGGGTCGCACGACCTGAAGAAGGTCGCGCGCTTCGCGAACTATCGCGGCTTCCTGTTCGGCAGCCTCGGCGCCGACGTGCTGCCGCTCGAGGACTATCTCGGCGGAACGCGCGTGATCATCGACCAGATCGTCGACCAGGCGCCGAACGGGCTCGAAGTGCTGCGCGGCAACTCTTCCTACATCTACGAAGGCAACTGGAAGATGCAGATGGAGAACGGTTGCGACGGCTACCACGTCAGTACCGTGCACTGGAACTACGCGGCGACCATGGGCCGCCGCAAGGAAGACGGCACCAAGGCCGTCGACGCGAACAGCTGGAGCAAGTCGATCGCGGGCGTGTACGGCTTCGACAACGGCCACATCCTGCTGTGGACGAAAACGATGAACCCGGAAGTGCGGCCCGTGTACCAGCACCGTGAAGAGATCAAGGCGCGCGTCGGCGACGTGCAGGCCGATTTCATCGTCAACCAGACGCGCAACCTGTGCGTGTATCCGAACGTGTTCCTGATGGACCAGTTCAGCACGCAGATCCGCGTCGTGCGGCCGCTCGGCGTCGACAAGACCGAAGTCACGATCTTCTGTTTCGCGCCGAAGGGCGAGAGCGAAGCCGACCGTACGCTCCGCATTCGTCAGTACGAGGATTTCTTCAATGTGACGGGCATGGGTACCGCCGACGATCTCGAGGAGTTTCGCGCATGCCAGGCAGGTTACGCGGGCATCACGGCGATGTGGAACGACCTGTCGCGCGGCGCGCCGCTGTGGGTCGACGGCCCGGACGAGAACGCGAGGAAGATGGGGCTGAACCCGCGCATTTCGGGCGAGCGCAGCGAGGACGAAGGGCTGTTCGTGTGCCAGCACGAACACTGGGTGCAGGTGATGCGCGATGCGCTGAAGAAGGAACGCGGGGAGGTGGCGGCATGAACTTCGATTACCGGACTATCTGCGCCGCGTTGTATCGCGAAGCGCGCCTGCTCGACGATCGCCAGTGGGACGAGTGGCTGACCTGTTACGCGGAAGACGTCACGTACTGGATGCCCGCATGGGACGACGACGATCGGCCGACCGACGACCACCAGAGCCAGATCTCGCTGATGTACTACCCGGATCGCGGCGGCCTCGAGGATCGCGTGTTCCGGATCAAGACCGAGCGCAGCGGCGCGTCGACGCCCGAGCCGCGTACCAGCCACAACGTGACGAACGTCGAGGTGCTGGCCGAGCGCGACGACGAGGTCGACGTGCGCTACAACTTTCATACGCTGAACCATCGTTACCGCGTGACCGATCACTTCTTCGGCACGATGTTCGTCACGTTGCGCAAGGCGGGCGACGCGTGGCTGATCTCGTACAAGAAGATCGTGCTGAAGAACGACTACATCCGGCAGGTGCTCGACGTCTATCACGTCTGACGCCGCTGTTTTGTCATGAAGGGAAGTGGAGGTGATGCCATGTCCAGCTACAAGATTGCACTGAATTTCGAGGACGGGGTGACCCGCTTCATCGACTGCAAGGCCGGCGAGAAGGTTCTCGACGCGGCCTTCCGCGCGAAGATCAACCTGCCGATGGACTGTTCCGACGGCGTGTGCGGCACCTGCAAATGCCGCGCCGAAAGCGGCAGCTACGACCTAGGCGACGACTACATCGACGACGCGCTCACCGAAGACGAAAAGGACGGCGGCCTCGTGCTGACCTGCCAGATGGTGCCGCAAAGCGATTGCGTGATCGCGGTGCCGACGTCGTCGGTCGCGTGCAAGACCGGCCACAGCGGGTTCGCCGCGACGGTGACCAAGGTCGAGCAGCACAACGATGCGGCCGTCGTGCTCGAACTCGACGTCGGCGCGGCCGCGCCCGTGTTCCTGCCGGGCCAGTACGTGAACATCGACGTGCCCGCGAGCGGCCAGCACCGTTCCTATTCGTTCTCGTCGGCGCCGGCCGATGCGAAGGTCAGCTTCCTGATCAAGAAGATTCCCGGCGGCGTGATGAGCACGTGGCTCGAATCGGCGCGGCCGGGCGACAAGCTGGAACTGCACGGGCCGCTCGGCAGCTTCTACCTGCGCGACGTGCAGCGGCCGCTGCTGTTCCTCGCGGGCGGCACGGGCCTCGCGCCGTTCCTGTCGATGCTCGAGGTGCTGGCGCGTACCGGTTCGCGGCAGAAGGTGCACCTGATCTACGGCGTGACGCGCGATCTCGATCTCGTGCTGGTCGACGCGATCGAAGCGTATGCGGCGAAACTGCCGAACTTCAGCTTCGCGACCGTCGTCGCGGACGCCGGGTCGGGCCATCCGCGCAAGGGCTGGGTCACGCAGCACATTCCGGCCGATGCGCTGAACGACGGCGACGTCGACGTCTATCTGTGCGGGCCGCCGCCGATGGTCGACGCGGTGCGCACGTACTTCGACGACGAAGGCGTGAAGCCGAACAGCTTCCACTACGAGAAGTTCACCCCCAACGTCACGGCAAAGGCGGCATGATCATGCAACGATTCTCGGGCAAGGTCGTCGTCGTTACCGGCGCGGCGCAGGGCATCGGCCGCGGCGTCGCGCTGCGCGCGGCGGCCGAAGGCGGCAAGGTGCTGTTCGTCGATCGCGCGGATTTCGTCGCCGAGGTGGCGGCCGAAGCGACGGGCGGCGAGACGGCCGGATTCGTCGCGGATCTCGAAACCTACGAAGGCGCGCGCGCGGCGATCGCGTGTGCGGTGCAGACGTTCGGCGGCATCGACATCCTGATCAACGGCGTCGGCGGCGCGATTCGGATGCGCCCGTTCGCCGAATTCGAGCCGGCGCAGATCGACGCGGAGATCCGCCGCTCGCTGATGCCGACGCTCTACACGTGCCACGCGGCGCTGCCGCACCTGCTTGCGCGCGGCGGCGGCACGATCGTCAACATCTCGTCGAACGCGACGCGTGGGATTCGCCGCGTGCCGTATTCGGCGGCGAAAGGCGGCGTCAATGCGCTGACGGCGGCGCTCGCGATGGAATACGCGGAGCACGACATCCGCGTCGTCGCGACCGCGCCGGGCGGCACCAGCGCGCCGCCGCGCCGCGTGCCGCGCAATGCGGCCGGCGACAGCGAGCAGGAACAGGCGTGGATGAGCGAAGCCGTGCGGCAGGTGACCGATTCGACGTTCTTCAAGCGTTACGGCAGCCTCGACGAGCAGATCGCGCCGATCCTGTTTCTGGCATCCGACGAGGCGAGCTACATCACCGGCACGGTGCTGCCGGTCGCGGGCGGCGATACGGGCTGAGCGGTGCACGGTGAAGCTGCTCGCACGTGTTCATCGATAACCAACTAGCCGGCCGGCGCCGAGACGCCGGCCACGGAGACATCCATGCGTGATCGCAAAGCCATCGTTCCGGCGGGAATGGAAGCGGTGTACGAAAAAATCGGCTACGCGCCGGGCCTGCAGGTCGGCGATACGCTTTACGTGTCCGGCCAGATCGGCCGCGACGCGGCGATGCAGCTGGTCGACGGCCGCGAAGCTCAGATCGTGCAGGCGTTCGAGAACCTGAAACGTGTGCTGGACGCGGCCGGCGCATCGTTCAACGATGTGGTCGACCTGACGACGTTCCATACCGACATGCGCGACCTGCCGCTGTTCATGCAGGTTCGCGACCGTTACATCGATGCGCATCCGAAGCCGGCGTGGACGGCGGTCGGCGCGCACATGCTGGGCGGGTCGCCCGGTTATATCGTCGAGATCAAGGCGGTGGCGGTGCTGCAACGGTGATCGCCGATGGTGCTCGACTTGTCAGGAATCCGGCGTGTGCCGCTGGCGTCGATTGCGTACGGGTTCAATCCTCCGAATGCGCGAATTCCCTCAGGCCTTCAAGATCCAGGATGTGCACCGCCCCGTATTCGGCGAGGATCAGGCCTGCATCGGCCAACGTGCGAAGCGCGCGATTGGCGTTCTGGCGGGAGAGCCCCGAAAGCCTGCCGATTTCTTCCTGCGAGAAGCCCAGCGTCATCGCCGTAGCAGGATGCAGCTGCCGGTTGAACAGCTCGGTCAGGCAAAACGCCACGCGGGCGGGCGCCTCGTGTATGCGCAAGTTTTGAACCAGACCGATGTAGTAGCCGCATCGGGCGTTGAGCTGGTCGATCACGTAGCGGCTGAACGTGTGGCTGTTCTCCAGGAGCCAAAGAAATGTCGAACGAGGCATGAAGGCCAGCCGGCTGTCCCGGACCGCGGTGACGGAGTAGGCGCGAGGTTCTTCCTTCAACACGCTGCCTTCCCCGAACCACGAGCCTGCCGGGATACCTGCGAACGTTACGACACGTCCTTTTTTCGACGCGGTATCGACTTTGACTATTCCTTCGATCACACCGAGCCAATGGTCCACGGCGTCGCCCCGGTGGCAAGCAATTGCACCGGGACTGTAAGACCTGTCGAAGCAATCGCGCTTGACTATCTCCCTTTGGCCATCGGTCAGATTGCCGTACCAGGAGCAGCGGGCGAGAAAGTCGTCGACGGCAAGGCCTTCGGATTTGCCGGGACCTTCGTCATGTTTGCGGACGCCGAGATCTTCCGGGTTGCAGGGCCGGGTTATCTCCGCGGCCGGAGGCGCCGCTTCCCGCTTTGCCTTGATGGTTTGCATGCCACAAAGTTGATTCATCGTTCGGAACAGTAGCGTGCCGTTGCGTGAGGGCTCTTTGCGCCGCGGATCACGTGGTGCGAAGGTCCGTGTGCCGTCCGGAAAATCTGGAGGTGTCGATCGATCCGTTAAATAGAATTCAAGTTCGCTTAAGAGTAGATTCCGGCATACTGGCTGTCAAGAAGCGGGCGATAGGTGTTTGTACCGGCACATCGCAAACCCATGCTCGATTTTTCGCATAGGCGTATCATTCGCGACATACAGGGGCTCAACGGTCAGACGATTCGACGTCAGTGATCATGGTCGTGCATGGAAGAACGACGGGATTCCAGCGTGCGCTTCAGATGTGACGGTAAATGAAATGGAAATTCTAGGTAGTCCGGCGCGTGTTCGCGTTCGCCGCAGAGGGGCCGACAAGCATCCGTTGATCGTGAAAGCTGCTCGCGATCTGGTTGCCGAAGTGGGGTTTCGCGACGCGCAAATGTGTGCGATCGCGGAAGCCGCCGGGATAGCGATCGGCACGCTGTACCGCTATTTCGCATCGAAGACGGATCTGATGGTCGAGGTGGTCAAGACGACGGCGCAGCGTGAAGTCGATGTTGTCGCGGGCATCGCCATGCGCGACGGCACAGCCGCAGAGCGGCTAGGCGCCGCGGTCTGGACTTTCGCCAGCCGCGCGTTGCGAGGCCGGCGCCTGGCCTATTCGCTGGTTGCCGAACCTGTCGAGCCCGATGTCGAGGCAATGCGCCTGACCTATCACAGGGCGCTGGCGAGGGTATTCAAGACCATCATCGAGCAGGGGATGGCGGATGGAGAGTTCCCGGCACAAGATGCGATGGCTTCGGCGGACTGCATTGTCGGGTGTCTTTTCGAGGGACTGGTCGTCCCGTTAACCAGCAGCGCCGCGCCCGATGCAGAGCAGATGAGCGCCCACGTGACGGCTATCATCACGTTTTGCTTGCGTGGCGTTTCCGGCTCGCAGGTATCGCCGGTAACGGTCGCGCGGTAGCGACATCGTCTGCGGGGGCGCGGCAGGCACGGTTCGCCGGCATCTCCCGCAGGGGCCCGGTACGATTGCGGCTTCGAATGCCCGCGCTGCGTCCTCTTCGCTGGCGATCTTGCAGCTTCGGCGCGTGAACGCGAACCCTGATCACCAGGTATCGATGCGCCGTTATCGATCGGCATCGACCGGGCCCCGCCCTGGAATGAATCGTCTAGCTGCTGGCGGACGACGTGGCATCGAGGCGCGTCGGAGCCATGTCCGCATCGCGCAGAGATGCCGCGCTGCGGCGATGGTCGATCATCGTGACCGCGATGGTGCCAAGTACGCCCGCAAAAGCGATTGCCAGAAAATTCTGTTCGAGGGGCAGGCGCATTGTGACCAACATGCCGATCAGCACGGGCGCGGCAATCGCGCCAAGGCGACCGACGCCCGACGCGAACCCGACGCCCGTCGATCTGATCACCGCAGGGTAGAACTCCCCGGCATACGCGTAGGCCAGGAGTTGGGTTCCGAGCGTCGAGCCGCCCACCACGAACACGATCAGGAACAGCAGTTCGGTGGACCTGGTATACCCCATCAACGCCAGCGAGACGGCTCCCGCAGCATAGAATGCAACCAGCACATACTTGATGTTGTACTTGTCGCCAAGCCACCCTCCGCCGACTGCGCCGATGACGGCACCGACGTTGAAGACGAGTACGAACGTCAATGCCGACCCCGGGCTGTAGCCCGACATTGCCATGAGTTTCGTCAGCCAGGAACTCAGCGCGTACACCATGAAGAGGCCCATGAAGAACGCAATCCAGATCATGACCGTGCTGAATCCGCGGCCACCGCGAAACAGGCTCGCCACGGGCGTGCTGCCCATTGCCTGCTGCGGTATGACGAACCGATCGCCGGGGTGAAGCCGGACATTCGGTGCAATCTTCCGAATCATCCTTGCGATCTTCTCGGTGCGATTTTTCCGTACCAGGAAAGCGAGAGAATCGGGCATCGTCATCAGGATGAACGGGATAAGCAACACCGGTGTCCCGGCAATGAAGAAGACCGATTGCCAGCCATAGGATTCGATCATCTGCTTGCCGGTCAGCGCGACGAGAATCCCGCCGATCGAGTAGCCGGCAAACACGATCGTCACGAGGCGCGCCCGGATGGCACGCGGTGCGAACTCACCCATCTGCGCGGTTACGATCGGAAGGACGCCGCCGATTCCCAGGCCGGCCAGAAACCGGGTGATGCCAAAGGACACGGGATCGTGTGTGAGACCGGCCGCAGCGGTAAAGACGCTGAATAACCCGATGCATGCACAGATCGAAATCGGACGACCGATCTTGTCAGCCAGTGTTCCGAGGTAAATGGCGCCAAACATCATGCCGAACAGTGCCGAGCTCGCCATGAAGCCGGCCTTTGCGGCGTTGACGCCCATATCCTTCATGATCGACGGCAGCGCTGCGCCGACGACGGCGAGGTCGTAGCCGTCGAGCACCAGGATCAGCACACACCAGAACAGAATGACGCCGTGAAACCGGGAGAGCCTTGCGCCCTGAACAATCTTCTGAACATCGATGTCGTTACTCATTGTCTCCTCCATTTCCTTATGGATTTCGTGGATGCTGCAAGCGACCGCTCTGTGGGCGGATTCAGGTGGTGTGATAGACGGTGAAAGAGGAAGAGGGCGCTCGCTCGGAGACGAGTGTGTTTTCAATGCGGCTTTCGTCCGCATAGCCCATGCTCATTCCGATCAGGAACATTTCGCCGGACTCGAGAGCAAGCTCTTTCTCGATGATCTTGTGATACTTCATGAAGGCGGCCTGCGGGCACGTGCTGATGCCATGGGTGCGCGCGACGATCATGATGTTCTGCAAGAACATCCCGTAGTCGAGCAGACTGCCCTGCTGCATCACGCGGTCGATGGTGAAGAACAGCCCGACGGGCGCATCGAAGAATTGGTAGTTGCGGCCGTGCTGTTCGCGCATCCTCGATTTGTCTTCTTTCTGGATACCGAGCAGCCCGTATAGCGTCCATCCGAGCGCGCGACGCCGGTCGATGTAGGGGGATACCCATTCGTTCGGGTAGTAGTCCCACTCATCGGCGTGCATGTCTGCCAGCGACGGATCGGCGTCGATTTTTTTGATCGCGTTGCATACGCGATCTCGAGCCGTGCCGGCGACGACGTGGACTTTCCACGGTTGAATGTTCACGCCGGTTGCCGCGTAGCGAGCCACGTCAAGAATTGCCTTGACGGTCGCCTCGGGCACTGGCGTCGGGAGATAGGCTCTTGCGCTGCGTCGCGTGGTAATTGCCCATTCAACGGCCGACCGGATCGCTGACAGTTCATCCGGCGGTGCTGCTACTCGTTCCATCTACGACCTCGCTATCCAGTCATGCGGACCGCATGTCCACACGACGAGAGTAGCCATCTACCTCCGGCACCAATGTCTTGCACAAGACAATCGGCGTTTCGCTTCGATGAAATTTTCATGCTCCGCGGGAATGTCTCGGGGGTGACATTTCGCCCGCCGAACCTTCTCTAGACTGCTGTAGCAGATCAAAGACGGGATGCCTGGAAGGACGAGCATTCATAAACCGATGAGGAGACGTGGAAATGAGCGAAAACATCTATGGGAAAGGGCTGGATCGCACGCCGGCCAATCACGTGCCGCTGACACCGCTTCACTTTCTCGACCGATGCGCGGACCAGTATCCCGATCGCACTGCCATTGTTCACGGGGAATTGACGCAGTCATGGAAACAGACAAGGGAGCGGTGTCGTCGTCTAGCCAGCGCGCTGGTCAAGCGCGGGATCAAGCGTGGGGACACGGTATCCATCCTTGCTCCGAACACCCCGGCGATGGTCGAAGCGCATCACGGAGTGCCGCTGTCCGGGGCAGTCCTCAACGCGATCAACTGCCGATTGGACGCCGATGGCGTCCGGTTCATCCTGCGTCATGGCGAATGCAAGATCTTGTTGGTGGACAGGGAGTTTTCCTCGTTGGCGGCAAGCGCGCTTGAACAGCTCGAGAACAAGCCGCTGGTCATTGATATTGCCGATATCGAAGCGGCGTCTGGAGATCCGATAGGTGAGCTCGAGTACGAGGCGTTCCTTGCGGAAGGCGATCCCGATTTTTCCGGCGTCTGGCCATCGGACGAGTGGGATGCAATCGCCTTGAACTACACGTCGGGAACGACTTCGGACCCCAAGGGCGTTGTCCCGAGCCACCGCGGCGCGTACCTGATGAGCATGCTTCAACTGACGGATTGGGGAATGCCGCGTCGCCCGGTATACCTCTGGACGCTTCCGTTGTTTCACGCGAACGGCTGGTGCTTCGCATGGGCCGTTACGGCGGCAGCGGGCACGCATGTTTGCCTGCGGAAGGTGACGGCCTCGAATATCTTCAAGGCCGTTCGGCAGCACCGCGTCGATCATTTCTGCGCCGCGCCCATCGTGCTCGCATCGTTGGCCAGTTCCTCCGAAGCGGAGCGCTTGCCGGTGCCGCATACCGTTCGTGTGCGCACGGCCGGTTCGCCTCCACCGGCTGCCGTACTGAAGGCCGTGTCGGAGATGGGCTTTGACGTCGAGCATGTCTACGGCATCACCGAAGCGTCGGGTACGCCCGTGAGTTGCTTCGTCGAGCCCGCCTGGAACGATCTGCTGCCGGACGACAAGGCGCGCCTGATGGCGAGACAGGGTAGTCGGGCGGCGGGCCTGGAGGGACTCCGCGTCTCGGATCAGGGTAGCGGTACGCCCGTGCCTTGGGACGGCAAGACGCAAGGCGAACTGCTGATCCGGGGCAATATCGTGATGAAGGGCTACCTCAAGAACGAGGCCGCGACAGCGGCTGCGTTCAGCGGAGGGTGGTTCCATACGGGCGACGTCGCCGTGGTGCATCCGGACGGCTATATCCAGATCACCGACCGCTCGAAAGACGTCATCATCTCGGGGGGAGAGAACATCTCTTCGGTTGAAGTCGAAGACGTTCTGCATCGGCATCCGGCGGTTCTCATCGCCGCTGTGGTAGCCCAGCCCGATGCGAGATGGGGTGAATCGCCCTGCGCCTTCATCGAGTTGAAGCCAGGCGCTTCGGTCCCGGACGAAGCCGAGATCATCGGCTTTTGCCGCGAACGGCTTGCCCACTACAAATGCCCTGTTCGAGTCGTCTACGGGGTACTGCCCAAGACCGGCACGGGAAAGATCCAGAAATTCCGGCTTCGAGAACTGGTCGGAAGTCGAGAAGCCATTGCAGATTTATCCGGCGTGTAGT
Organism: Burkholderia sp. NFPP32; assembly: GCF_900119325.1. Lineage (NCBI taxonomy): Bacteria > Pseudomonadati > Pseudomonadota > Betaproteobacteria > Burkholderiales > Burkholderiaceae > Burkholderia > Burkholderia sp. NFPP32. The sequence goes on along the minus strand of NZ_FPJP01000006.1, from coordinate 119,136 downwards.
GTCTTGCGATCGAGCGGTTCCTCCCGCTGACCTCCGTGGAGTCAGGCGTCAAATTGCGCAATCGCTATCGAACCCTCTGCGGTTTTCCGCGAAGAACCAAAAAATCGGGCTCGCAAATTTCCGAAGGACGAGATGTCAATCCGGGTGTGCCGAAAACGCGCCCGGGATAATGCACCGTGTCGCGAGATCCACCCGACGAACAGGATGACTTAATTACGTGATGCCTGGAACGCTGGCGAAACCTCTGCTTGCGGCTCCGCATCACTTTCTCGAAAGGTGCGCGAAGCTCGTCACATAACAAGATGACGTGCGACACATCGGCCCATTTTCTGATAGGTGTTTTCCCGAAAACGGTTTACGTAGCCGTCGAATGTCATTCGCAAGACAAATGCGGACGCGCAACGCGGGCAGCATTTCCTTGCGCTCTCGACCATGGCGCTATGCGATTCCAATCAGGAGGAGACAAAGATGAGAAAGACGCCCAAACAGCCGGTGTTGGCCATGACCCTGGCCGTCATTGCATCCTTGGGAATATCGGGTTGTGGTGGAAGCGACGACGCTCCACCGCCCCGGATATCGCTGTCAGCTCAACAAGCCTGCGACGCGTTGAAGGGAAAGTCCGCAGGGGGGGCATCGGTAACCGATGCATCGATGGTGCCGGCGACAAGTGCCGGTCCAGCCTACTGCAAGGTCTCGGCGCTGATCTCGCCTCAACTCGTCATGCAGGTGCAGTTACCCGATAACTGGAACGGCAAACTGCTGTATGCGGGCGGTGGCGGTTACGACGGTTCGATCCAGAATTTCGTATGGAGCGGACCGGAAATCCTGAAGGCAGGATACGCAATCGTTCAAAGCAATGGCGGGCACATCGGTACTTCCGTCGCGGACGCCTCATTCGCTGCGGATCCTTTTTTGGCATCCATGTTCGGCTCAGGCTCGGTTCCGACGACTGCTGCGGCCGCCAAGGACATGCTGCATCTGGTCTATGGCAAGGCACCGGATCGGTCGTATTACGAAGGCTGCTCCAACGGCGGACGCGAGGGCCTGATGGCTATCCAGCGGAACCCCGATCTCTTCGACGGTGTGATTGTCCGGGCGCCGGCATACGATTGGCCGGGCTTCATGGGCGCATTCAATCGCAACGCCAAGGCGATCGCGGCCCCCGGGGCGGCATTCACTGCCGGGAAGATTTTGCTACTGGCGAAAGCGGTTCGAGACACATGCGATGCTGCGGACGGAATCGCGGATGGAGTGGTGTCAAACCCGTCCGCATGCAACTTCGATCCCGCGGTGCTTCGCTGTCCCGGCGGGAGCGACGCGGGCGATTCGTGTCTATCCGACGCTCAGCTTGCCGTGGCGAACACCTGGACGAGTGCGTCAAGTTTTGCCAATGGTGCGTACACCTATCAAGGCTGGGCGCTGACGGGAAATGAAGACGATCCGGGCGGATGGCCGCAATGGCTCACGGGCGCAACGGGCAACGGTAGCGGTTCGGCCCAGTTCCTTCTTCAGGATGCGACGGTGAAGTCCTATCTGAGCAATGACCCCAACGCGAATTCCCTGACGTACGACTGGAATTCGAACACGGCGGCATTGTTCACGATGGCTGAGCTCAATAGCGCGACGAATGCGGACCTGAGCCCGTTCGTCAGCCATGGCGGGAAGCTGCTTCTCTGGCACGGCACGTCGGATATGGCATTGAGTCACCGTGCAACGACGGCGTATTACCAGAAGCTGCAAGCTACGCTCGGTGCATCGACGGTTGGCTCGTTCGCCCGGTATTACCAGGCGCCGGGGGTTGATCACTGCTCGGGCGGACCGGGTGCGGATTCCGTCAACCTGGTGGCGGTGCTGGATCAATGGGTAACGAAAGACAAGGCGCCGGAGAACCTTGTTGCATCGAAGTTGAACACGGATGGCAGCGTGGCGTTCACCCGACCCTTGTGCCAGTATCCGCAGTACCCGCGCTACACCGGACCCTCCAATGACGCAAAGGCGGCGACGCTGGCGGAGAACTATACGTGTACGTCACCGTAAGCGTTTCGCGTCGGAGGCGATAGGTCGCGGTCAATCATGAGTCGAGCCGAAAGGCTCGACCTTCGATCATGTATTTCGACGCTCGATGTCGTGAATGCCCGACTCAGCGCTCGATCAACGCAAGCTGCCGATCGAAATCGGTCGGATCGAAATAGTCCCGCCACACGGTGATCATGCCGTCTTCGATCGTGAGCGTCCCCATGACGGGCAGCACGATCGTGCCGCCGCTGGCAGCAACCAGGCGGCTCTTGTTCAAGGCCGTTTCATTGCCAACCGCATTACGCGAGCCGGAATTTCTTTCTCAGGCTCGCATCGACAGGGCCGGCCGGCATGAAGCGCCGCAACTTGCGCAAAAGCGATGCCTCTCCGTTCGGCGTGCGCCGCATGCGCCATGCGCCGAGCGCCGCTTCGACAATGGTGGCGGCCACGCCGTCGGGCTCGGGCGCGGTTTTCACGCTGTCGACGACCGCGCGCGATGCAAGCGTTCGCTCGCGGTCGTAATCGGCGATCGGCGCGCTTGCTTGCGGCGCATTGACGTCCAGGTTGGTCCGCGTAAACGACGGTTCGACCAGCGTCGCGCGAATACCGAACTGGCGCACTTCGTGATCCAGCGTTTCGGTCAGCCCCTCCACCGCGTGCTTGGACGCCGCATAGAGTCCCATGTATGGCGCCGGCAAAAAGCCGAGCACCGAGCTGACATTGACGATCCGTCCGCGCCGTTGTGCCCGCATGTGCGGAAGTACGGCCTGGGTCGTACGCAGGATGCTGAACACGTTGGTGTCGAACAACGCTGTTGCTTCCGTCACGGAGGTTTCCTCCACCGCGCCGATCAGGCTTGTTCCCGCATTGTTGACGAGCACGTCGATACGCCCGGCGCGATCGACGATCGTTCGAATACCTGATTGAACGGACGCATCGTCGCGAACGTCCATCTCGATCAGCTCGACGCCGGCGACGGGTGCCGTTTTCGCGATGCTGCGCACGGTGCCGAACACGCGGCACCCGCGTTTGGCGAACTTCTCTGCGGCGGCGCGCCCGATACCCGACGACACCCCGGTCACGAGTACAACGGTGGAATTCGACATGCTGTTTCCTTCGATATGGTGAATGGAGGGGGTGTCAATCGCGCGCGTCGAGCGCATGCTGGAGCACGGGCTCGGCAGGCGCATGTCGGCCATCGCGCGAACCGGCGGTATGGCCGGGCCGGATCCTGAACCAGATCGCGTACATGGCCGGCAGGAACACCAGCGTGAGGACCGTCCCGGCGAACGTGCCACCGATCAGCGTGTACGCGAGCGTTCCCCAGAACACCGAATGGGTCAGCGGGATGAACGCGAGCACCGCCGCCATGGCCGTGAGAATCACCGGGCGCGCGCGCTGCACGGTGGCCTCGACGACCGCATGGAACGGATCGAGGCCCGCCTGTTCGTTATGATGGATCTGCCCGATCAGAATCAGCGTGTTGCGCATCAGGATGCCCGACAGCGCGATGAGGCCGACCAGCGCGTTGATGCCGAACGGCTGCCCGAACAGGATCAGCGTCGGCACCACGCCGATCAGCCCGAGCGGGCTCGTCAGGAACACCATCACCATCGCGGAGATCGAGCGCACCTGGAAGATGATGATGATCAGCGTGACCGCGAGCATGATCGGGAACAGCGGCAGCATCGCGGCTGTCGCCTTGCCCGATTCCTCGATGGAGCCGGCCTGCTCGATCCGATAACCGCTCGGCAGTTTCGCGATGATCGGCTGAAGCTGCTTGGTGATCGCTGTCGAGACATCCGGTGGTTGCAGACCCTCGGCGATATCGCCGCGCACCGTGATCGTGGGCACTCGATCGCGCCAGCGCATGATCGGCTCCTCCATCCGCACGTCGACCTTGCCGACCTGCGACAGCGGAATGCGCTGCCCGTTCGCGCCGGCGAGCGTGAAGTCGCCGAGGCGGGCCGGGTCGAGCCGCGCATCGCCGGCCGAGCGCGCGACGACCTGCACGGTCCGAATATCCTCGCGCACGGCAGTGACCGGCACGCCGGTGAGCAGGAACTGCAGTTGCTGCGCGACGGCGCTGGACGTCAGCCCCACCGCCTGCAAGCGATCCTGCTGCAACGTGAAGTGCAGCGTCGGCGCACGCGTGCCCCAGTCGGCATTGACCGTGCGCATCATCGGGCTGCCTGCCATCAGGTGCTGAACCTCGACTGCGATATCACGCAGCTTGTCCGGATCGGGGCCCGTGATCCGGTAGGCTACCGGGAACGGCGAATACGGGCCGAACACGAGTTGCGTGACGCGCACCCGTGCTTCGGGTGCAAGACCGTCGGCGATCGTCCGCCGCAGTCGCGCCTTCAGCGCATCGCGTTCCTCCTGACTGTCCGTGCGAATCACGATCTTCGCGAACGACGGATCGGGCAGTTCCGGTCCCATTGCCAGGAAAAAGCGTGGCGCACCCTGGCCGACATAGGCGGTAACGATCCTCGCTTCCTTTTGCTTGGCGAGCCATGCCTCGACCTTTGCCGTCGCGGCGCTCGTTTGCGTGATCGAAGTGCCGTACGGCATCTGCACTTCGACCAGCACTTCGGGTCGATCGGAGATCGGGAAGAACTGCTTCTTGACGACCGCCATGCCGAGAATGGCCAGCACGAACAGGCCGACGACCGACCCGGCGACCAGCCATTTGCGCGCGATCACGCGTGCGAGCACCTGGCGGAAACGGTTGTAGCGGGGCGTGTCGTAGATCGCGTCGTGACCGCCGTCGACCTTCTTGAAGTCCGGTAGCATCTTCACGCCGAGGTACGGCGTGAAGACCACCGCGACGATCCACGATGCGATCAGCGCGATTCCCACGATCCAGAACATGTTGCTGGTGTATTCGCCGGCGGTGGAGCGTGCGAAGCCGTTCGGCATGAAGCCGACCGCGGTCACCAGCGTGCCGGCCAGCATCGGCGCGGCCGTATGGCTCCACGCATAGGCCGACGCGGCCACGCGGCCGTAGCCTTCCTCCATCTTCACGACCATCATTTCGATCGCGATGATCGCGTCGTCCACCAGCAGCCCCAGCGCGAGGATCAGCGAGCCGAGCGTGATGCGGTCGAAGTTCTTGCCGGTCGCGGCCATCACGACGAACACGACGGCCAGCGTCAGCGGCACGGCCGCGGCGACGACGAGGCCCACGCGCCAGCCCATGCTGACGAAGCTCACCAGCATGACCACCAGCAGCGCGGCGAAGAACTTGACCATGAACTCGTCGACGGCCGAGCTGATGTTTACGGCCTGATCGGTGACCTTGGTGAGGCTCATGCCGAGCGGCAGCGCGCCATTGATCGCGCCGACTTCGCTGTCCAGCGCGTGGCCGAGATCGAGCCCGTTCCAGCCGTCGCGCATCACGATGCCCAGCAGCAGCGCGGGTTCGCCGTTGTTGCGGATCATGAACGTCGCCGGATCTTCGTAACCGCGCTCGACGGTGGCGATGTCCGACAGTTTCAGCGTGCGGCCCTGCGAGACGATCGGCGTGTCGCGAATCTTCTGCAGCTTGTCGAACGCGCCGTCCAGCCGAATGAAGATCTCCGGCCCGCGGGTCTCGACGGAGCCGGCGGGCGTCAGCGCATTCTGGCCGTTGAGCGCGGCGAACACGTCCTGCGGGCTGACGCCGAGCGTCGCGAGCCGGTCGTGCGACAACTGCACGTAGATGCGTTCGGCCTGCTCGCCGACGATGTTGACCTTCTTCACGCCCGGCACATGCAGCAGCCGCTGGCGCAGCGTTTCCGCATCGCGCACCAGCAGGCGCTGCGGTTCGCCCTTCGCCTTCAGCGCGAACAGCGCAAAGGTGACGTCCGCGTATTCGTCGTTGACCAGCGGCCCGATCACGCCGGCCGGAAGGTTGCTCGCCTCGTCGCCGATCTTTTTCCGCGCCTGATAGAACTGCTCCTGCACTTCCGACGGGGGCGTGCTGTCGAGCAAGGTCAGCGTCGTGAACGCGAGGCCGGGCCGCGTATAGGTTTCGGTCCGGTCGTACCAGCGCAGCTCCTGCATGCGCTTCTCGATCTTTTCGGCAACCTGGTCGTGCATTTCCTGCGCGGTGGCGCCCGGCCATGCGGTGACGATCGTCATCACCTTGACCGTGAACGCCGGGTCTTCCGCGCGGCCGAGCTTGAAGAACGAAACGAGCCCGGCCAGCGAGATCAGGCAGATCAGGAACAGCGTGATCGCGCGCTCGCGCACGGCGAGCGCCGACAGATTGAATCGACCTTCGCTCACGGCCGTGCTCCCTCGTTGGCCGCCGCGACGGTCTGACCGGACATCCGGACCTGTGCGCCTTCGTGCAGCAACTGCGCGCCGAGCGCGACGACCCGGTCCCCTTGCTTCAATGCGCCGGACACGCGGGCGCTGTCGTCGTCCAGACGCTCGACCGCGACCGGCCGCCACGCCACCCTGGCCGGCTCGCCCGCGACCACCCACACGCCGGGCCCTTTGCCGGCGTCGAGCAGCGCGCCGATCGGCACCTGCAGGCCGCCCGCCAGCGTCGCACGCGCGTCGGGGATCTCGATCGTGACGGTCGTGCCCAATGGGGCGTCGGCCAGCGCGCCTTGCAGCACATAGCGCGCTTCGAAGGTGCGCGTGCGGATATCCGCGGTATCGGAGAGCTGGCGCAGCGTCGCGGGAACGCTCACGCCCGGCTTGCCGAACAGCTCGGCTTGCGCGGCCGAGCCGATGGCGGGGCGCAGGGTTTCCGGCAGCTGGATCACGGCTTCCCGGCTACCGGCGTGGGCGATGCGTACCACCGGCTGGCCCGCGCTGACGACCTGGCCCGGCTCCGCCAGCGTTTCCATGACGACGCCGTCGCCGTCCGCGACGAGCTGCGCATAGCCGGTCGCGTTGCGCGCGACGTCGGCGTCGGCCCCGGCAGCGCTCAGCTGCGCTTTCGCGGCATCGGCCGCCGCCTTGACCTGGTCATACGCCGATGCCGAGATTGCGCCGGTGCCGCGCAGGTCGCGGTAGCGGGCTTCGTCCTCGGCAGTCTGCCGCGCGCGTGCCCGCGCGGCCGCGACGGCCTCGTCGCGTGCGCGCGCCGCGAGTTTCAGGTCGACGGGATCGATCCGCATCAGCGGCTGGCCGCGCCTGACGGTTTGCCCGGCGTCCACGAGCCGCTCGAGCACCTTGCCGGACACACGAAACCCGAGGTCGCTCTGCACGCGGGCGGCGACGGTGCCGGTAAACGAGCGGGACGCGGGAGCCGCTGCCTGCACGATGGCGGTACGCACGAGCGGCGCCTCCGTGCGCGGATCGGAAGGCGCTTTTCCGCTGCAAGCGACTAGCGCAAAGGGCAGTGCGGAAGCGAGTGCGGAGAGAGCGAGGCGACGCCGAAGCATGAAAGTCCCATTGGCGAAGTGATCGGGACTTTCATTGTGGTTCCAGTGACCAAATTAGTCAATAGTCACAAACGGTGCCGCATCACGGCGACAGGCTGCGAAGCACGAGGCTGGACAGTTGGGCGGGCGCGACGTCGGTCGTGTCGAGGTTGTACTGCAACAGCAGCGGATTGAGATACGGCCGCATGACCAGGTAGATCGCCATCGCGGTTTCATCGAGCGGCGTCTTGCGCTCGAAGTCGCCGCTTTGGCGGCCTTCCTGCAGCACGTCCTGCAGCAGCGTCTGCACGCGCGCTTCGTACGCCTGCACCGACTGCCAGTTCCCGGTGGCGGCCGATGCGGCGATGTCGTACAGCTTCCGATCGCGGAAAAACAGCCGGAGGCTCGCTTCGGTAAAGACCCGGAACATCCGCCGCAGCTTTTCGGTCGGCAGGCCGGCGTCGGCCACGGCCGCCCGGACGTCGGTTTCGATCTGGTGCAGGCAGTTCGCGCAGATCATTTCGCCGATCGCCTGCTTCGACTCGAAGAACTTGTAGATATATGCCTTCGAAAAGCCGATGGACTTGGCGAGATCGGACACGGTCGTTTTTTCATAGCCGTACCGGCTGAAGTGCTCGGTGGCGGCGGCCACGATCTGATCCCGTACGTCATGGTCGGCCGGACCGCGTGCGGGGATCGGGGAAGGGGCGTCTTTTTTCATGGGCTGCGGGCTGACAGGAATGGACAACGAGTGACTATTTGGTATTATAGTCACTACCGGATTCTTGCGAAGACCCTCATGCTACCCAAACCCATCGTTGCCGCGGTTCTTGCCGCTGCTCTGTCGGCCGGCTGCGCCGTCGGGCCCGACTACGTGCAGCCGGATCCGGCCATGCCGGAGCGGTTCCAGGGCCAGGCCGCCGTGGAGCAGCGGCACGCGGCCGCCGAAGCCGAACTCGCGACGTGGTGGACGGGTTTCGGCGATCCGCAATTGACGCAGTTCGTCACGCTCGCGCTCGCGCAGAACCTCGATCTTGCGCAGGCCGCAGCTCGCGTCGCGCAGGCCCGCGCGGCGCTAGGGTCGGCGAACGCCGCGCTGTTGCCGTCCGGCAATGTCAGCGGCCAGGCCGCGCGCGTTTACCAGTCTGTCGAGACCCCGTTGGGACGGGTGTTGAATTCGACGCCCGGTTTCGACCGTTACGGCAACGACTATGAGGCCAATTTCAGCGCGAGCTGGGAACTCGACGTGTTCGGCGGCCTGCGCCGCGGCCGGGAAGCGGCGCTCGCCGACTATCGGGCCTCGGAAGCGGGGGCGGTGGCGACGCGGCTGGCCGTCGCGGCGCAGACCGCGGACATTTACATCGTCATTCGCGGGTTGCAGGGCCGTCTGAAGGTCGCGCGGCGCCAGGTGCAGACGCAGCAGGATCTGCTGTCGACCATCAATCTGTTGTATGGAAAAGGTCTGGCGGCGGAGCTTCAGGTCAGGCAGGCCGAAGGCGCGCTGGCCCAGGTTCGCGCATCTGTCCCGGTGCTGGAAGCGGCGCTGGACGCGTCGATGAATGCGCTCGATGTGATGCTCGGTTCGCAGCCCGGCACGCATCGGGCTGAACTTCTGGACGACGGTGATATCCCGGTTGCTCCGCAGATCGCGACGATGGGATCCCCGCGAGAGCTGCTCAGGCGCCGGCCCGACCTGCTCGTGGCCGAGCGTCGCGTCGCGGCGTCGAACGCGCGCATCGGTGTGGCCATTGCCGAGTATTACCCGAAGTTCTCGCTGAGCGGGCTGATCGGCAGCGCAACGACAATCGGCGCGGGCAACCTGTTTTCCGGCGGCGCGAATCAGGCTGCCGGCGTGCTCGGCTTGCGCTGGCGTCTGTTCGACTTCGGCCGGATCAATGCGCAGATCGCGCAGGCAAAAGGACAGGAGGCCGAAATGCTGGCCGCCTACCGGCTCGCCGCGCTGCACGCCACCGAGGACGTCGAAAACGCGTTCTCGGCGCTCGTCAAGCGCGAGGAGCAGGCTACCGTTCTGGCCGACGGAGTGAACTCGCTCGGCAGGGCGCGGGCGGCATCGTTTGCGGCCTACCAGAAAGGCGTCGTCAGTCTGATCGAGGTCTTGCAGGCCGATGAAAGCTTGCTGCGTGCCTCCGATGAGCGCGTGCAGGCGCAAACAGAATCGGCACGAGCAGCGGTTGCCGCGTTCAAGGCACTCGGTGGCGGCTGGCAACCTGGCGCATTCGAAGCGGTCGCCGCTCGATAGCGGCCGTATATGCCAGGGAGTTACCGGGAACGCGGCTCTTGTTCCTTGCCGGGATGAGGACTTTGCCGCAGCGCTACCGCGATAGCGCCCACTATGTCATCTGTGCCGTGCGTGGCACTGCGCGGCGAGGCGACCGGGCATGCGACCTGCTCCTGGGTGTGCAGCGCTTGCATACGGGACCGAACCCCGGGCATGCGTCGCGATCCGACATTCATATCCGGGAGGCGCCATGCAAGAATCGAACGATCCTTCCCGCGTCCGGCAGGACGCGGGCGGCGAACTCAGAGCCGGCGTCGCAGCGGCGTACCGGCCGGCGCGCCATCCCGTCACGCGCCTCTTCGAACGCTTTGCGTCGCACGTGACCGTGTGGGCCGGTTCGCCGGTCGCGTTCGGCAGCGCGGTCGCCGTCACGGTGATGTGGCTCTTCACCGGGCCGCTCTTTCACTATTCGGATGCGTGGCAGCTCGTCATCAATACCGGGACGACGATCATCACGTTCCTGATGGTGTTCCTGCTTCAACGCAACCAGAACCGCGACAGCGTCGCGCTGCATCTGAAGCTCGACGAGCTTCTCGCGGTCACGCACGCGGCGAGCGACCGGCTGATCGGGATCGAGGACGCATCGGAGGAAGAATTGCGCGCACTCGCGCAGACCTACCTCGACATGGCGAAGCGGGCCGCCGAGCGGGAAGGCGAGCCGGCCGGCAATCCGCCCGAATCGTGACGGGGAGAATGGGGGCGCGGTACGGCTGCGGAACGACCGGCACGAGAGCTGCGGACGTTTTTTCAACCGGTTGTCATTTCTGTTGCGGCATCGCAGATCGCAACGCATCCGCGCGGTGAATGCCGGTTGCGCGTCGGTTGCAGTCGGCGTGTTCGTGCGGGGGAAGTCGCGCTGCAGACGACCGATCTCTGCCTGTTGCACAAGGCGCCGGGCGGAGGATGGCAGACCGGCGGCGCGTAAGGGGCGGCACGCGCGCAACAGCCGGTGGGCAGTTGATCGACGCGTGCGCTCGTGCGGCGCACATGTGGCACGCGACGCAACGCGCCGGCACGGATTCGGCGCTAATCCCAAGCGTGCTTGCTGAACTGATAACCCTTGCCGCGGATCGTTTTGATTCGCTTCGGTTCGAGCGCGTCGTCACGCAGTTTGCGGCGCAGCTTCGAGATGTGACAGTCGATCGTGCGATCGAGGCCGTCGAACTCGATGCGGCGTAACAGCCGCGTCAGGTCTTCCCGGCTGACCACCTCGCCGGCGCGGCTGGCAAGGGCCCACAGCAGGTCGAATTCGGCCGAGGTAAGGCGAGGCGCGCTACCGTCAGGAAGATGAGCTTGGCGATCCGACCGGTCGATGGAGAACTTGCCGAACGCGAATCGCTGGGGCGATTCCGGCGCGCAGTCGGCCGGCCGCATGCGTAGCCGTCGCAACTGCGCGTTGATCCGCGCGAGCAGAATGCGTGGCTCGATCGGCTTGCGGAGAAAGTCGTCCGCGCCGAATTCCAGGCCGAGCAACTCGTCGAACTTTTCGTCGCGTGCCGTCACCATGATGACGATGCCGCCATATTGCGTGCGTGCCTCGCGGCAAATCTCGAAGCCGTCCTTGCCCGGCAGGTTGATGTCGAGAAGCACGAGGTCGGGGCAACTCGCGACGATCGTGGATACGGCGTCGGTACCGTCGAACAGCGTGTCCACCTTGTACCGATGCTTGCGCAGATAGTCTGCGATCAGCGCGGACAAATGGACGTCGTCTTCGACGAGCAGGATTCGGATGGGCATCGGTAAACGAGGAGGCAATGCGGGAAAATGGCCGGCGGTTAGTGCCAGTCCGAACGCGTGGTAGCCGAAGCAAGTTGCATGATACTGCGCAAGATTCCGACAGAATGTGACGAAATATGCACCGTTCTTTGAACAGATATGAACGGAAATCATCACGCCGCCTTGCGGAAAAGCGAATGGATGACGGTGTGGAATCGTGTCGTCCGCGAACGGCTCGATGTTCGGGTGAAAAGAGTCTGAGCGACATCCGGCGCGGAGCCGGCAGGGAATCCTGACGAGACGTCGTTCGGGCGAAAACGTTTGCGGAAAACCGCTTGCGCGAACGTCACTTGTGCTGGCCAGCCCGAGGCCCGTAAAGTTGTTCGACATATCATTACAAAATATTACGTACGCAGCGGCGTATGGCTCCCTACAATCCTCGCAACTGATGGGCGTGCATGCTGCATTGCGGCTTCCGCTTTGTCGTCAAAGGGCTTGCGGCGACGAAAGAGGTCGCCGATAACACGCAATTGCCCGCATCAGCACGCTACTGCCGGCATTGAACGCATGTGGATCGGTGCTGACGTCGCATGAGCCTTCGAGGAGCAAGCATCCGGACCGTACGATGTATTAACAGGAGTGCGAAATGACGCCGCTGCAAATCATCCAGAATCTCGACGTGCTCACGAACGCGATCGAAGTCGCGGTCGCCCGGGCCGACTGGAGCGAGGCTGTCCGGGCTGCTGAAGCACGTTCAACGTTCGTGATGACGCTTGCGCCGGATCAACCGGACGAGGTTCGTGCGGCGATCGGGAGAATGCAGGAGACTGATATCCGGATTTCCATCGTCGCACGGGAAACGTTGGTGGCACTCGTCACCGAGGGCTGGATTGCGCGGTGCGGAGCCCGGCTGCCGACGCATGCGCTGGCGGCGAAGCCGATGTCGCCCGGGGCGGATGCCGTGGCATCCCGAAACCCTTCATTTCCCGCATGAGCGTTACTGCCCGGGCGACGCACATGCTCAATACGCGGACAGGTCTCTGGAAGTGCCTGTCGCGGGTCAACGTTTCGGTGGCGGTATGCGATTGCGAAAACGCGTCAATTATGTCGATGCGACACGGTGGTTCGTCGCCGGCGACCATGATCGAGTGGAGAACCGTCAACGCATGTGGGCGGTCGCCACACCGGAAGGTTGGCGTTCGGTGAAGCCTGGTGGCCAGATATTGACGGACGAAACGGGAATCCCGTGACCGATGGCGATCAGGATGCCGTTATCGCCATGAGCCTCCCGAGGGCCTGTCATGTAGCCCGTACCTGGCTAGTTACCTAACGATGATCTGATCTTCGATCAGAGCGGGTTGCCCTGGTTCCGGCACTCACCCTGGAATTGCCCGGAACCCCTTTCGCCGGCCCCGAAACGGGCCGGCTTTTTTTCAGAGGTTCGATCAACGATAAAAATATGATCATGTAGGACGCCAAACCATATGGCGAGTGCGTCTGAATTGTCTGCGGCAAGCGATGATGACTGTTTTGATATTCAAGGTAAGTAAGGCCATCCATGGAATCGTACGCACGATCGGTACCAGTGGTGATGTACCGACACGTTTCACCATCGCCCGGCGAGTTCAGCATAACCCCGGAGCACTTCGAATCGCAGATGCACTGGCTGGCGCGTAACGGATACGTCACGTTAACGGCGGACGAATTCGCGTGCTTTCTACACGGCGCGGCCATGCCCGAGAAGTCGATCCTGCTGACGTTCGACGGCGGTTATCTGGACAACTATGTGCATGCTCATCCGTGCCTTGTGCGCTATGGCCTTAACGCGATCATGTTTCTTGTAACCAGTCGTGTCCAGGACGGGCCCGCTAGATCCTTTTTCAGTCGTGCTTCCGGTGAGGAACATTCTCATGCGGAGTGCGAACGCCTCGTTCTGATCGGGCAAGCCGACGATGTAACGGTACGCTGGAGTGAGATCGACATCATGCGGGCGGCTGGTACGTTCGAATTTCACAGTCACACGCACAGTCACCTGCGGTGGGGCCAGTTGTGTACCGATCCGGGCGACAAAATCGATCGCATCCGCACGGACATCGAGACTTCAAAGCGTACCCTGACCGAGAAAATGGGCGTGGCATCAGCGCATTTGTGCTGGCCAGAAGGCTGCTACGACGGTGACTGTATCGACGCTGCCCGAGCGGCCGGGTTCGAATACCTCTACACGACACGCAACACTCAGCGCAACGTTCCGGGTAGCGCCCCGTACCAGATTCATCGCATGACCGATAACGGAAAGAATGGAGAGTGGCTGGCGCGAAAGGTGCAGCAATACCAGCACGAGCAGTGGGGGCGATTGTCGTAAACCCCGAAGCAAACGATTGGCGGCCGTCACGTCATTCAGGCTGCACGGCGCGGGACGATAAAGAAGGAAACCGAACTTTATTCCGCTTAACGGGGAGAAACATCATGAATGTCAGACCGATGACGGTACGGGCAAAACTCGCGGTTGCCTTTGGTCTGCTCGCCGGGCTGGTGGTGCTGGTATCGGGATTGGCGTTGCACGCGTTAAGCGACGCAAATGACAAGTTCGCCCTGTATGTGCATGGCGTGACCGCGCGCGCCAATGCCGTGGGACGGGTACGCAGTGCGGTCGACCGACGCGCGATCGCCGCGCGCAATCTGGTCCTGGTTACCAAGCCTGCCGATCTGGAAATGGAAAAGGCTGCCGTAACGCAGGCGCATGAGGACGTGCGGGTACGTTTGAAGCAACTGAACGATCTGATGGCCGGCGCAACAGACACGACGGACCAGGCTCGTAGCCTGGTGGCCGATATCAATCGCGTGGAGAGCGAGTACGGTCCGGTGGCGACCGACATCGTGAGCCTTGCGCTTGACAACAAACGCGACGAAGCGATCATGAAGATGAACGACCAGTGCCGTCCGCTGCTCGCAGCGCTGGCCAAGGCGACCAGAGCGTATGCGGAATACACGAACGAGCGTGCCGAGCACCGGGTTCAGGAGGCAGCAGACCAGTATGCCGCGCAGCGCGCGCTGCTCGTCGGCATCTGTCTGGCCGCGCTCGCCGCAGCTGCTGTTGCAGCGCTGCTGATCACCCGCAGCGTGACGCGGGCACTCGGCGCGGAGCCGGCCGAGCTCGGCGGCGTCACGCGGCGCGTGGCGGGCGGAGATCTGAGCCCGGTGCCGGGTGCACGGGTCGCGCCACGTGGGAGCGTGCTCGCCTCGATGGGCGAGATGCAGACGAGCCTCGTGCGCCTGATCGGTCAGGTCAGAACCTCGGCGGACAATATTGCCACTGGCACGAGCCAGATCGCTTCGGGTAACCAGGACCTGTCGTCGCGTACCGAGCAGCAAGCGTCGTCGCTGCAGGAGACCGCCTCGAGCATGGAGGAACTGACCTCTACGGTGAAACAGAACGCGGAAAACGCGCAGCAGGCAAGCGCGCTGGCTACGAATGCATCCGCGGTCGCGCACAAGGGTAGCGCCGTGGTCGGACAGGTCGTGGAGACCATGACCAACCTCAGTCATAGTTCGACGAAGGTCGCGGAGATCACCGGAATCATCGAGGGCATCGCGTTCCAGACCAACATCCTGGCCCTGAACGCCGCAGTGGAAGCCGCGCGCGCGGGCGAGCAGGGGCGCGGCTTCGCGGTTGTGGCGAGCGAGGTTCGAAGTCTCGCGCAGCGATCGTCGAGCGCTGCGAAGGAGATCAAGGACCTGATCAATGCGTCGGTGCAGAAGATCCACGACGGCTCGACGCTCGCGGGTGAGGCTGGCAAAACGATGGTCGAAGTCACGCAGGCGGTGGCCCGCGTAACCGATATCATGGGCGAGATCGCAGCGGCCTCGAGCGAACAGAGCCGGGGTATCGAGCAGGTCAACCAGGCGATCACTCAGATGGACGAAGTCACGCAGCAGAACGCCGCGCTCGTGGAGGAGGCGACAGCGGCCTCGAAGTCGCTGGAGGACCAGGGCCGTCAGTTGACCGAGGCGGTGGCGTTCTTCCGTGTCGATGGCGCGCCTGCCGGCATGCCGGTGCGATCGCAGCCGGAGCCGGTGCGGCCTGCAGCTCCTCGGGCCCTGGCCGGCAGGAAGACCTCTGCGTCGGTCGTGCGGACGTCCGTGCCGGCAATGTCCGCTGCCGGCGCGGCTGATGCCTGACACGCCTTCCAGGCGGCCCTGCCGCCGACAAACGGGGAAAGACCGATGGATGGCGTAGTGAAGGGGCCGCGGAAGAACGTCCACAACAGGAAGCGCCGACGGAATCACGCCGCGTGCTCCGAGATCAGGCGTCGTAGCCCACACGCTCGAAGGCCTTCACGCGCGCCCGATCGATGCCCTGCACGATCGCGCCAAGCAGTACCGCGTCCGTTCCCGTCGCGGAGATCGCGAAGTCGGGTACCGGGATCGGCAGCGACGCCGACAGGTGTGCGCGGATCGCTGGCAGAAGCAGCGCACCGCTGCGACCAATGCCGCCCGCCAGCACGACGAGCGCGGGATCGAGCACGGGAATGATCGACGTGAGTCCCCAGGCGAGCTGACGCGCTTCTTCGGCCACGCATCGTTGTGCGCGCTCGTCTCCGGCATTGGCCGCGACGAAGACTTCCTCGGCACTCGACACCTCGAGTCCGCATCGCCGCGCATCGGCGACGATGCCGTTTGCCGCCGCGAATGATTCGAAGCCGTGTCGTGGGCCGTCGCCAGTGCCCCCGCCGACGGAGGGCGCGGGGGGAAGCACCGCGATCTCGCCCGCGAACCCGTGCGCGCCCCGATGCAACCTGCCCCCGGCCACGATGCCGATACGGATACCGGTACCAATCGACATGAACACGAAATTTTCGACGTCGCGCCCGAGTCCGTACCGCTGCTCGCCCAGCGTCGCCAGGTTGATGTCGTTCTCGATCACGATACCGGCGCCGAGCGCCTCGCGCAGTGACGGGATCAGCCCCGGGCGCTCCCAGTCCGGCAGGTTCGGCGCAAGGCGCAACCGGTCGCTGGCCGCGTCGAGCACCCCGGGTGAACCGATTACGGTCACCAGTACGTCGTCGCGCGGCACCTTCTGTTCGTCGAGCATGGCGTCCACGATCTCGACGATGCGCGCGACCAGTTGCGTCACGCGCGAGGGTGTGCGCTTTTCCAGCCGCGCGATGACGGTACCCGTCAGATCGGCAACCGCACCGCGAATCCATTTTGCGCCGACGTCGATGGCGACCACGAACCCGGCCCGCGCGCGCGGCGCATACAGCCGCGGCGAACGCCCTGCGTTGCCGGCACGCACGCCGGTCTGTTCGACCAGACCCAGGCGTTCAAGATTGCCGAGCGCAGCCGACACCGTGACCTTCGATAGGCCAGTGCTCGCGGCCAGCTGCGGACTGGATGCGGGGGCGAGCGACAGCAGGTGCTGGTAGATCGCCCATTCATTGCCCTGACGGACGAATACCGGCCCCCGGGTAACAGGGACGGTCTGGATAGCTTTCGGGGTGTGGTGGTTCATGCGGGGCGTGATTTGCGGGATGGCCGATCCTATCAACGACCCGTCACGCGGGGCAAGCCAATCCCGTGATCAGGATGCGTGAGCGGGCGCGGTAGTCGGAAGGCAACCAGGTTATTTTGGCGCAATTGCATTTGTAAAGAATCTTTCCTATCATTCGTGGCGTGACACCGACAGCGAGAAGCGGTGCCGACCGGAGCAGTTCCGAACGATGAGACGCGGTACGAGCCATATGGAGACACGATGAGCGATTCAACCTGGCAGGACCCCGCCGGTACGCGTGCAAACCCCGCGCAGGCACCCGGAGACGACGGGCCGCAGTTTCGACGGTCGGTCGGACTGTTCCCGGCGATTGCCGTCAACATGATCCAGATTTGCGGCGTGGGTCCGTTTCTGACCATCCCGGCGATCGTCGCGGTGATGAATGGACCGCTCGCCGTGATCGGCTGGATTTTCGGTGCGCTGCTCGCGATGAGCGATGGACTGGTATGGGCGGAACTCGGCGCAGCGATGCCCGGGGCAGGGGGCACGTACCTGTACGTGCGCGAGGCGTTCCAGTACCGCACCGGCAAACTGATGCCGTTCCTGTTCGTCTGGACCGCGATGCTGTCGATCCCGCTGATCATGAGTACTGGCGTCATCGGCTTTGTCCAGTACCTCGGATTTTTCCTGCCGAACCTCGCGCCTTGGCAGACGCATGCCATCAGTATCGCCGTCGTCGCGGTCGTGGTTCTGGCGCTGTATCGCCGTATCGAATCGATCCGTGCGCTGAGCGCGGTGCTGTGGATCATCATGGTCCTCGCCGTCGGCCTGACGACCGCTGCCGCCTATTCCGATTTCCACCTGGACCTCGCCATGTCGCTGCCGCCGGATGCGGGCGATATCGGCAAGTTCTTTACCGGCCTCGGCGCGGGCCTGATCATCGCCATCTATGACTATGCCGGCTATAACACCACCGCGTACATGGGCGACGAACTGAAGAACCCCGGCCGCGTGATGCCGCGTTCGATCATCGTCTCGATCATCGCCATGATGGTGTTCTATCTCGCGATGAACATCGGCGTCATCGGCACGGTGCGGTGGCAGGACGTCGCGAAGTCGACCTCCGTTGCATCGCTCGTCGTGTCGCGCAATTGGGGGCATGGGGCTGCGGCGTTCGTCACGGTCCTGATTCTGATAGCGGCGTTCGCCTCGGTGTTCGCCGGCTTGCTCGGAGGTTCGCGAGTGCCGTTCCATGCAGCACGCGACGGCGTGTTTCTCTCCGCGTTCGGCCGACTGCATCCGCAACACAACTTCCCCCATGTGGCGTTGCTGGTCATGGGCGTAGTGACGGCGGCCGGAACGTTCTTCGACCTGACCACGGTGATCAATATGCTGATCGCAGTGGCGGTGTTGCTCCAGGCGGTCGCCCAGATTGCGGCGCTGACCGTGCTGCGCAGGCGTCAGCCGGCCCTGCACCGCCCGTACCGACAATGGCTGTACCCGATACCGAGTCTCGTCGCGCTGGTTGGATGGCTGTACGTCTTCTACGCGACCGATCACCGGTCGCAGCTCATGTCGACAATCTGGATCGCGCTGGGCCTGATCGCATTCTTGATTTGGGCGCGCGTCGCACGGCAGTGGCCGTTCGGCCCGAAGCATATTCGCGAAACCTTCCTCGAGCGACAAAAGTCCGCCGCCAGCCACTGAGCCTCCGATGAACGCATACGACCTCCCGGCAGACCGGCCTGTCAATACCAGCGACGACGGCTTCGCACTGGCTATCGATTTCGGCGGCACAAAGATCGCGATGGCCACGACCACGCAGTCGGGACACCGTCTGCACGAGACCGAAATCCCGACCCTGGCCCAACAGGGTGCGGATGCGGTGATGCGGCGGATGTTCGAAGCCGCATGGGGACTGATCTCCCGGACCGTCGTCACGCTCGGTGCGCCGCTTCGTGCGGTCGCCGCCGTGACGCCCGGCATCGTCGAGCGGGACGGCATCCGCCTTGCGCCGAACAACCCCGGCTGGGAGCGGCTCGTGCTCGCGGACCAGCTGCGCGAAGGCTTCGAGGTCGAATGCGTGGGCGTCGAAACTGATGTCAAGGCTGCGGCGCTCGCCGAGGCGCGATGCGGCGCACTCGTCGGTATCGATTGCGGCTTGTATCTGAACCTGGGAACCGGACTGGCAGCCGCTGCGGTCATCGGCGGAAAGGTGCTGCGCGGGTCGCACGGTGCCGCCGGCGAGATCGGATATCAGTTGCGCGGAGTGCCGGGGGAAGCGCCATTTGCGGAAGGGGGCGCTCCGCTCGAAGATTTCGTGTCAGGTCGGGCGATCGGCGACCGGGCCAGCAGGATGCTCGGTCGCCCGGTTACGACGCGTGACGTGTTCGACCTGAGCCTGACGGATCCGCAGATGGCACGCCTGCTCGACGATACGCTCGCGGGCCTGAGCGCACATGTGGCGAATATGGTGCTTCTTCTCGATCCATCGCGGGTCGTTATCGGCGGCGGTATGTCACGGATACCGCGGGTCGCGGATGAAATCCGGACCTGCCTCGCGCGCGCCGTTCCCTACCCGCCCGAGGTAACGGTTTCGGCCTTCGGGCGTGGCGCGGCGCTGCGAGGCGCGGTCGCGCTCGCGCGGGACATCTGGAACTCCCGTCATCCGTCATTGCCGCTGCCTGCTCAACCCGAAGGCCGGTTTCAAGTACTCCTCTCTTAGAGAGGGGCTCGACAAGAGCCAATGGGTTGTTGGCTTTTTCAGCATCCTGTTCACCTTGGTCATCGCGACAGACGGGCAGGGGGATATGCTGACCAGTCTGCTCTGACGTCGCCGCTGCGGCCGTTGGCATGGTGCCGGTGGCCACGGCGGCGACGCGTGCCGTTATCAGAACTTCTGGACGAGCGCGACGCGACCGACGAACTGGTTCTTGCTCGTTGACGAGCCGTTCGAACCGACGATGGCCGGCTGATCGAGACCGGTGCCGGTGTTCGAGTTCGCGTGCTGCCACGCGCCCTGGACGTAGACGGACGTGCGCTTGCTGAGGCTGTAGTTCGCCATCAGGGCAAGTTGAATCCAGTTGGCGGTGGCGTCCCCGCCAGCGCCGTTGAAATGAGCGTTCGTGTACGCGGCCGAACCGGCCAGGTAAAATTCCGGACGCACGAAATACTGCCCGTTTACCTCGAAGTTGTTGAACTTCCACGAATTCCAGCCGGTGCCGATGCTGGATACGTACGCGTTTGCGACTGGGTTGTATACGTCGGTGTGCGAATACGCGAACGCGACGTTCGCGTTGTTCGCGAACGTCCACTTGACGCCAGCGTCGATGTTCTGCTGCGACGTTGCGGTGAAGACGGCGTCGCTGGTCAGCGCGCCGCTCTGGTTCGGGGCCTGCGCACCGCCGTTGTTCGTTTTCATGTATGCGGCGGCAGCCGAGAAGGCACCCATCGTATAGCTCAGCGCGGTGCTGTAGTTGCGGTTGTTCGCGGAGCCTGGCGTGTTGCTGAAACTGTACGTCGCTTCAGCCTGCAGGCCGGCGAACACGGGCGACACGTACTTGATCGTGTTGTTCGGACGAAAGCTGGTGTCGGCGTTGTCGTTGTCGAACGGATGCGCAGCGAAGTCGCCGATCGCGCCGCCGGCTCCGGTGAACGGGGCCCACAAGTCGACAGTCGCGTCGTTCTGGCGACCCAGCGTCAGCGTGCCCGCCTGCGTCGACGCCAGACCTACGTATGCATTGCGGCCGAACAGGCGGCCACCTTCGTTCGACTGGCCGTTACTACCGTTGAACCCGCTTTCCAACGTGAACAGTGCGCTCAGGCCGCCGCCGAGATTCTCGGTGCCCTTCATCCCGAACATCGATTCCTGCGTGTTGCCGCTGACCATCGCGAATGCGTGACTCCCCTGGGCGTTCGACGTGAAGTTCACGCCCATGTCCATTGCGCCGTATAGCGTCACGCTACTCTGCGCATGCGCCGTACCGGCCGCGAGCGATGCCGCCAAGGCGACTTCCGCCGTGAGATATGCCTTCTTCATGCTTTACTCCTCCTGTTTGACTGACCCCGTTGACGTCCACGGTGGCAACACCGGGAGATCGACTGCTTTGTTTGAAGCGTCACTGCAAACTTGTTGCCGGATACTTCGGCATCGACGTGTCAGGCCCTCTGCGGGTGAAGCAGAGAGATCGCGGCGGCGACCGGCCATGGTCGTGCGCCGTCGTTGACTTACAACCCGCCCTAAAAGGCAGAAGCGAGGAACGCTCGTTCTCCGCGGGCAATTTAGTTCAACGAAGTTATCGGCATCGACGTACTCCAGTTGGTCGAGGGCGGGCCTCAACAATCGAACCCGGGGATACGGAGCGACCTTTTCGAACCGGCCACCAGACAAGATCAATAGGCGCCACGCTATCAGTCAAAAAAATCCAATGCAATCACAATCGTGATGTTTTTTGATCCGATTGAGGTCGCCGGATGAGTGGTGCCTGCGCTTCGTGCTCGAAAGGCCTCGGTTCCACGGCGAAGTCGATCGTCGAAACGCGAGAAGCAGCGCCACAAGATCGGTCGATACGTCAGACGTTTCCACGCCGTCTCTCTCGAAGTGGAGCTTGCCAGCCGGCGCTGTCGCACTGGTCCGCGGCTGCCTGCGCCGCTTGGACTTGGGCCTTGCGGGATGAAGGCAACCTCGCTGCCGGCCTCTTGAATCAAATAAAGTCAAAATACTGATTGAATTTGATTTTTCTGGGGTGTATCTTTCCCTTCCATCACCCCCACAACCAGTACAGGAGGCAGCAAGATGAAAAGAAAAATGCTTATGGCGGCCATCGTGGCCGTCGTGCTTTCCGCCGCTCTGCCGGTCGGCGCTCAAGCGGCAGTGCCACTGACGGGGGAGACGGTTACCGTTTTGCTGCCGCCGTGGGCGACGTTGCCGAAAGGGATGACCGACCGTTTTACTGCGCAGACCGGCATCAAGCTGAGTCTGCAAACGCTGGGCTGGGACGAAATCAGAACGAAAATCATCACGGCATCGATCGCCGGCAGCCCGCCCGCCGACGTCACCGAAATCGACTGGTCGTGGGTGGGTCAATTCGGTTCGTCGGGCTGGTATGCCCCCTTGAATGCTTCTGTTGATGCGGCAACGGCCAAGGACTTGCCTGCAACCTCGATTTTTACCTATGACAAGAAACTAATCGGCGTTCCTTATAACAACGATTTTCGCCTTCTCATCTTCAATCGCGAGCAGTTGAGCGCGGCCGGTATCGCCCAGCCGCCGAAGACGCTGGCTGAATTGCTTGCCGATGCCAAGACCATCAAGGAAAAAGGGATAGCGAAGTTTCCGATTGCGCTTCCACTCTCGGCGACGGAAGGCACCGCGACGGCCTGGTACCTGCTCACCAAGGCCTTCGGCGGGGACCTCTTCGATAACGATCTGAAGCCGTCGTTCACGTCGCCCGACTCTGCCGGCTACAAGGCGCTGGCATGGGAAATTGGCGCGCTCAAGGCAGGGCTTGTCGATCCAGCGTCGACCGGCCTGAAGGACGTCGAGGTTCAGGAGCTCTTCAAAAACGGGCAGGCGAGCTTTGACGTTGCGGGTTGGGCCGGAAATCTTTCCGTCTACACGGATCCGTCGAAGTCGAAGGTGGCGAAAGCAGCCGAAGGCGCGCTTATGCCGACGGTGTCCGGAAAGACGCGAACGTTTGGGTTGCCGGAGGCTATCGGCATTCCTGCGGCATCTACGCACAAGAAAGCGGCTGAAGTCTTCATTCGCTGGTTCGTCGCGCCCGAGAACCAGATGGAAAGCTACACGGCTCTTGGAAACTTGCCGACTCGTACCAGTGTACTGAAATCGCTCGACGACAGCGGCAAGCTCGCCAGCGGAAAGACACTCCTCGCCCAGGCCGCCGTCGTCGAACCGCTTTTCAAACAGGGAACGCCCGGATGGTATCCGCAGTTCAGCAGCGCGGTTTCCACCGCGATCAATCAAGCCGCGAAAGGGCAGCTCACTGTCGATGCCGCCATCAAGCAAATTGCTGCTCAAACGGCTGAAGCCAAAAAGCAGTGAGCTGATCGCTTAGGAACAGAGCCATGACCTCCGAAGTCGTCACCTCCGAGACCGTCCCATTTCAGGTTGACAAGCGTTCGACCTTCAACGGCGAACGCTGGTTGGGATTAGCCTTCGCGGCGCCCATCGTCCTCATCATGGGATTACTGGTCTTCGGTCCCGTTTTAGTCACTCTGTGGGATAGCTTGCACAGGGTCGACCCCATGCGGCCTGGAACGCCGTTCATCGGCCTCGCGAATTACTGGGCATTGATGAGCGACTCCCGCGTGCGGCATGCGTGGGTCAATACGATGGAATATGTCGTATTTGCAGTCGTTCTGGAAACGGTAGGAGGTCTGGCTGCAGCTTTATTGCTGAACAGGATTACCTGGGGCCGACGTTGGCTGCTGGCCGCCGTGGTTCTGCCGTGGGCGTTGCCGCCGGTAGTCAACGCAATCGTGTGGTCGTGGATTTACAACCCGAGCTATGGGCTCCTCAACGGTGCCCTGCAATCCGCCGGACTGATCGGTTCGTATCACGTCTGGTTCAACGACCGCACAACAGCATTGCTGCTTGTGGCGCTGGTCCACGTCTGGCGAATGCTGCCGCTGACAGCGGTTATCTTGCTGGCGGCATTGCAGAGCATCCCCGCGGAACTCTATCAGGCGGCTCGTCTCGATGGCGCTGGTCCAATTCGCATGTTTTCAAAAGTGACCTTACCGCTGATTTCGGGTGGACTCGCTATCGCGCTGAGTCAATCGACGGTTTTCGCATTCAATCTGTTCGATGAGGCATGGATCCTGAATGGATCAAGCCTGGACACTCGCCCGGTGCTTGTTCAGGTCTACATGTCCGCTTTTCAGGACCTTCGATTTTCGTACGGCATGGCGCTGTCGGTTCTCGTCATGTTTGCTTCCCTGTTGATCTCGCTTGTCTATGTTTTGCGCGTCTATCGCGAAACGAGGTACGACTGATGCGCGGCTCATTTCTTTCCCGCTTTGGCTTGCTGATTTGCGCGACTGCTTTGTTGATATGGTCGCTAGGGCCCGTGTATTGGGCGCTTGTCACAAGCTTGACGGCGCCGACGGACCTGGTATCGGCGTCGCCGCACTTCTTTCCGCCGCATGTGACGTTCGAGCACTATCGCGAACTTCTTGGAGCATCCAGTTCGTTTCAGGGAAGCGCGGTGCAATCCGTATGGCCGCAGTTCAGTCGGGCGCTTGTCAATAGTCTGATTACGTCCCTGCTGGCAACGGTCGTCACCGTCGCGCTTGCCGCGATTGGGGCTTACGCGTTTGTTCGTCTCAAGTTCCCAGGTCGAAATGTCATTTTCGTCATGGTGGTCGCGTCTCTGGCTATTCCGGCTTATACGGTCATGATTCCGCTTTACAGGCTCATGGTGTCGTTGAAGCTTATCGATACCTACTTTGGCGTCACGATGATTTATGTGTCAGCGTTTCTGCCGCTTGCGCTCTGGCTTATGCGAAGCGTGTACCAGTCGCTGCCGTTGTCGTTGGAGGAGGCCGCGTGGATGGACGGCGCAGGTCGTACGTACACGCTGTTCAAGATCGTCCTTCCGCTGGCTGCGCCGGGACTGATAGCCAGTGCGATTCTCACGTTCCTGAGTGCCTGGGGGCAGTTCATGATTCCGCTGGTTTTTTCGCCGACCCTGGCGACCAAGCCCCTGACCGTCCTCATTCCGGAATTTGTCAGTCGCAACTATGTCGACTACGGGCTGATGAATGCGGCCGGCATGCTCGCCATCATTCCTCCGATCATCGTCGTGCTTTTTTTGAACCGCTTCCTTGTTCAGGGCCTCATGGCCGGATCAGGCAAGTAGCGTCTCTTTGCAAAAAGGAATTAACCAATGAATGTGACCGAACGCGTTATCCAGGAACAGTTTCAATTCTGGCCGGCGGCACTTGCCACGCCGTCTCTTGAACCGACCGATTGCAAGTTCGTGATCGTCGGCTGCGGCACTTCGTATCATCTCGCTCAAAGTATTGCCGCGTCGTTCAGTCTTCGCGGGTCGAGTGCGATCGCCGTGCCCGGAGGGGAGTGGGCACGGCGCCGGCGCGCCTATGTTGCGAGCGATGCGAATGTTCACGTCATTGCGTTGTCGCGAAGTGGCGAGTCGACCGAGACGGTACAGGCGCTTGAAGTCAGCCGGGCCGCCGGTATTAAGACGACCGCGATCACGTGCGAAGCCGACAGCAGCATTACCCGTCATGCGGACTCGGTTGTCTTTGCAGAGACCCATCCGGGCGAAGGCATCGTGATGACGTCATCGGCGAGCTTGATGTTGATAATGGGTTTGCGTCTGGCGGGCGTGACGCTCGAAGGTAGCGTCGTGAACGACGCCATGGCGACGATGGGAAAACTTGACAGGGCTCTTCCCGGTGCGTTGGCGGGACGATCCCACTTCGTCTATCTGGGTGCGGGCCCGATGTATGGAATTGCAGGTGAAGGCAGCATCAAAGTACAAGAGATGAGTCTGAGCTATGCCCATACCTATCACACGATGGAGTACCGGCACGGGCCTGTCAGCCTTGTGGACGACAAAACGCTGGCCGTTCTGCTTTACAGCCCGGACACTCGTGACGAGGAGGCAAAGCTGGCGGAGGAGTTGATTGAAAAGGGAGCGATGGTCTTGGGTTTCGGCGGGCCTGGAAGTGTAGAAATCGAACTCCCGGGGGCGGCTGAAAGCCGGGCAATCATGGTGCTTCCCGCCCTGCAGATTCTGGGCGAGCGAGTCGCCGAACTGCGCGGCCTCGACACAACCGCTCCGCGTCATTTGAACAAGGTCGTCACGCTATAACACCTGACAAGGGTGGTGTGTTGGTGTGCATCCAAGCCACCATCGTAAAACTTTGAAAGGAGGTGTCTCGTGGCAAATGTCGAGATCACCAACGTTAGAAAGAATTATGGAAACCAGTCGGTCATCGAAAGCGCGAACATTTCGATTCGGGACGGCGAATTTGTGGCGCTTGTCGGCGCATCCGGCAGCGGTAAATCGACGCTGTTGCGCATGATTGCCGGCCTGGAAAGCATCACGGATGGAAAGATCTTCATTGGTGAACGGTTGATCAACAATCTTCCGGCCAAAGATCGGGACATCGCCATGGTTTTTCAGAGCTACGCACTCTATCCTCATCTGAGCGTAGCGGAAAACATGGGGTTCAGCCTTCAAATTCGCGGAACGGCGAAGGACGAAATTAAAAAGGCAATCGGTGAAGCCGCGGAAATACTGGGGCTTACCCCTTATCTGCATCGCCTTCCCAAACAATTGTCGGGCGGCCAACGTCAGCGCGTGGCGATGGGGCGCGCGATCGTCCGCAAGCCCCAGGTGTTCCTGTTCGACGAGCCTCTATCGAACCTGGACGCGCAGCTACGGGTGCAAATGCGCCGGGAAGTCAAATCCCTCCAGCAGCGGCTCGGGACAACCTCGATCTATGTCACGCACGATCAGATCGAAGCGATGACGATGGCCGACAGGATCGTCCTGTTGAACCACGGTCATATTGAACAGGTGGGTGTCCCGCTCGACCTTTACGATCGCCCGGCGAATCTGTTTGTTGCGCGATTCATCGGCTCTCCCGCAATGAACCTGATGGAAGGATCGATCGTGCAACAGCAGGGGCAAACGTATGTCGACATCGATGATGGAATCGTCATCGCGCTCGGAAAGGATGTGCCGGTTGAATCCGGTACGAAAGTCGTTTGCGGCATCAGACCCGAGCATTTCAATATCGCCGAAGGAAAGAGTGCGCTAAGCATCGACGTTTCCACCATTGAGGCAACCGGGGCGGAGTCGCATCTGCACGGGACAATCGGCCGGCACCCGGCCACGCTGATTCTCGGGGGGCGGAATCGTATCACGCATGGCGGCTCGATCCCGTTGACTGTCGCCGCCGAGGACATTCACCTTTTTGATCTGAAAACAGGTCGACGCTTCGATTTCGCACCGGGATGCAGAACATGAACAGTACTCTGGTGCAATCCATGACGGGCCGAGCTGGCAACGTCGGGCGCCTGGGTTTTTTCTCCGTCTGTACGGCCCATCCGGTAGTGATCGAGGCGGCGCTTCGGCACGCACTCGTTCACGACGTAGACGTGCTGATCGAAGCGACTTGCAATCAGGTAAACCAGGAGGGCGGTTATACGGGAATGACCCCTGCCGCCTTCCGGCAGTTTGTCGCGCAAATCGCGCTAAAGGTTGGCTTCAATACGGAACGCCTGATCCTGGGCGGCGACCATTTGGGACCGACCCCGTGGAAGAAACTTTCGTCTGATGTTGCGATGGCGCGCGCCGAGGTGATGATTGCCGATTATGTACACGCGGGGTTCCGCAAGTTACACATCGACGCCAGCATGGGCTGTCACGGAGAGCCTGAGATGCTGTCGGACGAAGTCGTTGCTCAGCGTGCAGTGCGGCTGGTTCGCTCCGCAGAAGCCGCCGCTTCTCGGGAGGCCCCGCCGCTATATGTGATCGGTACAGAGGTTCCGGTACCAGGCGGGGCGCTTGAGGTAATCGATCATCTTGAAGTAACGCGACCGTCAGCTGCAAAGCGGACGATCGACGTCCATCGCGCGGCATTTGAACAAGCTGGACTCTCTGCGGCTTTCGATCGGGTAATCGGCGTAGTCGTCCAACCCGGCGTCGAATTTGGCCACCAGAACGTCATCGTGTATCGCCCGGAGCGAGCACGTGATCTTGGCGCGTTGCTTTCAACGGGACATGGGTACGTCTTCGAGGCGCATTCGACGGATTATCAGCCGGCCGGCGCATTGGCCGAACTGGTTCGAGATGGATTCGCCATCCTGAAGGTTGGTCCGGGTCTTACCTTTGCGTACCGCGAAGCGCTCTATGGGCTCGACGCGATTGCGCAAGTGCTCGCTCCGGTGCCGGAATCGGAAACGTTGACGGCGTCGATGGAACGCCTCATGGTAGCCAGGCCGGAACACTGGGAGAAGTACTATCACGGTACCGAGGATGAAATTCGCGTACAGCGGCACTTCAGTTACAGCGACCGTATCCGTTACTATTGGGCATTGCCGGAAGCGCAGGCAGCGGTGAACGCGTTGCTGGAACGTCTTGATGGCATGACGGTACCCGAGACGCTGGTCAGCCAATACCTGAGTGCGCTATATCCGGCCGTCCGGTCAGGCGCTATCCAGGCGACGCCCGCGGTTTTGCTGGAATATGCGGTCAGCCAGGTATTCGACACCTACCACAAAGCGGTGACTGGTCCCTAACGCGCGCCGGCATCGAATAGCGTGGTGAAGCCAGGGCTTGAAGCTTGCTATTGATGCTGTCTGTATATCGCGATGAGATATGAAAACGAACCGATTAGATGCCATTAGGCACCATTTGTATTCGAACGGCGAAACCTCGATTCAGGCGCTTGCCGAAGGGGTTGGCGCATCCTTGGCGACTATCCGACGGGATCTTCAGATTCTTGAGGAGCAAGGCGTCATCGAACGTAGCCATGGTGGCGCTCGCATCTCGAAGGGAGTGGATACCGAGGTCGCATTCGAAGTCCGCGAAAATCAGCATCTGCGCGAAAAAAGAGCAATCGCGGCGGCGGCTTATGACCTCTTGACGCCGAATAGTGCTGTGTTCCTCGATGCCGGAACGACTGTCTTGCAACTGGCTCACCTGTTACGGGTCAATCCGATCCCGTTGACCGTCGTGACAAATGGTCTGGTCGTTGCGCACCGATTGATGAATGTGCCGAAGGTGCGCGTCTCGCTCATAGGCGGACAACTGCGTAACGAGAATGCGTCGATGGTGGGTCCGGCGGCCGAGTTGGCGCTCGATCGACTGTGGCTGGATCAGTTGTTCCTGGGAGCCGGTGCAATTGGCGACGATCACAAAATCTACAGCATGGATTCCGCCGAAGCCAGCATCAACGAACATATGATCGAAAGAGCGGCGAGTACGATCGTTCTTGCCGATGCGAGCAAATTCAGTCGGCGCTCCACATTCCTGGTCGCAGAGCTGAATAGTCGAATGCGCGTGATTTCGGATGCGTCCTTGCCTGCGGAGGAGCAGTCGAGGCTGAGGAAGGCGGGCATCAATTTAATTACCGTCGAGAGCACGGGAACAGATTCCGGCCATCGGGCGAGTGGTTCATGATGTCTGCCCCGGAGTTCGTGTTGGGGATTGATGCCGGGGGCACAAAGACGTTGCTGGCGATTGCCGACCGTTCAGGTGTAGTCCCGTTTGTTACCCAAGGGTCTACGCTTGATCCGAACGGCGGCCCTGTTTGGATCCGGGAAATCGCGCGTCTCGTCGATTCTGCTGCCCGTTATATGCCCCACGTATGCGCCGCAGCGGTGGGGCTCCCGTTCTTCGGGGAGGTGGAAACAATTTCTCAGGCACAACGTGACACGTGTGCCGGCCTGTTTCCCATGAACCACGAGGTCGTCAACGATGTTCAGGTGGCCTTCGACGGGGCCTTTGCGGGCCGGGGCGGGGTTTTGCTTTTGGCTGGCACAGGCTCGATGGCGTGGGCCGGTGACGGCAGCGGTGCAGACATAAGGATTGGCGGTTGGGGCGACGCATTTGGCGACGAAGGAAGCGCGTATTGGATTGGTCGGGAGGCGCTGTCGGAAGCCACACGCGCATTGGATGGGCGTGGACTTGATGTCGACTTTGCGCACTTGCTGCTTGACGGGCTGCGTCTTGCCGAAGCGGATCTGATTGGCTGGTCGTATGCCGATGCGGCGCGGAGATCGCGGATTGCAGGCGTGGCAAAACTCGTAAGCGAGATTGCGCTGGTCAACGAGACAGCGCGCTCAATCCTGGCGCGTGCAGGTGATCAGCTTTACGAGCACGCGAAAGTGGGCTTCGAGCGAAGCGGTTTGCCGAAGTCTGCCGACTGGAGTTATGCCGGGGGCGTGTTCGCCAGTGAAGTGGTTCTGAGTCACCTGATTTCCCGGATTGGCCGCGCGCCTACGCTACCGTCGTTGCCGCCAATCGGGGGCGCACTGTTGAGAGCCGCGCGTATTTGCAGATGGGACACAGACGCTGCATGGGTTGGCAGTTTGGCGAGATCGCTTGTAAGCGCTTACTAGATTCCGCGTCCGGAAAATGTCGAAGTCATAGTACGCGACCATCTGGAGTCAAATGCGAGAGCCTTTGACATTCTACTCATTGCGCGCAACCTGAAGGCGCTCGAGCGGGAGCCCGCCTAGTCACACAGTTGTGAGAAGACGCGCGCAAACGTCGCGTCTTGTCAATAACGGAGGCGAAACTCATGGACTGTCAGAGGGGACCTCGGGGCGCCGCGTGTGGCAACCGGGACCTATGCCGCCGCGACTTTCCATGCCATACGGCGTAACATTTTCCTAGCCAGAGAATCTGGCCGTCATCTGGATTTGAAAATCTCAGCTGTTCAGCGCGGAGGTAGGTCCCATGCATGTGCCCCCTGGCTTTTCGATTGTTACGCCATACATCTTTGTCGATGGTGCCGAGGCGTATATCGCTTTTCTTGAGCATGCCCTCGGCGGGAGGGAGAGAGGGCGCAGCTTGCGCCCCGATGGCAAGATCGCGAATGCCCAGATTTCCTTCGGGCCCTCGACGGTGATGGTAAGTGAGGCCTTGACTGAGTTTCCGGCGAGCAGCGCGGCATTTTACCTTTATGTCGAGGATGCCGATCGCGCGGTCAAACAAGCCGTTGCCAGTGGTGCGGAACTCGTGATGGCGGTCGCTGACATGCCCTACGGCGATCGCCAGGGGGGCGTCCGCGACATTGCTGGCAATATCTGGTGGGTTTCGCAGCGTCTTACGGCTGAGCCATACTTCAAAGCCTGATCGAGTCACGAATCCAACAGGTATCCGCCGATCTTGGGTTTCCTGATTGAACGAATGATCGAGTTCAGTGCGGCTGTGTCTTCTCTTTGGGGTAATCGTACTTTTCATGCGAAAAATGGCGGTTTGGACGGAAAATCCCACACAGGAATTTCCGTAGTCGCCGTGTGCCATCGTTCGATGCGGACGTGTTGAAGTCGGTAGCCTCGGTGGGTATTCCGGCAGAATGTGACGAAATCTGCATCGTTCGTTGAACATATCTGAACGAAAATCATCGCTGCCGTGCGGAAACGCAAATGGATGACGGTGTGGAATCGTGACGTCGAACGGTTCGGTGTTCGGGTGAAGTGATTCAGAGCGAGATCCAGCGCGTAGCCGGTAGGGAGCCCCGACGAGGCGTCATTCGGGCGGAGATGTTTGCGGAATACCGCTTGCGCGAACGTCGCCTACGCGGGCCTCAATCCGAAGCCCGGTAAAGTTACTCGACATATCATCACAAAATATTACGTACGTAGCGACCTATGGCTCCCTACAATCCTCGCAACTGACGGACGTGCATGCCTTGCAGCGGTTTCCGCTCTGTCGTCAAAGGGCTTGCAGCGACGAAGGCGGTGACCGATACACGCGGTTGCCCGCATTCGGCGCGCCACAGCCGGCATTGAACGCATGTGGAGGTGTTGACGTCGCACGGGCCTTCGAGGGGCAAGCATCCGGACCGTACGATGTATTGACAGGAGTGCGAAATGGAACCGCTGCAAGTCATCCAGAATCTCGATGTGCTCACGAATGCGATCGAAGTCGCGGTCGCCCGGGCTGACTGGAGCGAGGCCGTCCGGGCCGCGGAAACACGTTCAAGGTTTGTGATTGCGCTTGCGCCCGATCAACCGGACGAGGTTCGCGCGGCGATCGGGAGAATGCAGGAGATCGATGTCCGGATCTCCACCGTTGCCCGGGAAACGTTCGAGGCACTCATCGCCGAGGGCTGGATTGCGTTGTACGAAACCGGGCCGGCGACGCAGGTGTTGGCGGCGCAGCCGCTATCGCCCGGGGCGGATGCGATGGCATCCCGGTCCCCTTCTTTTCCCGCATGAGCGTCACTACCCGGGCGCCCATGCTCAATACGCGGACAGATCTTTGGAAGTGCCTGTCACGGGTTAACGTTTCGGTGGCGGTATGCGATTTCGAAAACGCACCAATTATGTCGATGCAACACGGTGGTTCGCCGATGGCGACCATGATCGAGTGGAGAACCGTGAAGGCGTGTGGGCGGTCGCCACGCCGGAGGGTTGGCGTTCGGTGAAGCCTGGCGACTGGATATTGCTCGACGAGCGCGGCAACTGCTGGCCGATGGACGACAGGCTCTTTGCGAATTTCTACGAACCGGTTGCGGAGTGAGTGCGGCTGAAGCACACGGGCCGCAAGCGGATGCGGCACGCCCGCGATAGCGGGTGCGCCGTCGTGCTTACCGGCTCGCGCGTGAAAACAGCAACGAATCGGTGTCGTTGAACCTGATGCGCACCGGATCGCCATAACCGGTTTTCTCCGCGACGCGGATCGACGCGACGTTGGTCGGCGCGATCAGACACACGCTGCGTTCGAACCGCTGCTGCGCATCGAGCCACGCGAGCGCGGCCGCGAGCGCCTCGGTCGCATAGCCGTTGCCGTGCGCCCACGTCGCCAGCGCCCAGCCGGCTTCCGGCACACCGCGAATCGACGGCTCGACGAGCCGGTGGAAATCGGCGAAGCCGAGATCGCCGACGTAACGGCCCGACGCCTTTTCGCGAATCGCCCAGTAGCCGTAGCCCAGCAGCGGCCACAGTCCGCGATATGCGAGCAGGCGCATCCACGAGTCGCGCGGCGCGGACGGCTCGCCGTTGAAGATGTGCGCGACGACGTCCGGCTCGGCCCACATCGCGGCGAGCGCGTCGAAGTCGCCGAGCGGATGGCCCTCGAGGACGAGGCGCGGCGTGTCGAGGACGGGCGGGGAGGCGACGGGCGGCGGGACGTTCGACGTCATCGGGCATTCCATGGGCAGGAAGGGGGGAAGGCACGCGGGCCGGCCGCGCGGAACGTGCCGGTACGATACCGCGGAATCCGCCCGCGCGGCCGCTACTTCAGGCTTTTCAGGAAGGACCGTCCTGCGGACGTGATCGAAATGCCGGAGCGGCCGTGCGGCGGATGGCTGGCGAAGCCCGCACCGACGAGTTCCCGCGCGATCGACCAGCCGAGCGCCGGCGCATCCCGGCCGTAGCGAACGTCGGCGAGGCGTTCGAGTGCCCAGACGGCGGACGCCGACAGGTTGGGGGCGTTTGACGTGTGTTGGTCGCTCATGACTTCCTCCGGGAATGGGTGTGCGGTGTGGATCGCGGCAGCGCGGCTGCGGAATGCGGCGGCGGGCATTCCGTCATCGGGCGCGTGTCTCGCGGCGTGAGCGCATCGGCAGCAGCAGGTCGACGCGCGACGGGGCGGAGGGCGGCACGCGGGTCAGCCCTCCTGCAGCAACGGCAGCAGCGCCTGAAGCGCCGCTTCCTCATCGGGCCCGGCGGCCAGCACCTGGGCGGACGTGCCGCCGCGCAACTCCAGCGCCGCGATCGCGGCGTCGTTTTTCGCGTTGCCGCGGCACCCGTTCACGATCAGCACGATGTCGCTTTCGAAGCGGCGTGCCGCTGCGACGACCGCGTCCCTGGCCGCGCCCGCGCGGGTCCGGTTCCACGCGGTGCCGATTTGAAGGTAGACGACGGTTGCCACGTTTTTTTACGAAAGCCTCTGGTTGAGTCGTCGGGGGCAGTGCGCGGCGCCGAGCCCGCAGTGCGCGAGAAACGCGCGAAACGCGGTTTCCCACGCGGCGTCGCGCAAGTCGATGTCGATGCCGGCGAGTCGTTCCATTTCCGGGTTGACGAACACGGCGCGCAGCGATCGAGGCGGCACGCCGCGCGCGAAGCAATGGTCGTCGGCATCGAGCAGCAGGTGCGGATGGCGCCGGAACCGCACGCAGGCGACCGAGATCGGGTCCGTCACGTGCCGGGCCGATTCCGCCGGATACACGAAAGCCAGGTGGATCTCGGCCGCCGCGAGCTGAGCGCCGACGTCGTGGAAGCGATGAATCAACTGGAAGCCGCGTTCGACGCCGCGCCCGACGCCCACGACGACGATCGGCCGGTTTTCCGTGATTTCCCGAAGCGTAACGGGGCGCCGATCGGGCCGCAGTAGTGCACCATCCAGCTCGAACATGTCGACATCCTCAGCGAAACCGCCTGCAAGTCCGATGAACGGCGGAAAGCGAGGATTATAGTACAGCGATGGAGAACATGTGTATTGTATTATAATGCCGTGTGCAGCAAATGCTGCACGCACCCGTTTTTTCGACTCGAACCTTACCCGATGGATGCTGCAATGAACGCCGCCCCTGCCTGCCCGCAATGCGCGATGGAAAACACCTACCCGGACGGCACGCTCTACGTGTGCCCGGACTGCGGTCACGAATGGTCGGCGACGGCCGGTGCCGAAGCCGGCGATGAAGCGGCCGGCGACGTCGTCAGGGACGCGAACGGCAACGTGCTGTCGGACGGCGATTCGGTCGTGCTGATCAAGGACCTGCGCGTGAAGGGCTCGTCGATCACGCTGAAGATGGGCACCAAGGTCAAGAGCATCCGGATCGTCGGCGGCGATCACGAAGTCGACTGCAAGACGGACGCCGGCGGCTTCATGCTGAAGGCCTGTTTCCTGAAGAAGGTGTGATTGCGCGCGTGCGCCGCCGCGGCGGCGCTTCGTTCGCGCGGCCGGCCGCCCGTGCTTCGGGCGGCTTCGACTGTTTGACTACCCGGGCATAACAAGCATGGCAGAGGATCGAACCTCCTACGATGCGTTCGTCAGATTCCTGTCGACGCCGTTGCGCGATGGCCGGCCGTTCGTGCTGGAGACGCGCCATGCGGTGTCGCTGCACTTCGATCATCTCGCCACGCAGAGCTTCATGTCGCTGAAGAATCCGGCCGCGCTCGCGCTCGGCTATACGCGCGTGATGATGGGCTTCCTGTTGCTGCAGCCCGCGCCCGTGCGCATCTGCATGCTCGGGCTCGGCGGTGGCTCGCTGGCGAAATACTGCCACCGGCATCTGCCCGATACGGCGATCGATGCGGTCGAGATCAATCCCGAGGTGATCGCGCTGCGCGACGTATTCAGGATTCCTGCGGACGATGCGCGCTTCAGGGTGGTGTGTGCCGACGGCGCGGACTACATGACGGAGGCGGACGTGCGCACGGACGTGATCCTGCACGACGCGTTCGTCGCCGAAGGCATGCCGGGCCGGTGCACGAGCGCCGCCTTCTTCGCGACGTGCCGCGAGCGGCTGAACGACGCGGGTGTGCTCGCGATCAACTTCACCGACGACGATCCGGCGCTGCCGCTGTACCTCGAGCGGCTGCGCGCCGTGTTCGGTGCGTCGTATGCGCTGGTCCCGTGCGGTGACGACAACAACTTCATCGCGTTCGCATGGAAGGGCGGCGATCGCTTGCCGTCGTTGCGCATCCTGCTCGAGCGCGCGCTTCAGTTCGCCGTTGCCGGCGAACTGAAGCTGGCTTCCACGGCCCGGCGGCTGAAGAGCGGCGCGGGCATCGATCCGGCGCGGCTGGTCTGGCGCGAGCAAGCGCCCGGGCGCTGGGAAATCGGGGCTTGACCCGCGGTTACTTCATGCGCTTGCCGAGCGGGCTCTTGGTCTTGTAGGTCACGCCGTGATGCTCGAGATACTCGCGGATCAACTGACGTACGACTTGCGACGGCGTGAGATCCTGCGCCGCGCAGAGCATCTCGAATGCTTCCTTCTTGGCGGGATCGATCAGGACGGTCAGGCGGGCGGTTTTCGTTTCCATTGCGCGGACAGGTCGGCGGATATGTTAATCAAATTATAATACATCTGCTTTCGGCGTCACGGCCGAAACGGGTTGTCCGGCCGGTTGCCGTGCGGTCCGGTCATCCATCCGGACGGCCCGCCGGGATGCGCCCGCACGGGTCGGGTTTTGCGCCGGCTCAGGGCCGGCGATCGAGCCGGCAGAACCAGGTCAGCACGTCGTCGGCCACGGGCACGATCGCGAGCATGACGAGCATGCCGGCGAGCGGTACCGTCGACACGTAGCCGACATACTTGAAGCCGATCGCGCCGGCCAGGCCGCCGACGAAGAACGACGCCAGCATCGTGGCGTGAATCCTCAGCTTCGCGCGGTTGGCGACAACCGCATGCATGTCCACGTCAATGGCCGAGCGGTTCCAGTAAAACAGCTTGCCCAGTTCGATGCCGAGGTCGGTCACGATGCCGGTCATGTGCGTCGTGCGGATCTCCGCGCCCGACAGCTTCGTGATCATCGCGTTTTGCAGCCCCATGATGAAGCACAGCAGGATCACGGTCACGGGCACGAAGAACGCCTCCCACAGCGCGAGGTGGCTGCCGAGCAGCCCGAACAGCAGGAGCAGCACGGCCTCGACCAGCAGCGGCAGCACGTACTGGCTGTGCAGGCCGCGGCGGCGCCCCCAGTTGACGAGCACCGCCGAGCAGCCGGCGCCGACGAGAAACGACGCCAGCGAACTGATGCCGGCCAGCGCGAGCGGTATGTCGCCGAGCGCCGCCTGGTCGGCGATCGCCGAGACGATGCCGCTCATGTGCGACGTGTATTGCCTGACCGCAAGGAAGCCGCCCGCGTTGGTCGCGCCGGCGACGAACGCGAGCGAAAAGCCGAGCTGGCGGTTCGCGGTTGCGCTGCGGTGTTTACCCGTCAGGCTTCGAAAGTACTGCGCTGGCATAGGGGCTTCGCTCAATCGCCGGGATCGCGGGCGCGGACATGGCCGGACGGCGCCCTTCGGGCCGAACGGGCGGCCCGCGAAGGCGCCGGCTTCCTCGAATCATGTGGCTTGTATGATAATGCCATTATCATATCCTGTTAGCCAGCTTTGGCTTTCGATGCAATAATGCAAGTGGAGCCGGCGCGCCTGCCGTCGCCGTTCCATGCCCCCGTTCAACCCGAGCGTACTGGAGACAATCCGGATGGCACCCGTGCCGGTCGTCCATTTCGTGCTGCTGGTCGTGGCTGCCTGGCTCGCGATCGGCGCGCTGGGGCTCGGGGCGCTGCATCGCACGCGGGTCGTCGCGCACGGGCTGTTTCCGCTCGGTGCGCTGGGCGGGCTGCTGCTGGCGGCCGCGGGGCTCGCGGGCGTGTTTGCCGAGCCGTCCGTCGCGGTGCTGCCGATCGGGCTGCCCGACCTGCCGTTCCATCTGCGGCTCGACCGCCTGTCCGGCTATTTCCTGTTCGTGCTCGGCCTCGTCAGTGCCGGGATCGGCGCGTTTTCCGCCGGCTACTTCCGCAAGGGCGAGGGCGCCGCGCCCGGGCTCATCTGCTGCGAATATCACGTGTGCGTCGCGAGCATCGCGCTCGTGCTCGTCGCGGACGACGCGTATGCGTTCATGGTCGCGTGGGAAACGCTGACGCTGTCCGCGACCTTCCTCGTGATGACCAACCACCGGATCGGCGAAATCCGCCGTGCGGGCTACCTGTATTTCCTGATTTCGCATGTCGGCGCGCTCGCGCTGCTGCTGTGCTTCGGCATCCTGCAGGCGCGCACCGGCGATTACACGTTCGCGAACATGCGCA
This sequence comes from Burkholderia sp. NFPP32, assembly GCF_900119325.1. NCBI lineage: Bacteria > Pseudomonadati > Pseudomonadota > Betaproteobacteria > Burkholderiales > Burkholderiaceae > Burkholderia > Burkholderia sp. NFPP32. Next base: position 81,760 of record NZ_FPJP01000006.1, on the reverse strand, counting down.
CCCAGTCGCTCGATGCAACCTGGGCGTCGCTCGCGTTCCTGCTCGCGCTCGTCGGCTTCGGCGCGAAGGCGGGCGTATTTCCGCTGCATGTGTGGCTGCCCGATGCGCATCCGGCCGCACCGTCCCCCGTGTCGGCGCTCCTGAGCGGGTTCGTGCTGAAGGTGGGGCTCTACGGGCTGCTGCGCACCGTGTTCGACCTGCTGCACGTGCAGATCGCGTGGTGGGGCGTGCTGCTGCTCGTGCTCGGCGGCGGCACCGCGCTGCTCGGCGTGGTCTTCAGCACGATCCAGGTCGACATGAAGCGCCTGCTCGCCTATTCGTCGATCGACAACATCGGCCTGATGTTCGTGTCGCTCGGGCTCGCGGTGCTGTTTCGCGCGTTCGGCATGACGACCCTGGCGGCGCTCGCGCTGACCGCGATGCTCTATCAGGTCGTCGCGCATGCGGCATACAAGAGCCTGCTGTTCCTGGGGACGGGCGCCGTGCTGCACGCCACCGGCGAGCGCAATCTCGGCAAGCTCGGCGGGTTGATCCGTTTCATGCCGTGGACGGCCTGGGCCGTGCTCGCTGGCGTCGCGGCGAGCGCGGGCCTGCCGCCGATGAGCGGTTTCGTCGCGGAGTGGCTGTTGCTGCAGGCGTTTCTGTTTACGCCGGGCCTGCCGGATTCGGTGCTGGCGATGACGGTGCCGATCGCGGCCGCGCTGGTGGCGATGTCGGCCGCGCTCGCCGGCTACACGATGGTCAAGTTCTTCGGCATCGTGTTTCTCGGGCAGCCGAGGGAAGCCAAACTGAGCCGCGCCCGCGACGCGAATGCGTGGGAGCGGCTCGCGTTCTGCTGGTTCGCGGCGCTCAGCGTGCTGCTCGGGCTGATGCCCGCGCAGTTCGTCAAGCTGCTGGATCCGGTCACGCGCGGGCTCGTCGGCGCCGGCGTCGGCGCGGACAATCACGGCTGGCTGCTGCTCGTGCCGGTGTCGACCGCGCGCGCAAGCTACATGCCGGCCGTGTTCATGCTGTTTTTCGTCGCGTGCTGCGGGCTTGCGTGGCTGCTGGTGCGGCGCTTCTACCACGGCCGGCTGCGCCGCGCCGCGCCGTGGGGTTGCGGTTTCCCGTTTCCGACCACGCGGATGCAGGACACGGCCGAGGGGTTCGGGCAGCCGATCCGCGAGATCTTCGCGCCGCTGCTGCGCATCGAGCGGCAGGTGCCGTCGCCGTTCGACGCGCAGCCCGCGTACCGGGTGTCGGTCGCCGATCGCACCTGGCTGCTCTACGAGCGCATCGCGGCGATCACGCTGCGCGCGGCCGAATGGGCGGGCCGGCTGCAGACAGGCCGGATCGCCGTCTACCTGACCTACAGCTTCGCGGTGCTGATCCTGCTCCTGATGCTGGTGAGAAGATGGTGACCGTCTCCGGCGTGGCATCGCAGATCCTCGAGATCGTGGTGGCGCTCGCCGCCGCGCCGCTGCTGTCCGGCTGGATCAACCAGTGCCGCGCGTGGCTGCAGAACCGGCGCGCGCCGTCGGTCTGGCAGCCGTACCGGATGCTCCACAAGCTTTTCAACAAGGAATCGGTCGTCGCGCATGGCGCGAGCGCGGTGTTCCGCGGCGCGCCCTACGTCGTCTGGGCCGCGATGACGCTCGCGTGCGCGATCGTGCCGACGCTGTCGACGGAGCTGCCGCTGTCGCCCGCCGCGGACGCGATCGCGCTCGTCGGCCTGTTCGCGCTCGCGCGCGTCGCGCTGTCGCTCGCCGCGATGGACATCGGCACGGCATTCGGCACGCTCGGTGCGCGGCGCGAGATGCTGATCGGCTTCCTCGCGGAGCCGGCGTTGCTGATGGTTCTGCTGTCCGCGTCGCTGATCACGCAGTCGACGCTGCTGACGAGCATCGTCGGCACGCTCGGGCGCGGCGAGCTCACGCTCTATCCGAGCCTGGCGTTTGCCGGCATCGCGTTCACGCTGGTGTCGCTCGCCGAAAACGCACGGCTGCCCGTCGACAATCCGACTACCCACCTCGAACTGACGATGATCCACGAGGCACTGCTGCTCGAATACTCGGGGCGTCATCTCGCGCTGATGGAATGGGCGGCGAGCCTCAAGCTGTTCGCCTATTCGTGCATCGGCCTCGCGCTGTTCGTCCCGTGGGGCATTGCCGAGGCGGGTAATCCGCTCGCGCTGCTGCTGGCGGTGCCGGTGCTGTTCGTCAAGCTGATGGCGGGCGGCGCGGCGCTCGCCGCGGTCGAGACCGTCAATGCGAAGATGCGGCTGTTCAGGGTGCCCGAGTTTCTCGCCACCGCGTTCCTGCTCGCGGTGATCGGCATGCTCGTGCACATCCTGCTGGGGGCGTGAATGCACGGCTACGCGACGCAACTGATCAACTTCCTGGCGGCGCTGCTGCTGATCCTGTCGTTCGCGATGCTGAGCCAGCGACGCACGCTGTCGCTGATCCATCTCTATACGCTGCAGGGCGTCGCGCTCGTGTCGGCCAACCTGATTCTCGGCGTGCTGACGGGCGACGCGCACCTGTTCGTGTCCGCCGGGCTGACGCTCGTGCTGAAGGTCGGCGTGATCCCGTGGCTCCTGTATCGGCTCGTGCGCCGGCTCGACGTGCGCGCCGACGTCGAACCGCTCATCAATATCCCGACCACGCAGCTGATCGGCATCGTGCTGGTGATCGTCGCGTTCAACGTCGCATCGCCGATCAGCCAGCTCGCGACCTCGGTCGCGCGCGGCGCGCTCGGTATCGCGCTCGCCTGCGTGCTGCTGTCGTTCATGGCGATGATCACGCGCGCCAAGGCGATTCCGCAGGTGATCGGCTTCCTGTCGATGGAGAACGGGCTGTTTTTCGCGGCGACGGCCGCGACCAACGGGATGCCGATGATCGTCGAGCTCGGCATCGGGCTCGACGTGCTGGTCGGCATCCTGATCCTGGGCGTGTTCATGTTCCAGATCCGCGAGCAGTTCGACAGCCTGGACATCCATCACCTCGAGACGCTCAAAGATGAATGAGGCCCATGTCGTGCTCGCCGTGCTCGGCCTGCCGCTCGCGGCCGCCGCGACGCTCGCGTGCGTGCGGTCCAGCCGCGTCGCGCGCAACCTGAACGCCGGCTTCAGTTTCGCGACGTTCGCGGCGACGCTCGCGCTCGCCGCGCACACCGTCGAAAACGGCCCGTCGAGCGTGTTCGACGGCGCGTTCTTCGTCGATCCGCTCAACGTCTACCTGGTCGCGCTGACCGCGTTCGTCGGCTGGACGACGTCGTTGTTCTCGCGTCCGTACATGCAGGTCGAGGAGGATCGCGGCCGGATGACGGCCGCGCGGATGCGGCTCTATCACGCGATGTATCAGCTCTTCATGTTCGCGATGCTGCTCGCGCTGCTGACCGACAACCTCGGCGTGCTGTGGGTCGCGATGGAGGCGGCGACGCTGGCGACCGTGCTGCTCGTCAGCGTCTACCGGACGGCCGCGAGCCTCGAGGCCGCGTGGAAGTATTTCATCCTGTGCGGCGTCGGCATCGCGCAGGCGCTGTTCGGCACGATCCTGCTGTACCTCGCCGCAAGCCGGCAGCTGGCCGGCGGGGATGCGCTGCTGTGGACGAGCCTCGTCGCGGTCAAGGCGCACCTCGACCCGACCATCGTGTCGATCGCCTTCGTGTTCCTGCTCGTCGGCTACGGCACGAAGATCGGCCTCGTGCCGATGCACAGCTGGCTGCCGGACGCGCATGCCGAAGGCCCGACGCCGATTTCGGCGGTGCTGTCCGGCCTGCTGCTGAACGTCGCGCTGTATGCGGTACTGCGCTGCAAGGTGCTGGCCGACGGCGCGCTCGGCAACGGACTGCCGGGGCGGCTGCTGGTCGGGTTCGGGCTCGTGTCGGTGCTGGTCGCGTCGTTCTCGCTGTTCCGGCAGAAGGACGTGAAGCGGCTGTTCTCGTATTCGTCGATCGAGCACATGGGGCTGGTGACGTTCGCCTTCGGCCTCGGCGGCCCGGTCGCGACCTTCGCCGGATTGCTGCACATGACGGTGCACTCGCTCGTCAAGTCGGCGATCTTCTTCGCGGTCGGCCATGCGGCGCAGAAGGCCGGCACGCAGGCGATCGACGGCATTCGCGGGCTGCTGCAGGTCAGCCCGACCGTCGGCTGGGGGATGATGCTCGGCACGCTCGCGATTCTCGGCCTGCCGCCGTTCGGCGTGTTCGCGAGCGAATTCCTGATCCTGACGACCGCGATGAACACGCTGCCGTGGACCGCGCCGCTGCTGCTGCTCGGGCTCGCCGTCGCCTTCGCGGCGATCTTCGCGCGCGTGCAGCGGATGGTATTCGGCGGCACGACGACGGCGAAACCGCTCGGACACCGGCCGGCGCTGTTGCCGGTGTTCGTCCATCTGGCGCTCGGCCTGATGCTCGGCCTGTACGTGCCGCCTTATCTGGCGACCTGGTATCGCCAGGCCGCGACGATGCTGGCGGGGTGACGCATGCGACTCGAATCGATACCCAGGGAGGCCGCGGTCCCGCTCGAATGCCGGGCGGGCCAGGTGCGCGCGGCGCTGATGGAAGTCGACCCGGCGGGGTGGCTCGAGACGGCGCGCGTCGCACGGTCGGAGCGGAGCCGGCTCGTCGCGATGTGGGGCGGCGAAGCGCGCGACGCGGGTTTCGCGGTGAATGCCGCGTACGAATGCGACGACGGCATCCTGTGGGTGCGTCTCGCGACCGGGCGGCAGCCCGACGCCGGCGGGGATTTCCCCGACCTGGCGCCGCTGTTTCCGTCCGCCGCCCGGATGCAGCGGGCGATCTTCGACCTGACCGGCCTGAGCGCGCGCGGCGCGCAGGACGCGCGGCCGTGGCTCAATCACGGCAATTGGCCCGACGACTATTTTCCACTGCAACGATCGGCGACCGGTGTCGAGGCGTTCGAATCGAACGAGGCGAACTACCGGTTCGTGCCGGTGGCCGGCGACGGCGTGCACGAGATCGCGGTCGGGCCGATCCACGCCGGCATCATCGAGCCGGGACATTTCCGGTTTTCGGTCGTCGGAGAGAAGGTGCTGCGCCTCGAGGAACGCCTCGGCTACGCGCATCGCGGCGTCGAGCGACTGTTCGAGCGGACGGCCGCGTCGAACGGCCATCGGGTCGCGGGCCGGATCGCCGGCGATTCGACCGTCGCGTTCTCGTGGGCCTACTGCATGGCGCTCGAGCACGCGTGCCGCACCGCAGTGCCTAAGCGCGCGCTGTATCTGCGCGCGCTCCTGCTCGAACGCGAACGCGTGGCGAATCACCTGGGCGATCTCGGCGCGCTCGGCAACGATGCCGGGTTCGGGTTCGGTCTCGCGCAGTTTTCCCGGCTCAAGGAGGACTGGGTCCGGATGAACGATCGCGCGTTCGGACATCGATACCTGATGGACCGGATCGTGCCCGGCGGCGTGGCGGTCGACGTCGGGCACGACAGCGTCGCGAGCCTGTCGGACGCGTGCGAACGCATCGAACATGACGTGCGCGTCATGCGGACAATCTACGAAGACCAGTCGGGGCTGCAGGACCGGTTCGTGGGCACCGGCAGATTGACCGCCGAGGTCGCTGCGCACTTCGGCGTGCGCGGCCTGGCCGCCCGTGCCAGCGCTCACGCGTTCGACGTGCGCGCGGCGATGCGGTCCGCGCCGTACGACGAGGTCGCCGTCAACGCGGCGAGCGATCCGCGCGGCGACGTCGCCGCACGCGTGGCCGTGCGGTTCGCCGAGATCGACGAATCGGTGCGCGTGATGCGCGTGCTGCTGGCGAATCTGCCGGCGGGCCCGGTCGCCGTCGAGGTGGCGCCCGCCGCGGCGCCTGCCCGCGGGATCGGCTGGGTCGAGGGATGGCGCGGCGATATATTCGTCGCGCTCGAGACGGAAGCGGACGATGCGATCGCGCGGTGCCATTGCCACGATCCGTCGTGGCAGAACTGGCCGGCGCTCGAACATGCGATCATCGGCAATATCGTTGCCGATTTTCCGTTGATCAACAAATCGTTCAACCTGAATTACGCGGGGCACGACCTCTGATGTGGCAGCTTATCCGGCAATTTGCGCGCACCGATTTTCCCGACGAGCCCGTGCCGGCAGCGGAGGACGCGTGGCGTCGCGAGGAGGGGCGCATCCGGCAGGACATTCTCGATCTGCTCGGGCGAGCGCTCTGCATCCGGCAGATCGACGCGGGATCCTGCAACGGCTGCGAGCTGGAGATCCATGCGCTGAACAACGCCTACTACAACATCGAGGGGCTCGGCATCAAGTTCGTCGCGAGTCCCCGCCATGCGGACCTGCTGCTCGTGACCGGGCCCGTGACGCTGAACATGCGGGCAGCCGTGCTCGCCGCATACGACGCGACGCCGGCGCCGAAGCTCGTCGTCGCGGCCGGCGAGTGCGCGTGCACGGGCGGCATCTTTGCCGACAGTTATGCGGTGTGCGGCCCGGTTGCGTCGATCCTGCCGGTCGACGTGACGATTCCCGGCTGCCCGCCGCCGCCTCGCGACTTGCTGCGCGGGATCCTGACGGCCTGCCGGGCGCGCGGCGCTTGATGAGGCGGACCGTGGCGATTTTCAGCGCGTTCGTTCGGGGATCCTACGATCATCGTGCCGCGGCAGGGCGTGCGACGCGACGGGCGCCGGGAACGCGGCAGAATCCTGTTTTCATCCCCGCTTTTATCGGCTGGCGAGCCGGATATCCGGCTCGTTCGCCATGACTTCGACTCCTGCTTCATGACACCTGTCAAATTCATTCTTCGCTACACGGCGATCCCTTTCACGGCCATCGTGGCCGTGGTGATCTGGACCGTCATACCATCGTCGAAAGAGATCGATGCGAGACAATATGCGGCGCTGTCGCGTGCGTATGCAAGTTTCCCGCTGCCGTTCCGGCACGAGATCTCGGAAGCGATGGACCACGGCCGGATCAACGACCGGCGCTACCAGGCACTCGTGCGCGATTCGCTGGGCAACGGCGTCGCGCTGGACTGGCCGGCATCAGGCGTCGGCGGCATCGCGGACGAACGACAAAAACTGGCCGAACTGATTCAGGCCGATTCGGATCTTCAAAGGCAACACCCATGAAAACCCTGCTGGTCTCCGTGGCATTCGCGATGATCATCGCGAGCCTGATTTTCGCGCTGTATTTCATGAATCACGATCGCGGCAAGTCCAAGCGAATGGCGTGGTCGCTCGCGGCACGCGTCGGGCTGTCGGTCACGCTGTTTCTGTCGCTGCTGATCGCGTACAAGCTCGGCTGGATCGAACCGACCGGATTGCCGATAGGGCGTTGAGCGGGCGTTGAGCGGGGCATGCCCCGCTGCATGCGGGGCGTTTTCTCAAATGCAAGTTTGATTCAGTAATCGAGGTGTTGTGATAAGAATACTTATCCCGATGCGATTGATGCGAATGAAGGCGATTGACGGAATTGCAGCAACGCTTGCGCGGCTGAAGCGGGTTTCGGGTTTCAACAGAAGCGGTAACGACCGGCGCAACGGCGCTAGCTGCCCGACTCGTTGGTCATGTCATGGCGATACGCGCGTGGCGAGCAGCCCACGATGCGCTTGAACGCATGGCCGAACGCGCTATCCGAGTCGTAGCCGAGCGTCTGCGCGATTGCCGATATCGATGCGCTGGAGCGTCTCAGCTCCCGCATCGCGAGCTGTATCCGCCAGCGCAGCACGTATTCGAGCGGCCCGAATCCCAGCCGCCGCTTGAAATGCAGCGCGAACGTCGAACGCGATATGTGGCAGCAGGTCGCGAGTTCGTCGACGGTCCAGCGTCGCGCGGGGGCCGCATGAATGGCGGCAAGCGCCGCGCTCACCCTCGAATCCGCGAACCCGGCGAGCCATCCGACATCGCCGTTCGCGCCGTCGTCCACGTAGCGCCGCAGGATCTGCACCAGCATCATGTGTCCGAGATGCCGAACCATCAACGACCCGCCCGGCGGCGACGCGACGAATTCATGCGCGAGTTGCTGCAGCGCCCAGCGCAGCACGGCCGCCTGCTCGGAGTCGCCGCTCACGACGACCACGGGCGGCAGGCTGCCGAGCAGCAACGGCATGCTCTCTTCGTACGAGAAGCGGCCGCCGATCAGGAAGCAATCCGCCGGCTCGCCATAGTGTGCGATACCGCGATCGACATGCCGGTACACGTCGGCGGCCGGCACCGGCGCGACCGACGGATCGCTCGCCAGCGAAAATGCCCGCGGCGCCGCCAGCAGGAAACAGTCCCCCGTGCGCAGCCGGATGGGTGGCCCCGCGCCGTCGACGCTCAGCCAGCAGCTCCCTTCGACGACCGCGTTGAACTTGATTCCGTCGGGCGGCGGAATGGCGACCGCCCAATCGCCGCCGGCTCGCAAGCCGATGAAATACGAATCGCGCGTTTCCAGCAGCGACAGCACCTCGGATAGTGGATCCACGCGTTATCTCCGGACGATCTCGACGAAAAACCGGATTCTATTGCATTCACAGTCCGGGTGCGTGATCGGAGAATGACTTCGTGCAGCGACGTGACCGACGGGCGGTCGCGTGCTTCACGCATCGTTCCTGGAGCCTTCAATGACGAGCAGGCAGCAACCCCTTCATTCCGGATTCGGCGCCGCGTCGACGGCAAGCGACGTGCTGGCCGATCTCGACCTCAGCGGCAAAACCGCGATCGTCACGGGCGGCCATTCGGGCCTCGGCCTGGAAACGACGCGCGCGCTGGCGCAGGCCGGCGCGAACGTCGTCGTTGGCGCACGCAACCCCGCTGCCGCGCGCGAAGCGACGCGCGGCTTGCCCGGCGTGGAGATTGCGGCACTCGACCTCGCCGATCTCGCGAGCGTGGCCGCATTCGCCGCGCGGTTCGTCGATGCGCGGCGCGACGTGCATATCGTGATCAACAGCGCGGGCATCATGGCGTGTCCCGAGACGCGGGTCGGCAATGGCCGGGAAGCGCAGATGGCCGTCAATCATCTCGGTCATTACGCACTCGTCAACCGGCTGTGGCCTGCGCTCGCGCACGGCCACGGCGCCCGCGTGGTCGCGGTGTCGTCGCTCGGGCATCGGCTGTCGCCGATTCGCTGGGATGACATTCAGTTCGCGCACGGCTACGACAAATGGCTTGCGTACGGACAGTCGAAGACCGCAAACGCGCTGTTTGCGGTGCAACTCGATGTGCTCGGCGCCCGGTTCGGCGTCCGCGCCTATTCGCTGCATCCGGGCAAGATCGCGACGCCGCTGCAGCGACATCTGACACGCGAAGAGATGATGGCGCAAGGCTGGGTGGACGAGCACGGGGCACCCATCGATCCGACTTTCAAGACACCTGCGCAGGGTGCGGCGACGCAGGTATGGGCAGCAACGTCGCCGCGCCTCGCCGGTATCGGCGGCGTCTACTGCGAGGATTGCGACGTCGCGGTGGTCACGCGGGGAAACGAGGAAGCGGGCGTGCGGCCACATGCGATCGATCCCGAGGAGGCGGCACGTCTGTGGACATGGTCGGCGGAATTGACGGGCGTCGATGCCTTTGCGGTGCGCCGCTGACGCAAGTGTTCACGCGGATCAACGCGTTGAAACCGGACGCTGAGCGACACCTTCGGTCGTGCGGCCGATGCGCGAGAGCAGAAAGCCGCTTATCCGCGCGCCTGAAGAAGCGCGCGGCTCATCTCAGCGATCGGCATCGACGCAATCGAGTTCAGCAGGCGGATTTCCCCGGCATCGGGGCGGGCGATCTCGCGCACTTCGTCGAGCGTCTGCGCGACGCTGCGATCGAGCGGTTCGAGAAAGCGCCGGAGCTCGCTTTCGGCCGCCTTCTCCTTGAGCCCGAGCGCATTGCCGAACGCGATCAGCGCGCCCATGTCGATATCGGAGAACCGCGTCGCCGTGCCGAGCGGCATCGTCAGTTCGCAGTGCGGCCAGTGATCGCCGCGATGGTCGGGCCGGTGCGTGGGCGTGTGATAGACGACCGTGCTGACGATGTCGTAGAACGGCGCAAGCCGGTAGCCGCGCGCGTCGACGAAGAACGACAGGTTTTTCAGGTGCGCGTCGCCATTGCCGATCACCACGTTGAAGATCGTCCAGCGGAACACCGACAGGCGCGCGCGTGCGCGCGTGCTGGTCTGCCCGATCGCGCGGCCGAGTTCCTCCGCGTTCGCGCGCTGGTACTTGAAGCCGCGATCGTAGTTCAGCAACTGCATCGCATCGATCGTGTGCAGGCGACTGGCCGGCTCCGACGCGGTATCGCGGTCGAAGCGGTCGATCACGTAGCACGCGGACGGCGCGCGAAGAAAATGCACGTCCGGAACGTCGAGGCCCATCCGCTTCGCGAGCTTCATGCAGAAGAACTCGTTGATCGCCGAATGCGGATAGCCGGCGGCGCGCATGTCCGGCTTCAGCAGATGCATCGACGGCTCGCTGCCGACCGGTTCGAACAGCGCATAGTCCGGCGCGTCGCCGCGCAGGATCAGCAGCAGCTTCTGCTGCGCGCCGGCCGCCGACATGCGCTTGGGCGCGGTGGCCGTCAGCGCGTGCTCGGGCATCGCCTGGATGCGGCGCTCGAGTTCGTCGAGCCCAAGCGGCTGCATGCTGCCGGCCGCTTCGTGCTCGCCTTCGGCCAGCAGCGTGAGCGCGCCGGCCGATTCGCGCCCGAAGTAGGCGAGCAGGCCCCATGCGTCGGCGGCATCGACCTGCGCCTCGCGCGCGAGCGACGTCCGCATGCCTTCTTCGGGCAGCAGGTTGTCGAAGAACCACTGGACCGGGCGATCGGTCGAGCTGTCGGTGAAGGTACCGGCGCGCAGCGCGAACGCGGGCGACAGCGGGTACGCGTGCGGCGAGGCGAGCCACTGCGCGTCGTACGCGAACGACCAGATGCCTTTGTCGTCGGTCAGCCTGCCCATGCGCAGCCCGTTCGCGGACGCGATCAACGTTCTAGCCGCCATGGCTGCTCCTGCGGCGTCGAGCGGCCTTGAGCGCGTTTTCCGCCGAAATCTCGATCGACGATTGCGCGAGCAGACTTACGCCGAGCTCGCCGAGCAGCAGCAGCACCTTGCCGATCTGGGCGGTCGGCTTCCCGGCTTCCACCTGGCTGATGAATTTCGGCGAAAGCCCCGTGGCGTTCGCGAGTTCGTCGCGCGTGAACCCCTGCTGGAGCCGCACGGCGCGAATGAGGTTGGCGAGGGCGCCGATCGTGTTGACGGACCGAGTCTCCGGCATGACGTTCTCCGTGCTTCGTATCTGAGCGGGAACAGTATTGCACAATTTGCGGGTTCGGGCATTGATTCGTATTCGTTCGGAAACGAAAGCGCTCAGCAGGTGACTGGATAATTGTTTCGTTCCCGATCGGGAACCGGATGGCACGGAATCGCGGGCGGCGGCACTTCCGTATCCGGGCGGATACGTGATTGGCGCGCACGACGGGGCCGGCCTGCCGCGCGTGCAACCCGGGCACGGGACGGCGTGCATCGACGCTGACGCGACGTTGTGTTCGTCCGGACCGACATGAGCGTGCACGCCAGTCCGACGATCGTACGGCGCGCGTCAATGCCGCCGTGCAGCGGTCGGCAACGCGCGTCGACATCGTTGGAATGGCCGCGGCACGTCAGTCCATTCCGTGACCCGTCACCCGATCGACATGACTGAAGGTTCCGATCGGACGGTTTCGCGCGCGGCGCAACCGCCCGTTGCCGCACGTATGCCCGAGCAGCGATCTTTATGACCGCGGCAGATAAACGTATCCGAATCGCTTCGTTGACGCATCCCGGCACGCACTCGTAGATTCGCGTTTTGACCGAATCAGGGGCCGTGCCGTGACGACTACCGCCATCCGCGACGCCGCAACGCTTTCCGCCGGGCATCCGCCCGCATCGCGGCCAGGCGGTGCGGCGCAGCGCTTCGACATCGTTCCGTTCGACGCGCCGCTCGGCGCCGAAGTGGTCGGCCTCGACCTGTCGCGGCCGCTGGACGCCGACGGTTTCGCGCGTATCCATCGCGCGCATCTCGACCATCACGTGCTGGTGTTTCGCGACCAGCGCATCACGCCGGACGAGCACATCGCATTCAGCCGCCGCTTCGGCCCGCTGCAGATCCATGTGCTGCACCAGTTCGCGCTTGCCGGCCACCCGGAGGTGCTGATCGTGTCGAACATCGTCGAGAACGGCAAGCCGATCGGGCTCGGCGACGCGGGCCATTTCTGGCATTCCGACCTGTCGTACAAGGAGAAGCCGAGCCTCGGTTCGCTGCTGCACGCGCAGGAATTGCCGGCGGAGGGCGGCGACACGCTGTTCGCGAACATGCATCTCGCGTGGGACACGCTGCCGGCCCATCTGCGCCGCGCGATCGAAGGGCGGCGCGCCGAGCATACGTATCTCGCGCGCTATGCGGAACTGCAGGCGCGCAGCCCGTGGCGGCCGAACCTGTCGCCCGAGCAGATCGCGCAGGTCGATGCGGTCGTCCATCCGGTCGTGCGCACGCATCCCGAAACGGGCCGCAACGCGCTGTTCGTCAGCGAGCATTTCACGACGCGCATCGTGGGCCTGCCCGACGACGAAAGCCGCGCGCTGCTCGACGAACTGTTCGAGCACAGCGTGCGCGCCGAACACCTGTACCGGCACCGGTGGCGCGAGCACGATCTCGTGTTCTGGGACAACCGTTCGCTGATGCATCTCGCCGCCGGCACGCCCGACCATCTGCGCCGCAAGCTGTACCGCACGACGATCGAAGGCGACGCGCCTTTCTGAGCCGCGTGCCGCGTCATTCTTCCGCCCCATTCCGACCGGAGTTCCGATGTCGTTTTCGTTTTTGCCGGCGCGCCGCGCGCTGGCGGCCACGCTCACCGCCGCGCTCGCGTTTGCGGGCACGCTCGCACCGCATGCGGCGCACGCGGAAGGCCGCATCCGCATCGCCGAGCAGTTCGGCGTCGTCTACCTGATGCTGAACGTCGCGCGCGACCAGCAACTGATCGAAAAGGAAGGGCGCAAGGCCGGCATCGACATCAAGGTCGACTGGGTGCGGCTGTCGGGCGGCGCGGCCGTGAACGACGCGCTGCTGTCCGGCGCGGTCGATATCGCGGGAGCGGGCGTCGGGCCGCTGCTGACCGTGTGGGACCGCACGCGCGGCCGGCAGAACGTGAAGGGCGTCGCGTCGCTCGGCAATTTCCCGTATTACCTCGTCAGCAGCAATCCGAACGTGAAGACGATCGCCGACCTCGGCGCGAAGGACCGCATCGCGGTGCCGGCGGTCGGCGTGTCGGTGCAGTCGCGCGTGCTGCAGTACGCGGCCGCGAAGCAGTGGGGCGACAAGCAGTTCGACAAGCTCGACGCGCTCACGCAGGCGATTCCGCACCCCGACGCGACGGCCGCGATCCTCGCGAACAGCAGCGTGATCACCGGTCACTTCGGCAATCCTCCGTTCCAGGAGCAGGAGCTTGCCGGCAACCCGAACGCGCATATCGTGCTGAACTCCTATGACGTGCTCGGCGGCCCGAGCTCGGCGACCGTGCTGTACGCCACCGAGAAATTCCGCGACGACAACCCGAAGACCTACCGCGCGTTCGTCGCCGCGCTGGCCGACGCCGCGCGGCAGATCGCGGCCGACCCCGAGCGCGCGGCCGATACCTATATCCGCGTGAACGCATCGAAGATCGATCGTGCGCTGCTGTTGAAGATCCTGCGCAATCCGCAGGTGCAGTTCAAGACCGCGCCGCAGAACACGCTGCCGCTCGCGCAGTTCATGCATCGCACCGGCGCGATCCGCAACGAGCCGAAGTCGTGGCGCGACTACTTCTTCGACGATCCGGCAACCGCCGGCGGCAGTTGAGCGGTGCCGCCGCTTCGACGCCGCGATCGACGCTTATGCGTCGGCACGGTTTCGATATGCGCAATCGTTGGTTGGTCCGCGCGACGCCCGGCCGTATGTTGACGCTTTACCCGCAAGAGATTCGATCGTGAACGCCACCTCTCCCCGAACCTGGCTGCCGCCGTATGCGGCGCGCGGCGGCGCGTCGCCCGCCGCCCAGGCCGCGCCCGACGCGCGCGCGGCGATCCGGCCCGCGCAGGCCGGCGCGCACAGCGAACGCCTGCTCGCCATCGACCGCGTGAATCTCGCATACCGGAGCGGCGCGCGGATCGTTCGCGCGACGCACCAGGTGAGCTTCGACGTGTACGGCAGCGACCGCTTCGTGCTGCTCGGCCCGTCGGGTTGCGGGAAGTCGACGCTGCTGAAGGCGATTGCCGGCTTCATCGAGCCCGTGTCGGGTTCGATCGCGCTCGACGGCCGGCCCGTGCGCGGGCCGGGGCCCGACCGCATCGTGGTGTTTCAGGAGTTCGACCAGTTGCCGCCTTGGAAGACGGTCGTCGAGAACGTCGCGTTTCCGTTGCGCGCCGCCGCGAAGCTGTCGCGTGCCGAAGCACGCGAACGTGCGCTGCACTATCTCGACAAGGTCGGGCTGGGCGCATTCGCCGAAGCGTATCCGCACACGCTGTCGGGCGGCATGAAGCAGCGCGTCGCGATCGCGCGCGCACTGGCGATGCAGCCGCGCGTGCTGCTGATGGACGAACCGTTCGCCGCGCTCGACGCGCTCACGCGTCGCAAGATGCAGCAGGAACTGTTGCGGCTATGGGACGAGTTTCGCTTCACGCTGCTGTTCGTCACGCATTCGATCGAGGAAGCGCTCGTCGTCGGCAACCGGATCCTGCTGCTGTCGCCGCATCCGGGCCGCGTGCGCGCGGAACTCAACAGTCACGAGCATTCGCTCGACAGCGTCGACACCGGCGACTTCCGCGACAACGTCGCGCGGATCCATCGCCTGCTGTTCGATACCGATGCAACGAACGCGCCGACGACGGAGGATGCCGCATCATGAGCACGATCGATCCGGTCCTGCCGCCCGTTCGCGCCGAATACGAACGCACGCTCGACACGCTGCCCGACGCCGAACGCGCGGCGCCGGCCCCGCTGTTGCGCCGCATCGCCGGCGCGGGCTGGTTTCGCCGCAGCGTCATCGCGCTCGTGCTGATCGCCGCATGGGAGATCGTCGCGCGCATCGTCGCGAACGATCTGCTCGTGCCGACCTTCGGCGCGACGCTGGCCGCGTTCGTGCAGGGCATCGAGTCGGGCGAACTGCTCGTGAAGACGGGCATCTCGATGTCGGTGCTGCTGCGCGGCTACGCGCTGGGCGTGTTCTTCGCGTTTGCGCTGACGTCGCTCGCGGTATCGACGCGCATCGGCCGCGACCTGCTGACGATGCTCACGTCGATGTTCAATCCGCTGCCGTCGATCGCGTTGCTGCCGATCGCGCTGCTGTGGTTCGGGCTCGGCACCGGCAGCCTGCTGTTCGTGCTCGTGCACGCGGTGCTGTGGCCGCTCGCGCTCAGCATGTACACGGGTTTCGCCGGCGTGCCGGCCACGCTGAGGATGGCCGGGCGCAACTACGGCCTCACGGGCCTGCGCCAGATCGCGCTGATCCTCGTGCCGGCCGCGCTGCCGTCGATCCTGTCGGGCCTGCGCGTCGGCTGGGCGTTCGCGTGGCGCACGCTGATCGCGGCCGAGCTCGTGTTCGGTGCGAGCGCGGGGCAGGGCGGGCTCGGCTGGTACATCTTCCAGAACCGCAACGAGCTGTATACCGACCGCGTGTTCGCGGGTCTCGCGGCCGTCATCGTGATCGGCCTGCTCGTCGAGAACCTCGTGTTCGACACGCTCGAACGCGCGACCGTGCGGCGCTGGGGCATCCAGCACTGACGCGATGGTGCGCCGCCATTCCCGGCGCGCGCATAACAAAAGCTGAAATCGGTTTTTCGCGCGCGTCGGGTGCGTCCCTATACTTTGCGATGCCGCGCGTGCGCCGTGTCGCGAATGCCTCGACCACGCGACGCAGCGACGCTCCCGATCTTCTCGCATAAGGAACCGCCGAATGACTGCCCGTGATGCCGTCGACCCGCGCGACGCGTTGCACGACGCGCTTGCCGCACTGCCCGATCTCGCGAACGCGATCGGGCAGGATGCCGCGCAACGCGAGGCGCGTCGCGAGCTGCCGTTCGAAGGCTTCGCGATCTTCCGGCGCTCGGCGTTGGGCGTGCTGCGGATTCCTGTGGCGCGCGGCGGCCTCGGCGGCACGCTGGTCGATCTGTTCGACACGATCGCGACGCTGGCCGCGGCCGATTCGAATCTCGCACACGCGCTGCGCATCCACTACGACATGACCGAGACGCTGCGGCTGTCGCCGCGCACGCCGTTCAACGACGTGCAGCTCGAACGCGCGCTGGCCGGCGCGATCTTCGGCGGTGCGTCGACCGAGCGCGGCACGTCGCGGCCCGGCGAGAACACGACCGTACTGCGCCGGGACGGCGCTCATCATCGCGTGACGGGGCGCAAATACTATTCGACGGGCACCGCGTTTGCCGATTTCGCGCGCATCAACGTGGAGAACGAGCAGGGTGATGCGCTTGCCGTGATCATTCCGGTCGCGCGCGACGGCGTGCAGGTGCTCGACGACTGGGACGGGATGGGGCAGCGCATGACCGCGAGCGGCAGCCTGCTGCTCGACGACGTGCAGGTGTTCGCGGACGAAGTGGCCGCGCGCGACGGTGCGTCGCTCGTCGGCCGCCATTGCGGCGCGCTGCGGCAGCTTCATCTCGTCGCGACGGGTGCGGGCATCGTGCGCAACGTGGTCGCCGATGCGCGCCGCTACGTGCTCGCGCACGGCCGCCCGGCGCTGCACAGCCCGGCGCCGACCGCGCGCGACGATCATTTCATCCAGCAGATCGTCGGTGAACTGTCCGCGCACAGTCACGCGATCGATGGGCTCGTGCGCGAAAACGCGCGGGCGCTCGACCGCTCCGCCGACGCGATCGAGGCCGGCGACGCCGATGCGCATGTGCTCGTGCTCGACAGCGCGCTCGCGACCGCGCGCACGCAGTTGATCGTCAGCAAGCTCGCGTTGCATGCGGCCGAGCGGCTGTTCGAAGTCGGCGGCGCGTCGGCGACGGCGCGCGAACACAACCTCGATCGGCACTGGCGCAACCTGCGCACGATCTTCAGCCACAACCCGTTGCTGCACAAGGCGCGCGTGATCGGCGACTACGAACTGAACGGCGTGACGACGCACCTGACCGAAGGGCGCGTGTTCTGATCCTGCCGCGCGCGGCCATTGGCAGCTCGTCGGCACGGCGGGGCAGATCGTCGACCAGCTCGAGGAGCGGTTCGTGTGCTACGGCGCCGACGGCTACAACGTGATGGCACCGACGCTACCCGGCGGGCTCGACGGTTTCATCGCGCTGGTGCTGCCCGAACTGCGCCGCCGCCGGTTGTTTCGCAGCGACTATGCGGGTCGCACGCTGCGTGACCACTTCGGGTTGTAGCGGCCAGTGCGTCGCGCTGCAGCGGCGCGCGAGGTGTCCGGCGCCTGACTGACTTCAGCGCCGCAACCCGGCGTCGCGCAGCAGCGGCAGCACGCGCTCGCCGAAGAAGTCGAGATCGGGCTTGAAGTCGTAGAAGCTCAACTGGATCCCGTCGATGCCCGCGCGGTGCAGTCGCACGATGGTGTCGGCGACTTCGTCGGGCGAGCCCGTGATCGAGATATTGCCGCCGATCGCGCGTGCCGCTGCCTGCGAGCGCTGTTCGAAGCCGCCGCGCCACGCATGCGCGTCGCTGTCGAAGCGGTGGAAGCTGCCTTCGTCCGCGTGCGCGACGATCGCGTCGCGGTACGCGCGCGCTTCGGCCGCCGTCTCGCGGCAGATCACGAGCGGATTGAGCAGCGTGCGGATCGTCCGGCCGCGTGCCGCGGCGGCCGCCTTCACGCGTGCGGTATGCGCAGGCAGCGCGTCGAGCGCGAGGGCGACGTCGGGGCCGGCCGGGCTCGTGACGAACACGATGTCCGAATAGCGCGCCGCGAAATCGATGCCGGCGTCGGAGCCGGTCGCGTTGATCAGCAGCGGGCGGCCGTAGCGCGGCTTCGGCGTCACGAATGCGCCGCCCAGGCGCCAGCTCGACAGTGCGGGCGCGTAGCTGAAATTGTCCGGTTGCGCCCACAACTGCTGGACCGCGTCGAGGAATTCGGCGGCCATCTCGTAGCGCCGGTCGTGCTCGATCCGGTTCCAGCCGAACATCTCGTGCTCGATCGCGCGATGGCCGGTCACGACGTTGATGCCCCAGCGCCCGCGCGAGATGTGATCGAGCGTCGCGGTGAACTTCGCGAAATGCAGCGGATGCCACGGCCCGTAGAGCACATGGCTCGTCGCGACGAGGATGATCCGCTCGGTGCGCGCGGTCAGCGCGGCCAGCGTCATGAACGAGTCGAGTGCCTGGCCGTCGAACACGCCGCCGTAGCCGCCTTTCGGCAGCCACTGCGACAGCGCGAACACGAGATCGAAACCGAGCGCCTCGGCGCGCGCGACCAGGTCGGCGTTGTAGTCGAAGGTCCAGTCGGTCGAGCGCGGCAGCGTCGATGCGCTCCATCCGCCGGCCTGGATCGGCAGGAACAGCCCGAGCATCAGCGGCTGCGCGAGCGCGCGCGACACGGGGCTGTCGGGGAAGTCCGCCGGCGAGCGGACGTCGACGAACGGCGACGGTGCGACGGGCGCGGCGAGGGTGGTTTCGCTCATGACGGGTTCCTTGCGGGGTGTGTGCGCGCTGAAGCCGCACGAAGACGATACGCACGCGCTGCGGCGGTTCGCGCAGGAGCGATTGCGGATTGCACGGAGAGCGGATCGCGCCGCGTCATAACCGGCCCGGCCTCGGATCGGGCACGAAGCCGTCGCGGTTCGGCATCTTCACGCGCGGCAGCGTGCGCGCATCGAGCCGCGCGTCATCGGGCACGATGCCGTTCAGGTGCAGCACGTATGCGGTGACCGCGTAGACGTCGTCCGCGCTCAGCGATTGCGGCGCGTTGTACGGCATCGCACGGCGGATGTAGTCGAACAGCGTGGTCGCATACGGCCAGTAGCTGCCGACGGTCTTTTTCGGTTTTGCACCCGCGAGCGAGCCGAGGCCGCCGACGAGCGGATCGCCGACGCCGCCTTCGCCGCCGGCGCCGTGGCACATCGCGCACTTGTCCGCGAACACATGGCCGCCGCGCGCAACCGTGCCCGCGCCGGGCGGCAGGCCGCTGCCGTCGGGCGCGACGTCGATGTCCCACGCGGCGAGCGCCGCGCGGTCGACCGGCTGCCCGAGGCCGAAGCCTGTGCCGAATGCGTTCGACACGACCACGGACGCAGCGAGCAGGCAGGCGAGCGGCTTACGCATTGCGCACCTCGCCGTCCGTGCCGACGCGCCAGTTCTGGATGCCGTTGTAGTGATACTGCGAATTGAGCCCGCGCGCGGCGACGAGCGCGTCGCGGGTCGGCTGCACGTAGCCCGTGTCGTCGGTCGCGCGGCTTTGCAGGTCGGCCGGCTCGCCGTTCCAGACCCAGTCGGCCTCGAAGCGCGTCAATGCGCGATCGCGCACGTCGCCGGCGAGCCGCGCGGGTCGCCACGTGCGGCCGCCGTCGGTCGATACGTCGACCGCGCGAATCCGGCCGCGGCCCGACCACGCATAGCCGCCGATCGGGTGATAGCCGTGCGCAGCGAGCCGATGGCCGGCCGACGGCCGCGTGATCACCGACTTCGCGTCCATCTCGAACACGAACTGGCGCGCGCAGCCGCCGGGCAGCAGGTTCGTATATTTCGACGTTTCCTCGCGCGTCATCTCCGGCGCGCGAACCAGCTTCAGCCGCCGCAGCCACTTGATGTTCGTGTTGCCTTCGAAGCCCGGCACGATCAGCCGCACCGGGTAGCCGTTCTCGGGGCGCAGCCGCTCGCCGTTCTGCGCATAGACGACGAGCGCGCGCTCGAGGATCCGGTCGAGCGGCAGGCTGCGTGTCATCGCCGCGCCGTCGGCGCCTTCGGCGAGCAGCCAGCGCGCGGACGGGTCGATGCCGGTTTCGTCGAGCAGCGTCGACAGCCGGACGCCCGTCCATTCGCAACACGACAGCAGCCCGTGCGTGAACTGGACGGGCAGCCCGCTCGGGCCGTTCCATTCGCTGCCGGTGTTGCCCGAGCATTCGAGGAAGTGGATCCGCGATTCGGACGGGAAGCGCAGCAGGTCGTCGAGCGTGAACACGCGCGGCTCGCGCACGAGGCCGTGCACGACGACGCGATGGCGCTGCGCATCGATCTCGGGCACCCCGGCGTGATGACGCTCGTACACGAGGCCGTTCGGCGTGAGGTCGCCGAACAGGTCGGCGAGCGGCGTCATCGACGAGCCGGAGCCGGGCAGCACAGGCGTGCGGGCGCTGCGGCGGATCACGTCGCGTTCGTGCGGGCCCGGCACGCCGTACGGCGGCGACAGCAGCGGCGCGCCCGGCGAACGGGTCCACGGCGGCACGTCCAGCGGGGAGAGCGGCTGGCTTGCGAGCGCGCCGCCGGCAGGCAGCAGCGCGGCGGCCCATCCGCCGGCGAGCTGGTGCAGCGCCGCGCGCCGGCCGGGGCGCGGCGGGCGGGAAGGAACACGGGAATCGGTCATGGTCGAACGCGTATCGCGTGCGGCGGCCGCACGCGGGGAAACGGACATTCTCGGCAACCGGGCGCAACGCGGCAAACAACGATTCCCGCTTTGCTTATCGTGCTTATCGCGCCGCGCCCGATGCGCGTGCCGTCAGAACTTCACGCGCAGCCCGCTGACGATCGCGACCTGGCGGTTCGTCGACGACGCGCTGCCGATGTTCGAGATCGCCGCGACCTTGCGATAGCCGCCCGACGTTGCCGTGCTCGGATCGCCGGCCGCGAGCTGGTAGATGCCGGACAGGTAGAGATCGGTGCGCTTCGACAACGCGTAGTCGAACCCGAGCGTGAACTGGTGCCAGCGCGGCTTCAGCGTCTGGCCGCCGGTGCCCGGCAAGCCGCTCGCGCGCCCGTCGGTGAACGTATAGACGCCGATCAGCGTGGCCGCCGGCGTGATCTGGACACGCGCGTTCACGTCGTAGTTGTTGAACTTGCGCGACGAGCCGTCGACATAGTCGAGCTGCGTGTGGCTCCATGCGAAGCCGAGCGTCGCGCGGCCGAGCGCGTAGTTCGCGCCGACGGCGCCGATCTGCTGCCTGAGCACGCCGCCGTTCAGCCCGTAGAAGAACGCGCCGCTGTAGTCGTTGCCGGTGGTCGAGGTCGCGCCGCCCACCGCGCCGCTGGTATTCGACGTCGCGTTCGGATGATTGAGCCGCACGTAGCCGCCGCCGACCGACAGCGGGCCGTTCACGTAGTTCGCCGACACGCCCCACGCGTTGTTGTTCGAGAAACCGGTGCCCGCGCCGCCGTTCGCCTGGTTGCTGAACGCATAGAGCAGGTCGGCCGTGAAGCCGGCGATCGTGTCGCTGCGGAACTTCACCGCGTTGTTGAGCCGGAAGCTCTGGTTCAGGTTGTCGTTGTCGCCTACGTGCGTGGCCGGCGACCAGAAGCCGGACCCCGAGTACTGCGCGACGAGATCGGTGATCGGCTCGTACTGGCGGCCGAACGTCAGCGTGCCGAGCCCCTTCTTCGCGAGGCCCACGTACGCGGAGCGGCCGAACAGGCGGCCGCCCTGGCCGAGCCCGCCGTCGCTCGGCCGGAACCCGCTTTCGAGCGTGAAGACCGCCTGCAGGCCGCCGCCGAGATCCTCCGCGCCTTTCAGGCCCCAGCGGCTGCCGCTCAGCTTGCCGCTCGTCTGCTGGATGTTGCTCGCGCCGCCCTGGTTGTTCGTATAGGCGATACCGGCATCGACGACGCCGTACAACGTGACGGAACTCTGCGCATGCGCGCCGACCGAACCGATCGAAACCAAACCCAGGACTACCGATTTTTTGATCATGACCATCCTCTGTTTTTATGACTACGTCTGCGAGGATCACGATGCTATTGACGACGGGCGCCGCGCTGAACGGTCGATCCGTGGTTTGCAAATCGCTGCGCGGCGGATTTGCAATGTGCGTCGCCGCACGCTCGACACGTGCGTCGCGATCGCGTCCGGCGCACATGCTGCGGCGAACGCATCGCACCGACGGCGAACGTCGAGCGCTGCAAACGTGCGGCTGCCGTCATATCGATCGATGAAATCGTTCGATGTCCGCAATGCATGCGGTTCGGCTCGCGATGCTTTTATGCAACGCCCCCTGTGCGGCGAATGGCCGATGCGCTATGCACGGCCGCATATCGATTTCGCAAAACGTTGGTAGGGCAGCGCGATGCGTGACGGTAGAGTCGGGCATCCGGTCGCGGGCCGGCATGCTCCGGGAACACGAGGGCGCCGACGCGCGCGTTCGTCCCGGTCGTACAACGAACACGGGAGCCGTTTGACATGAGTCGCGATGTGCTGTTTTTGCTGGAGCCGGGCTTTAGCGATCCGAAGCATCCGGGCCGACGCTTCGTCTGTCCGCATGGACTGTCGATCGAAGGGCTGCTGGCGAGCGCGCCCGACCGCGCCGGCCGCATCGACGTGAAGCGAATCGGTTTCGAGCGGCCGCGGCACGCGGTGATCGACGCGCTCGACGACGCGCACCAGGGCCTGCCGGTGCTCGTGCTCGGCCGCGACCAGCCGGCGCCCGACGACGCGCAGACGCTCGGCGACGTGCGCTTCGTCACCGACGCGCGGCGCATCCTCGAACTGCTGGCCGAACGCCACGGGTTTCCGGTGCTTCATTGATGCGGTGGTTTTCACTTCTGATCCGATTCCGATCCGACTGACAGGAGCATCCGATGTCGTCAATTTCGGCGGCGCGCCGCCGCCTGCTGCTCGCCGGTGCCGCGGTCGTGTCGGCCCCGTTTTCCTCAAGGGCCGCGTTCGCCGCGCCGGCCGTCAATGCCGATCTCGCCGGCACGACGTTGCGCGTCGCGACCTACAAGGGCGGCTGGCGCGCGCTGCTGCAGGCGGCCGGCCTCGGCGACACGCCGTACCGGATCGAATGGCGCGAGCTGAACAACGGCGTGCTGCACATCGAGGCGCTCAATGCGGATGCGCTCGATATCGGTTCGGGTAGCGAAATTCCGGCGGTGTTCGCCGCGCGCCAGAAGGCCAATGTGCGGTTCATCTCCCGCGCACGCGAAGACCTGAACAACCAGGTCACGCTCGCGCGCAAGGACACGCCGATCCGGAGCATCGCGGAACTGAAGGGCAAGCGCGTCGGCTACGTGCGCGCGACGACGTCGCACTATTTCCTGTATCGCCAGCTGGCGGAGGCCGGCCTGAGCTTCGACGACATCCAGCCGATCAACCTGTCGCCGACGGATGGCCTGTCCGCATACGATCGCGGCGACATCGACGCGTGGGCGATCTACGGCTACAACGGCCAGCTCGCGCGCAATCGCTACGGCGCGCGCGTGCTGAAGACGGGGAAGGGTTATCTGTCGGGCAATTTTCCGGTTTACGCGAACCCGCGCACGCTCGACGATGCGCGCCGTCGTGCCGCGACGGGCGATTTGCTGCTGCGGTTCCGGCACGCGTATGCGTGGGCGAACGGGCGTTTCCGCGACTATGCGCTCGTGCAGAATCGCGAGACGCGCGTGCCGGTTGCCGATCTCGTCGCGATGTTCGAGCAGCGCAGCGACGACTATGCGCTGCTGCCGGTGACGCCCGACGTGGTGGCGCAGCATCAGCAGGTCGCGGATGTGTTCGCTCGTATCGGCGTGCTGGACGGACCGGCGAATGTCGCGCCGTTCTGGGATACGTCGTTCAATTCGCTGGTTGCGGCGGGTACATGACCGGTCCCGGCGCTCGAATGAAACCGGCGCCTGGTTCAAGCACTTGAAAAATAAAAGGTTGCGCCGACGCTTCGCCAGTCGACGGCGACGTGGCGGAGACCATCGCATGATCGAACGATGCACCGCGCATCCGATGGCCGGTCACGCGCGCCCCATGATCCGGGTGCCGAGCGAGATGCCGAGTTCGGACAGCGACGCATTGGCGGCAAGCTGACGGGCCTCCCAGCGCGACAGCGCGGCGTCGAACGCGGGGCCGTGCACGACGCCGCGCAGCGCATCGGCGAGACCGACCGCATTCTCAGCCGCTTTCGCGACGCCGGCGGCCGTATGCGGCCGGACGAGGCAGGCCGCGTCGCCGAGCAACACCGCGCGGCCGAAAGCCATGCGGTCGACCGCGAGATCCAGGATCGCCTGCGCGAACGGCGCTTGCGTCGCATCGACGAGCGCGGCGAGCGTCGGCGCAAGCATCCGGCGGCCGGCATCCACGAGTTCGAGCCGGTTGTCGTCCCGCATCGCGCCGGGCGGCAGCGACCCGTCGCGCTGCGTGCCGTCCTGCGCGAGGAACAGCGACGGCAGGCGATCCGCTGCGAGCCGCCGGTACCAGACCCAGTTCACGCGCCGCTTGCCCGGTTCGATCGCGCCGTCGCGGCCGGGCACCAGATAGGTCAGGAACAGATGCGCGTCGCCTTGCTGAAACGTGAAGCGGTCGCGCAGCACCCGCAGCACCGTGTCGGGAAGCAGGTGCTCGTCGACGAGCCCGCGCCACGCGACATAACCCGCGTACGCGGGCCGCGTTTCGGGAAGCAGTTGCGCGCGGACGTTCGAGCGGCCGCCGTCGGCGCCGACCAGCAGGTCGGCCTGCTCGACGCGGCCGTCCGCGAAATGCGCGATCACGCGGTCGCCTTCCTGCGCGAACCGCTCGAACGATACGCCGGCGTGCACGACGCCGGCCGGCAGCGCGCGCTTCAGGGTCGTGTAGATCACGTTCCACGCGGTCTGCGTTTGCGGCATGTGCAGGCGTTGCACGATCCGGTCGTGCTCGTCGAGATAGATCCGGTCGACCGAATCGACGCCCGCATCGCGCGGCACGGGCACGCCGCCGAACGTGAATGCGCGTTCGATCGGCGCTTGCAGCACGATGCCGCCGCCGCGGCTGTCGAGGTCGTTCGGCGATTGCTCGAAGACCTTGACGCGCCATCCGGCCGCGCGCAGCGCGGTGGCCGTGAAAAGGCCGCCCACCGATCCGCCGATGACGACCGCCAGCGGGCCCGAAACGTCGCTCATGGTTCCTTCCTCCCGATGATCCGTCGCGCGCGGCGGTTCAGCCTTCCCAGTGCTTCAGGAAGTCGAGCAGCAGCGCGTTCACGCGCTCCGGCTGCTCCTCCTGCGGCAAGTGCCCGCACTGCGCGATCGGCTCGGCACGCAGGTTCGTCGCCATGCTCTCCCATACGGATTTCATGTCGAACATCTTGCCGACCGCATAGAAATCCTCGCCCCAGATGGCCATGGTCGGGCATGCGATCCGGACGTCCGCATCGACGAGATCCTGCTTCACGTCCTCCGCGTTCGCGCGATAGTCGGCCAGCGCGCCGCGCACGGCGCCCGGACGCCGATACGCACGCACGTACGTGTCGAACGCGTCGCCGGAGATCGCGTGCGGGTTGTAGCACCAGTCGGAGAAGAAATAGCTCAGCCATTCGGCCTCTTTGCCGGCGATCAACGCCTCGGGCAAATCCGGCACCTGGTGGAACAGGAAGAACCAGTACGCGCGCGCCGTTTGCGCGGTCATGTTCTGCGCGACGATGCGCGTCGGCACGTTGTCCATCACGACGAGCCGCTCGACGCGCTCGGGGAAGTCTTTCGAGAAACGCGTCGCGACGCGCGCGCCGCGATCGTGCCCGACGAGCGCGATGCGGCCGATGCCGAGCGTGTCGAGCAGTTCGGCGAGGTCGCGCGCCATGTTGCGTTTGTCGTAACCGGCGGCCGGCTTGTCGGTTTCGCCGTAGCCGCGCAGGTCGGGCGCGATCACGCGGTAGCGCTGCGCCAGCGCGGGGATCTGGAAGCGCCACGCGAAGCTGGTTTCCGGGAAGCCGTGCAGCAGGACGACGACGGGCCCGCTGCCGGCATCGATGTAGTGCTGGCGGATGCCGTTCGCGGTGACGGTGTGATGGGTGATCGAAGGCGTGGCGATGGTCATGTGACGGTCCCTGTTCGGTTCGTCCCGCGCACGGCAGGCGTGGGCGCGAATGCCTGTCGAGGATAGGCGAAGCGCGCGGTGCGCCGGATAAATTGTTCTGAATTCGTCTGGCGGCGCGCACGGCCGGCATCGGCCGCTTCGTCACGATCGCGCCCTGGCAGGATGGCCGGTGTCCGCTGATCCTCGCGTGATTCGCGCCGCAAACGGCGGTCCGACGATCGGCACGACCAACGAAGGCGCCAAGGCGTAAAAATGCAGGATGCGAATTCGACCGTCGTCGAGCGTCGCGCCGCGATTGCACGCGATCCGAGCGCGATCGCCGGCCGCCGCCGCGTCACGCGCGCCGGCGGCGCCGGCCGGTCGCGCCCGACGCGAGCTGCTTCAGCGCGGCGGGTGTGCCGTGCAGGAATGCGTCGATCAGCCGTTCGATTTCGGTGTCGAGATCGTCGGGCACCGGCAGGCCGTAGACCCATTTGCGGACGCCGAAATAGAAGATGCTCGCGTGCAGGCTCCAGACCAGTTCGATTTCCGCATTGCGCTGGGCCTCCGTCGCAGGCGTGGCGATGTCGTATTCGTACCGCAGCTCGCGCAGCACCGGCAGGAATACGCGTTCGCGCAGCCGCGACAGGTAGCGCGTGTTGAACCCCTCGCGGCTGAGCCCCGCGAAGATGAAGGTGCGGATCCATTCGCGCCGCAGGATGGTTTGCGCGTACGCGCGGTAGAACGCGACGAGCCGCTCCTGCAGCGGCACCGCGCGATCGGAGATCAGCTTTTCCCAGTCGGGATCCCACGTGTAGATCTCGTCGTAGACACGGTCGATCAGCGCTTCCTTGCTCGGAAAGTACCGGTACAGCAGCGGCTGGGTGACACCGATCTGCCGCGC
Source organism: Burkholderia sp. NFPP32 (assembly GCF_900119325.1). NCBI lineage: Bacteria > Pseudomonadati > Pseudomonadota > Betaproteobacteria > Burkholderiales > Burkholderiaceae > Burkholderia > Burkholderia sp. NFPP32. Next base: position 55,016 of record NZ_FPJP01000006.1, on the reverse strand, counting down.
GAGCTCGCGCGTGCTGCCGGAGAAGCCGTGCGTCGCGAAGTGCTCGATCGCCTTCTCGACGATCTGACGCTCGCGCGCTTCCGGCGCGAGCCGGCGGCCCGGCGCGACGGCGTTGCCGTCGGTATCGGTCCCGGGCTCGCGGGCCGGCGTGCTGCGTTTTCTTTCGGTCATTCCTCGGCTCCTGATGGCGCGCATGCCTAAACTATCGATCGAAAAATAGCACGATCGGGGCCGCGAATACGGTTTGCGGCGCGGCTTTTGTTGCGGCGCTGAATTCCTTGCGGGATCTCCCTGCGTCGAACCGGACCGGCGCCCCCGTCCTGCGCTCGAGCCGGCGGATTCAGAAAATTTCAGGCCGCCGCCAAGACATTTAGGCCGGCCTTCACTACTCTAGCTTCCGAACCGCCGCACGGGCCGGATGCCAGTCGGCAAGCCGGACCGGTCGGCGAAACCGGAGCGGAACATGCTTTATCTGATCTCGTCGGGCGCCGGCATTGCGGGCGCCGGCGCAGCCGACACATTCCAGGAAACCGGCTCATGCCTTCGCAGCAAGTAACCGCGGGCGTCGCCGCCGCGCCCGATCACGTGCGCGGCGAGGACGTGTTTCTCGCGTCGATCGCCGGTTATGTCGACACGCTCGGCTTCGTCGCGCTGTTCGGCCTGTTCACCGCGCACGTCACCGGCAACTTCATCCTGATCGGTTCGGGGCTGGCCGGCGTCGGGCAAGGGCTCGTGATCAAGTGGCTCGCGTTTCCGGCCTTCATCGCCGGCATCGTCGGCGCGCGCGTGCTCGACCATCGGATGCGCGCGCTGGGCCATGGCGTGCGCGCACGTTCGCTGTATGCGCTGCAGGCCGTGCTGCTGGCCGGGTTCATGCTGGCCGGCGTGATGGCATCGCCGATCGCCGACGCCGACGCGCCGAGGACGATCCTGTGCGGCCTGCTCGGCGCCGCGGCGATGGGCGTCCAGAACGCGCACGGCCGGCTGACGGCCCGCTCGGTCGTCGCCAACACGGTGATGACGGGCAATGTCACGCAGGCGGTGATCGATGCGTTCGACTGGCTCGTGCCGCTCGCAGCTCCTGCCGAACGGGACGCCGCGCGGGCACGGCTGCGGCGCACGCTGCCGCCGGTCGCGGGCTTTGCGCTCGGGGCCGGCGCGGGGGCGGCGGCTTATGTGTTCGCCGCCTTCTGGGCACTGGCGCTGCCGCTCGCGGCGCTGTGCTTCCTCGCCTATCAATCCGGTCGGCCCGATGCGGGGCCGACGTCACGCTGAATGCGCGCGCAGCATACGGCTGCGCTTGCCACTTTCAAGGAGAATTCGATGATTGCACTGAAGTTGCGACAAGTATTGCGGATGACGGCCGCGTCGACGGCCGTGCTCGGCGCTTTGCTGGCGACCGCGCCGGCCCATGCCGACGAGACGCGCCTGCTCCAGTCCTCGTCCGCGCGCGTGCCGGCCGTCGCGGTCGGCCCGCAATACGACACGACGCACGTGTGCGTCGCGCCGGAAGATTTCGACCGCTTCACCGACAGCTTCGTCGCGACGTTCGGCGGCAAGAAGTCGCAGCAGGGCGTGTTCCAGGTCACGCCGACGCCGAGCCAGACGATGTCGCAGCTGGTGCTGACGCCGGTCGGCACGATCTCGGTGTTCGGCTTCAAGACGCCGATCCCGTATCCGTTCTGCGAGGAGCGCACCGGCTATCTCGTCACCGACATGGACGTCGCGGTGAAGTCGGCGCGCGCGCACGGCGCGGACGTGATCGTCGACACGTTCCCCGACCCGATCGGCCGCGACGCGATCGTCCGCTGGCCGGGCGGCGTGAACATGCAGCTGTACTGGCACACCCAGGCGCCGAAGTATGACCCGCTGCAGACGGTGCCGGAAAACCGCGTGTACGTGTCGCCGGAAAGCGCGAGCAAGCTGGTGCACGACTTCGTCGCGTTCTCGCGCGGCAAGGTCGTGTCCGACGTGCGCAAGGCGCCGGGCATCGAGATCGGCCGGCCGAACGACACGTATCGCCGCATCCGCATCGAGTCGGGCTTCGGCAAGATGACCGTGCTGGCTACTGACGGCCATCTGCCTTACCCGTTCGGCCGCGAGATGACCGGCTACGAAGTGCAGGATCTGGCCGCGACGCTGAAGCAGGCGCAGGCAGCGGGCGTGACCGTGCTGGTGCCGACCTTCACGTCGGACGGGCGCGATGCGGCGCTCGTGCAGTTCCCGGGCGGCTACGTCGCCGAGATCCACGCGCGGTCGAAATGATGGACCGCCGGCCGATGAGACGGGCGTGGCGGGGCGTGCTGCCGGCCGCCGTGCTGGCGGGCGGCGTCGCGACGTACGCCGGGACGGCGGCCGGCGCCGAGGAAGCCGCGGCGGCCGATGCCGCGGCGCCGGCCTCGACCGCCGGCGCGACGTGCACCGCAAAGCGCCCCACGTTGCTGTTCAATCGCTGGCAGGAAGACTGGTCGGTACTCGCGGATCCGTGCGTGCCGCGCAAGCCGCTCGATGCGCTGAAGTACATCCCGCTGGGCGCCGACCCGTCGACCTACCTGTCGCTCGGCGCGAACCTGCGCGAGCGCTTCGAGCTGAACAACGCGCCGCTGTTCGGGCTCGGCGCCGCGCATGACGACAATTACGTGATCCAGCGCGCGACGGTGCACGCGGATCTGCGTTATGCCGGGCATTTCCAGGCGTTCGTCCAGTTCGTCGATGCGCGGCCGTTCGGCAAGGATACGGTCGGCCCCGTCGACAAGGATCAGCTCGATATCGAGCAGGCGTTCGTCGCGTATGTCGACCAGGTGGGCGGCGGCACGCTCAAGACCCGCATCGGCCGGCAGGAGATGGCGTTCGACTTGCAGCGGTTCGTGTCGGTGCGCGACGGGCCGAACGTGCGCCAGGCGTTCGACGCGCTGTGGGCGAACTACGAAATCGGCAAATGGCGGCTGATCGGCTATGTGACGCGCCCGGTGCAATATCGCAACGACGCGGTGTTCGACGACGTGTCGAACCGGCACCTGAGATTCGACGGCGTGCGCGTCGAGCGCAGCGGCACGGGCCCCGGCGACCTGTCGGCCTACTGGTCGCGCTATACGCGCGACAACGCACGTTATCTCGCCGGAGCCGGCACCGAGCGGCGCGACGTGTTCGACATGCGCTACGCGGGCAAATCCGGCCGGCTCGACTGGGACGTCGAGGCGATGCTCCAGACGGGGCACATCGGACAGGACACGATCGGTGCGTGGGCGTTCGGCGCGCTGGGCGGCTACACGTTCACGAAGACGGCGGGCACGCCGCGCATCGGCATCCAGGTCGACGGCGCGTCGGGCGACAAGCATCCCGGCGACGGGCGCATGGGCACCTTCAACCCGCTGTTTCCGAACGGCTATTACTTCACGCTCGCCGGCTACACCGGCTACAGCAACCTGATTCACGTGAAGCCTTCGCTGACGTTCAAGCCGGCCAGCACCGTGACGGTGCTGACCGCGGTCGGTTTCCAGTGGCGCGAGACGACGGCCGACGCGATCTACGGGCAAGGGATGTCGGCGGTGCCGGGCACGGCCGGCAAGGGCGGTTCGTGGACGGGCATGTATGCGCAGGCCCGTGTGGACTGGCTCGTCAATGCGAACGTGGCGCTGGCCGTCGAGGCCGTGCACTTCCAGGTCGCCAACTCGATTCGCGCGCTCGGTGCGCGCAATGCCGACTATGTCGGCATGGAAGCGAAGTTCGGCTGGTAACGCGGCGCGCCGCGCGGCTCAGTGCTGCGCGCGCGCCAGCGCCTCGACAAAATCGATGAACGCCGTGACGCGCTTCGAGCCGCGCTGATTCGGCAGGTAGAGCGCGGTGACGACCGAGCGCGCCGCATCGGGCGTGACGTCGTACTGTTCGAAGAGCCTGCGCAGGCGGCCCGACTGGACGTCGGCGTCGACCAGCCAGTCGGGCAGCAGCGCGATGCCTGCGCCGTCGAGCACGGCATCGCGCAACACCTCGCTGTGATTCGACTTCAGGCGCCCGGCGACCAGCACTTTCGTCGTGCCGTGCGCATCGGCAAACGTCCACGCCTGCTGGTCGCCGCCGAAGTGAAAGCGCAGACACCCGTGATCGACCAGCTCGCCCGGCACCGATGGCGTGCCGTGCGCGTCGAGGTAGTCGTGGCTCGCGACGACATAGCGCTGGAACGTGCCGAGCTGCCGCGCGACGACTTCCGCGGACGGCGCCGCTTCGCCGAGCCGGATCGCGACGTCGATCCGGCCGGCGACGAGATCGACGCGTTCGTCGGTGAGCTGCAGGTCGAGGTCGAGCTTCGGATAGCGCGCAAGAAATGCCGCGACGTGCGGCGCGATGCGGCGCACGCCGTACGCGACCGGCACCGACACGCGCAGCGGTCCGGACGGCTCGTCGCCGCGATCGGAAACCAGTGCGTCGGCTTCCGCGAGTTCCTCGAGCAGCCGCTTCGCGCGTGCGTAGTACACGGAGCCGGCATCGGACAGCGTGACCTGTCGCGTCGTGCGGTTCAGCAGCACGGTGCCGAGCGACGCCTCGAGCGCATCCACCGCGCGCACCACCGACGACGCCGCGAGTTCGAGGCGCCGTCCCGCGCTCGAGAAGCCGCCGGCTTCCGCTACTTCCACGAACGCGCGCAGCGCGGAGAATTTGTCCATGTCGTCGCCTTTGTGACTTCGTGTCTTCGTGCCTTTGTGCGCGCCGCAACGATGCATTGCGTGCCGTTCGCATTCTATCGTCGGCCCGCACGCGCTATCTTCCGGACTGCAATGTACAGGAAGGAGCCTGCGATGAAACCCCTCGAAGTAACGATGACCTACGACCTCATCTGCCCGTGGTGCTGGATCGCGGAGCACCGGCTCGCGGAGGCGCTTGACGAAGCCGGCCTGGCCGGCCACGTGAGCGTCCGGTTCGTGCCGTTCGAACTGAACCCGTCGATGCCGGCCGGCGGCATGGACCGCAAGGCGTACCGGAGCGCGAAGTTCGGCAGCTGGGCGCGCTCGCAGGCACTCGACGCGCACGTGGCCGAAGCCGGCCGGGCGGCCGGCCTCGTGTTCGATCATGCGCGGATCGCACGCACGCCGAACACGCGGCTTGCACACCGGCTCGTCTGGTTCGCTCAACAACGCGGCAGCGCGGTCGCGCTCGTCGACGCGCTGTTTGCCGCGTATTTCCGCGACGGCCGCGATATCGGCGACGCGGACGTGCTGGTCGAGATGGCGGCCGGCGCCGGTTTGCCGGGCGACGCGGTGCGTGCGTTCCTGGCGTCCGGCGAAGGGCTCGATGCGGTGGTCGCGCTCGAAGCGCAGGCGGTGCGCGAAGGCGTCGCGTCGGTGCCGTCGACGCGCATCGGGCTGTCGGTCGTCAGCGGCGCGCAGCCGGCCGCCGTCTTTCGCGATGCGTTGATTGCCGCGCAGCACGCGCGTGACCGGGCCGCCTGAATCCGGGCCGGCGCCGCCGAGGCCCGGCCTTCAGAACGATTCATGTCCCGCTCAGGACTATTGCGAATCCGGCCGGTAAGCTCGGTGTCGCGCGCATCCATGCCGGCTGGACCGGCAAGCCGGCGCGCGCCACGTCGATACGCAACCGGGGAACGGACATGAAGAACTTGAACTGGCGCGCGCGCGCGGCGCGCTCGGGCCGCATGCTGCTCATCGCGTGGTGCGCCGGCATCGTCGCATCGGTCGCGTTGGCCGGCGAGCCGGGCGGCGGGAACCAGGCCCCTGGCTTCTATCGGCAGAAGCTCGGCAACCTTCGGATCGTCGCGCTGTCCGACGGCACGCATCCGTTTCCGGTCGATACGGTCTTCCGCGATGTGTCGAAGGACGACATCCGGCGCGATCTCGATCGCGAGTTTCTGGAGCCGCCCGTCCAGGGTTCGATCAACGCGTTCCTGGTCGATACGGGATCGATGCGGATTCTCGTCGATACGGGCGCCGGCGTGCTGTATGGCGACTGCTGCGGCAAGCTGCTCGCGAACCTGCGCGCGGCAGGCTATGCGCCGGAGCAGATCGACGAAGTGTTGCTCACGCACCTGCACAAGGATCACGTCGGCGGCATTGCGTCGAACGGCAGGATGACCTTTCCGAACGCGGTCGTTCGCGTGAACGAGATCGAAGCGAATTACTGGCTCGATCCGGACAACAAGGCACAGGCACCGGCGTTCCTGGCGTCGTTTTTCGATGCGGCGGCCGCGTCGGTCGCACCGTACGTCGCGGCCGGACGCTTCAAGACGTTTCGCGGCGAAGCGACGCTCGCCCCCGGCATTCGCGCGGTGCCGCTGCCCGGCCATACGCCGGGGCATACGGCCTATCTGATCGAGAGCGGCGACGCCGGGCTGCTCGCGTGGGGCGACATCGTGCACGTCGCGGCGATCCAGTTGCAGGATCCGGACGCGACCGTCCAGTACGACAGCGATGCCGACGCGGCGCGCCGCACCCGGCGCGATACGCTGAAGCGCGTTGCGGACAAGCGTTATCTGGTCGGTGCCGCGCACATCGCGTTTCCCGGGCTCGGGCATTTGCGCAGGGACGGGGAGCAGTACGACTGGGTGCCGGTCAACTACGACGCGACGCCGCTTCAATGACGAGCATGGCGCGCGCGCGGCGGCCGTTTCAGCGCGACAGTTCGCGCCGCCATGCGCCCGGCGGATGGCCGACGATGCGCACGAACACGCGGTTCAGGTGGCTCTGGTCCGCGAAGCCGCAGGTGGCCGCGATTTCCGCGAGCGTCATGTCGGTCGTCTCGATCAGTTGCCGGGCGCGGATCACGCGCTGTTCGAGCAGCCATTGATGCGGCGTGCGCCCCGTCGTGCGCGAGAACGCGCGGATGAAATAGCCGCGCGACAGATCGCATTCGGTGGCCACTTCCTCGATCGACACGCCGAGGTTCGCCTTTTCCATCAGGAGTTCCTTGGCGAGCGCCGCCTTGGCCGGCGACAGCAGGCCCTTTCGCTGCAGGTCGCGCGCGTGCGCATTGCCGTAGCGGCATGCGAGATGCGTGCCGATCGCGAGCCCCATCTGCTCGACGAACAGCGTGTTCAGCGCGCCCGGCGCGTCGAGGCTGTTGGCGACGGCGTGCGCGAGATGGCCCAGCACCGCGTCCTGCACGTCGGGTGCGCAGGTCAGGCCGCCGATTTCCGTTCCGCCGTGCTCGCGGCCGAGGCGGTCGAGGTAGCTGCGCGACAGCTCGACGAGCAGGAAGTCGAATTTGCCGTACAGGTCGGCGCGGAAATTCCGGGAAAAGTCGCGAATGTAGATCGAGTTGTGCTGAAACCGCCGCTCGGATTTGCCGGCCCCGCCGTAGATCGTGCGCCGGTGCCCGCCATTCAGCGACACGCCGATCAGGAAGCCGCGATCGCTGGCCGCCATCTCGATGCGCTCGAATTGCTCGTCGCGCATGCATTTGCGGTGGAGCGTCAGGCCGCCGACCGACCTTTCAATATCCTTGGATAGCAGGCTCGAGATGCATCCGAGCGTGTCTTTCGGCGCCGCAGGCGGCGCGACGAGGGGGGCTGGCATGGTGGAGCAATCCTTCGATGGGGTATGGCGCGCGAGCATCCTGATTGCGTGCAGTGTATACGGCGCGCCCGACAGGCCCAAGATAACTTGAATAAATGTCCGCTGGCTGACGAAATGCATCGTGAGGGCCGAACCGCGCTGCGCCAGGCCCGGCCGGCGCATGAATGCCGCATTCCGATCGATCCTGCTCCCGTTGTATTCGCGCCGTCAGGCTTCCGCCGAGCGCCCAAGCGCCGGGTGTCAGCGCATTTTCCTTCAAGATTTTTGTATTTGCGGCGTTTACACTCGGCCCACTTTTTGAGACTTTGCGCCGGCCTGCAACGCAGGCCGGATGCGGACTCCCGCCCCGGTGAACCGCGCGTTCACATGGCGGTCATCGTGGGGAACCTGGAGGCGGCCATGATCCAGATCGGGAATTTGTCGGTGGATTTCGAGCAGCGCGACATTCGCCATCACGGCGCGTCGCTGCGTATCGGCGCACGCGCGCTCGACATCCTTGAAGTACTGCATCGCGCGAACGGTTCCGTCGTGTCGAAGGACGACATCATGGATGCCGTCTGGCCGGGCCTGATCGTCGAGGAAAACCGGCTGCAGGTCCATGTCGCGACGTTGCGCAAGGCACTGGGCGCGAATCGCGACCTGATCAAGACGGTGCCGGGCCGCGGCTACCTGCTGATCGCGCAGCCGCCGGTCGCGCACTCGGCGGCGCCGCGCGCGGCCGAATGTCCGCCCGAGGTTGCCGCTGCCTTTCATCCGGTTCCGCTGGTCGGGCGTCAGGCCGAGATCGAGCAGATCGTCGACATGATCGGACGTGCGCCGGTCGTCACGCTGGTCGGCGCGGGCGGCATCGGCAAGACCAGCCTGGCCAACCGCGTCGCGCACGAGCTGCGCGGCCGGTCCGGCGAGCGTGGCCTGTTCGTGGAGCTGGCCAGTGCCGCGACGCGCGACGACGTGCTGCTCGCGATTGCCGCGGAACTCGGGCTCGAGACGGACGGCGTGCCTGCCGCCGACCGTATCGGCGACGCGTGCGCCGCTTCGCGCGGCCTGCTCGTGCTCGACAACGCGGAGCACGTCGTCGACCTGGTGGCCGACCTCGTCGAAACGCTGACGTCGCGCGCCGCGCCGCTGCGCGTGCTGGTGACGAGCCGCGAGCCGCTTCATATCTCGGTCGAAGCCGTATTTCGCGTGGCCCCGCTGGCGGTGCCGGACGGCAGTGAGTCGGTCGACGAGATCGTGCGCCATTCGGCCGTCGAGCTGTTTCTGGCGCGGATTCGCGCCGCCACGCCCGATTGCGAGGTCGACGCGGCCGGCGTCAGGCTGATCGGCGACATCTGCCGGCGCCTCGACGGGCTGCCGCTGGCGATCGAGCTGGCCGCCGCGCGCGTCGCGACGCTCGGGCTCGAGGTCGTCGCGTCGCGACTCGACGACCGGCTGAACCTGCTGACGGGCGGGCTGCGCTCGGCGCTGCCGCGCCACCAGACGCTGCGAGCGACGTTCGACTGGAGCTACGTGCTGCTGGATGCGGCCGCCCGGTCGCTGTTTCGTCGCATGGCGTGCTTCATCGGCCCGTTTACGTTCGATGCGGCCCGCGAGGTGGCGATGGATCCCGGCATGTCGGCCGCCGCGATGATCGCGGTGCTCGGCGAACTGGTCGCGAAGTCGCTGGTGACCGTCGAGTTCGACGGCGCGCAGGCGCGCTACCGGTTGACGGAATCGACGCGCGCGTATGCGCTCGAGAAACTGCACAACGAGGGCGAATTCGAAGTCGTCGCCGAGCGTCATGCGCGCTACGAACGCGAGCAGGGGGAAGCGCGGATGCTGACGCACGCACAAGCCGCGGACCTCGCGAGCCTGCGTCTCGCCGCGGGCGAGCCGGCGCCGCGCGAACCCGCGGCGGCCGAGCCGCACGCGCTGGAAGTGGACGCGCTGACGCTCGCGTTGCGGGAGCCGGCGCGGATGCGCGAATGTTCGATACCGGCGAGGCGAGCGCTCGACGCAATCGAGGCCGGGGCGGCCGAGGGCATCGATGCGGCGCGCGAAATGCGCTTGCGCGCGGCCTATGCGGCGGCGCTGCTGCATACCGATGGCGATACGCACACGGCCGCGGCGATGTGGGACCGGACGCTCGGTCTCGCGGGCCGGATCGGCGACGAGGCGTTCGACGCGCGCGCGCTGGTCGGGCTGTGGAACACGATGCTGACGCGCTCCGACATCCACGAATCGCTGCGCTACGCGACGCGCTTCGAGCGCGCCGCGGAGCGGCGGGGCGACCGGTCGCAGCGGCTGCTGGCGAACGCGATGGTCGCGACCTCGCTGCATTACTTCGGCGAGCATGCGCAGGCGCGCGAGCGGCTGGAGGCGGCGATGGCCGAACTGGCCGAGGTCGGCGAACCGTCCTGCGCAGAAGCGGTGCTTGGGGTCGACGTCGCGACGCTTGGCCGGACGATGCTGACGCGGCTCGTGTGGATGCAGGGCGACCCGGAATATGCGATGCGACTGGCGGCTCAGGCGGTCGAATGCGCGCGCCGCAGCGGTTCGGCGCCGGCATTGTGCGTGGTGCTCGGCGCCGCGGCCGTGCCGATTGCATTGCGCTATGGCGATCACGACGTGATTTCCGATTATCTCGGGACGCTGCGATCGACCGCAGAGGCGAACGGGTTCGACATCTGGCTCAGCCACGCGGAATGCCTTGCCGGGCAGTTCGACATGCAGACCGGGCATCCCGGTGCCGGTCTTGCGCGGCTCGAGCCCGCGCTGCGGCGCATCGAAGCGAGCGGCTTTCAGCGCGCGCTCGCGCCGCTGATCGTCGCGTACGCGGAAGCGCTGACGCGCACGGGCCGCGCGGCCGAGGCATGCACGAAGCTCGACGCGACGCTCGCGCGCTGCCGCACGCACGGCGAGCATCTGTTCGTGCCCGAGCTGCTGCGCGCCAGGGGGCTGGCGATGCTCGAACAGGCACGCACCGCCGATGCGGACCTCGCGATCGCGTGCGAAGCCGACGGGCACCGTCATCTGCTGATGGGGATTCATACCGCGAACGGGCAAGGGGCAGCCATGTGGGCGCTGCGCGGCACGCTCGATCTCGCGGATCACCTGATCGAGCGCGGACGGACCGGGCAGGCTTCGTCGCTGCTGGCCGGTCTGTCAGGGCATTTCGATCCGCAATCGCGTGCGTTCGACGTGCGCCGGCTGGCGCGCGTGCAGAACTTCGTCCGGCCGGAGACGACGCCGTCGACGGGCCGTACGCGGATGCGGCATGAGGCGGCGGATGCGATGCAGCAGGTGGCGTAACGGCGCGCCCGGCCCGCGCAGGACGCAGCCGCGCCATCGCGCCGCCGCCTGCCGGTCCGATCGATCAACGTTCAAGGGGAAGTGGATGGTCCGTGTATCGTCAATCCGGGTGCATGCCGCGTGCGGCCGTGTGCCGGCTTTCGGCGCAAACAGGAGGCCGGACGGTGCTTAAGGCGACGGAATCCGCCGAAACGGCGGACCTCATCGTATGCAACGGCAAGATCGCGACGCAGGATGACCGGCAGTCGTTCGTGACCGCGCTCGCGGTGAAGGACGGCCGGATCCTCGCGACCGGCAGCGGGCACGAGGTGATGCGCCATGCGCGCGCCGACACGCTGCGCATCGACCTGAATGGCCGCACCGTGATCCCGGGGCTGAACGATTCGCACCTGCACGTGATCCGCGGCGGCCTGAACTTCAACCTGGAACTGCGCTGGGACGGCGTGCCGACGCTCGCCGATGCGCTCTGCATGCTGCGTCGCCAGGTGCTGCGCACGCCTGCGCCGCAGTGGGTGCGCGTCGTCGGCGGCTGGACCGAATTCCAGTTCGCGGAAAAGCGCGGGCCGACGGCGGCCGAACTCAACGCGATCGCGCCCGACACGCCGGTCTTCATCATGCACCTGGGCGACAGCGCGCTGCTGAACGCGGCCGCGCTGCGCGCGATCGGCTATGGCCGCGATACGTCCGATCCGCCCGGCGGCGAGATCCAGCGCGATCGCCTCGGCAGGCCGACCGGCATGCTGATCGCGCGCCCGGACATGGGCATCCTGCATGCGGCGCTCGAGAAGGGCCCGAAGCTCGGCCACGACGAGCAGATGAATTCGATGCGGCACTTCCTGCGCGAACTGAACCGCCTCGGCGTGACGAGCGCGATCGACGCGGGCGGCGATTTCCAGGCCTATCCGGACGACTATGGCGCGATCATGGCGCTCGCGAAGCGCGGCGAACTGACGGTGCGCATCGCCTACAGCCTGTTCGTGCAGCATGCCGGACAGGAACTCGACGACTACGCGCGATGGGTAACGCTGGCGCGGCCCGGCGACGGCGACGGGTTCCTGCGGATGAACGGCGCCGGCGAACTGCTGGTGTATTCGGCAGCCGATTTCGGGAATTTTCTCGAACCGCGCCCCGATCTGCCCGCGGCGCTCGAGGCCGAACTGGCCGCGGTGGTCCGGCTGCTGGTGCGGCACCGCTGGCCGTTCCGGCTGCACGCGACCTACGACGAATCGATCGGCCGCTTCCTGAACGTGCTCGAAGCCGTGAACCGCGACATCCCGTTCGACGGGCTGCGCTGGTTCTTCGATCACTGCGAGACGATTTCGGATGCGAACATCGCGCGCATCGCCGCGCTCGGCGGCGGCGTGACGGTCCAGCACCGGATGGCGTTCCAGGGCGAGTACTTCATTGCACGCTACGGCGCGGAAGCGGCCGCGCGCACGCCGCCGATCCGCGCGATGCTGGCGGCCGGGCTGCCGGTCGGCGCGGGCACCGATGCGACGCGCATCGCGAGCTACAACCCGTTCGTGTCGCTGTACTGGATGGTGTCCGGGCGCACGGTCGGTGGCACGGCGCTCTATCCCGAACGCAACCGGCTCAGCCGGATGGAAGCGCTGCGCCGCTACACGGTCGGCAGCGCATGGTTCTCGAACGAGGACGACCGCAAGGGCGCGCTGGTGCCCGGCCAGTACGCGGATTTCGCGGTGCTGACGGACGACTACTTCACGATCGACGAGGCGCGGATCAAGTTCCTTTCGTCGGTGCTGACGGTCGTCGACGGCAAGGTCGTGCATGCTGACGACGAGTTCGCGCCGCTTGCGCCGCCGCCGCTGGCGGTCCGCCCCGCGTGGTCGCCGGTGGCCGAATTCGGCGGTGTCGGCGGATTCGGCCAGTGCCGTCCGGCCGCGCCGGCACAGCCGCGTGCGGCGGCCGACGCTGGCCCGGATGCCGGTTCCGTGCGCGGTTACGGGCGTCGTTTCGCGCAGTGCCTGCATGCGGCCGCGACAGAGTCCGTCAAGCAGTGCGAAGCATCCGGTCAACCCGGTGTCGTCTTTTAGGATGGCGTCGCTCAGCGGGCAGGCCGGCGCCCCCGGCGCGTGCCGCGCGATGAATGGACAATTTCCCGCCCCGGCGCGGGGCAGAAGGAGACGAGATGAATTCTGCGCACACGTGCGCATCGGCCCATGACGAAGTCGCCGGCGTTCGCATTCCCCGGACGCCGATGGCGATCGAAGCCGCCGAAGCGGCATGCGCGTCGCTGCCGCGGGTGATTACCGACCACGCGCGCCGGGTGTTCGTCCTCGCGTCGCTTGCCGCGCGACGTGCAAGCGAGACCTGCGATGCCGATACGCTGTACGTGGCCGCGATGTACGCGAACATGGGCTTGAGCACCGCGTATTGCCGCTCGACCGAGCGCTACGAGATCGACAGCGCCGATGCCGCGCAGGCGTTCCTGCTGCGCCATCGGATGCCGCAGCGCATGCGCGACGACGTGTGGCACGCGATCGCGCTGCACACGACGCCCGGTGTGGCCGCGCGCGTGTCGCCGCTTGCGCGCGTGCTGGCGTCCGCCATATCGACCGACCTGATGGCAACCGGCGTCGATGCGTATTCGGTCGACGCGCGGCGGGCGCTGCTCGCCGCGTACCCGCGAGGCGATGGGTTCGGCGACGCGTTTCTCGACGCGATCGCCCGCGGGGTCGCGCACCGGCCGGCGTCGACGTTCGGCACATGGAGCGCCGACGTGCTCGAGCGCGCCGATCCGGATTTTCACCGGCCGAACTTCTGCGGACGCGTGCTGGGCGCGCGCTGGAACGACGCGTGAGCGGGTCCGCCCGACGGGTTTGACGACGGTCGGCGACGGCCTGAGCGAGGCTGCATCGGGCCGCCGCCGGAGCGGGGCTCAGGTCCCCCGGCTGGCCGCGTCGTGACGCGCATAGTCGACGTATCCCGTGCGGTCGCCGCCATACCAGCCGACCGGCTTCGGCGCGGCGAGCGGCGTATTCGCCGCGATGCGCTCGACGAGATCGGGGTTCGCGATGTACGCGCGCGCAAACGCGACGAGATCGGCGTCGCCGGCATCGATCAGCGCGTTCGCGGCCTCCGGCGCGATGCCGCCGTTGACGATCAGCGTGCCGCCGAAGGTCTTGCGCGTGTTCTCGACGATGCGCGGCAGGTCGGGCTCGCCGCTCCAGCCGTTGGTGTCGGCCGCGTGCAGATAGGCGATGCCGGCTTCGTCGAGCATGCGGCCGACGTACGCGTACGTCGCGTCCGGATCCGCGTCGCGCACGTTGTTGTACTTCGCGTACGGCGAGATGCGCACGCCCACGCGGTCGAGCGGCATCACGCCGCCGACCGCGTCGACGATTTCCTCGAGGAAGCGCGCGCGGTTCGCGACCGAGCCGCCGTAACGGTCGTCGCGGCGGTTCAGCGTCGACGACAGGAACTGGTGCGGCAGGTAGCCGTTGGCCGCGTGGATCTCGACGCCGTCGAAGCCGGCCGCCATCGCGCGGATGGCCGCCTGGCGGAATTCGTCGACCGTCCCGGCGACTTCGTCCGTCGTCATCGCGCGCGACGGTGTCGCGTGAATCTTCGTGTAATAGCCGTTCTGCAACTGCGCCCACACCTGCAATTGCTCGAGATCGTCGTTGACGCCGGACGGCGACAGCGGCGCATCGCCGCCGAGCAGCGTCAGCGAGCTGACCCGGCCGCCGTGCCACAGCTGCGCGAAGATCCGGCCGCCGTTCGCGTGGACCGCGTCCGTGATCTGCTTCCAGCCGGCCGCCTGTTCGTCGGTGACGAGCCCCGGCGTCAGTTCGAACGACGCGGAGGCCGGGCTGACGTTGGTCGCTTCGGTCACGATCAGGCCGGCGGACGCGCGCTGCGCGTAGTACTCGGCCATGAGCTCGGTCGGCTGGCCGCGCGACGGCGCGCGCGAACGCGTCATCGGCCCCATCACGACACGGTTGGGAAGCGGCAGGCCGCGCAGATCGTAGTGGCTGAGCAGGGAAGACATGATGGATTCCTTTTGCGTGGAGCAGGGCGGCGCCGCTTATCGTGCGATAGCGTCCGGTTGCGACCGGCGCAACGGCGGGCCCTGCGGAAAGTTCGGGAGTGACGCGGGTGACGTGCCGGCAGCGTTCCGGCGCGCGAACGGCCCGGGCGGGATTCGCGCGTGAACCGGTGCCGGCGCCGGTTCAGGTCCGTGCGTGGCGTTCCGCGTGCGGACGCCCGATCGCGAGGTAGTGTGCGAGCGCGACGATCGGGAACGCGCCGGCGACGGCGGCGACGAGCGGCCAGCCGCCATGCTCGTACAGCGGGCTCGCGAGCGCGGAGCCGATGGCGCCGCCGACGAAGATGCTCGTCATGTACAGCGCGTTCAGGCGGTTGCGGCTCGCCGCGTGCAGCGCGTAGATCTCGCGCTGGCCGAGCACCATGTTCATCTGCACCGCGAAATCGAGCACGATACCCGTGACGACCAGCCCATACAGGCCGGCGCCATGGATCAGCGCGACCGCGTACGACAGGGCGCCGGCGACCAGCGCGATCAGCGTCGCCCGCACGGTATGGCCGGCATCCGCGAGGCGGCCCGCGACCGGTGCCGACGTCGCGCCGATTGCGCCGACGAGCGCGAACAGGCCGATGGCCGACTGCGACAGCCCGAAGTGACGCGTCAGCTCGACCGGCACGGCGGTCCAGAACAGGCTGAACGACGCGAACATCAGGCCCTGGTAGAACGCGCGATGGCGCAGCACCGGCATCGTGCGGACCAGATGCAGCAGCGAGCCGATCAGCTCGAAGTAGGTCGCGCGATGATCGGGCTGGCGCGACGGAATCGTCAGCGCGAGCACGGCCGTCACGAGCGTCATCAGCACGGCGGCGGCCGCGAACACGAAGCGCCAGCCGAACGCGTCGGCCACCACGCTCGACAGCGGGCGCGCGAGCAGGATGCCGAGCAGCAGCCCGCTCATGATCGTGCCGACCACGCGGCCGCGCGAATGATCCGGCGCGAGGTGCGCGGCGAGCGGCACCAGGATCTGCACGGCAACCGAGCTGAAGCCGACCAGCAGCGAAATCGCGAGGAACAGCCCGGGCGTCTGGACGACCGCGGCGGCAGCGAGGCTCGCGATCGACACGACGGCCGTGACGATCATCAGCTTGCGGTTCTCGAGCAGGTCGCCGAGCGGCACGATGAAGAACAGGCCGAGCGCGTAGCCGATCTGGGTCAGCGATACGATGAGGCTCGCGGTTTCGCCGGACATGTGCAGGCTCGGCGCGATGAGTTCGGTGATCGGTTGCGCGTAGTACAGGTTCGCGACGATCGCGCCGCAACTGAACGCGAACAGCAGGATGAGGCCCTGCGTAAGCTTGGCCGTGTGCCCGTGGGGCGCGAGCGGGGTGGATTCTGCTGACATGGTCGACTCCTTGGAAAGAGATGTCGGGTGCCCGTTCGCCGGGCGGGCGTTGCGATTGCCGTCGCGGCGAAACGGAAGCCGCCGCATTGCCGTCAAGATTATTGATCGATCGATAACAAGGGAATACGTCCGGGGCGCAATCAAGCATTGCGCGCCACGCAAAGGGGTGGATCGTGCGCGGGTTTATGCGCGTCGGGCGGCCGCGCCCGCGCGAGGAGGGGCCGCGTCGGCGACTAGCGCGATGCGGCCGCTGGCGAAGGCGGGGCTGGGGACATCGAAAACGGCCAGGACGGACCGCGCGGCGGTCACGATTTTCATGATGTGCGTCTCGAAACGGGCCTCCGGCGCGGATATCGCGAATCGCGAAGCCCGATGAGGCCAGTCTGGATCGACAGGACGGAATAGTCCTGAACGCCGTCTTAAATCATGTGATTCATGCTGTGCGCACGGCGGCGCGGACGATCAGTTGCAACTGCGGGTTTCAACAGCGGCGGGTTTCAACAGCGCTTGCCCTGCAGCGTCGGAATCTCCGCGAACAGCCCCGCGAGCCAGTCGACGAAGACCTTGAGCTTGACGGGCGTATGCCGATTGGGCGGATACAGGATCGAGATCGGCCGGGGCGGCGTGTTGAAATCGGTCAGCACCTCGCGCAGGCGCCCCGATTTCAGATATGGCTCGACCAGGTACAGCGAGGTCTTGATCAGGCCGATCCCCGCGACGCCGCACTCGATGTAAGTGTCGGCATCGTTGACCGCGACCGTGCCGCACATCTGCACGATGCGCGTTTCGCCGTCGACGACGTAGTCCCAGGGGCGCGGGCGGCCCGTATCGGCCGAGATGTGGCTGATCGCGACGTGCTGGGCGAGATCGTCCACCGTGTCGGGCGCGCCGCATCGGTCGAGATACGTGGGGGACGCGCAGGTGCAGGTCGTCAGGCTGCCGATCCGTTTCGCGACCATCCCCGAATCGTCGAGCGCGCCGATTCGCACCACGCAGTCGACGCCTTCGCCGACGAGATCGATCTGGCGATCGGTCACGCCGAGCTCGACCATGATGCCCGGATGGGCGGCGAGAAATTCGGGCAGCGCGGGCACCATGATCTGCTTCGCCATGGCCGGCGGCAGGTTCACTTTCAGACGGCCGCGCGGCACGTTGCGCGCTTGCGATACCGATGCCTCCATGTCGTCGATCTCGCGCAGCACCGCGACCGAGCGTTCGTAGTACGCCTGCCCGTCCTCGGTGAGCGAGATCCGGCGCGTGGTGCGGTTCAGCAGCCGGCAGCCGAGATGCTGTTCGAGCGCGCTCAGCAGCGCGGACACGCGCGGCGTCGTGAGACCGGTCGTGTCGGACGCGCGCGTGAAGCTGCCTGTCTCGACGATGCGCGTAAACACGCGCATTGAAAGCAAGGTATCCATCGTTCCGAAATCTCCAGCCTGTTTGTTGTCCGCGCCGGTTCATGCCGGCGCGATGTGTCGTGTCGTGCCGCTAGGCGTCGATGCGTTTCCTGAGCGCGTCGCCCGCAAACGGCATTTCGCGCAGGCGCTGGCCGGTCGCGTCGAAGATCGCGTTGGCAAGCGCGCCGGCGGTCGGTCCCATCGACGCCTCGGCCGCGCCGAGGAACGGCGCGCCGGGGCGATTGATCAGATTGACCCGCACGCTTTGCGGCGCCGCCGAGAAGCGCAGGATCGGATAGCTGCTCCAGTCGAAGCTGCGCACGCGCTGCGTATCGTATTTCAGCGCCTCGTACAGCGTCCAGCTCGCGGACTGGATGATACCGCCCTCGATCTGGTTGCGAATGCCGTCCGGCGACACGATCTGGCCCGCGTCGACGGCCGCTTCCGCATGTTCGAGCGTCACCTGGCCGGTTTCAGGCACGACCGACACCTCGACCGCGATCGCGACGTAGGCCATCAGGTTCTTGTATTTGCCGAATGCGAAGCCGACGCCGCGGTTGCGTTCGCGCGGCGGCCGCGGCCAGCCGAATTTCGTCGCGGCGAGCTTGATCACCTGGCTCGCGCGGTGATCCTGCATGTGACGCAGCCTGAATTCGACAGGATCGACGCCGGCCGCGTGCGCGAGCTCGTCCATGAAGCTTTCGATCGACCAGACGTTCGTGTGCGCGCCGAGCGAGCGCATCGCCGACGTCTGCAGCGGCATCGTCGGCGAGAAGTTGTTGACGATGTGCATGTTCGGCAGCGCATACAGCGGGATCGCGTTGCGGTCGCCGCCGCCCTCGGGCTGCAGCATCGGCGTCGACGGTGCGGGCACGAACGGCGGCTCGAGCATGCGCGCGGGCAGCAGCCGGCCGGCGTTGACGATCCGCTCGTTGTGCGAACTGCTCCACAGCGCGTATTTCCAGTCGACGATGCGGCCGCTCGCGTCGAGCGACGCGCTGAGCTCGGTGACCATCGCCGGCGTGAAGTGGTCCCACGTATGTTCCTGTTCGCGCATCCACTGGACGCGGATCGGCTTGCCGGGCATCGCGGCCGCGATCAGCGCCGCATGCGCGGCCGCGTCGTCCGCGCCGTTGTGCCCGTAGCAGCCGGAGCCCTCGGTGTGAATGCAGCGGACGTTCGCCTTCGGCATCGACAGCATCTCGGCGAGCGCGTCGCGCAGCGGGTAGACGCCTTGCGAGTGGGTCCACACGGTCAGCATGCCGTTCTCGAGATGCGCGACCGAGCAGGACGGCCCGATCGAGCCGTGCAGCAGGTAGTTCTTCAGGAACGTGGCGGACAGCGTCTTCGTCGCCGGCGCGGTTTGCGCATGCGTATCGGCGATCTCGATGCGCTGCGTCGAGATTCGTTTCAGGTCCTCGTGAACCGTGTCGCGATCGGGCAGCGCCCGGCCGGGCGACCAGCGGCAGCCGGCGGCCAGTGCGCGCTGCGCGACGACCGCCTGCCATTCGCCCTGCGCGACCACCGCGAGCATGCTGCCGTTGCGCACGATCCGCACGACACCCGGCATCTTCAGGATCGCGGCTTCGTCGAACGACAGCAGCTTCGCGTCGTACACCGGCGGCATCACGGCGCGCGCATGCAGCATGCCGGGCAGCGTCATGTCCTGCACGTAGCTGACGCCGCCCGTGACCTTGTTCGGAATGTCGACGCGCGGCAGCGACGTGCCGATCACGGCGAACGTGCCCGGACTCTTCAACGGCGACGTCGGCGTCGCGCGGCGATGCAGGTCGACGGTGCGGACCGCGTCGCCGTAGCGCATCGTGCGGCCGTCCGGCGCCTTGATGACCGCGTCGGCGACGGTGAGCAGGCGCGCCTCGACGCCGAACTGCTTCGCCGCGCCGTCGACCAGCAGCCCGCGCACCTGCGCGGCGGCGTTCAGCAGCGCGGAGCCGCTGTCCGCCATCGTGTGGCTGCCGGCCGTCAAGCCCTCGTCCGGCGACGCGCCGGTGTCGGCGGTCAAGAACGTGATCAGCGAGGGCTTCATGTTCAGCTCCTCGGCGGCCACCTGCAGCAACGCGGTGCGCACGCCGGTGCCGAGCTCGACCTTGCCCGTGAACACGGTGACCTTGCCGTCGGGCGTGATCTTGATCCACGCGTCCAGCAGCGGATTGGTCTTCAGGCTGCCGGCCAGCGTTTCGGTGGCCCCGGACACGTGGACGGCCGCACCTTCGTCCGCGATCACGACCTCGGCGGCGGCGCGCGCGGCCGGTGCGAGGCTGAACGCGACGAAGAGCGCGCCGGAAACCATGAAGTGCCGGCGGCCTTCGTCGATATCGTCGGGTGGGTTCATCAGAGTCCCTTGCTGATCGTGACGGGAGCGGCGGCCGGTTCCGGGTCCGGCAGGCCCGCGACCTGGCGCACGGCCGCCAGGATCCGCATGTGCGTGCCGCAACGGCACAGATTCGGTTCCATGTGCGTGCGCAGCTCGTGTTCGGTGGGTTTCGGCTTGCGTTCCAGCAGCGCCTGCGCGCGCATGATCATGCCCGCGATGCAATAACCGCACTGCGCCGCCTGATGATCGATGAACGCTTGCTGAAGCTTGCCCGGATGCTCGGCGGTGCCGAGGCTCTCGAGGGTCCTGACGCGGCGCTCGCCGACCGCGGCGACCGGAATCAGGCACGAGAACATCGGCTTGTCGTCGACGATCACGGTGCACGCGCCGCATTGCCCGAGGCCGCAGCCGAACTTCGCGCCGTGCAGGTGCAGGTCGTTGCGCAGCGCGTAAAGGAGCGGCGTGGACGGATCGATGTCGAGCGTGTGCCGCACGCCATTCACGGTGAGGGTGATCATCGCGCGCTGTCCTCCTTTCTGAGTTTCGCGGCCAGGGTGTCGATGCCGCTCCACGCGGGGCGATCGGTGTACGTTTCGCGGAGGTACGCGGCGAGGTCCGCGATCTGCGCGTCGTCGTACTGGTCGAGGTAAGACGGCATGTAGTTCAGCGTGTCCTCGCCGTGCCAGCCGATCCCGTTGAACATCATCTGGATCGCGTTGCGCGGCGTGTCGGCGGCGACTGCCGTGCCGAACGCGAGCGTCGGCCGTTCGCCGATCGACTGCATCGGCGATGCAGGCCCGTGGCACTGCGCGCACGATGCCTGGAACAGCACCGCGCCGCGCTGGCCGGCTGGCGTCGTCGCATGGCGTTCGGCGGCGGTCGTCGCAGGCCGCGGGGCAGCCGGCTTCTGGATCGACAGGATGTAGGCCGCGATGGCCTCGACATCCTCGGCCGGCACGGTCGCGAGATCGCGCGTGACGGGCAGCATCGGTCCGGCGGCCGCGCCGTGCTCGCTCGCGCGGCCGGTGCGCAGGTACGTGACGAGTTGCGCCTGCGTCCACGGCCGCACCGCGTTGCCGAGCGTATTGAGCGGCGGTGCTTCCCAGCCGTCGACGATGCCGCCGTCGAATGCCTTGCCCGACTGTTCGCCGCCGATCGCATTCAGCGGCGAATGGCAGGACGCGCAGTGGCCGAGGCCGTCGACGAGCGCCTTGCCGCGATTCCATTGCGCGGATTGCGACGGGTCCGGCCGGTATGCGCCTTCGCGCAGGAACAGCACGTTCCAGAACGCGACCAGCGGCCGGAAGTTGAGCGGGAAGATCAGGTCGTTCGCCGGCGTCTTCGTTCGAACCGGCTCGCGGGTCATCAGGTACGCGTAAGCGGCTGCGATGTCGTCGTCGGACATCCGCGTGAAGTGAATGTACGGAAAGGCCGGGTAGAGCGGATGGCCGTCGCGGGCGATGCCGCTGCGCAGCGCGCGCGCGAACGCGTCACGCGACCAGCGGCCGATACCGGTGTCGGCATCCGGCGTGATGTTGGTCGCGTAGATCGTGCCGAACGGCGTCGCGAGCGGCAGCCCGCCCGCGAACGGCTTGCCGTCCTTCGCGGTGTGGCAGACGACGCAATCGCCGAGCGCGACCACGCGCGCACCGGCCTTGATCAGTTGTGGATCGAACGATGCGCGGGCAGGCGGATCGATCGGCGCGATCGACGGCCGAACCATGATGCCGATCGCGACCGCCAGGCCGGCGATCGCGACGCCTGCGGCGCCCAACCAGAGTCGCTTGTGCTTCATGCGCGCTCCACGCGAACCGGTTCGTCCGGCGTCATTCGACAGGCGGGGCAATAGACGGCGCGTCGGCCGCGCACGTCCGCATGACGATCGCGCGCGGCAGCGCGGATCCGGTTGTCGCGACAGGCGGGCCCACGAGCGTGGCCCGGCTTGCGCGTGTTCGCGACGGATGTTCGGCGGCACAGCATTGCCGATCGATTCGGCGATGACAAGCCTGTCCGGCGACAGCGATTCGCGGCGGAGATCATGTCGTTACTCCATGGGTGGGGGCCGCGCGTGGGCTGTTTGCCCGCGCGGTGGATGATGGGAGGCAGTCTACGCGGGCGCCGACGCCATTTCCTGAAGCTGCGCTGAAACGTTCTGAACGCGCGCATGCTGCATCCCGGCGCCAGTGCACATGCGTCAGCGCGGCGTGCCGAGGCCGAACGACGCGGCAAGTTGCGGACCCTTGTCGAGCAGCGACGTCACTTCCTCCCGCCGCCGGGCAGACCATTGCGCGAGGCGCTCGACGACATCGGTCGCATCGGCCGGCAGCGCTTCGGCGAGCGATACGGCATCGCTCGCCGCCTTCGACGTGCCGGATGCCGTATGGGGGCGCACGGTGCAGGCCGCGTCGCCGATCAGCGCGACGCGGCCGTCGACGAAGCCGGGGCTCAGTGCGTCGAAAATCGCCTGGTTGAATGGCGCGCGCGTCGCAAGCACCAGTTGCGACAGGGAAGCAGGCAAGCGTTCGCCCGCGAGCTGCCGCAGCGTCGCGACGGTGTCGTCGGAAAGCTGCCCCGGATGCACGGACGCGTGATGGAGCTGGCCGTCCCGATCCGTCAGGTGCCGGCGCAGCGCATCCGGATCGGCTTCGTTGCGATACCACAGCCAGTTGAACCGGCGCGTGCCCGGCACGAGCGAGCCGTCGAGCGCGGGAATCAGGAACGCCATGAACAGCTCGCTCGGCGCCTTGTGAAGCGTCATGTTCTCGACCAGCGATGCGATCGACGCGGCGTCGAATTCGGCTTCGTCGACGATGCCGCGCCATGCGAGGTAGCCGGCAAACGACGGCGTATAGCCGGGGAAGAGGTGCGCGCGCAGGTTCGAGCCGGAGCCGTCGGCTGCAATCAGCACATCCGCGCGGATGCGTTCGTCTGCGAGGTATACGTCGACACCGTCCGCGTCCTGGTCGAAGCCGGTGACCGTGCGGCCGTAATGGATGCGCCCGCGCGGCAGCGTCTCGCACAGCGAGCGGTAGACGGCGTCCCACGACGAAAACGGCAGCATTTCGGGTTCGTCCCGCGTGACGACGCCGTCGCGATCGATCCAGCGCCGCCGATGCGTCGGCACGCTGATCGTCTGGCGGCAATGCCGGCCATGCCGTTCGAGAAACGCCATCATCCGGCGCAACACGGCCACGCCGCCGCCCTGGCCGCGCAGCGGCGTCGGCGAGCGCTCGCAGACCATGACGTCGTGTCCGATGCAATCGAGCGTCAGCGCGGCCGCGAGACCCGCGATCGATCCGCCTGCAATGACTATCTTCATCGTGCGTGATTCCCGTGTTCGGCCGGCGGCGTGCGTCGCCGGTCGTCCGTCGTGATGCGTGGCGCTGCATGCCGGCACGCACCGGTTCGCCGGATGATGCCAGGTCCGGCAACGGCCTGCGCCGACGGTGCAGGCGCGGGTCGAAAGTTTCCATATGGCTGCTTGCCCGCTAGATCCCGAGCAGCTGGCCCGCATTGCCGCCGAGTATCATCGAACGCTGTTCCGCCGTCAGGTCGAGCCGGTCGAGAAAGCGGACCGGCTGCTCGTAGCCCATGTCGAAGCAGTAGTCGCTGCCGAGTACGAGCCGGTCGACCCCGACGTTCTCCATAAGGAACTTCAGCACGGGCCCCGAATGGGACACCGTGTCGTAGCTGAAGCGCCGCAGATAGCTGCTGGGCTTGTGCGCGAGCCGGCGCGTTTCGGGGCGCACGGTCCAGCCCGCGTCCAGGCGCCCGACGAGGATCGGCAGCGCGCCGCCCGCATGCGGCAACGTGACGTGCAGGTTCGGGTGGCGGTCGAGCACGCCGCCCAGGATCAGGTGCGAGCCCGCGATCGCCGTATCGAACGGATTGCCGAGCAGGTTGCTCAGGTAGAAATCGCCGAGCCGCGCGCCGCCGACGGTTTGCTGCGGATGCAGGAACACGGGCAGGCCCAGTTGCTCGATGCGCGCGAACACCGGCGCGAACAGCGGATCGTCGAGATCGCGGTTGTCGATGTTGGTGCCCATGTACACGCCGCGCACGCCCGGCAACTGCGCAGCGCGCTCGAGTTCGTCGATCGCATCGGTCGCGTTCAGCATCGGCAGCGTCGCGAGTACGACGAACCGCGTCGGGTGCCGCCGGTAGACGCGCGACGCGGCCGAATTCCAGTCGCGCGCGAGCTTCGCGTTGAACGGCCGGTCGCCCCAGTACGCCATCGGCACGCTGAGCGACAGCGCCTGGACGTCGACGCCGGATGCATCCATGTCCTTGAGCCGCGCGTCGACGTCGATGAACTTCATCGGCAGCGGCCCGAGGCCGCCGGCGGGCGTCCGGAACGTGAACGACGCATCGTCGCACGCGAACGACCCGCCAAAGCGCTTGCCTTCGCCGCCGACCAGATCGCAAAAGCTTTCAGGGTAGTAGTGCGCGTGGATGTCGATCGAGCGCGGCCGGTGCCGCGGCACGGCGGCCGAGGCGGCCGGTGCGCTCGCGGTGTCGGCTGCGGATGCGGTGCGTCCGGCGACGGCCGTGCCGGCGAGCGCGGCCAACGCGCCGAGCAGGCGGCGCCGTGCCGGCGACATGCAGCAGGTGCAGTTCAACATGGTGTCTCCCACGGGATATCGATTTTTTCGGGGCGTGCGGCTCAGCCGCGTTGCGTCATGCCCATTTCGCAGGCGACGAGCTGCGTGTCGAACTGCTCGCGTTCTCGTTGCGCACGGGCCGAGCGGTCGGTGACGGAGAACAGGACGACGCCGGCAAATGCCGCCGCCATCGAGAACAGCGCCGGATATTCGTACGGATAGACCGCATGCGCATGACCGAGCACCTGGACCCAGACGGTCGGGCTCAGCACGGTGAGCGTCACGGCGGTGGCGAGCCCGGTCAGGCCGCCCAGCACCGCGCCGCGCGTCGTCAGGCCGCGCCAGTAGATCGAGAGCAGCAGCACGGGAAAGTTCGAGCTTGCCGCGATCGAGAACGTGAGGCTGACGATGAACGCGATGTTCTGCTTTTCGAACGCGATGCCGAGCAGGATCGCGAGCACGCCGAGCACCAGGGTCGTCCCGCGCGCCACGCGCATTTCCTCTTGATCCGAAGCGCGGCCGCGACGCAGCACGTTCGCATACAGGTCGTGCGAGATCGCCGACGAACCCGCGAGCGTCAGTCCGGCGACCACGGCCAGGATGGTCGAGAATGCGACCGCGCAGATGAAGCCGAGGAACACGTCGCCGCCGACCGCATGCGCGAGATGGACCGCGACCATGTTCGCGCCGCCCGCGATGGCGCCGGATGCGTCGCGGTACTGCGGGTCCGACGCGACGAGCGCGATGGTGCCGAAGCCGATGATGACGATCAGCACATAGCCGGCGCCGACGATGCCGGTCGCATAGAGGATGCTCTTGCGGGCCGCGTTGACGTCGCCGACCGTGAAGAAGCGCATCAGGATGTGCGGCAGGCCTGCCGTGCCGAAGATCAGCGCGAGACCGAGCGACACGGCCGAGACCGGATCGGATACCAGGCCGCCGGGGCGCATGATCGCCGCATGTTTCGGATGCACGAGAATCGCCTGCGCGAACAGCGCATCGAGGCTGAAGCCGAAACGGCTCAGCACCATGATCGCCATGAAGGCCGCGCCGGCGAGCAGCAGCACGGCCTTGATGATCTGGATCCAGGTCGTCGCCAGCATCCCGCCGAAGAACACGTAGACGACCATCAGCACGCCGACGATCAGCACCGCGACCGTGTAGTTCAGGCCGAACAGCAGCTCGACCAGCTTGCCCGCGCCGACCATCTGCGACACGAGGTACAGCAGCACGATGACGATCGAGCTCGACGCCGCGAACGCGCGGATCGGCCGTTGCCGGAGGCGATAGGACACGACGTCGGCGAGCGTGTACCTGCCGAGGTTGCGCAGCGGCTCGGCGATCAGGAACAGGATGATCGGCCAGCTCGCGAGAAAGCCGACCGAATAGATCAGGCCGTCGTAGCCGCTCGTGAACACCAGCGCGGAGATGCCGAGCAGCGACGCCGCCGACATGTAGTCGCCGGCGATCGCCCAGCCGTTCTGGAACGCGGTGATCTTGCCGCCCGCGGCGTAGTGGTCGGCCACGCTGTTGTTCTTGCGCGCGGCCCAGCGCGTGATGAAAAGCGTCGACGCGACGAACAGCAGGAACATGCCGATCGCGACCGGATTATGCCCGTGCGCCAGCGCCGCGGGGCCGGCCGCGAATGCCGGTGCCGGGCCGACGGCGGCGACGGCGGCGATCGATGCGATGAGCAGGCGTTTCATTGATCGCCTCCGTGACGAATCGACGCGACGATCGTGTCGTGCACCGAATTGGCCCGATACACGTAAAGCGCGACCAGCGCGAACGTGACGACGAACATGCCGAAACCGACCGGGATGCCCCACGGGGTAGGCCGGCCCTGCACGATCGGCTGTCCGAGCAGCGTCGGCGAAAACGCCAGCGTGAGGATGAACGCGAAATAGAGGGCGAGCATGACGAGCGTCAGCGACCAGGCGAACAGCCTTCTGCGCCTGACGAGATCGCGAAAGCGGGCATCGCGCAGCAGCGGGTGCGTGGCCTGTGCCGGCGCGTCCAGGTCGGATGCGGTGCCGGCGGCAGCCGGAATCGGGTGGTTCACGGTGTCTCCTTCTGGTTTGGGTATCCGGGCCGGGCAGCGGGCGCCGCGCGTCTCGCACGCGGCGCCCGCCCGCGCTCAGAAATGCGGCGGAACGGCGGTTTCCCGCATCACGACTTCCGGCGTGCGATAGCGTTCGGCCATAGCGCGCTCGGTGTCGTCCTTCAGTTGCGCCTGCATGTAGGCGCCGAGATGGCGCGCGTGCTGCACGATCGCGGCACCGAACGCGGTGCGCGTTTCGCTGTATTCGCACAGTGCGTCGAGCGGGTCGGTGCGCGTGGCGAGTGCCGTGACGAGGGCGAGCGCATCGCCGGCGGCTTTCGTGACGCCCATCCCGCAATGCGGCCGTGCGACGAACGCGGCGTCGCCGAGCAGCGCGATCCGGCCGAACGCCATGTTCGGCACTTCGAGGTCGTAGATCGGCTGGAACAGCGGTTGCGTCGCACGCGCCACGACCTCGGCGAACTGCGGCGCAAGCAGCGCGTGCGCCGCGTCTTCCATGTCGTCGAGGACGTCGCGGCGGATCAGCGTCGGCGGAATGCCGCCCGCCCACAGCTTGCCGGTCTCGTCGGTCAGCAGGTTCGGCAGGTCGGTGTCTTCGCGGGTCGCGCGATACCAGACGAAGTTGTAGCGGCGCTCGCCGGGCTTCGTGCTGTTGCCCTGGCCGGCGACCGGATAGCCGAGGATCTGCTCGTGCGGCGGCAGCCCGAACGCGAATTTACCGAACAGCGTCGCGTGGGTCGCGTCCGACAGGCCGGCTTCGTCGACCAGCCCGCGCCAGGCGACGTAGCCCGCGTACTGCAACCGTGCGTCCGGCAGGAATTTATCGCGGATCGCGGAGCGGAATCCGTCGGCCGCGATCACGAGATCGGCGTGCACGACCGAGTCGTCGGACAACGTGACCGATGCGCGATCAGGCCCGTCCGCGACATCTGCGACGACGGCGCCCGAGTGGTAATGCTGGTCGGGCAGTGCCGCGCGCAGCACGTGGTACATCTTGCTCCACGCGGTCAGCGTCTGCGGCAGCCCGCGTTCCGACGCCACGGTGCCGTCCCTGGCCAGCGTGATGCGCGATTCGACCTTCACGCCGATCGATTCGTCGATGCGCACGCCCGCCGCGAGCATCACGTCGAACAGTTCCGGATGCGTGACGATGCCGGCGCCGCGACCCGAGAGCGCCTCGGGCACGCGTTCGAACACGTCCACGTCCCAGCCGTTGCGCAGCAGGAGATTCGCGGCAAACAGGCCGCCCAGCGAGCCGCCGATGATGGCGGCCTTGCGGTTCGTCGAAGTGCTGTCGTTCATGTCAGTCTCCGTGGGGGGCGCCGGCCGATCCGGCCGCGGCGGGAAGCGCCAGGCCGGCGACCTCGGCGGCAGGGTAGTTGAGCTCGATCGTCACGCCGGACGGATCCTCGATGAAGACCTGGTGCAGCCCGAGGCTCGGCACCGTGCGGTCGCGCCACGCGATGCCTTGCACGCGCAGCGTGTTCCACATCGCTTCGACGCCGGTCGCGAGGAACGCGATGTGGTCGACGGTGCCGGTGCCCGTCGTGGGCAGGTCCTTGTCGCCGAGATAGGCCGCGAGCCCGTCGGGGTTCGCCGGATCGACGCCGATGATGTGGACCGTGCCGTAATCGGCTTCGTCGCCGCCCTTGTAGAGCCATGCGCCGGGAAAGTCGAACGGCGGCCGGTAGCCGCGCTTGAAGCCGAGCACACGTTCGTAGAAGCGACACGATTTCTCGAGATCGAGCGTGCGGATCGAGTAGTGCGCGAGTCTGGATACGGGCATGGGAGACTCCTTGTTTATCGATAGATAAGTTATCGTTCGATAAACTATAGCCGAAAAGATCGGCATGACAAAGGCGCGATCGAACGGTGTTAACCCGCGGTCCGGAAAGGTGCCGGATCGATGTCGGCAGGTGGGGGCGACGGGCGGCCCGTCGTGGGACACGGGCGCGCGCGGGCGCCGGATTCCGGCGCGCGGCGCGTTACGACGCGATCTCGCCGGCCATCACGTCGTCCGCATAACACCAGACCCAGCGCTCGCCGGGTTCGATCGAACGCGCGAGCGGGTGGCCGGTTTCATGAAAATGCCGGCTGGCGTGGCGATTCGGCGACGAGTCGCAACAGCCGACGTGCCCGCATGTCAGGCACAGGCGCAAATGCACCCACTGGCTGCCGGACTTCACGCATTCCTCGCAGTAGTCCTTGTCGGTGGTCAGGATGCGCGCTTCGCCGAGATGGGTGCAGGTCGTGGTCATCTTCCGCTCCGATGCCGGCGCCGGAGATCGCTCGCAGCGCGGCCGGCGCGAAGCTGCGAGCGTGGTTGGATACGGTGCATTGTGGACGGTCGTGTCGCGCGCGGACCTTAATTCTTATTAAGCATGTCAACCCGGGCGGCAAGCGGACGTACAGTCGCAAGTGCGCCCGGCGCGAGGTCCGGGCGAGATCCGACACGACGGTCACCGGGAGGCGTTCATGACTCAGCCGCAGCATGTCAAGGTAATCGGTTTGCCGAACAGCAAGGAGGCCTACGCAATCCGCGACTTCCTGAAGCGCGGCGTGATCGAGTACGAATGGTGCGAGTTGACGTCCGACACCGATTGCGCGCGCGAGCTGGGCATCGCGCCGCTGCGCGATATCCGCTTGCCGGTCGTCATCTTTCCGGACGGCTCGCGCATCTACCAGCCGACGCTGCCGGAGATTGCCGCGAAGCTCGGCTGGGTCGCACGGCCGCGCTTCATCGAGTACGACGTATCGATTTACGGCGCCGGTCCCGCCGGCCTGTCGGCGGCCGTCTACGCGGCGTCGGAAGGGCTGCGCGCCGTCGTGATCGAACGCGATGCGATCGGCGGGCAGGCGGGAACGAGTTCGCTGATCGAGAATTACATGGGGTTCCCGGAGGGCATTCCGGGCGCCGAGCTGGCCGAGCGCGCGCGCCGGCAGGCGGTCAAGTTCGGCGTCGAGCTGCTGATGATGCGCGAGGGCGTGCACGCGACGTTCGTCGACGGCAAGATTCGCGTCGACCTGGCCGACGGCTCGATCCTGACCGCGCGCTCGAACATCTGCGCGACCGGGATCGAATACCGCAGTCTCGGCCTGCCCGACGAACGGAAGTTTCTCAACGCCGGCCTGTTCTACGGCGCGGGATCGAGCGAAGCGCCGATGTGCGAAGGCAAGCACGTGTTCATCGTCGGCGGCGGCAATTCGGCGGGCCAGGCCGCGATGAACTTCGCGCGGCACGCGCGCGAAGTCACGATGATCGTCAGGGGCGCGTCGCTGGCGGCGACGCTGTCGCGCTACCTGATCGACCGGATCGAGCGCACGCCGAACGTGACGGTACGGTACGGCACGACCGTCGATGCGCTGCACGGCGACGGCCGGCTCGAAGCGATCGTGCTGCGTTCGGAAGACGGCGCGCGCGACGTGCTGCCGGCCACGCACCTGTTCGTCTGCATCGGCGGTGCGCCGAACACCGATTGGGCCCGGGATACGAACATCATTCGCAATCCGGGCGGCTATCTGGTGACCGGCAGCGACCTGTACGACTGCCCGGCATTCGAGCGCGTGTGGCCGCTCGAGCGCCGGCCCTACTATCTGGAAACGAGCGTGCCCGGCTCGTTCGCGGCGGGCGACGTGCGGTCGGGTTCGGTCAAGCGGGTGGCGTCGGCGGTCGGCGAAGGGGCGATGGCCGTGACGTTCGTGCACCGGTTCCTCGGCGAAGACGCGCATCGGCCGAGCGGCACCCGAGCCTGAGCCGAGCCCGAGCCCGAGCCGCGCGCCGGTTCCGCCGCGCGCTCGACCCGTGCGTCAGCGTGCCGTCGAAATCGGCAGCCGGAACGTCAGCACGGTGCCGTTCCCGTCGCGCATGGCGGCTTCGAGCGTGCCGCCATGCGCTTCGACGATCGAGCGGCAGATCGCCAGGCCCATCCCCATGCCGTGCGATTTCGTCGTGAAGAACGGATCGAAGATCCGGTTCGCGATGTCGGCATCGATGCCGGCGCCGCGGTCGGCAACGGAGACGACCGCGTAATCGTCGCCGACCTGCGACGCGATCTCGAGTTCGCGCGCCGCGGCCAGTCCGTCCATCGCGTCGAGCGCGTTGGTGACCAGGTTCAGGATCACCTGCTGGAGCTGCGTGCGATCCGCCATCACGCGGATGTCGCTGCAATGCAGGTCGACGCGCAGCGCGACCTGCTTCGCGTCGATTTCGGTCGCGGTGAGATGCAGCATGTCGCGAATCAGGTCGTCGATCGCGAGCGGCGCCAGCGCGGGCGGTGCCTGGCGTGCGAGCGATCGCAACGCGCGGACGATGTCGGCCGCACGCACGCCGGACGCACGGATGTCTTCGAGGCTCGCGAGCGCTTCGCCGAGATCGGGTTGCGCGCCGCGCAGCCAGCGCATGCACGCGCCGACGCTCGACACGATGCTCGTCAGCGGCTGATTGATCTCATGCGCGATCGACGCGGCCAGTTCTCCCATCACCGTCATGTGCGCGGTGCGCGCGAGCTCGGTCCGTGCATGCCGCAGCGCGGCCTCGGTCTCGAGCCGGCGCGTGTTTTCGTCGATCAGTTCCGCGTAGAGCCGCGCGGATTCGAGCGCATTGGCCGCCTGCGGCGCGAGCACTTCCAGCATCGCGATGCGCCGCGGCGAAAACACGCCGTTGGACAATGCATTCTCGAGATACAGCACGCCGATCAGCGCCCCCTGCTTCAACAGCGGCAGGCAGAACAGCGAGCGCGTCGGGTGCGCGCGCAGGCTGTCGGCGTGGTCGGGAACGCCCTCGCGCTGCGCGTTCGCGAGCACGACCGGCTTGCGGGTCCGGGCGACGGTGTTCAGGATCGACAGCGGGACATCCTGCTCGGTGGGTTCGCTGCGGGCAATGTCGACGATCACGTCGCTGCCGACGGTCCGCGCGGCGGCCTCGATCGTCAGCCGGTCGTGCCGGGCGAGCAGCAGCAGGCCATAACGCGCGCCGGCATACACGATCATGTTGCGCATCAGCGTCTGGATCAGGCGCTCCAGCACGATTTCCTCTGACAGCGAATGGGCCGCTCGCATCGCGAGCGAGAAATCGAGATCTTCGCGCGCGGGCATGGCCGGGCCGCCCGGCGACGGGTCCATCACGAGGAACGGATGCTGTGCTTCCAGCGCCTGCGCCTTGCCGGCCGCACCCCAGCGCCGGTAGCACGCATGGGCGAGCCGCAACTGATGACGGGCGGGGCCGGCGAGCCCGAGCGACGTGGCGTGATGCGCGGCCAGTTCGTGCGCGAGCGCCTGTTCGTGCACGAAACCGTGTTCCGCCGCGAGGCTGGCCGAGGCCTCGTACTGCTGCATCGCGACGATATGTTCGCCGCGCACGCGTGCGAATTCGGCATCGATCAGCGCGAGCTTGTTGCGGAACGTGCCCGGGTTGCGTTCGCTCCACGCGGCGAAGCGGGCGCGTTGCGGCGCATGGCGTTCGAGCAGCCGCTCGGGCGGCGTGGCGCCGCGGTCGCTCGCGATGCCGGCCAGCACGCCGAACAGGTGGAAGTCGGACAGCATGATGTGCGCGGGAGTGGACCACGCGCTCGATGCGGCTGCGTCGAGCGACGCGCGCGCCGCGTCCGCGTCGCCGAAAATGAAGGCCGCCTGGCCGGCGAGCACGTCGGTCCAGAACTGCAGGACCGACATCGGCGTCTTCGTCGACGCACGGGCACGCCAGGTGCCGATCGGCCGGTGGTAGCCGAGCTGCAGCGCGTCGACGAATTCCGACTGGGTGGAAACGAGGTCGACGATGTCGTCGTAACGCGCACCGCGTGCGATCTGCAGCAGCGGATCGATCTCGTCGCGGATCGCCGGCAGCGCTTCGCCCATCGCGAGCAGATCGCTGACGATGTGGTTGCAGCTGTAGCACATCCAGCGCAGCTCGGCGCTCGCATTGCCCGCCGCTTTCGCATCGCGCGCGCGCTCGAGCGCGTACGACAGCGGCCGGGTCCAGACGCTCACCTGGTCGAGCGCGATCAGCGTCGCGGAGCGGTAGCGCTCGAAGCCGTGGCGATCGACCAGCGCGAGCGCGACCTTCGCGAATTCGAGGCCGTCCTCATACGCGTCGTGGTGCCCGGCAATGCTGACGCCGTACCACGCGAGCCCCTGCACCGACGCGGCGGTGACGCCGTGGCGCAGGGTCAGCCGGACCATCGTCGCGAAATGCAGCAGCATCAGCCCGCCGCTCGGATAGAACATCGCGGCTTCGAGTGCGGTCAGCAGCGCCATCGCGGCTTCGACGCGCGTGTCCGTCATCACGGGCAGGTCGACGAGTTCGCCGATGGCGCGGCCATCGAGCGCATCGCGCACGGCGTCGCACGCCGCTGCGAGATCGGCCTCGACCGGCTCGGCCGGCAGTACGACGCCGAGCAGCGCGAGCCCGGCCAGCGCGACGTCGACGGCCTGCCGGTAGCGCGACTCCACCGTGAGCTGCGCGGCCTTCAGCCGGTGGGCCTCGGCGCGATCGGCCGGCGTGCGCGTCCGCGCCATGAGCTCGTCGATCGCTTCGGATGCCTGTGCGGTTTCGCCGGTCGCGAGCAGCAGGCCGCTGCGCAGGATGCCGATCCGGCTCGCGAGACCGTAGTGTTGCGACCATGCGTGAGGACCGAGCAGCGATTGCGCGGTCGCGAGAAACGACAGCGCGCGATCGCGCGCGGCGACGATCGCCGCGGCCTCGGCAG
Source organism: Burkholderia sp. NFPP32 (assembly GCF_900119325.1). Taxonomy (NCBI): domain Bacteria; kingdom Pseudomonadati; phylum Pseudomonadota; class Betaproteobacteria; order Burkholderiales; family Burkholderiaceae; genus Burkholderia; species Burkholderia sp. NFPP32. The sequence continues at coordinate 21,695 of NZ_FPJP01000006.1, read as the reverse complement.
CCGCGACCAGGGCATCCGCGAATGCGAGTGCCAGCGCGCCGTCGAGCGGTGCGGTTTTCGCCTGCTCGATCTGGGCGGCGAGTTCCAGCCGGGATTCGGTCGACTGCGCGTCCGCGCGCCCGAGCATCGCGGCGGCGATCCGGGCATGGCACAGCGCGCGCTCCGCCCGCCCGACGACCGCGTAGACGGCCTCGAGGATGCGGTCGTGAACGAAGCGCCAGCGGTTGCCGGAGAGCGACACGAGGCCCGCCTGGCGCGCGGGGTCCAGCCAGAAGCGGAGTTCGGCCCACGTCTTGCCGGCGGCGGCGCACAACAGCGCGTCGTCGGCGTCGGTGCCGATACAGGCCAGCAGCGACAGCAGCGTTCTCGATTCGTGCGGCAGCCGCTGCATCCGGATCGCGAGCAGGCTCACGACATTCTCGGTCGGGCGGCGCGCGTCGATGTCGGCCGCATCCCATTGCCACGTTTGTCGCACCGGGTCGTAGCCGAGGAGCCGCTCGTCGATCAGCGTGCGCAGCAACTGCTGGATGTGGAACGGATTGCCGCCCGTCCTGCGGTGAACGATGTCGCCGAGCCCGGACAGCCGGTCCGGTGCCTCGCCGAGCAGGCCGGCCAGCATGCGCGTGACGTCGGGTGCGTCGAGCGGCGCCAGCGTCAGGGCCGACAGGCGGGTGGGGTCGAGCTGGCGCAGGAAGCGGCGGAATGCCGGCGGGTGGTCGTGCTGCGGCCCGCTTCGATAACCGGCAACGACGCAGATATTGGCCGGCGGATCGACAGCGATCGACGCGAGAAACGCGAGCGTCGCGTCGTCGGCCCACTGGATGTCGTCCAGCGCCATGACGAGCGGTTCGGCCGGCGCCGCGAACGCACGGAACGCATTCACGACGATCTGGCATAGGTGAAATTCCGGAATCGCACCGGTATGGTCGAACGCGACGGGCTCGACATCGAGCAACCACGCGATCTCCGGGAAGATGCCTGACAGCAGGTTGGCCTGACGGCCCACGCAGTCGCGCAGCCGCGCGGCAATCGCCGCGATTTCGTCGTCGCGCCTGGCCAGCGCGCTGCCGAACAGCGCGCGCAGGGCCTGCAGCACGGGCGCGTAGGGCCGCGCGGGCTGGAACTGATCGATCTTCGCCGACGTGCACCAGGCCGTGCGCGACGCCGCCCGCGCATGGCGCATGAAGTCCTCGGCCAGCGCGGTCTTGCCGACGCCGGCCGGCCCGTCGATCAGCACGATGGCCGTCTCGCCGGTTTGCGATACGGCCGCCAGCACCGCCTCGAGCCGGCGGGATTCGGCTTCACGGCCGACCAGCAGGTCGGGCGCGTGCAACCCGGCGAGCGGATCGCTGCCGCCGAGCGCGAACGGCTCGACGCGGCCTGCCGCCAGCCAGTCGCGCCGGATACGTTCGAGATCGTGCTGCACCGCTTCGCAGGACGGGTAGCGATCGGCGGGCTCCTTGGCGATCAGTTTCAGGATCAGGTCGTTCAGGATCGCAGGCAGGTCGTCGCGAAAGGTCGTGGCCGGCGACGGCTGCATCGCGACGTGCGCGTGGATCCATTCGGACGTCGACGTGGCCTTGTAAGGCATCGCGCCCGTCAGCAGGCGGAACAGCGTGATGCCGAACGCGTACAGGTCGGAGCGCTCGTCGACGCATGAGCCTTCGGATACTTCGGGCGCCGCGTAGGCGGCGAAATCCGTGCGCATCGTACTCGCCGCGGCGCGTTCCGTCCGACGATTCCACGCATGGGCGAACGAGCGGAGCATGACCGTACCGTCCGGCGCGATGGCGAAACTGGCCGGTTGCAGATCGCCATGCAGCCAGCCGCGCCGATGAAGCTGCCCGAGCGTGCGCGCGGCCTGGATCGCGGCGTCGAGAAAGACGTCGAGCGGCAGCCGCCCGTCCGCCAGCGTGTCGAACGCACGCACGTCCGGGCGAGGATAGACGAGCACCGGGCCGTCCGCGGCGCGGATCAGCGCAACCGGCATGATCGCCCACGCAGGTTCCAGCGCTTCGTTCAATGCGTATTCGTGCTCGAATTGCCGGCAGCGCTGGTCGGATTCCCACCCGGTCTGGCACGCGGACCATACGCGCCTCGTCCCGGCGTCGGTGAGGTCGAACCACAGCACGTCGCCCGAACGGAGCGCATTCGACATGCGGGCGCGCGCCAGCCAGTCGGCATCCATTCGCTTCGTGTCGTCCGGGTCTCGCAAGGGTTGGTTCACGGTGGGGTCAGGCTGGGTGAGCAGGGCGAAACCGGCGCGTAAAACGGGGGCGGCCGGGCTGGGTTGCGCGCGTCTGGGCGGCGCCGTGCATTGTCCGCCAGCCTGAGGAAATTTGCAGTACCCCCGGCACACGCCGTTCCCGACGACCGGGCCGGCCGGTACCCGACTAAACCTATAGATAATGGTCGGCGCGCCTGTCGCGCCATACCATGGGTTCAGGCCTTCCGAAACGCATCGGTGCGACTGGGCGGCCGGAACAGAGGGCGTCGCCTCGCGAGGCGGCGCAAGGTGCGGAGCAGCATAAGCGAGTGCGGATCATGTACACGTTCGGGCGGGTGACGGTTTCCCTTGAGTGCCGCGAAGTCTGCGTCGACGGGCAGCCCCGGTATATCGGCGCCCGGGCATTCGAGATTCTCGAGCTGCTGGTGAAGGCGGCCGGCAGGCTCGTGTCGAAGGACGAGATCATGCAAGCCGTGTGGCCGAACACGATCGTGGTCGAGAACAACATCCAGGTGCACATCTCGACGCTGCGCAAGCTGTTCGGCGGCAAGCACGGGTGGATACGGACCGAATCGGGCCGCGGTTATCGGCTCGCTCCGCCGGTCGACCCGGACCACGCCGAGCGCCTGCCGGCCGGATTCGAGCCGGCAGGCGGCGTCCGTGCGGGCGCGGTGCCGCGCAAATGTCCGCTGATCGGCCGGGAGCAGGAAGCGGCCGAGTTGCACGTGCTGCTCGAGCGAGAGGCGCTCGTCACGCTGGTCGGCCCCGGCGGCGTCGGCAAGACGCATCTCGCGCTGGATGTCGCCACGGCCTGGTCGGCGGTGCGCGGCATCGAGATGGTCCGGATCGATCTCGCCGGCTGGCAGGGCGACGCGACGGTGGCGTCGGCGGTGCTGGACGCGCTCGACCTGCCGGGCAGCCCCGGCGCCGAACCCGCCGACGTCGTGCGTGCGATCGGCGAGCAGCGCGTCATGCTGGTGCTCGACAATGCCGAGCAGCACGTCGACGATCTGGCGGACCTCTGCGAAGCGATCGCGCAGGCGAATGCCGGCGCGACACTCGTCGTGACCAGCCGCGAACCCTTGCGTGTCGCGGGCGAACGCGTTTATCGCGTCGGCCCGCTGCCGGCGCCGCCGGCCGGCGCGAACGACGGCGAGATCGTCGCGTGCGGCGCCGTCCGCATGTTTCTGGCGCGGGCTCGCGCGATGGGCACCGACATGCCCGCGGACACGAAGACGCTGGACGCGATCGCGACCATCTGCCGCCGCCTGAGCGGCCTGCCGCTCGCGCTCGAGCTCGGCGCGGCCCGGGTCGCGTTGCTCGGGATCCAGGGGCTGGCAGCCGATCTCGACAAGTCCGTCCTGTCGTTGTCCGGCGGCCTGCGTACGGCCCATCCGCGCCAGCAGACCCTCAGGGCCACGATCGAATGGAGCTATCGGCTGCTCGACGATGCGGAGCGCACCGTGCTGTGCCGCATCGCGGTGTTTCCGGATGCGTTCCGGCTCGATGCGGCGTGCGCGCTGGCTGCCTGCGACGAACTGGGCGCCGCCCGGGTGCTCGACTGCCTGGCCAGTCTTGCATCGAAATCGCTGCTGGTCGTTCATTCGGTCGGGCTCTCGAAGCGCTATTCGCTGCTGGAGGTCGTGCGCGCGTATGCGCTCGAGAAGCTGGCGGAGTCGGGCGAGGCCGGCCGCGTCCATGCCCGGTGTGCGTCCTTCGTCGGCGAGGAACGCGCGGATACACTGCCGCCGACGCCGGCAGCGCCCGCGCAACCGCTGCTGGTGGCAGGACCGTGGGCATGACACACGGGTTGTGCGGGCGTCGCGCGCGGCGGTGACGCCTGTCGATGCGGCGCAAGCCGCGTCGCGATGTTCTGGATTGACAAAATTTTCAGGTTCTCATTTCATGGCCATTGTTTGCATCATCGATGACGATGCGTCGGTCCGTAAGAGTCTTGCCAGCTTGCTGAAATCGGCTGGCCATACCGCACTGCCATTCGCGTCGGGCGAGGAATTCCTCGCGGCCGGCCCGCTGGACGGCGCGGCTTGCGTGCTGGTCGATCTGAAGATGAAGGGTATGAGCGGTCTCGACGTTCAACGCCTGCTGGTTCAGCGCAAGGCGATGCTTCCGGTCATCTTGATGTCGGCGCACGGCGACGACGAGTCGGTGCGCCGCGCGCTCGCGCAAGGCGCGGTCGCGTTCCTGCGCAAGCCGTTTCCATCGGACGATATGCTCAACCTGATCGATCAGGTCGCATCCGGCGCGCCTCCCGCGTGAGCGGCGGCCCGTCGACCGGCCGCGCCGCGTGAGGCGTGGCGGTTCCGCTCGGCTTTTTCTTAGTTTATCATTCGATAATGAAGCGGATGCATACACAGGGAATGCAATGACGAGCACGCTGGACATGACGTCGGCCGGCAACCGGGGCGCGGGCGATTCCGCGCCGATCGTCTATGTGGTCGACGACGACGAAACGCTGCGGCGCGCGTTGAGCGCACTGTTGCGTTCGGCGGGGTTTCGCGTCGAGACGTTCGCGTCGTCGCGGGCGTTTCTCGCGTTCGAGCGGCCCGACGTGCCGAGCTGCCTGATCCTCGACGTGCGTCTTGTCGACGAGAGCGGGCTGGCCGTTCAGGAGGAAGCGGTACGTGCGGGCCTGAACGTGCCGATCCTGTTCATGACCGGTTACGGCGACGTGGCCACGACGGTCAAGGCGATGAAGGGCGGCGCGCTCGACTTCCTGACGAAGCCGTTCGACGACGAAGCGATGCTCGATGCCGTCGGCCATGCGCTGGCCCGCGACGGCGAGCGCCTCGAGCGCGAGCGCGCGCTGGACGCGGTGCGCCAGGCCTATGCGTCGTTGACGCCGCGCGAACGCGAAGTGATGAGCCAGGTGGTCGCGGGCCTGATGAACAAGCAGATCGCGGCGAATCTCGGCCTGCAGGAAATCACGGTGAAGGTGCATCGGGCCCAGGTGATGAAGAAGATGCAGGTTCGCACGCTGCCGGATCTCGTGCGGCAAGCCGAAGCGCTGGGCGTGCGCCCGGCCGGCGCACGCGACTGAGCGGGCGTGCCGGCGCGGTCGACGTAACGGCGCCGGCTTCGGCGGGCAGGGCCGCGATGACGCGGGCGACGGCGTTCATGCGGCCACTTCGCTGTCGGCATCCGCGGCGTGCGTGACGACGTGCGCGTCGCGCCGCGCTGCCGGTCGGGCGTCGGGGCTGCCGTCGAACGCGGCGACGAGATGTTCGGCGAGCGTTCTGATGCGCACGGGCAGGTTCCGGCGCGAGTGATAGAGCAGCGACGCGCCGAGATCGCCGACCTGCCAGTCGGGCAGCAGGCGAACGAGTTCGCCGTCGCGCTCGAGCGGCCGCGCGAGATGCTCCGGAAGCACGGCGAAGCCGGTGCCGCGCGTCGTCGCGAGAATCAGCGTATCGAGGCAGTTCGAGCGGATCGCGCCGGCCAGCCGTATCTCGGCGGTCGCGCCGGTACGCCGGTGCCGCAGCGGCCATGCCGAGCCGCCGCTACCCGGTTTGCTGCCGTGCGCATCCATGCGTTCGAGCGCCTGCGGCGTGTCCGCCGTGCCGCCTGCGGCCCGATACCGCGGGCTCGCGTATAGGCCCATCGGGATGCGCCCGAGGTCCCGCTCGACGCACGTCAGACTCGACGTTCGTTCGGTGACGATCGACAGATCCGTTGCGCCGCTCAGGGCCGCGCTCGGGTGATCGACCCAGTCGACGCGGATTCGCACGAGCGGATGCTGCCGATTGAACTCGGCCAGGACGGGCACCAGGCGATCTACGCCGAACAGGTTCGAGACCTCGATCGAGATATCGCCTTGCATCTCGCTTGCATTGGCGTGACAGCATACGGAAAAGTGCTCGTACTGCTGCAGCAACGCGAGCGCCTGCTCGAGCACGTCCTGACCCACGCGCGTCAGCGTCACTTTGCGCGTCGTGCGGTGAAACAGCAGCACGCCGAGCGACGTCTCGAGGCACCGGATCGCGCGGCTGATGCAGGGGACGCCGAGCCGGTGGGCCTCGGCGGCTTTCGTGAAGCTGCCTTGTTCGGCAACCGTCTTGAGTATCTCGAGTGTTTTCAGGCGATCCATGACAGGTCTCGCTTCCGTGGATTCGTATGTGACCAATCTATGCGGCACACCGGTACCGGGCAACACAAAAAACGTTAGGTAAGCTTAAGAGCGATATGAAAATACGTGAGACCGTTTGAACGGAAGTCGAGGGCGCGTTGATGTTTTTTTCAGAACCGGTCCGCGCGATTCGCGACGTCCGACGGTCTCGCCGCGGGCGGTGTCCACCCGCCGCCCAGCGCGCGCACGAGATTGACCGTCGCGATCGCGAGTGCCTGGCGGCTATGAATCAGCTGGCGCCGCGCATTCAGTGCGTCCCGGTCCGCGTCGATGACCTCGAGATAACTGACGTAGCCGTGCCCGTAACGGTTCAGCGACAATCGCGCCGCCGCTTCGGTGGCGCGCGCCGCGCTGTCGTAGCGAACGATCCGCTCTTTCTGCGCGGCGATGTCGTTGAGTGCGTCCTGAACCTCGCGCAGCGCGCTCAGCGCGGTCGCGCGATAGTTCGCGTCGGCGAGTTCCGCGCCTGCCTTCGCGGCGGCCACCGCGGCTTCGCGCTTGCCGCCGTCGAATACCGTTTCGGCCACGCTCGCGCCGAGGCCCCATAGCGAACTGTTGCGGTCGAGAAACGTGCCGAGGTCGCGGCTGGCGAACCCGCCCTGGGCGGTCAGCGTCAAGGTCGGAAGCCACGCGGTGCGGGCGACGCCGATTTCGAGCGATGCCGCGTCGACGCGGCGCGCCGCCGCATAGACGTCCGGCCGTTGCGCGAGCAGCGCGGACGGCAGGCCGGGCGGCACCTCCGGCACGCGCATGGCGGAGGCGGTCGGCGCGACCGAGAATGCGCTCGGCGAGACGCCGGTCAGCACGGCGAGCGCGTCGACGAGGTTTTCGCGCAGCCGCCGGCTGTCCGCGAGATCGGCGCGAGCCGTATCGAGATCGGCTGCCGCACGCAGCGCATCGAGATCGCTTGCCGCGCCGGCCCGCACGCGCGCGGCGATCACATCGAGTGCGGTGCGTCGCAGTTCGATCGCGCGGGCCAGCGTCGCGAGATCCTGCTCGACGAAATGGAGCGTCAGGTAATCGCTCGCGACGTCGGTCGCGACGCGCAGGCGAACGGCCGCGCGATCCGCGTCTGCCTGCAGCACGTTCTGCCGGCCGATCTCCGCATCGCCGCGCAGGCGCCCCCACAGATCGACTTCATAGCTGGCGTTGAACGGCACCGACCAGTTGTGCATCGTGCGTTTCGGCAACGCGTTGTCGACCGTGCCGGATACGCGCGAGCGGCTGAACGACGGATCGACGCCGACGGTCGGCGCCAGTGCGGCTTCGCGCACGCCGAGCAGCGCCTGCGCCTGGTCGACGCGCGCCGCGGCGGCGCGGATGTCGTGGTTGCCGGCGAGCGCGGCATCGACGAGCGCGACGAGCGGCGGAGCGCCGAACGATGCGGGCCATTCGACGAGCGACGGTGCGGGTTCGTCGGGCCCATCCGCATGGCGGAACCGGTCGGCTCCGACCGCGACGGGGGCGAGCGGCTGCGGCGCGATCGTGCACGCGCTCAGTAGGCCGGCGGCGAGCAGGGCGGCGATGCGGGTCATGGCTGCGTGCGGCCGCGTTGCAGCGAGACGACGACCGACAGGCCGGGCCGAATGCGCGGTTCGGCCGAGGCCGGGCCGTCCAGCAGGATCTTGACCGGCACCCGCTGCGTGACCTTCGTGAAGTTGCCGGTCGCGTTGTCGGGCGGCAACAGCGCAAATTGCCCGCCGGTCGCGGGCGACAGGCTGTCGACGTGCCCGCTGAAGGTCCGGTCCGGCAGCGCGTCGAAGCGCAACTGCACGACGTCGCCGGCGCGAACGTGCCGGAGCTGGGTTTCGCGGAAGTTCGCGACCACCCACGGGTGCGGTTCGACGAGCGTGAGCAGCGCCTGGCCGGGCGCGACATGCTCGCCGGTCTCGACGGTCTTCTTGCCGACGTAGCCGTCCGACGGCGCCACGACGGTCGTGTACTGGCGCTGGAGCTCCGCATCGCGCAACTCGGCGTCGTTCTGGTTCGACACGGCATCGGCGGCCTGCCGCGCGGCCTGCGCGCTGCGCCGCTGCGCGTCGGCCGCCTCGATGCGTGCGCGGGCGGACTTGCGCGCCGCGTTGGCGGCGTCGAATTCCTGCTGCGACAATCCGCGCGGGGTTTCGCGGGTCAGTTCGCGTGCCCGTGCGTAGTCGAGCTCGGCCTTTTCGGCGTCGGCATGCGCCGACACGAGCGTCGCTTCCGCTTGCTCGACCAGCGCCTTCGCGCGGCTCGCATCGGAGCGCGCCTGCGCGACGCGGGCCCGCTGCAGCGCGACGCGCACGTCGAAATCGCGCGGGTCGAGCCGCACGAGCGGGGCGCCCGCGTGCACGAACTGGTTGTCGTTCACCAGCACGCGCTCGACCGTGCCGGCCACGCGCGGCGAGATCACGTGCAGGTGGCCCGTCACGTACGCGTCGTCGGTGCCGCGATCATGCGCGTCGAATTCATAGACCAGCAGCGCGACGAGCAACAGCGCGCATCCGGCGATCGATACGATCGGCCATTTGCGCGAGCGCGCGGCGGAAGTGGGCGGCGTGTCCGGCGGGTTCGTGGTCACGATCGGGATACTCCATCGAAAAGACAGGGTTTGTCGCATCGCGCTATGCTTGCGCGAGCTTTTTGTGCGGGAGCCGCTCGACGATGAACACCACGTTCGCCCCCGGTGGCGCGACACCGGGGCCGGCCGCAGCGCCGGCCTCCGACATACCGACGTTTCGTTCGATCGCCGCGATCGCGGCCGTGCTGCTCGGCGCGATCATCGCAACCTTGACGTCGCGCATCACGTCGCTCGGGCTCGCCGACATACGCGGTGCGCTCGGCGTCGGGTTCGACGAGGGCGCATGGATCAACACCGCGTTCATCGCGTCGCAGATGTTCGTCGGGCCGCTCGCGATCGCGGCGGCCTTCGTGTTCGGCACGCGTCGCGTGCTGCTGGCGGGCGCCGCGGTATTTCTGGTCGTCGAAAGCGTGCTGCCGCTGTGCACGAACTTCGGCACGTTCATCGTGTTCCAGAGCCTGGCCGGTTTCGCGTCCGGCGTGTTCGTGCCGCTGACCGTCGGGTTCGTCGTCCGCACGCTGCCGCCGCGGCTGATTCCGTTCGGCATCGCCGCGTATGCGATGAACCTCGAGATGTCGCTCAACCTGTCGGCGACGCTCGAAGGGTGGTACAGCGAACACCTGAGCTGGCGCTGGCTGTTCTGGCAGAACGCATTGCTGACCGTGCCGTTCATCGTCTGCCTGATGCTGTCGCTGTCCACCGAGCCGATCAAGCGCATCGCGTCCGGTATCGATACGCGCGGCATGCTGCTCGGCGCCGGCGGGTTCGCGTGCCTGTGCATCGCGCTCGATCAGGGCGAGCGGCTGTTCTGGTTCCAGTCGCCGCTGATCGTCGCGCTGCTGTGCATCGGCATCGTGATGGTGGCCGCGTTCCTGATCCACGAACTGACGTCGCGACGGGCCGGGCTCGATCTCGGCTACCTCGCGCTGCCCAACGTCGCGTTGCTGATCCTGCTCGTCGGCCTCGTGCGCTTTACCGTGCTCAACACGAGCTTCATTCCGTCGGCGTTTCTCGCGAGCACCTACGGGCTTCGACCGCTGCAGATCGGCGATACGCTGCGCTGGATCGCGATGCCGCAGCTGCTGTTCGCGCCGTGCGTGGCGTGGCTGCTGCAACGCGTCGATCCGCGCCGGCTGATCGTGGCCGGCTTCGCGATGGTGGCGGTCGCGTTCGCGCTCGGCGCGCGCCTCACGCCCGTCTGGGCCGAACCCGATTTCATCCCGTCGCAGCTGCTGCAGGCGCTGGGGCAGACGATGGCACTCACGTCGGTCGTGTTCTTTTTCGGCAAGCACGCGACGGCCGAGCATGTACTGACGTTCGGCGCCGTCGTGCAGACGACGCGCCTGCTGAGCGGGCAGCTCGGCACGACGTCGATCGCGGTGATCCAGCGCATCATGGAGGCTACCCATTCGAATCTCGTCGGTCTGCATGTCACGCTGTCGGATCCGCAAACGCTGGAGCGCCTGCGGGCCGGCGCGGCGTTGCTCGTGTCGCACGGCGCGACCTTCGCGACCGGCGACCAGGCGGCTTATGCGCTGCTCGACCGGGCGGTTCGCATCCAGGCGACCACGCTCGCACTGGCCGACAATTTTCGTGTCGCGACGGCTTTCGCGGTCGCGGGGGTGTTGATCGGCTTGCTGCTCAGGCCGGCGCGTGCGTCGTGAGCGTGCGGCGCCGGATCGGCGGATATGCCGCATCGACGATCCTGGCGATCGCGCCCGCCGCAACGCAACGGCGGCGACCTGAAAAATCCTGAAACGTGCTGAAGGGCGCGCCGGCCTGAAGGCCGGGCGGCCGGGCGGCCGGGCGCGCCGTGCCGCGATGCTTACGCCTTCAGGAACGCGAGCAGTTCGGCATTGATCCGGTCGGCGTTGACGACGCACATCCCGTGCGCGCCGCCGGGGATCACCTTGAGTTGCGCGTGCTTCACGATCTTCGCGGACAGGCGGGCCGAATCGTCGATCGGCACGATCTGGTCGTCGTCGCCGTGCAGGATCAGCGTCGGGACGTCGATCTTCTTCAGGTCTTCGGTGTAGTCGACCTCGGAGAATTCCTTGACGCACAGATACTGGCCATAGACGCCGCCCATCATGCCCTGCGCCCAGAATGCGTCGATCGTGCCCTGCGACACCTTGGCGTCCGGACGGTTGAAGCCGAAGAACGGCACGGCGAGATCCTTGTAGAACTGCGAGCGGTTCTCGGCGACGTTCTTGCGGATCCCGTCGAATACGTCCATCGGCAGGCCGCCGGGATTGGACGCCGATTTCACCATCTGCGGCGGCACGGCGCCGATCAGCACGGCCTTCGACACGCGCTTCGTGCCGTGGCGCCCGATGTAGTGCGCGACTTCCCCGCCGCCGGTGGAATGGCCGACGAGCGTGGCTTCGCGCAGGTCGAGCGCATCCATCAGCGCCGCCAGATCGTCGGCATACGTGTCCATGTCGTTGCCGTGCGACGGCTGGCTCGAGCGGCCGTGACCGCGGCGATCGTGCGCGATCACGCGATAGCCGTGCTGCACGAGGAACAGCATCTGCGGGTCCCACGCGTCGGCGCACAGCGGCCAGCCGTGCGAGAAGACGACCGGGCGGCCGCTGCCCCAGTCCTTGAAGTAAATCTGCGTACCGTCTTTGGTGGTGATCGTGTTCATCGCATGAGCTCCTTGATGGGCGGAAGCGGCGTGTTTGGGGGCGGCAGCGGCGGCAGCAGCCGGCAGCGCGGCGGCTGCAACGGCGGTCGCGCCGGCAAGCAGCATGTCTCGGCGACGCGCCGAGGGAACGGCGTCGATATCTGCTGGACGCATTGGGACTCCTTGAACGTGCGGTGGAACGATGCCGCGTTGGATGGATGGTGCGGACCTGCCCGCATGCGGCAATCGCGCCGGCAGCCGGCGTGGGTTCGCGGTCGCGGGCCGGCAGGCGCGCAAGTGTTAGCGAACGAACGCCGACAGGAGCCTATCGCGGGGTCATGCAGCCTGTACTGAAATCGCGCTGAATTTTCATGAAGGCGGTCGCGGCGCAAGCCGCGCGAACGCACCGGCCAGAAAAATTAAGCCCGGAATCAAGACTCTTCAGCGGCGGCTCGCTATTGTCAGCATCAGGTCATCCCGTCGCGGGTCTTGCCGGTTCGTGCCGGCGGATGACGACCGCAATGCGGGCGGGTGCGATACATCCGCGCCCTTTGCCACTTGCCTGGGTACGCCGCCATGGACGAATTCAATCGCTGGGAACACGTGATGACGCTGCTCGACCCGTCGCCGGCTGCGAGCCGCTGTGCGCCGTCGCATCTTCGCGACCCGGAACCCGTACGCCGTCGCCATCGCGACGATGCGCCGCCCGCGTCGAGCGGCGGCGTGCGCCGCCGTTGCGCGATCGTCGCCGCCGAGCGGCAGACCGATTCGTCGGTGTTGATATCGTGGAGCGATCCGACCCGCTGCCGCTACGACGAGCAGCGCTGGATCAGCGCAAAATCCCGCGCCCTCGGCCGCTGCGCGCTGACCGGCATCACGATTCATACCGGCGATGCAATCTACAAGCCGCAGTGGCGCGGAGCGAAGCGCCCCGCGAACTACCGGGAGGTGATCCTCGCGTCCGAACTGGATCGGTTCATCGTCAGGCTGTCCCGTTCGTGACCCGGAACGGTGCGCCCCATCCGTCGGCCATCGCCGGCGGCCGCTGCTTTTTCACCGCTGAGGAATCTTCATGAGCACGTTCACGACACGCGACGGCGTTTCGATCCACTACAAGGACTGGGGCGCAGGGCGCCCGGTCGTATTCATTCACGGCTGGCCGTTGAATGCGGACATGTGGGACGTCCAGATGCATCATCTCGCATCGAACGGCTTTCGCTGCATCGCCTACGACCGGCGCGGCTTCGGCCGATCCGGCCAGCCGTGGACGGGATACGACTACGACACGCTGGCGGACGATCTCGCGACGCTGATCGAGACGCTCGGGCTGCGCGACGTGACGCTCGTCGGCTTTTCGATGGGCGGCGGCGAAGTGGCACGCTACATCGGCCGGCACGGCACGCGACACATCGCGAAGGCCGTGCTGGTCGGGTCGGTGACGCCGCTGGTCGCGCGGCGCGACGACCATCCGGACGGTGTCGACGTGGCCGTGTTCGACGGTATTCGCGCGGGCATCGTGGCCGACCGCGCGGCCTTCTTCGAGAACTTCTGGCCGCTGTTCACCGGTTCGAACCGGGCCGCTTCGACGATCTCGCGCGCCGCGCTCGACTGGACGTCGTTCATGGCGCTGCAGGGCGGATTGAAGGGGACGCTCGATTGCGTCGGCGCGTTTTCCGAAACCGATTTCAGGGCGGATCTCGACAAGTTCGACGTGCCGACGCTCGTGATTCACGGCGACGACGACCAGACGGTGCCGCTCGCGCTCACGGGCGCCGCCGCCGCGAAGCGCGTGCCGCACGCGACGCTGAGCGTCTACGAGGGCGGACCGCATGCGCTGTATCTGACGCACGCGCAACGATTGAACGACGAACTGCTGGCGTTCGCCCGCGCATGACCCGGCGGGGATGACGCGGCGGAGTGGGCCCGGCCGACCGGACAGCTCACTCCGTCCATTTCGACCCGAGCACCAGGCCGCAGAAATTCGTCCGACGATAGTCCGGGTCGCAACGCTCGAGCACGTCGGCGCCGACGTTGCCGAACGCAGCGGCAGGGCGATGCGCGGTGCCCGCGGCGAGCACTTCGAGGAACAGCTCCTTGAAACACGGGCCGCGCGGCCACGCGTTCACGATCTCGTCGCGTTCGGATCGGCTCACTTCGTCGAAATGACGCGCAAAGAGATCCGTCTCGACACCTGCGCCGAGCAACGCCGTCAACGGCGTCATGTACGGGTGAATGCCGAAGGTCGTGTGCAGCGCAATCGCACGCCAGACCTCTTCCGCATCGCCGGCGGCGACGCCGTATCCGCAGAGGAATGCGTGGGCGGCATTCGCGCCGTCGATTTCGAAGCGCCGGCGCGAATCCCGGTAGCGCTCCGTCAGCCCGAAGTCATGGAACAGCGCGGCGACGTACAGCAGCTCGGCGTCGAATGCGATGCCGCGACGCAGCCCGATGATCGACGCAAACGCGAACACGCGCATCGCGTGCCGGAACAGGAGTTCCGGTTCGCCGGCGCGCACGGTCGCGGCGGCCTCCCGTGCGATCGGGCCGTCGGGAATCCGGATGCCGGCGATACGGTTGCCCATGGTCGTGTTCCTCGCGGCGTGACGGCGGTCGCTCGACGCTGGCGCCATCGAACCATCGTCGCGCGCCGCGCCGCTGAATGTCCTGAGCGGCGCCTGAATCGTTCTGAACGGAAAATCCGACCGGCGCTCGCGCCCGGAATCGATTTCACCGCGCTTTGCACGTCGCTTTTACCTGGTTTTTTCGCAAGTCATTCGAACTGCGATTTCAATTAACGAGATCACGAAATCGATTCCGGCCAATCGGCCGTTTTATCCGATAAATGAGTTCACGAATGAACGAATGTTTCGCACATTAAAAGTGCGGGATGTCATGGTGCGCCGTGCCGGACGGCGTGCATGTCCGGGAGGCGTCGCGGCGATCGCGGCTCTCGTCGATTCAAAAAATTTGCTCCTTCCGTTCTGATAATTTGAATCACCTCATTAGACAAATGCCGTAGCATGGCACCCAACCGGTGTCATTTCTGACAGGGCATCAATGAATGAAGTCGATTAAGAATTTCCATGATCAGGATTGGAACACTTCACGTTTTTCTCGACAGACGTGAAATTCGCTCGAACGGCAAACTGCTGCGCATCGGCAGCCGCGCATTCGAAATTCTCGAACTCCTGATTCGGGCGAATGGCGCATTGGTATCGAAAGACGAAATCATGCAGCGTGTGTGGCCGCACACGATCGTGGAGGAAAACAACCTGCAGGTGCATATCGCCGCGTTGCGCAAGGCGCTGGCCGGCGACCGGAACCTGATCGTCACGGTGCCGGGGCGCGGCTATCGGCTGGTCGGCGCCCAGGCCGAAGGCGCGGCGGCCGTGCGTCCCGCGGCGTCGCGGCTGACCGCCGCGCCGACCGCGCTCGTCGGCCGCGAGCAGACCGTCGCCGACGTCCTCGCGGCGCTCGACACCGCGCGCGTCGTGACGCTGGTCGGGGCGGGCGGCATCGGCAAGACGCGGGTCGCGCTCGAAGCGGCCATGCGGGCCGAGGCGAGTTTTCCGGAGGGTGCCGCGTTCGTGTCGCTGGCCACGGTTGCGTGTCCGCAATTCGTGCCCGCCGCGCTGGCGGGTGCGTTCGGCATCGTGCAGCCGGCCGGATCGCTGACGCTCGAAGCCGTGCTGGCCAGCGTGGCGAACCGCCGGATGCTGCTGGTGCTCGACAATTGCGAACATCTGCTCGATGCCGCCGCGCAGATCGCGACTGCATTGACCGAGTCCGACGCCGGATTGTGCGTCCTCGCGACCAGCCGCGAGGCGCTGCGTATCCAGGGCGAGCGGCTGTGTCCGATTCCGCCGCTCGATGTGCCCTGCGAAGGCGCCGACGATGCCGAGATCCTGCGCGCAAGCGCGGTGCAACTGTTCTCGGCGCGCGCGCGCGCCGCCGACCCTCGCTTTCCGCTCCATGGACGCAGCGTGTCGCTGATGGCGTCGGTATGCCGGCGTCTCGACGGTCTCCCGCTCGCCATCGAACTGGCTGCGGCCCGAGCGGCCGTGCTCGGCATCGATGTGCTGGCCGCGCATCTCGACGATCACTTCAGGTTGCTGACCGGCGGTTTTCGTACGGCATTGCCGCGTCATCAGACGCTGCAGGCGATGTACGACTGGAGCTACCGCCTGCTCGGGGACGCGGAGCGCCTGCTGTTGCGGTGGCTCGGCGTGTTCCGCGACAGCTTCTCGATCGACGCGGTGCAGGAGATCGTCGGCACGAAGGGGCTGGTCGATGCGGACCTGCTCGACACGATCGCCGGCCTCGTCTCGAAGTCGCTCCTGAGCCTCGAGAGCGCGCACGGCGCGCCGCGCTACCGGCTGCTGACCACGACGCGCGCGTATGCGCTGCAGCAGCTCGCGAACAACGGCGAATGCGCGGCCGCGGCACTCGCGCATGCGAACTACTTCCATAGGTTGTTCAGGCTTGCACCCGGTGGCGACGACGCGCCGCGGGCCGAATCGCGGCTCGACGTGATCCGGCGCGAACTCGGCAATCTGCGCGCGGCGCTCGACTGGGCGTTTTCGCCGAACGGCGATGCGGAGGTCGGCATCGCAATGGCGGCTGTCGCGGTCCCGTGCCTGTTCGACCTGTCGCTGGTGGACGAATGTCGCGAACGGGCGCGCGCGGCGCTCGATGCAATGCGGAATATGGACGAGACGCGGGCGCGCGAGGATGCGCGCGTGCGCCTGCTGGCCGCCTATGCCGCCGCGCTCGCCCATACGTCGGGGCCGACGCGGGTCGTGCACGACGCATGGTCCGAACTGCACGCGCTCGGGGTCGACGCGGACGAGGCCGGGTTGCCGGCGCGCGAACCGTAACGGCGCGCGCCGCTGCCGAATTCAGAACGTTTCAGCCTGAACTCAGGACTTGGCCGGCCGGTGCGTCTACATTGCATGCATGGAGACCGTCGGCGATTGGCGCGCGGGCAGCAGACCGGCTCGCACCGCCGCTTGTCGATATCCCGATGCCACCGAATGCCGGCGTGGGGCGGCGATCGGCACATGTCGTGCCGCGGCGACTTCGCGCGTCATCGAACGACTACCGCATGAAACCTGTCCAGTCCGACCTTTCACGCCACGATTCGCCGCGGGCGGCCGCTCGCCGGATCGGGTAGCGCGAGCCATGCGATCGCGCGGGTTTCCCGCCAGTCGCGCAGCGCGCACGCGGCCCGTTCCGGCATGCTGAACCTGTCCGTCACGGTCGCCTACGGCGCACCGATCGTCGTTGCCGATCTCGTTGCATGGCGGTTGCTCGGGCCTGGCCGTTCGACGACGAAAGCGGTCTGGCGCTGCGCGTCGTTCGCCGCGCTGACCTATGTGCTGTTCGCCACCGGCGTGAGCCCGCTCGCGGTGCCACCGTCGCCCGACCGGTTCGACCGGTTGGCCATCCAGGCGATCGGTGTCGCATGGTGGCTGCAATGCGCGCTGGTGTTCAGCCTGATGCTCGATCATTTGCTGCTGCCGCGCGCATGGCGCAACCAGCGGCTGTTTCACGACATCGCCGCGGGCGCCGTGTTCGGTGCGGCCGCGGTGGCCGCGCTGGGCTACGTACTGGGCCTGCCGCTGAGCGGCCTGGTCGCGACCTCGGGCGCCGTGGCCGTGATCCTCGGCCTGGCCGTCCAGAACACGCTGAACGACGTGTTCTCGGGCCTTGTGCTGAATACCACCCAGCCGTTTCGCCTGGGCGATACGGTGGCCATCGGCGAACTGGAAGGGCGGATAGTCGAAAGCAACTGGCGCGCGACCAAGCTGATCAACAGCCTCGGCAACCTGGTCGTCGTGCCGAACAGCACGGCGGCGAAGGCGACGATCGTCAACCTGAGCGAACCCGCGAGCGTGCACGGCGTGACACTGACGATCGAGATCGATCCGGCGGTTAGGCCGGCCGTCGTCGTCGATGCGCTCGACCGCGCTGCCGCCAGTTCGCTGGACGTGCTGGCCAGTCCCGCACCGATCTCGGTCGTCAAGGCCTTCAAGACCAATTCCGTCGAATACGAACTCGTCTGTTACGTCGACGCGCTGCAAAAAAAGGTGGCGGTGCGTAACCGGCTCTACGATCTGGCCCACCGGCATCTCGCCGCCGCGGACATCGCGCTGCGCCCGCTCGGCGGGATGGCCGAGGCGCACCGGCCGGCTTCGAGCGGTCAACGGCTGCTGCGCGCGGTCGAACTCTTCAGGCAACTCGGCGACGAGGATCTGGCGGTGCTGGCCAATGCGCTGGCGTCGCGCGTATTTCACAAGGGGGAGGTGATCTACGCATCGAATTCCGATACGCGCCTGCTGACGATCGTCGGGTCCGGTGTCGCGTCGGTGTTCGTGCCGGGCGCGACGGGCGACATCGAGGTCAGGCGGATGGTGCCCGGCGACGCGATCGGCCAGTCCGTCGTGCTGGCCGGCACGCAACTTCATGCGAGCGTCTACGCGGTGACGGCCGTGACGGCCTATCAGTTGAGCAGCCGCGACCTGTCGCCGCTGCTCGCGAGGAAACCCGAACTCGGACGGCTGATGTGCGAATCCCTTAACGAACACATCGCGACCGAGGAAAAGATGATGATCCCGCCGGCCGCGAAGGCGCATGCGTCGTTCAATCTGATCGAGTGGCTCGAGAAGGAGATGAAGCGCCTTCACGATTCGTTCGGCTGACGCGGCGGGAGATCGCGGGAAAAGGCCGATCGAGCGGTGCGGCCGGCGTGCGGCGGAATCAGGCGAGCGCGGTGAACCGGTCGACGAGATCGGGGCGGTCGAGCTGCTCGACCCACCAGTGCAGCGCGCGTCCGGCCTCGTCGCCGCGCCACGCGATATAGCAATGTGTCGTGTCGCGCATGCCGGTCACCTGGCGCGCGACGAGCTTGCCCTGCGAGATCGCGCGTGCCGCGACGCAATCCGGCAGCGTGCCCACCGCGAGTCCTTCGCACTGCGCGGCCAGTTTTGCGGCGAGCGTGGGGACCGCGAGATACGGCTGCCCGGCATCGACGTTGACCGAGCGCGGCTGCAACTCGCGCGAGGTATCGCTGATGACGGCGCCGCGATACTCGACCACCGACGCCATCGACAGCGGTTCGGGCAACGCCGCGAGCGGATGGGTGGGGGCGACGGCGAACACGTGCCTGAGCGTGCCGATCGGCCGCGCGACGATGTTCGGCAGCTCCGGCGGCTCGCCCACCGCGCCGACGACGAGATCCGCGCGGCGCGAAATCAGCGCATCCCAGGTGCCGCCGAGCACTTCGGTGGACAGGCGCAGCCGCGTGTTCATCTCGAGCCCGTAGAACGTATGCACGTACGGCCACAACGCGTCGAACGGCAGGATCTCGTCGATACAGATGCGAACCTCGGTTTCCCAGCCTTGCTGTGCACGCAGTGCCTTGAGTTCGATCTGTTGGGCGGCATGCAGCAGCCGGCGGCCCTCTTCGACGACCACGCGGCCCGCGTGCGTGAGCTTCGCACGGCGCCCGCTGCGGTCGAACAGCGCGACGTCGAGGTCGCTTTCGAGTTTTTGTACGAGATAGGTCAGCGCAGACGGTACACGGTGCAGGAGCTCCGCGGCTTCGGCGAACGTGCCGGTGCGATCGATCGCGTCCAGTGCTTCGAGCGCTTCGAATGACAGCTTCATGATGGAATCCACGCGGGCGTCGGGCTGTCATGTTATCGCCAAGCGCCGCGGAGACCAATACGATTCAGAACAATTAATCCGGTTGCCGGAGCCGGGGGCGCTATCCTTTTTCGGGCAGGATTGCCTCGCGCGAATTCAGCGTCCGATCGGTATTGGCGATGTGCGCCATTTCCGCAGCGTCAGCGCACGGGGGAGCCGTGCCGAATGGGCCCGGGTTTCGCGGCTGCTTCGCGTTCCGGCTTGCCTGCGTGTGGTCGGCGTCGGGAGATTGGCCGGCACGCCGGTCGGCCTCCCCGAATCCGGTCAGTCAACGTGGGTCACGACGGCGTCGATTAACGTTTCTTCGCGGCGGCATCGGATGCCTGGGCGCCGGGCAGGGAGCCGAACATGTGCTGGCTGCACTTCGCTTCGTTCCACGCGGTTCTCAGATGAATTCCAGCGAGCATTCTCCGTGCGATCGGCAGGATCTGTTCGCCGGCAAGAATGCCCAGCAGGCCGGCCAGCGCGATCGTGGGCGGAGCGGGCGATTGCACGCCGATCAGGAAGTAGACGACGCCGGCGAGAATCCCGGCAAGCAGCGATGAAATATACGGCTTCATGATTCGGATGTAAGTGAATGACAACCGTGTGAAAAATACGGATAACTACTGATCCGCGGGCGATCCCGAATTCATTCGATAGCGTAGCAGGTCTTTTTTGATGTGATCATTCAATTCGATGGTTTTAAGATCTTTTAAGGCCTGTTTTTAGGGATTTTATTAATCGATTTGATTAAGTGGCGTTACCATGAAATCGCGTGTTGAATGGCACCGGCTGGCAGGAAAACCTGCCGGCACAGCGCATTGGGCGCCTCCCGGCTTGCCGGCGAGACAGGCAATTTTTTCTCCGCGTCAAAGGACATGACCACCATGAGCAATCCGAAGCTTGAAGTACTCACCCCCCATAACAGCCAGCTGATCTTCATCGACCAGCAGCCGCAGATGGCGTTCGGCGTGCAGTCGATCGATCGTCAGGTGCTGAAGAACAACGTCGTCGGGCTCGCGAAGGCCGCGAAGGTATTCAACATCCCGACCACGATCACGACGGTTGAAAGCGACAGCTTCTCGGGTCACACCTATCCCGAGCTGCTCGACGTGTTCCCGAACCAGAAGACGCTCGAACGCACGTCGATGAACTCGTGGGATGACCAGAAGGTGCGCGACGCGCTGGCCGCGAACGGCCGCAAGAAGGTGGTCGTGTCGGGCCTGTGGACGGAGGTCTGCAATACGACGTTCGCGCTGTGCGCGATGCTCGAAGGTGACTACGAAATCTACATGGTCGCCGACGCATCGGGCGGCACGTCGAAGGACGCGCACGACTTCGCGATGCAGCGGATGGTGCAGGCCGGCGTGGTGCCCGTGACTTGGCAGCAGGTCCTGCTCGAGTGGCAGCGTGACTGGGCACACCGCGAGACTTACGACGCCGTGATGGCGATCGCGAAGGAGCACTCGGGCGCGTACGGGATGGGTGTCGATTACGCGTACACGATGGTCCACAAGGCCGCGCAGCGTACCGCGACGCCGCACGAGTCGATCCCGCCCGTGCCGGCGAAGTGACCGAAGGCAGTCGCGACTGTCGATGCTGATGCGGCGTGTTCCCCGCGAACACGCGGCATCGGCAATATGAAATCGCGGGCGGCGTACGTGGTCGATTCACGGATGCCGCCCGCAGCGTGTTTGCCAGGACGTTACGACCTGCATTCCAACCTGTCCGAGAAATTGATCGTATGGAACCTTATCTGGTTTCCCTTGGTGCGGGCTTGCTGATCGGTGTCATTTACAGCGCAATCAAGGTCCGTTCTCCGGCGCCGCCGCTGATCGCGCTTGTCGGGTTGCTCGGCATGTTGATCGGCGTGCAGGCCATCCCCACCCTCAAACAGCTCTTTGGCTTCTGATCGAAACGAGGTGACGTATATGACCGCAACCGAGTCCCAACCGGATCTGATCCTTCACAACGGAAGGTTCACGACCCTCGACCGCGCCAACCCCACCGCGACGGCGGTGGCGATAGCCGCCGGCCGCTTCGTTGCGGTCGGCAATGAAGCGGACGTCATGCGGCTCGCCGGGCGCGCGACGAAGGTCGTCGACCTCGACGGCCGCACCGTGCTGCCGGGCCTGATCGACAACCACTGCCACGTGATTCGCGGCGGCCTGAACTACAACATGGAACTGCGCTGGGACGGTGTGCCGTCGCTCGCGGTCGCGATGGACATGCTCAGGCGGCAGGTCGCGATCACGCCCGCGCCGCAATGGGTGCGCGTGGTCGGCGGCTTCACCGAGCACCAGTTCGCCGAGAAGCGCCTGCCGACGATCGAGGAGCTCAACGCCGCCGCGCCCGATACGCCGGTGTTCATCCTGCACCTGTACGACCGCGCGCTGCTGAACGCGGCCGCGCTGCGCGTGGTCGGCTACACGAAGGACACGCCCGAGCC